>JAGWZE010000029.1 GCA_018969015.1 Alphaproteobacteria bacterium
GCGGCGGCGTCTCGAGCGTGGGCGACACGCTCGAAGGGCGAATGGGACGGTCCCGGAGCATCACCGCGCGCACAGCACCGATGACCAAGCTGTCGCGGCTCCTCGATCACTACGTCCGTCAGCGGCGATCCGATCAGAGCGGCGGCGCGACCTACGACCGGCGCCAGCAGGCCGTTGTGAAAGTCCACTACCACGCGCATGCGGGCGGCAAGGGCGGCGGGCTCTCAAGCCACGCCACCTATGTCGCGCGAGACGACGCCGCTCGCCCTGCTGAGCTCGAGGCGCCGGAAACCGAGCGGCATACCGACTACCTGACGCGGGACGGCCAGAACGGGCGGGACGTGTTCTACGACGCCACGCAGAGCGGCTTCGACGGCCGCGCCACCGGCGCTGATTGGGCCGAGGCCGACAAGCGCCACTTCCGGATCGTGCTCGCTCCCGAGCAGGGCGCTGCGCTGGGTGACCTGCGGAGCTACACGCGTGAGGTGATGGCGCGCGCTGAGACCGCGCTCGGCAAGCCCCTGCGCTGGATGGCCGTCGACCATTGGGACACGGACAATCCCCACACCCACATCATCCTGGGCGGCCGGGACGGACTGGGGCGCGACCTCGTGCTGCCGCGGGAGTTCGTGCAGCACGGGTGACCCGACCCCCTGAAACTCCGCCAGTTTGAGCTTAGGATCCGGCCCAGGTGGAGGGACGGACGTGAAGCGGAAACGGTTTTCGGAAGAGCAGATCATCGGGATCCTGAAGGAGCACGAGGCGGGCGCGTCGGTGGCCGACCTCTGTCGCAAGCATGGGATGTCGAACCCGACGTTCTATGCGTGGAAGGCCAAGTTCGGCGGGCTCGAGGTCTCCGACGCCAAGAAGCTCAAGGCCTTGGAGGACGAGAATGCGCGCCTCAAGCGCCTGCTCGCCGACGCGATGCTCGACCAGGCGGCGTTGAAGGATCTTCTGTCGCGAAAGTGGTGACGCCCGCCGCACGGCGCGAAGCCGTGGCTCATCTCGTCAGCGCCTTCGAGATGAGCCAGCGGCGGGCGTGCTCCCTGGTGGGCGTCGACCGGTCGAGCGTCCGCTACAAATCCAAACGCGGCGACGACAGCGCTCTGCGGGCCCGGCTGAAAGCGCTCGCGCACGAACGCCGTCGCTTCGGCTACCGCCGGCTTCATGTGCTGTTGCGGCGCGAGGGCTGGACGGCGAACAAGAAGCGCGTGCAGCGGCTTTATCGCGAGGAAAAGCTCATGGTGCGCCGTCGCGGCGGGCGCAAACGCGCCCTCGGCATGCGATCGCCGGCGGCGGTCGCCGATCGGCCGAACGCGTCGTGGAGCCTCGACTTCGTCCACGATCAGATGACCGATGGCCGACGCTTTCGCATCCTGGCGGTCGTCGACGATTGCACGCGCGAATGTCTGGCGCTCGTGCCCGACACGTCGCTCTCGGGCGTGCGAGTGGCGCGCGAACTCGATGCGATCATCGCCTGGCGTGGCCGGCCGGCGTCGATCACTTCGGACAACGGCACGGAGCTGACGTCGAACGCGATCCTCGGATGGGCGGACGAACGCCGCATCGCCTGGCGCTACATCCAGCCGGGCAAGCCGGTGCAGAACGCTTTCATCGAGAGCTTCAATGGCCGGCTGCGCGACGAGCTGCTCAACGAGACGCTCTTCCGCTCGCTGCCCCAGGCACGAACGGCGCTGGCGACGTGGCGCGCAGACTACAACGACGAGCGCCCGCACTCGGGCCTCGGCTGGCAAACCCCATCCGCCTACGCCGCGCGATGGGCTGCGCCACACGAGGCTTGCGAAACGGCGCCGGGGAGCATTTCATGACCGCCGGATCTAGGTCGCGGCTGGAGGAGGATCGGGGGTCGGGTCACACACGAACGGTACGCCGGGGGACAATCAGATCTCGTCCTACCTATTGGATGCTGATGCATTCGTTTCGGAAGACAAAGGCTTCTGCCGGTTCGCGAAGAAACTCAGGCGAGACGCGCCCTTCCCGCTTGCAATGTCGTGCTGTGTCCCCGCTGGCAACGCTGGAACAGAAGAAGTCCTTCGTCGGATTGCAAACCGTGATTTCATTCAAGCCGATTGAGCGCGCCCGAAGCAGCCCTTCACCCGCCTTTGGCTTGCGAACGAACAACGCTCATCCGATTTAGCGCCGCCTCGGCCTCTTCCTGTGTATCGAACAGCCCAATGAGATACGGGTCGGCCTTGTTGCGCATCGGGCAGTCGAACAGCGCGTAAGCAGCGAGCGCCCCATTCTCCAGTAGCGGCGTCAGCCAGATCAGATGCGGCCACTCGCAGGTTCGGCTCTTCGCTAGGTCTTGCCAGAGGCGTGCGACCGCGTTCCGCCATGCGGTGAGCTCATCGGACGTCGGTCTCCCGAAGTTCTCGAATGCGTGCCAACGCTCCATCGGCCAAGGCAAATCGAGATGATCGGGATCAGCGAGATATGGATCGAAGTCTTCGAGATCGGCAAAGAAGAAAGCTCCGCCCAAGCTCTTCGCGCCCAGAGTACGAAACACGAAGCTGAACTGCTCGTCATCGTCACGCGTCGCCTCAAGGCAATCGTAGGCGAGAGCGATCAGTCGCTCGCGATTGTCGTTGTCCATGCCCGCCTCACCTCAGCACCACCCTACCCGATACATCCAACGTCCCTGCAGTCAATCGTGCTGGGAGTTCAGCAAAAATCGGAAAATGGCTCGATTATTCGACCGTTTTTTCCGGCAGGCTCGTCCGCGAATGTCCCAGTGTTCGCATTGGAACACAGGTGGTGGCATGCAAACGAAACGAGCCCAAAACGACGTTCGAGACCTGATCGCGGTTGCGCCTGCGGAGGCGGCGCGCATCGCCGGACTTGGTCGCTCAACACTCTATCTCGCCCTGCGCTCTGGAGATCTGCCGAGTCTCAAACTCGGTCGCCGCCGGCTCATCCGGCTCGATGCCCTTACCGCCTGGCTGAACTCGCATGCAGCCTGATCAAGCTGCCTCCGCGGCAGCAGCCGCGCTTGCTCGCGGGTGGGCCCCCGTCCCTGTCCTTGCCAGGGGCAAGCGGCCATTCAACCCCGACGAGCCCGGCGGGAAAGGCTGGCAGAATCTTCGCCCATCTGCGGAAGACATCGCGCGGTGGTTTGATGGGAAAGCGCTCAATGTCGGTGTTCTTCTAGGCGCCCCGTCAAATGGATTGGCGGATGTCGATCTCGATGCCGAAGAAGCGCGCGCACTCGCCCCCTCCTTCCTCCCTCGAACGGACGCGATCTTCGGGCGGCTGGGCAATCCGCAGTCCCACTGGCTCTACAACTCTTCTGGTACCGCCACAGAGCCGTTCAAAGATCCAACCGACAAAACCATGCTTGTCGAGCTCCGGAGCGACGGTGCGCAAACAGTCTTTCCCGGCAGCGTGCACGAAAGCGGCGAAGAGATCGAATGGGCCAACAACGGAGACCCTCTCGACATTCGGCCTGCCGAACTTCGCAAAGCGGTCTCTCGCCTGGCCGCCGCCGCGCTCCTTGCTCGTCATTGGCCGCAGCCAGGCGGCCGGCACGATGCCCAACTGACACTCATCGGCGTGCTGACTCGCGCTGGATGGACGATCGACGATATCGCCAACTTCGTTGCCGCAGTGGCCTGGGCAGCAGGCGGCGAAGGCGATCTTGCCAAGCGCCGGGCGACAGCGAGCGATACGGCGAAGCGTCTTGCAGCCGACAAGTCCGTTCGAGGTTATCCGAGCCTAGTTGACCTCATAGGGGAGCCGGTAGCAGAGGCCGTGGCTAAGTGGCTCGATCTCCCGCGGCGCTCCCGCCGGCTGAGCAGTTCCTCCGTGGACAGCAACCGCGAACGTCACGACCCTTCGCTGGCGATCGGATCCCACGTAGAGATGGCGCAGCTAGTATCTGACGAATTTGCAGCGCAGTTGGGTGGATTCGTTTTCGACGACGGAGCGTTCTGGGCGCCGCACGATGGCGTTTGGCTTCGCGTCGAAGATGATGCGCTTCGTCGTGCGGTGCACAAGTTCGATGGCGCTACCGTACAAAGGCCATCCGGCGTTTCCCAGCTTCGCCTGACTCGGACCGCCATCGACGGAGTTCTCGTCGAGCTAGCGGCGATCGTAGCGGCCAGGGAGTTTTTCGCGGGCGCCCCGCGAGGATTGGCCGTCGAAAACGGCTTTGTCCGGTGGACGGATGACGGCTCCTTTCATCTCGAGCCGCTGGATCCACAGCACCGCATCCGAACACGGGCACGTGGCGTCTTTCGCCGCGATTTGCCATGGCGTCCGGGTCCCGAGACGTTGCTGGGACGTTTCCTAAACGCATCGCAGCCAAACGATCCCGAGCTTCGCGACCTGCTCGCCGAGATCGCGGGGATCGCGTTGCTCGGAGGTGCGACGAACGTCCTGGAGCCCAAAGCGATTGCGCTGGTTGGGCCAACCGCCAACAACGGGAAAAGCACGTTCCTCAACCTCCTTCGCGCCTTGGTTCCGGCTGAGGCGACTTGCTCCATTAGCCCCGCGACGTTCGGCGACGAGCGCATGATCGCCGCGCTTGCAGGCAAAGCGTTGAACGCGGCCGATGAAATCGGTGGGGCCGCGCTTGCGACTGAAGCCTTCAAGGCTGTGATCACTGGGGAATGGGTCACCGGCCGGCCTGTGTATAAACATCCGCTCACATTTCGGCCGTCGGCGCTTCACGTGTTCGCCGCGAATGCGCTTCCTCCATTTAAGGACGGAATGGATCGCGGCGTACGTCGAAGACTGCTCGTTGTCCCGTTTGACCATGTGGTGCCCGAAGCTGACCGCATCATCGGTATCGCGGAAAAGATTGCGTCGGAGGAGCGCGACTTGCTGCTCGGATGGGCATTGGCCGGCGCGTCGAGGGTGCTAGCACGCCAACGGCTCAAGGAACCTGACGCATGTCTGCGAGCTCTGAGCTCGTGGATGACTTCGGCCGATCCCATACACGAATGGCTGTCAGACCCAAGTGAGGTCGAGCTTTGCCCGGGCACAGCGACTCATACCCGCGTTGCCTACCAAGCGTTTCAGCAATTCGCGCTCGAGGCAGGTTGGGACCGCAACTCCGTTCCGCCGCGAGCTGGATTCACGCAGCGTGTTCGTAGCGCCGGCGTGAAGGGCATCGAGTACAAGCGTCGCTCCGACGGCCCCTATTTCTATGGTCTAGCGATCCGTAGCCGGACTGTGAAAAGGTGATGCAGGGCACATGATGGGAAGTGACGCGCAAGTCGTTCTTAGTGTTGAGGATTGTGCCTTGTCGCAGAAGATCTCGCGTAGCCGGCAGCCCAAAGCGAGAAGCAATGCTTCGCGTGTTGGGTCGCAGCTTCACACCAACATCCAGAACACCATCAACGATGTGGGCGTCACTCACCCTGCACTCCCCGACGTGCCCGTTGCAGCCCGCCGCCGCGCGCAACGCCTCGTCCGGCACCCACTGCTCGCAACGGCACTGGCGGCCGGCGATAGCCGCCTGGACTATGAGGCCTTTGCAGAGGCCCTTTTGGCTGATCTCGCCCCTGTGGGGCCTTTAGAAACGACCATCGCGACGCGAGCGGTTGGACTGGCGTGGCGGCTCAATAGAGCTCAGGCACTCGAGAGCGCGTTCCTCTCGAAAGCGGACGGCTACGGCGCTGGTTTGACCCCAATTCAAAACGCCCTCGACAACCGCAACGATCTCGCTGCTCTGGAAGCCATGCAACGCTGGGAAACCAGCCTGCACCGGGCGTTTTCCCGGACTCTAGACCAACTGCGCGCTACGCAGGCGTCACGTGCGGTCCCGAAAAACTCCTCGATCGTGGCCCCCTAGCCATCGCCTGCCGTGAGTAAGATATCGTCTGTCGCCTAGTGACTTGGGATTTCGCGCAAAATCCCTAAATCTGCGTCCAGAAAAAAACACGCATGCTGGGCTTGCGCGCCATGGTGTTCAGCATTCGGACCATTATCCGGTGGTCTGTCGATTTCGATGATCGTCGCCCCCATGCCGCGCGGTCGTGACCCAATCCACGCAACAGTGGAGTCCTGCCTGCGGCTGGATGTTGCGGAGCCAGCCGTGCGCCAGGCGCTTCTGCCTGGCGCAGTGACGAGCGGCTCCTGGCGCTGGACCTCCTTCGGTTCTCAGATCGGCGCGATTGGCTACGAGTGGAATGGCACCGCCCGCGTGCTCGAACTGCACTTTTCCGTCGACGGCACACCCGTACGGCAAACGATCCTCACCGATGTCACCTCGCCGCGCTTCGGTGGATCGCGGCTGTGGTTCGTTTGCCCTCGCCGCGGCACAAACGTTCGCGCGCTCGTGCTGCCCCCCGGCGGCCGATTGTTTCTTTCGAGGTCGGCTTGGCGGGTCGTCTATCAAAGCACGCGCGACAGCGGCCTCGAGCAGGCCCTCGTGCGCGCACTTGGCCGCACACCCGGACTTGGTTTCAACATCGCCGATCTGAAGGATGAGGGGCGCTGGGAGCGGCGTTGCGCGAGCCGCGATCGCCGCAACCACGTGCGCCGGCTAAGGCGCGCCGAACGCAAGCAGCACACGAGCCTAGCGGGGTCCAACTATCACACATTTGGCACAGAATAAGCGCGACGCTCGTTTCCAAGCCTCACCGCAGTCTTCTATGTCGTTGAAAACCTTGGTGGGTGTACCAGGATTCGAACCTGGGACCCGCTGATTAAGAGTTCGCCAAATGACCGCAAAGTGGTCGCCTTGGCTTGTCGCAGCTTGCCCAAATGGCATTGTTTTATTGACGTTTTTCCAAAACGTGTTGTCCTGCGCTGGCGCGAATTTCCGCCTCGGTGATGACCAGGTGATGACCAAGGACGCGCTGAAAGTCGTGTTGCGGGTGTGAAACTCCGTCCTGGGTGGGGGCGAAAATGCGGATTCAAAAGCGCACCGTCGATGCCATTTCGGCCACCGACAAACGTCAGTTCTATTGGGATGACGACCTCAAAGGCTTTGGCCTTCGCGTCGAGCCCACTGGGCTCAAAAGCTACGTCGTCCGATATCGAGCCGACGGCGGAGGACGCAATGCGCCCCTCCGCCAGGTGCTGATCGCCCGCCATGGTGAGATGACGCCCGAACAAGCGCGAAAGGAAGCGGAGCGACTGCTCGGCAGTGTGCGGCTCGGTGAAGATCCCGGCGCACGCCGCGCGGAAGCGCGCGCCTGCGTGACGCTCCGCGACTTGATCGCCGAGTTCCTCGACAATCACGTCGACGCAAAGCGGAAGGCGGCGACACAACGTCTTTATCGTCAGGTTTTGGAGCAGCATGTCGCGCCAGCGCTCGGCACGCGACGAGCCGCCGACATCAAGCGAACCGACATCGCGCGCCTGCACGCCAAGATGCGCGAAAGCCCCTACCAGGCCAACCGCATGCTCGCGATCATGGGTTCGCTCTACGCCTTCAGCGAGCGCCGCGCGTTTACGCCAGAAGGGTTCAATCCGGCGCGGAAGATCGAGCGCTACCCGGAGGCGCGACGCGAGCGGTTCCTGCGCGGCGAAGAACTCGAACGGATCGGGCACGCAATCAGAGCCGCGCAAGCGGGCGATGCGATCGATCCAAAACGCCCCGGACGAAAGGCTGGGATCACACTCTATGCGGCAGCGGCTTTGCGCTTGCTGATGTTCACCGGATGCCGGGTCAACGAGATTCTGAAGCTCCGCTGGGACGAGTACGACCGGGAGCGCGCATTGCTGCTGCTGCCAGACTCCAAGACCGGACGGAAGACAATCGTGCTCAACAGTCCAGCAGTGACTGTGCTCGATGCTCTCGCTTCGGAGAAAGACAACCCATACGTCATCATCGGCGCCAAGGCCGGTACGCATCTGACCGATCTCGATCGCCCGTGGCGGATTGTGTGCGCTCACGCTGGGATCGATGGCGTGCGGATACACGACCTGCGCCATACCTTCGCGTCTGTCGGCGCCGGAGCGTCGCTTGGATTGCCGATCGTAGGAAAGCTGCTCGGACATACGCAGGCTTCGACCACGCAACGGTATGCCCACCTCGACGCAGATCCACTCCGGCAGGCCAGCAATCTGATTGCGACACGAATTGCTTCAGCCCTAGGCGACTGAATGACATGCCACCGCCGCAACTGTCATCGCTGGGTGGCCCTGATCCCCAGGCCGCGAGCGCATCAAGACTGTTTCCGTGACAAACTGATTCTACGATAGGAAAATAGTTCAACGGCTCGGACAGGTTTTAACCATGGCGAAAAAGGCCCTTCCCCTGCGTTCGCAACGACTTTCGGACCCGCCCCCACCGAAAGCCGCGACCCGCACGCCCGTCCGAACGCCCGTGGCCACGCCCAAAGGTCCGGAGCCCATCATCCCAGCCGTTCCCGAACCGATGCCGCTCGGGGTGCGCATCCGGCGGTTGCGCCAAGAACGCGGCTGGAAGCTCGCTGAACTCAGCGCACGTAGCGGCATCGCGATCTCAACGCTTTCGAAAGTCGAGACGGGCGCCCTTTCGCTGGCCTATGACCGCCTTCTCAAGGTCGCGAACGCGTTTGATCTCGGACTGTCGGAGTTTCTGGCCCCTCCCCAATCGGAAGCGAAAGGTCCAGCCCAGACGGGGCGGATCAGCTTCGCCAGATCTGGAAGCGGCGCGCAGGTCGTCACCCCCGGATACAACTACCACTACCTCTGCGAGAATCTCCGCCTCAAAAGCATGGTGCCAATCCTTTCGGAGTGCACGGCGCGGTCTCTCGACGAGTTCGGCCCTCTGCTTCGACATGACGGCGAAGAGTTCACGTTCGTTGTGAAGGGACGGGTGCAGTTCTTGAGCGAGTTCTACGGCCCCGAGGTGCTGGAAGAGGGCGAAGGGGTCTACATCGATAGCCGCATGGGACACGCTTATCTCAACGCGGGACCGGGGCCGTGCTGGATCCTGTCGGTCAACTACTCGCCTGCGAAAGCGGGGACCGACCCAAGCTAGGTTGAGGCCTAGGCGGACTGCCGCGGCAAGTCCGTGCACGTGCCCAGCGCCACCTCCGCCGTCAGTCCGATCGTTTCACCGAGCGTGGGATGGGCGTGGATGGTGTGGGCGATGTCGAGCCGGTCGGCGCCCATCTCGATTGCAAGACCAGCTTCCCCGATAAGATCGCCAGCGTGGGCGCCGACGATGCCGGCGCCGATCACACGGTCCGTCTCCTGATCGAAGATCAGCTTCGTCACCCCGGCCGTCGCGTTGCTCGCGAGGGCGCGGCCGGACGCCGCCCACGGGAAGCGGGCGACCCGCACGGCGCGACCGGCGGCGCGCGCGCCTTCTTCCGTCTCGCCGACCCAGGCAATTTCCGGTGCGGTATAGGCGACGCCGGGGATCACGCGCGCGTCGAACGCGGCCTTCTTACCGGCGATGACCTCGGCGGCGACGTGGCCTTCGTGTGTGGCCTTGTGCGCGAGCATTGGCGCGCCGGTGACGTCGCCGACCGCGAAGATGTCGGGACGCGCGGTGCGGCGCTGCGCGTCGACGGCGATGACGCCGCGCGTATGGTCAAGCCCTGCGGCCTCGAGCCCGATGCGATCGCCGTTGGCGATGCGACCGGCGGCGACAAGCACGAGATCGTAGACGCCCTCGCCCGCGGCCTTGCCGGCGAAGCGCACGTGAACGCCGTCCTTGCGCGCTTCGGCGGCGGCGACCTGCGTGTCCAACCAGACATGATCGAGCCGCGGCGCGTTGGCCTTGCGCCAGATCGCCACGAGGTCGGCGTCCACGCCCGTGAGCAGTCGAGGTCCCGCCTCGACCACGTCGATGCGGGCGCCGAGCGCGCTGTAGATCGTCGCCATCTCGAGGCCGATCACGCCGCCGCCGACGACCAGCATACGTTTGGGGATCGAGGGCAACGCGAGCGCCCCGGTGGAATCGACGATGCGCGGGTCGTCCGGAAACACGTCGAGCTTTGCGGGACGCGAGCCGACCGCGATGATGCAGCTGCGGAATGTGAGCGTCTGGGTCGCGCCTGCCGCTTTGACGGCGATCTCGCTGCGACCGGTGAACGTCCCCTCGCCCGCGATCACCGTGACGCCGCGCTTTTTCGCTAGATCAGCGAGCCCGCCCGTGAGGCGTCGCACGACGCCGCCGACGTGCGTCCGAAGCTTCGCCAAATCGATCTTGGCTGGCGCAAAGGCGACGCCATGCGCGGCAAGCGCCTCGGCCTCTTCCTTGATGGCCGCGACGTGCAACAGCGTCTTGGACGGGATGCAGCCGACATTGAGGCAGACGCCACCGAGCTGCGCCTCGCGCTCGATGAGCGCCGTGCGCAGGCCGAGATCGGCGCCGCGGAACGCCGCCGCATAGCCGCCGGGGCCGCCGCCGAGGACGATGAGATCGTAGGGGTCGTTCATGGCTAAAGGATCGCGCGGCGGAAATCGGCAAGCGTCGCCGCGACGTGCCCCAGGAAGCGCGCGGCGGCGACGCCGTCGACGACGCGGTGATCCCAGGAGAGCGAGATCGGCTGAATGAGCCGCGGCGCGAAGGCCGCGCCGTCCCAGACGGGCTCGATGCGCGAACGCCCAGCGCCGAGGATGGCGACTTCCGGAGCGTTGATGATCGGCGTGAAGCCGTCCCCGCCGACGCCGCCGAGCGACGAGACGGTGAAGCAGCCGCCCTGCATCTCGGCCGCGGTCAGCTTGCCGTCCCGCGCCCGGCCCGCAAGGCGCGCCAGTTCTTCGGCGATCTCGCGCAGACCTTTGCGATCGCAGTCGCGGATGACCGGCACGATGAGCCCGGCGGGCGTATCGACGGCGACGCCGATATGGACGTAGTCCTTTTCCACGAGGTCCGGCCCGTCGAGCGAGGCGTTGAAGCGCGGATGGGCGCGCAGCGCCGCCGCCGCCGCCTTCACGAGAAACGCCACCATCGTGAGCTTCGGGCCGCCGCCCTCCTCGTTCACGCGCTTGCGGAACTCCTCGATGTCGGTGACGTCGGCGCGATCGAAGTTCGTGACGTGCGGAATGACGCGCCAGTTGCGCGCCAGATTGGCGCCGGCGAGCTTCTGCACGCGCGTGAGCGGCGTGCGCCGGATGGGGCCATAGGCGGCGAAGTCCACATTCGGCCAGGGCAGTTCATCCGATGCGGCCGGCGCGCGACGCGGCCCTTCGGCGGCCAGCGCCTTCACGAAGGCCGTCACATCCTCGCGCAAGATCCGGCCTTTCGGGCCGGTGGCGCGCACCTGACCAAGCGGCACGCCGAGTTCGCGGGCGAACGCGCGCACGGACGGCGTGGCGTAGGCGTCCGCGGGATCGCCCGAGGCGACGGGCGCCGACGGCGGCGCGGGTATAGGCGCCGCCGCGGGCGCGGGAGGCTGCGACTTCTCTGGAGGCGCTGACGCTGCGGTGGTCGTTGGCGTCGCGGCCGGCGACGCCGCGGGAAGCGATGCGGACGCATCAACGCCCGCAAGCTCCACGACGGCCAGCGGCGTGCCTTCGGAGACGCGCACGCCCAGCGCGACGAGCAGCTCGACGACGCGGCCCTCCACGGGCGACGGCACTTCCATCGCCGCCTTGTCGGACTCCAGCGTGAGCAGCGGCGCGTTACGGCGCACGACGTCGCCTGGCTTCACCAGCAGTTCGATGACGGGCACGTCGGCGTAGTCGCCGAGATTGGGGGCGAGAACGGTGTGTCGCATGGGTAAGCCTCAGCGGCGCCAGGGGTGGTCGCGCGTCGGATCGACGCCGAGCGCGGCGATGGCCTTGTCGACGACCGCGCGCTTGATCGCGCCCTCGTCCGCCAGGGCCGCCAGCGCAGCAACCACGATCGATTTGCGATCGACCTCGAAGAAGTCGCGCAGCGCGGCGCGCGTATCGCTACGACCGAACCCGTCGGTGCCGAGCGCGAGCAGGCGCGCGGTGACGTAGGGCGCGATGAGATGCGGCAGCGCGCGGACATAGTCCGTCGCGGCCACGATCGGCGCATCGCCTTCGAGAAGGCTCGCGACGTGGGCGCGGCGCTTGGCGCGGCCGAGCAGGTTTTCGCGCTCGACCTCGCGGGCGTCGCGGGCGAGTTCGGTGTAGCTCGTCGCGCTGAAAACCTCGACGGCGACGCCGTAGTCCGCCTCCAGAATGTCCGCCGCCGCGACGACTTCCGGCAGGATCGCGCCGGAGCCAAGGAGACGCACCTTCCCGCTCTCGCCGCGCAGCTTGTAGAGGCCCTTTACGATGCCCTCCGCGGCGCCCTCGGGCATGGAGGGCTGCGCGTAGGACTCGTTCATCGCGGTGAGATAGTAGAACTCGTCGATCTGGTCCTCGAGCATGCGGCGCGCGCCGTGATCGAAGATTACCGCGGCCTCATAGGCGTAGCCCGGATCATAGGCGCGGCAGTTCGGCACCGTGGAGGCGACGAGCAGGCTCGATCCGTCCTGGTGCTGCAGGCCTTCGCCGCCCAGCGTCGTGCGCCCTGCCGTCGCGCCGATCAGGAAGCCGCGCGAGCGCTGGTCTGCCGCCGCCCAGATCAGATCGCCGACGCGCTGGAAGCCGAACATCGAGTAGTAGATATAGACCGGCAGCAGCGGCAGGCCGTTGACGCTGTAGGAGGTGGCCGCGGCCGTCCAGGACGAGATGGCGCCGGCTTCGTTGATGCCCTCTTCGAGAAGCTGGCCGTCCTTCGCCTCGCGGTAGGACAGCATCGATCCGGAATCCTCCGGTTCGTAGAGCTGCCCGGCTGGCGCGTAGATGCCGATCTGGCGAAACAGGCTCGCCATCCCGAATGTGCGCGCTTCGTCGGCGACGATCGGCACGATGCGCGGCCCGAGCGTCTTGTCCTTGAGGAGGCCCGTCAGCATGCGGACGAGTGCGACGGTCGTGGACATGTCCTTGCCGTCGGCCTCGAGCGCAAAGCGCGCATAGTCCGGCAAGGCCGGGACGGCGAGCGGTGGGCCGATGCGACGGCGCTTCGGCACATAGCCGCCCAGCGACTCGCGGCGCGCACGCAGATAGTCGAGCTCGGGCGAGCCCGCGTCAGGCTTGAAGAAGGACAAATTCTCGACCTGCGCATCGGTCAGCGGCAGATCGAACCGATCACGGAACGCGATCAGCGCCTCTTGATCGAGCTTCTTGGCCTGATGCGAGGTCATGCGCGACTCGCCCGCGCCGCCCATGCCGTAGCCCTTCTTCGTCTTGGCGAGGATAACCGTGGGCTTGCCCTTCGTCTCGCTCGCAAGCTTGAAGGCGGCGAAGAGCTTCTTGAAATCGTGCCCCCCGCGCTTGAGGCGATCGATGTCGGTCGCCGACATGTGCGACACGAGCGCCCGTGTCTCGGGATCCTCGTTGAAGAAGTGCGCCAGATTGTAGGAGCCGTCCTTGGCGCCCAGCGTCTGATATTTGCCGTCGACGGTTTCGGCGAAGCGACGCAGGAGCGCGTTGGCGCGATCGCGGGCGAAGAGTTCGTCCCACTCGGAGCCCCACAGCACCTTGATGACGTTCCAGCCGAAGCCACGGAATACGGATTCCAGTTCGGGAATGATCTGGCCGTTGCCGCGGACCGGGCCATCGAGCCGCTGGAGGTTGCAGTTAACGATGAAGGTGAGGTTGTCGAGCCCCTCGCGCGCGGCGAGCGACAGCGCGCCGAGGGATTCCGGCTCGTCCATCTCGCCGTCGCCGAACACGCCCCACACGCGCCGACCATCCGTGTCTTGAAGACCGCGATCGCGCAGCACGCGCCACAGGCGCGCCTGATAGATCGCGTTGATGGGGCCGATGCCCATCGAGCCCGTCGGGGCCTGCCAAAACTCAGGCATCAGCCAGGGATGCGGATAGGAGCAGAGGCCCGGACCGCCGATCTCCTGTCGATAGCGCGCGAGCTGGTCTTCGCTGAGGCGGCCTTCCAGAAACGCGCGGGCGTACACGCCCGGCGCCGAATGCGGTTGGAAGAAGATCAGATCGCCCTTCCCGTCCGCGTCGCCGCGGAAGAAATGGTTGAAGCCGACCTCGAAGATTTCCGCAGCCGAGGCATAGCTCGCGATATGACCACCGAGCTCGCCGTGCGCCTGGTTCGCGCGCACGACCATCGCCAGCGCATTCCAGCGCATGATCGCGGTCAGGCGCTCCTCCAGCGCGAGATCGCCCGGATAGGCCGGCTGTTTCTCCAACGGGATCGTGTTGCGGTACGGCAGATAGGCCTGCCCCGCGTCGAGAACGCCCGTCTCTTTCGCACGGCGGTCAAGCGCCGTGAGAACAGCGCGCACCCGCTCCGGGC
This sequence comes from Alphaproteobacteria bacterium, assembly GCA_018969015.1. Lineage (GTDB taxonomy): Bacteria > Pseudomonadota > Alphaproteobacteria > Caulobacterales > Aquidulcibacteraceae > REEB506. The sequence goes on from JAGWZE010000029.1 coordinate 14,195, forward strand.
CGCCGTGACGCGCCAGCGCGTCCAGAGACTCCAGCCAATCGGCAAGTTCGGCGTCATCGGCGGGGTCGCCGCGATAGGCGATGGTCATGTCAGTCCTTCAGATACCGAACGTGGAAGCCAAGCGCCGCGCTCAATGCGGCGAGTTCCTCAAGGATATCGCCGTAGCACACAGCGACGTGGTTGCTCATGAAATGGGTCATCATCGTCGTGCGTCCCAGTCCCATGTCCGTGATCATGATCGGCCACTCTGGAGTCGTGCCCGCCCAAACGTCGGCGAGCTTGCCGCGCGGCAAACGAACGACCTCACCTGCCCCGATGTCCATCACAGGGCGGCCGTTATCGAGCCAGGCCCGCGCCCAGGTGACGGATCCGGGCAGACTTTCGCCTGCGAAACTTCCGCCTGGCGTCGGAAAGTATTGCGCCGGCTGACGCCAGGAATGCACGCCGCGCAAGGTGTCCGGCTCGTGGTTGAACGCAAACGCGCCGGCTGATCCGGAGTTCAACAGCACCCAAAGATAGCGTCCTTCGTACTCGAACCCCCAGCGGACGTCATGGAAAGCGACGCTCTGGTGGAGCCCCTTGGCGAGCAAAAGCCTCTTCATCAGCTCCATGGGGATGACGTTGCCTTGGTCGGCTTCGGTCGCGTCGACGACCGTATCGCCATTGCTTTCGGGCCGGCAGGTCGAGTTGAAGAGCCCCTCGGCGAAATCGGACGGCGGGCGCTCGTGAATAAGGCCGAGCTGGTACTGCCAGCCGATGCAGTCGGCGCCGAACTCCTGAACCAGGTCGAGGACGGCGAGGTAGTCCCGCAATTGTTCGCGCGTCGAGGCCTCGGTGAAGTCGGGCGCTGCGGCGGTCTCCCAGTGAAACGTCACACCGCGATCGACGACGAACCGAAAGGCGTCCTCGATCCGGCGATCGCTCACACGACGCCCGTAGTCGAGAATCCAGGCTTGATCGACCTTGTGCTCGAGGAAGCCGACTTGATGGAGCGTGCGCGCGCCGAAATAGCCGTTCGTCATTCCCATGGACGTGTCGCCGAGCATCAGAACGAGGGGCCAGTTCTCATGCAGCTCCGCGTGAACACGATCGGCGATGGCGGCAGCGGCGGCGGAAACGGGCGGCGGCGGTTTGACCGCGGAGGTGTCGTCGACGATGCGCCCCGTCCGACACCACTCGTCGAGCCTCGCCATCATGAAGGGGTCTTGCGTCCAGTCGTCGGCATCGGTCCATGCCCGTGCGTGCGCCCGCCCCTCCGCTTGAAGGCAAGCGCCCGTGTTGAGAAGGCCGACCAATCCAGGAAAGACGCCGGAAAAATTGGACATCATGAGCAATGGATTGGTCTTTCCGATCACCCCATCCACAGTGTGCGGACCATAGACCCAATGCGTGAAGAGCCCGATCATAGGGTCTTGAATGGGGCGCAGATGGGTCACCGCTTCGTCCGGGCGCGTGATGAATGGCGCGACACGATAGCTGCGCCGGCCGAGGCGTGTCAGTGCGCGTTCCAGTTGGGCATTCGCCTTTTCAAGCAGCGGAAGAGCGAGGGCATTGGGCGCGGACCGGTAATCGCCCGGCCGGAAGATGGCGATGGGATCAGACACGATGGCCTCCTCAAGCGTGGACGCGGGGCGTTGACGATCGATGCGCGGCGAGCCGGCGCATCAGGCTGTTCAGCGGAGCATTGGCGCGCCCGAAGGCCTCAGCGAGCACGGTGTAGTCCGTGAAAAGACGCTGGTATGCATGCGTCGCGCGCGCATCCGGCTCGACCCGCCGTCGTGGCTTCGCCGCCATCGCGGCTTGCGCGGCCGCGACGTCTGCATGCACGCCTGCCGCTGCCGCGGCGAGGATTGCGGCGCCCAACGCGCCAGCCTCGACATCATCGAGGAGGTCGATCGGACGACCCAGCACATCGGCGAATACCTGCGGCGCGAGACGGCTGCGCGCGACAACGCCACCACAGGCCACGACGTCCGTGAAGGTGACACCGCCGTGCTCCATGCGGTCGATGATCGCGCGCAACCCGTACGCGGCGCTCTCCACATAGGCGCGGTAGATCTGTGCGGGCTGCGTGTGCAGCGTCAGCCCGATGATCGCACCGGACACGAACGGATCATTGATTGGCGCGCGCACGCCATTGACCCAATCGAGCGCGATAAGCTCGCCAGCGCCGGGGGCGAGGCGCAGGGCGCCGTCTTCGAGCGGCGCGATGGCGGCGGCGCCACACAGGCGCGCCGCGGCGGCGAACATGTCACCTACGGCCGCCTGCCCGGCTTCGATCCCGTCGCACCCCGGGACGATCGATCCAAGCACCACGCCGCTGACCCCCGGCATCCGCGGCGCAGAGACGCCGGCGGGCGCAACGCCCATGTGGCAAGCGCTCGTTCCGAGGATCGAGACGAGGCGTCCAGGCCGCACCCCTGCGCCGAGCGCCGCCGCGTGGGCGTCGATCACCCCGACGGTGACAATCGCGCCTGGCGACACACCCATTTCCGCTGCGACGTCCGGCGCGATCCGGCCAGCCGGCGCGCCAAGTTGTGCCGGCGCCGCCCGCTGCGCGCCGAAGCGGCGAAGCTCAGGATGAAGCGCTGCGATCGTCTCGACCGCCGCCCATCCGCCCGCCTCGGGAACATAGAGGCCCTTGTGGCCCGCCGCGCACAGCGATCGTGGCGCAGCGGCAGGACTTTGCGCGCCGATCAGCCAGGCCGTGGCGACGTCACACGCCTCCATCCAATCTGCAGCGGCGGAAGACACATGGGGCGCAACGCGCGCGCATCGAAGGATCTTGGCCCAGAACCATTCCGCCGAGTACGAGCCGCCGCACGCGGCGAGCGCGGGCGCTTCGACTTGCGCGAGTTGAGCCGTGATCTCTTCGGCTTCAGCGCCGGCGGTGTGGTCCCGCCAGAGCCAAGCCTTGGCGTCGAGATCGTTGTGAAACGCGCGGCGCGCAGCGAGCGGCTTGGCCTGCACGTCGACGGGGATCGGCGTTGACGCCGTCGCCGCGACCCCGATCCCGCGGACGTCGATGCCGCCGCCATGCGCGGCGCGCGCCGTCGCCAATGCAGACCGAGCGGCGGCGATCATGGCGACTGGGTAGTCCTCGGGATCGTGCCGACTCACGAGTGGGTCGCGCGGATCGCCGACCACGCCCTCGACGCCCGAACGCAAGGCCGCATCCGAAGCGCCCAGTTCTTCCCCGCTCGTCGCATCGACGAGGACGCACCGAACGCGGGAGGTTCCGATATCGAAGCCGAGACAGGCCGGGCGCATGGGGGGCTCAAGCCGCAAGGACGATGAAGGCTGCGCCTTGCACCGCTGGGACGCGGAACTGGACGCGTCCGTCCTGCAGCGTGAAGGGCAAGGCCAGCCGCTCCGGCCCGAACAGGACCTCCTTGATCGGACGGCTCGCAGCGATATCGACGGCGATGTCCGTCAATCGCGGTAGATCTTCGATCACTTCGATGGGGCCGAGCGGCGTCGATCCGCGCAATTCGCGCGGGGCGTAAACGATCTGCAGGAGATCGTGCGCTGCGCCACGGCGCAACGTGACGGTCGCGCCGCGCGGGGCCGATGTGCGCACGGTGCGTGCGCCCAGCGCATCGTCGATAATCGCGGCGACATAGTCCCGGAGCGCCACGTGGCCCATCTCGCGGTAGTGCGTGAAGATCGGATGAGCGAGCCAATAGACGCCGCCCTTCTCGATCGCGCCGACGAACGGCGACGGCTCAGGGCGCGGGGGCGTCGCGATGTGGCCGTTGAAGCGACGCGAAGATCGCTCGAAATAGGGTTCATGGAGGCGCGCAAGCACGCGGCCGTCGCGCGGCTCGGCGCGCCACGAGCGACACCACGCCAAAAGTGGGCCACGGGCGAAATCCGGCGAGAAGCCTTCGACCGGTGCGACATAGCTGTGGTTGAGCGGGCTTGGCCCGACGAACGCCGCCCCAGGATCGAGGGCGAAGGCCGTGCCGGCCAGATCAAGCCCGCTCTCGGCGGACATCACCACCCGCCCCCCGCCTGCGCAGTAGGCGGCAAGGCGCGCCGCAAGAGCGCTCGACAGCCGAATCTTGTCGGGCAGCACGACCGCCTTGTATGCGGCGAAATCAGAGTGGAGATCGACGACGTCGAACAGGAAGCCCGCTTGCTGAAGCATGCGCACAGCGCCCTCGTCTTCCGCGATGTGGCGAGCATCGCGACTGACGGCGCCCGGATCACGAACGGCGATCGAGGACAGAAGCCCCACGTCGGCGACGGGGCGCGTCCCGGCAAGCGGCCCTTCCCGCTCCTTGACGCGCGCATAGCTGGCGCCGACCATTCGATACACATCCTCGTCGAGCACACCGGACGGATCGAGCTGATCGCCGACGCACACGCGCGCGCCATGCGCCTGCATCGTAGCCAACTCGGCCTCGAGCGCGTTGGGATGCTTGATCGCGCCGAGTTCACCCCACACGAAGTGAAAGCGGACCGTCACGCCCATGAAGTCGCGGGCCATCGGATCGACATAGCGCGCTGATAACGGGAAGTGATCGTAACCCCAGCCGCCGGTGGGAACCGCCTCGATCTCGATATGAGAGAAGGCGTCGTAGAGCTTGCGATCGCCACGCGGGACGAGGCTCGTATTGTGGAACACCGACCACTCCGGGCGCACCTCGCGCACGGCAGCCGTCGAGTCGGCTACCCAGGCGTCAAACACGGCCTTCGCCTGGATTTGTCGATGCGCCGGGTCGCGCCAGTCAAGGCCGGCGTCGTCCATCGCGTCCCGACAGACGTGACAACAGCACTCGTGGCGCCGGATGATGTCGAGCCAGATCCCTTCACTCGAGGGAAAGCGCCGCGCCATTTCCCGGATCTGATCCAAGACGTTCTCACGGTAGGCGGACGCGAGACACAGATAGGACCAGAAGGGATCGAGGTTGCGTCCCAGCATCATGTGGAACGTGCCGTCTGGCAGGATGCGTCGCCACCCGGGATTGCGGCGCGCGAGACGCTCGTCCCACCCGACCGAAAGATAGGTCGTCGTGCGGATACCTTCGGCGGCACAGGCGTCGACCTGCGCCTTCAGAAGATCAAAGGACAGGTTCGGATGCCGGGCCCCAACCTCGGTGTCGTAATAGGACCAGCCATGATGGCATTTGCCGAACAGGACGACAGAATCCACATGAGCGTCCTTCAGCGTGCGCGTGAAAGCGCGCGGATCGAAGCGCCCTCCGATGTCGGGGACGTGTTCCGACGTGTGAAAATCGAGATGGATTTGCCGTCGCGGCACATCGAACGCCATGAACGCGGCTCCGTCAGCCCCAGAAGCTTGGCGCCGGCGGGGCGACGCGCCCCCCGGCATAGACGAGGCCATCGGGCCAATCCTCGGCTTGCAGAAGGGGACCATCGAGGTCCACGACCGCGCAGCGCTGCGCCAAGATCATGGCCGGCGCCATGGACAAGGATGATCCCGCCATGCAGCCGACCATCAGTGCGAACCCCTGCGCCTGGGCAGCGTCGGCGAGCCGCATCGCCGTCGTCAGGCCACCTGTCTTGTCGAGCTTGATGTTCACGATGTCGAACCGCCCGCGGGCGCGGGCGAGGTCTTCGGCGTCGTCGATCAATTCGTCCGCAGCCAGCGCGATCGGGCAGCGATAGCCATCGAGCGCCACCTCCGCGCCGACGGGGATCGGCTGCTCAAGCACCGTCACGCCGAGATCTGCCAGCGGCCCGGCATAGTCCTTGAGTTCGTCCGGCGACCAAGCCTGATTGGGATCGACGACGAGGCGCGCGTTAGCTGCTCCCCGACGCACCGCTGAAATAGCAGGACGCGGATCGCCGCGCCCCACTTTGACCTTCAACCACGCGAAATCGCGCAGTTCATGGGCCTTCCGCTCATACCCTTCGACGTCGCGGATTCCGATGGTGAAGCACGTATCGACGGACTTCAACTCGTCGATCCCCAGCCTGGCCCATGCGCGAACGCCGCTTGACTTGGCCTCGAGGTCCCAGAGGGCGCAATCGACCGCGCACCGCGCTCCGCCGGCTGGGAGAAGGTGAAGCAGGTCCTCGCGGCTTGCGCCCGCCTCGATCGCCGCGATCACGGGCGCGAGGTCCGCCCGCATGGATTCGGGTGTTTCGCCGGCGTAGGGAACGCCGCATCCCTCGCCGCGCCCCAACGCCCCAGCGTCATCGGCAATCTCGACGATGATGACTTTCTGCTCGGTCGAGACCCCACGCGAGATCGCAAAGGGCTCCCTCATCGGCCAGGCGTGCGCCCGGATGGTCACACGCCGCATCATGACACGGCGCGAAGCGCTTGGACGGCTCGTTCGATCCCGAAGCGGATCGGATCGAATGCCGGAAGCCCGGTTTCCTCCGTCGCACGGGCGGCGGCGGTCTGGGCGTCGGCGTCAGAAAGCCCAAAGGTATTGAGCGCGATCGCGATCACGCGCGCCTTCGGATTGGTGACGCGCGCACACGCCTCGTTCATCGAGATGGCGTCCCGCAAGGTCGGAATGGGAGCCCACGGATACATATCGATGTGGGTGCGCTTGGGATCATGGCAGAGCACGAGCGCGTCGGGCTGAGATCCGTGGATCAAGCCCAGCGTCACACCTGCATAGGCAGGATGATGCAGCGCGCCCTGCCCCTCGATAATGTCCCAATGGTCTGGCGCAGCATCGGGTGAGAGGCTTTCCGCGGCGCCGGCGACGAAGTCGGACACGACAGCGTCGATCGCCACACCCTCGCCGGCGATCATGATGCCGGTTTGGCCGGTCGCCCGGAAAGTGGCATCGATCCCCGCCGCTTTGAGTGCGCGGGTCAAGGCGAGCGCAGTGTACTTTTTTCCGAGCGCGCAATCGGTTCCCACGGTCAGGGCGCGCTTGCCCGAGCGCTTGCGACCGGTGCCGATCGGAAAGGGTCGATCGGCGTGACGCACGTCGTGAAGAGCGCGCCCTTCCGCGCGCGCCGCCGCGGCAATCTCAGTCACGCTCGAAAGGCGCGTGTGGAGCCCATTCACGAGATCCAAACCCGCGTGCAGCGCTTCGATGAGATAGGGCGCCCATGCTGCGGGTATTTGCCCGCCGGGCGCAGCGACGCCGATCAGCAAGGACCGCGCGCCCGCAGCCACGGCGGCCGCGGGCGACAGTTCTGGTAGATCGAGATCAACGGCGCAGGTCGGCATGCGCCATTGCCCGACTGTCTCGTCCGGCAACCAGTCGCGCACCCCGAACGCGGTCTTGGCGAACGACCGGCTTTGAACGTCGGCGAGAAAGATCAGGTAAGGTTTGCGGATCGACGGCGCCGCCGAGACCTCGGCGGGGAGCCGCAATGCAATGGACATGGGCGGCTCCCGCGTGGTCCGGCTTAGAAGGTCTTGCGGATTTCGAACGTGACGACCTTCGGGGTGCTGAGCGACTGGCGCACGGTTCCCGTGAAGGAGTTGAAATCGAGACCGGTCCGGTACGTCTCGTCGTTCAGGTTCGCGCCGCGCAGCGCGAGCGTCAGCCCTTTCGCGTCGTTCTGCACCGACAAGGCGGCGTTCACGAGTGTCGTCTCGCCGACGAACGGCTCGCGATCCGTGCCATCGGTGTCCGTCACGCGATACGAAGACCGCCGCTGAAGATCACCGCTGATCGTGGCGCTCCAATCACCGGAAAGCGGCTGAGTGTAAATCGCCGAGATCGTCGAGCTGTATTTCGGCGAGAACGGCAGGGGCGCGCCCGTTAGGTTCGCGATCTTGAGCCCCGCCGTCGTGTTGATCGGCGCGTTGCGGTAATCGTCGTACTCGGACTTCTGGTAGCCGTAGGTCGCCGCAAGCGTCAGGCGGTCCGTGGCGCGCAGGCGCGCCTCGAGTTCGCCGCCCGTAACGGTCGCGCTGGTATTGAGGGTCTGCGTCGTTTGGCTCGTCGGCGTGATCACGAAGATCGAGCGTTGGAAGTCCTGATAGTCGAGCTGGAAGACTGCAGCGTTGAACGCCAAGCGTCCGTCCAGGAGGCTGCTTTTCACGCCGGCTTCGTAATTCGTCACCGTTTCCGGTTCGAACTTCTGGGACGCCGCATAGGCCGCGAGGTTCGTCGGTGTCCGCGCAATCGGCGCCAGGTTGTAGCCGCCGCTCCGATATCCTTTTGCCCCCGTCAGGTAGAATGTGAGGTCACGCGAGGGCGAGTACTTCACGCTCAACGTCGGCGAGACATTGTCATCCTCGGCGTCAGGCAGCGTCACGGTCGGAACGGCAAACGCGGTTCCAAGCAGCGGCCCAATCGTGATGAGCGGACCCGACAGCACTTTGCCCTGCGAGGCGCTGATGGTCTCCTTCGTATACCGGAGACCGGCCGTCGCTTCCCACTGAGGCGTCGGCTTCCACGTCGCTGAGCCGAAAAATGCGAGGCTCTCGATTTCGTTGCTGTCGAAGGTCTCCTGCCCGCCAACCTCAGACGTCGTGATTGGCACGCCCGTCAGCGATCGCAGCGTCGCGCTTGCTGCGAGGCGACCGATGGTGACGGCTCCGCCAGGGCCGCCCGTGTAGAACGCCGGAGCGAGCGGCGCGAGAGCGGGTACGAACGCGATCAGGAAGTCAGGCCCAATCCGGTTGAAGTCCCGCGACTTGCGCTCGTCCTTGAAGTAGTAGGCGCCCGCCAACCACGAGAACGCGCCACCGGCGTCGTAAGCGAGGCGGAACTCCTGCGAGAACTGCTTGTAGTCGACGGGCTGCCTGCCGGTCAGGATGTCGTAGGTCGACCCGTCGCCATCGCGCGTGAACAGGAAATCGATCTGCCGGGCAGCCGTGATCGACGTCACCGTGTAGGGCCCCGGCGTCCATTCGGCGCGCAGGAAGCCGCTCGTGTTGGTGCGCTTCATCGTATTAAGAACGTTCAGCCCCGGCAGAACGCGATCGAAGCCATTGCCGTCAGCGGCGGCGACACCATAGATCGCCCCGCCCCCTCCGAAGTCGCGCACGGCATCGGTGAACCCGGTCGCGACGTCGTCGTGACCGCGGTCAAGGCTCGCGAGGATGCTCACATCCTCCGACGGCGTGAACAGGAGCTGGCCGAGCACGAGATACCCGTCTTCGGCCGTCGGATCTCCAAGACCCCGGATCGTGTCATAGGCATCACGCGCCTTGTACCCCGCCGACAGCTTTCCGGAGATAAGCCCCTCCGCGATCGGGCCCGTGATGGCGGCGCCGCCTTGGCGCAGGCCATCGTTTCCGGCTTTGCCAAACAGGGTCGCGCCAAACGTGTCAGATGGAGCCCGGGTGACGGTGTTGATGGCGCCGGAAATCGAGTTGCGGCCGAAGAGCGTGCCCTGCGGGCCGCGGAGAACTTCGACGCGATCGATGTCGACGAGCAGGCCGTTGTAGCCGGACGCATCGCCCACGAACACGTCGTCGACATAGATGCCGGCCCGGCCCGGAACGCCGCGGATGGTGACGTTCGTACGGCCAGAGACGTTGGAGTTCTCGAAGATTGCGACGTTGGGGGTGGAGAACGCGAGATCGATGAAGTTGGTGATGCCCTGCCGCTCGATTTCGGCGGCGTCGACCACGGACACGGATTGCGGAACGTCAAGCAGGCGCTCGGCCTTGCGGCGCGCCGTGACGATGATCTCGGTCTTGTCGGCATTCGCCGACGGCGCCGCGGACGCTTGTTCCTGCGCCATCGCGGGCGCGCCAGCCGACAGGAGCAGCGCCGCAGAGGCCATCCACCAGAGTTTCTTGCTCGACATTCGCTCCCCCGTTTTCGGATCCGGTCGCCGGCATGGCGCTGTCTTCACCTTTGCGGGAGATCAAGCACCTGACAAGAACTTTTTTCCGTTTGGAAAATTCTTATCGGAATGTGGCGCCGAAGACGCGCATCCCCGTGCAGGCCAAGGCCGGCGGCGCGTCTTTGCGATTAGGGAGCCCAAGGCGCAAATGTTGCCTGCCCCGCAACGAGGCCGATCGCCAATGCGATGCCGCCGCAGGCAAGCAGAATGACGTGGACGCGGCGCCACCAAAACGCTGCGCCCTTCCCCGGCGTGCGCCAGACAAGCGCCGCCCCCGCGATCCAGGCGATACCGGCAAGCGCGAGACCCGTTCCGATCAGGCGGTAGACCGCAAACGTCGCCTCGCTCGCGAGCACGAGATTGAAGGGCGCGGGCGCGCCCGCTGGCCAAAGGCCGAAGAAGGCGAAGGGCAGCGCAACGACAGCTGCTGCGGCGGCGAGTGCAAGTGGACGCCAAAGCGGGGTGCGCGGCCAGGCAAGCGCCAATAGGCCGGTGAGCGCGGAAAGCAGCCCGAGAACCAGCATGGGGCCGAATGTGGCAGGCGCAGCCAGGCCACGCAGGGGCGCATAAACGGCGTCCGTGTAGCCGAACGTGAGATCGGAAATGACGCCATCTGGACCACGCCGGAAGACGACGAGATTGGAGTAGCCGGGTCCTCGCTCGCCCGCCGCGTCGCGCCAGAACGTGTCGGGCGCGATCATGCGATACCCGCCGCGATTGTTGATCCGCAGTCCCTCGCCGTCGCGCGCTACGGTGGTCACGGCGCCGCGAAGCGCGATGTCGAGCAGATAGGTTGGAGAGGGGCTCTGGCGCCGTTCGGTGCGATAGGCGCCGACATAGGAATCGAGATCAGCAGCGGCAGGACCGGTGGGCGGCGTCAGAGGCGGCTGAAGGTCTCCATAGAGCGTGCGCAGCGCGATGGCGCGGATCGAGAACAGGCCAGGCGGCGGCTTCGCATCCGGCGCCGGGCGCAGACGCGGCGCCTGCCCCAGCATCTGCCCGACGATCTCCGTCGCCGCAGGCGCGCCCCCCTCCGCGGTAACCGAAACGAACACCCCCAGTTTCTTGTCCGGCGCAAGGATCAGGTAGCTGATGCGACCGAGCCCACGCCCGCCGTGCTCGACGAGGCGCACCCCGTTCCACGAACTCAGCATGAAGGCGGAGCCATAGGCCTGCGCAAGGGGCGCTGTGGAGGCGAGCGGCGTGGCGATAAGGTCACGTCCCGCGCTGTCGAGCAGGCGGTCGGGCGCGCCGGGCGCATCGCCGAGAAGCGCGATCATGTAGGCGGCCATATCTGCGCCGGTCGAGACCACGCCGCCCGCACCATGCGCAATGACCGGATTCTCGCCGACGTCGTCAGGCAGCGCGACGCGCGATCCATCGGGATAAATGGCTGCGGTTTGGGTCCAATGCCCAGGATCTAGGCTCGGGCCGATCCCCGTACGTGTCATCCCGGCGGCAGCCCAGACATTTTTGGCGAGCGAGTCCGCGAAGGGCTCGTTGGACAGATCGGCGATGATCGCGCCCGCGACCGCCAGCCCGTAGTTCGAATAGACCGACCCCGCCTTCACCGGGCGCAGATAACCGGGAAAGACCTTGCCGACATCGGCGGCTGTCGCTGGCGCGCGCACGCCCTTGATCATCGGCAAGCTCGCCTCTGCAAAGCCGGCCTGATGGGTGAGGAGATCGCGGACACTGACATCGACGCCGCGGTTTTTCGGGAGCTTGAAGCTGTGCAGATACGCGTTCGCGGGATCGTCGAGAGAGGCGATCCGCCCCGATCGGACGAGTTGGGCGATCCGTACGCCGACGAAGGTTTTCGAAATCGACGCAACCATGAAGCGACTGAGCGTTGGATCCACCGGGCGGGTCCCCGCAACATCCTCGTGTCCGTAGCCCTTGAGCAATACGACTCGACCATGGTCGACGACGGCGACGACGGCGCCGACACGCGCGAATGCGCCGCCCTCCGCGAAGGCGGCGTCGAACGCCGTGTCGAGCCGAGCGATCTCTTCTGTGGACAATCCCGGACCGGGCGCAGCTTTGGCCGGCGATATCACGATGGCGAATGCGACCAGAGCCGCGGCGAACAGGCGCAAAATCATCGGGAGCGAGCCTCAAACGTCCAGGGCAAGGGGCCGCCTTTGGCCGTCGGATCGAGCGGCCATACGGGACGCGACAGGCGGCGATAGGGGAGCAAGCTAAAATCGTCGGCGAGGACGCCAGGGCCGCGCGCCGGGACGATCGTTCCGGCAACCGGGCGAAACGAGGTTTCGAAATGCCCTGTGGATTTGACGATGACGGCATGCATCCGTGCAAGGTCGACGCCGAACCGCGTGAAGGCTTCCGTCGCGAAGCATTGTGTTCGCCGCTCGCAGAGGATGAGCGTCAGCCCTTCGGCATCGACGCGCACGGCCCGCCCCACCGGCCACCGCCCCCCGCCGAACGGCATGTCGAGATCGTCCACGATCTTGACCACCTCCACGTCGAGATCCAGCGGTCGCCCTGAAAGCTCACACGCCTTGCCGGCGACGCGCAACGGCATGCGCGCGCCCTCCCCGGCCGCGACGCACAGCGCGACCGCGCCGGGATCCCAAATCAAGCCTACGGCAATGGGTCCAATGCCCGCCTGACGCAGCGCGTCGATGACATAGGTCGCGTCCGAGGGCGCGCCGCCGCCTGGATTGTCGGCGGAGTCAGCCACCACAACTGGACGGCGGGCGGCCGCGACCGCCCCACCCAGGGCATCGAGCTTGACGCCGCGATCCTGCACGACGTCCCGGATGGCGACGAGGCGCGAACCGAATTCGGCCGCAACGTCTTGCGCCAACGCCGCATCGCCATTGGTGGTGACCCACACACGCGCGCCAGTGTCTTCGTGGTCGCCCCAAGGGAAACCGTGCGCGATCGAAATATCGATCAGGCGGGGATCTGAACGCACGCGCGCGGAGATGTCATCGACGAGTGCGCGCATGGCGGGGCGCTGGGTCTTGAACGTGCCAAGCGTTGCGCAGTCATAGGCGGCGACGACCGGATCGATGTCGCCACGCGCAACGCGCAATGCATCATCGACGAGGGTGTCGGCGACGTCGAATATATCGTCGTGCGGGTACTCCTTGTAGGCGAACACCAGATCGGCGTCCGCAAGCACCGACCGCGTCAAGTGGCAGTGCGGATCGTAGAGCACGGCGATGACCGGCTTGCGCCCGACAGCGGCGCGCACCATCGCAAGGATATCACTCTCGCAATGGGGAATCCCTTCCGCGGCCGTCGCGCCGTGAAGGCCTAAAAGCACGATGTCGACTGGCCCCGCAGCGGCGAGATCGGCAAGGAGTTGGTCGCGCAACGCCAAGTAATCGGCAAGCGCGATCGGCCCTCCCGGTTGGGCGCCGACGCAGAGCCCCTGGATCACATCGATCTCGCCTGCAGCTTGCAGCGCAAAGGCGCGACGCAACGGCGCCGCGATCAGCGGGACCTCGTCGTCTGGCCCAATCTCGCCCGCCTCAAGCAGCCACAGCGCCTCGAACGCGGCGCGATCCAGCGGAATGGGTGAGAAGGCGTTGACCTCCGCGCCGAGGGCGCCGACGAATACGCGCAGCCGACGGATCATGGCGCAGACTTTCCGGGCGCTTCGAGTGGCGGCTTTGCGTGCAAGGTCTCAAGGAACGGCGCGATGGCTTGCGCCGTCCATTCGGCGCGCTCGATCGGGAACAGGTGCCCAGCACCGGGTTCGGCGCGAAGGAGGCGCGCCTGTGTGGAGAGCGCGGTGTAGGCCGTCGGCCATTGCGCGCGCAGTCGACCCCAATTGTCGATTTCTCGTGCTGAAAGACCGGGCGGCGGCGTTGGCGGCACGGTCTCCGTTTGCACGATCGCGAGGATCGGCAGCGCGCCGAGCGCGCCAGGGTCGGAGACCACGTCGAAAACCCGCTGGCATGCGGCCTGCCCGGCGCGCGCGCCGGCGGCGAGTGCGGAGGGACGTGACTCCTGATCGACGAGAACCGGCCAGGAAGAGCCGATCGCGTTGGCTTGGGCGCGCGCGCCGGGGCCGTACATCGGATTGAGCGACGGAACGAGGCCCAGGCCGAACGCCGTCGCCGCGACGAGAAGGTCCGAACGCGGCGCACAGCCATAGAGGCTACGCTGCTCCTCGAACCATTGCGGCGGCGTCGGATCGAGCACGACGAGCCCGGCGACCTCGTCCTTGAAGGCTTGTGCAAAGTTCGCGGCGTAAAGGCCGCCCATCGAGTGCCCGATCAGCACAAGCGGCCCTTTTTCGCCAGCTCCGCGAACGGCGTCGCGAAGCTCGCGCACCACGGTCGACACGGACCGATCCTGCGGCGCGGCGTCGGCGTAGCCGGTCCCAGGACGATCGACGAGGCAGACCCGCACAGAAGCGCCAAGCGCCGCGCGCAGCGGCGCCATGAAGCCGCTCGCGCCATAGCCGCCCGGAACGAGAACGACCGTCGGCCCAGCTCCGTCGCCGTCGCAGACGACGAACGCCCTTGCACCGCCAACATCGACGAAAACGCCGGCGGCCGGGCGCGCCCGCTGCAGATCGGCGGCGCGCAGCGCCATGGCGCCAGCGCCCGCCGTCATGGCGACGGCGGCGAGCGCCAGGACGAGCCCCCCCCCACCCGCGAGCATGCGAACAGCCCCACGATTGCGGGCGAAAAGCCCCCAAAGACCGAACGCCAGCGCGGCAGAGACGGCGGCGCACGCCCAGGGGCCCCACGCCGTTGCGAGAAAGCTCATGCGGAATCTCCAGAGCGCTTGGGAAACAGGCGCCCGCGAAAAATGAGAAACTCGCGCGCGTTCGCATCGACGACGAAGCGCTGATGCGCGGGGGCGCGAGAGCCTGGCATCGTGGCCAGATAGAGTTCACCCGTCGGATCATGTGCTGACGGTTCGAGCGGCGCCGCGAAGCTTTGAACGAGATCGCCATTGGCGTCGGGCGCCGCGAATGCGGCGGAGAGCCGATCGCCATCGCGCCCAACGCGCACCTCGTAGCCTCCGGCGGCGTAGCGCCCGCATCGCGCGAGATCGCGGGCGTCCAGTGTCTGGCGTGACTCCCCCCAAGCCGCTGCGACGGGAAAGTCGATCCGCGCCGCTGCGGCGCGCGCGATGAGATGCGCAAGCCAGCGGGCGTCGCCGCCATTGCAGAGCAGCACGAGCCCTTGGCGACGGGCCGGCGCGAGGCGAAAGAACGAGAACTGCCCTGGCGTCGCGCCGTCGTGCCCGATCAACGCGCCGGCGGTGTCGAACTGCTGCAGCCCAAGCCCCCAGGCGACAGCGAATGTTGGCGTTGGCCCCGGCGCCATGTGGCGCATCTGAGCCAGCGTAGGCGCGGAGAACGGCGCGCGCTGATCGAGGATGGCCTGCGCCAGGGTGAGCGCATCGATGATGGAGGCCCGAAATGTCGCGCCAGCCGGCGCCATGGCGGCCACAGCCGGCTCATCACTGATCTGGATCAGACCCTCGAGCGACATCGCATGGCCGACGGCCTCGTCGTCGGTGACGCCGGGTCCGCGCGTGACGTCTGCGGCTCCAATCGTGGCGAGCGCCGTTCGCACGAGATCGAGCCACGGCGTTCGTGCGGCGATTTCGGTGAGGCGCGCCGCAAGCGCAAAGGCCGCGTTGTTGTAGGAAAAAAGCCCACCCGGCGCGCAGGTGCGTTCGAACGAGGGCGCGCGCGCCGCATAGACCTCCAAGGGCGCGCCGCCGCGAACGTCGGGAGCGAACACGTCCCCGAAAAAGCCCGCACGATGGCAAAGAAGCAGGCGGGGCGTCACGCCGTCGCGGAGATCGCCGGCGGGCAGCATGATGTCGCTCTGATGCGCGACAGGGACGTCAAGATCCACCGCGCCCTTATGCGCCGCCTCGACGAGCAAGGCGGCGGTAATCATTTTCGTCGCCGAGCCGATGTTGAACCGCGTTCGCGCGGTTACGGCCGACCCATCCGCCACCGCGCGAACGCCCGTCGTGGCGATTTCGATGGTTCCGCCGTCGATGACGCCCAGGGCTGCGCCGGGGGTCCCGGCCTCGCGGCACGCGGCGTCGAGGATGTCGGACCAGGTCATCGACGCCGCCGCAGGGTCTCGAGCGGTAGGTCGAGGGCGCGCGCACCATCCAGTCGGTAGCCCTCGATGTCGGCGCGGACCACGTTCGTGACCTTCGTTTGTTGCAGATAGATGTAGGGCAGATCGCGGTTCACGAGGAGAGCGAGGTCAGCATAGACTTGGGCTCGTTTGTTCGCGTCGAGTTCGCGAGCAGCGGATGCAAGGAGGGCGGTAGCTTTGGGATTCACGTAACGCGCAGGATTGTCGACGCCTACTTTCGCAGGATCAAACCAAGCGCCGAGGACGGAGGATATGTCGGGTGTGGGCGCGACGAAGCCCTGCAGCACAAGATCATAAGCGCCGCGCTGCATCCGATCGAGATAGGCGGGAATTGACAAGCGCTCGAGGCGGACTTGTAAGCCGAGCGGCGCTGCGACGGCCTGAATGTACTGCGCGACCGTGTCCGTCTCGGGCGAAACGCCCGGATAGATCATGACGACGCGCCGGGGCTTTCCGCCGACCTCGCGTGCAAGGCGCACGGCGGCGGCCGGGTCATACCGGATCGGATACGCGGATGGATCGGCACCAGGGATTCCAACAGGGATCGGCCCCCGGAAAACCAGCGCCGAGCCACCGCGGATATCGCGCACGATCGCCTCGGTATCGATTGCCATCGCTAGCGCAGCGCGCAGCCGGCGATCGGCGAAGACGGGGCGCTCCATGTTGAATGCGACGTTCTGGAACGCGAACGCCGGCGCCGCATGAACGACGACGCGGCGGTCCGTGCGCAGGCGTTTGAGGGTCTGCGACGGCATCAAAAAGGCGACATCGACATCCCCGCGCGCCACCGCGAGGGCACGTACGGTGGGATCGGCGATGACCTGAAACACGATCTCGTCGAAGGCCGGGGGCGGCCCGGAATAGTAGGGATTGCGCGCGAGCGTCACCGCCGGCCCGGTCGCTACGACCCGGTAGGGCCCCGATCCCGCCGAGCGCGTCGCAAGCCACGCGGTCGCCTGATCGCCGTTCACGTCATGCGCCGCGACAGCGGGATTGACGATCGCGGCGCTTCGTGCAGCGAGGATTTGCGGGACGTGGGGGCTCGGCGCTTTCAAGGTGAGGCGCACGGTCGTGGCGCCGACGGCCTCGACCCGGTCGAGAATGCTCGCCAGTTCGCTCGACGGCCCACGACCGACGGCGACAAGACGCCGGAGCGAGAACACGACCGCCGCGGCGTCGACGACGCGACCATCGTCAAAGCGAGCGGAGGAGGCGATCTCAAACGTCCAGACACGGCCGTCCGCATCGGATCGCCAAGAGCGGGCGAGCTGCGGGCGTCCGTCGGGGCCGACGAGGCGTTGATAGGCGGGACCAACTGGGGCGAGTTGTTCCGGGCTTGGCGCAACGGCCGGATCGAAAGGGCCCGGCTGCGCCGAGAGCGCCACGCGCAGCGTATCCGCCGACGCCGGCGTTGCGGCGAGCAGCGCAACGGCGACAGCGGCGATAATCGCCCTCAACGGTCCCTTAGCCCGGGCGTTCGCCATGCGCGCCTCCCCGCATTTTCTGATTAGAAAATTTCTGCCGTCCGTGTCAATCTACGCATGACAAGCGAACGCCGATGTGTTTTCCGATAGGAAAATGGCAGGTGGGAACCGCACGCACGGCCGGCGGCCGAGCCAACGAGGAGACAGGACGTGGCCCAAGCGGCGTCTTTGGACCTTGCGATCGTGGGAGGCGACATCGTCGATGGGACGGGCGCATCGCGCTATCGTGGGGACGTGGGCGTGCGTGACGGCCGCATCGTCGACATCGGCTCGGCCGCGAGCTGGCGCGCCGCCGCTACCATTGATGCGCGGGGACTTGCGGTCTGTCCCGGTTTCATCGACGTGCACACGCACGATGATCAGGCACTGTTCGACGATCCGCTCCTGCCTGCGAAGGTGAGCCAAGGCGTCACGACCGTAATCGCGGGGAATTGCGGGGTGAGCCTAGCGCCGCTGGTCGCAAGCGCACCCCCGCCCTCGCCGCTGACCGAAGTCGCCGACACGTCGGCTTTCCGCTTCGCCACGTTCTCGGCTTATCTCGATGCGCTGGAGGCGGCGCCGGCTGCCGTCAACGCGGCGTGCTTCGTTGGCCATACCACGCTGCGCGCGGCCGTTATGGAGGACCTGTCGCGCCCGGCATCGCAGGACGAACGGCGTGCGATGGCGGCCAAGTGCGAGGAGGCGCTCGCCGCCGGCGCCATCGGGGTCTCGTCCGGATTGTTCTACCCACCGGCGTTCGCCGCCCCGGCCGAAGAAGTGACGGCGCTCGTCACCCTGGCTGCCCGCGTAGGGGGAGTTTACGCCGCCCACATCCGGGACGAAAGCGACGGCGTAGAGGAGGCCATCGACGAGGCGGTGGCGATCGCCCGCGCCGCCGGCGCGCCGCTGGTGATCTCCCACCACAAGGTTTCTGGAGCCAGGAATTTCGGGCGATCGCGCGCAACGTTGGCGAAGATCGCACATGCGGCCACCTGCCATTGCGTCGGGTTCGACGTTTATCCTTACGCCGCAAGTTCAACCATGCTCAACGAGAAGAGCTGGTCTGCAGCGACGAAGACCCTGATCACGTGGAGCCAACCGCATCCCGAGTTCGCCGGTGTCGAGCTTTCGGTGGCGGCTGCGCAACTCGGGTTGAGCGAGCGCGAGGCGCTCGCCGCGCTGTCCCCGGGCGGTGGCGTCTATTTCATGATGGATGAGGACGACGTGCGCCGCATCTTGAGCGCCAGCGCCGCGATGATCGGATCGGACGGCGTGCCTAACAATGTGCGGCCACATCCGCGTCTCTGGGGCTCTTTCACACGCGTTCTTGGCCACTATGTACGCGACGTAAAGCTTTTCAGCTTCGAAGAGGCTGTTCGCCGAATGACCGGGCTGCCTGCGAGCCAGTTCCGGCTGCGGGATCGGGGCGTTCTGGCGCCAGGCGCCATCGCCGACATCACGATCGTCGATCCGCAGACCGTCGCCGACCGCGCGACCTTCGCCGAACCCACCCTTCCCTCTTCAGGGATCGCGCATGTCATCGTCCGCGGAACGCCTATTTGGACCGGCGGCGCCTCAACCGGCGCGCGCCCCGGCGCCGTCATTCGGCGCGCCGCAGCATGACGATGCCGGCAATCCGGGATCCTCAGGCGGAGGCGCCGCTCGATTGGACGCTGAAAGGCGTGCCCGCCACCCTTCATGGCTTGCGAGCAGACGAGGTCGCCCCGCGCAACCTGCGGGTCTTCGGAGACGCCGTAACCTTTCCCATCGCAACGCTGCGCGCGTCGGCACTGGCGGCCAACAGCGCCTGGATGAGGGCCTTCACGAAGACCTATGGCGTGGAGATCGCGCCACACGGCAAGACGACGATGGCGCCGGTTCTGTTCGAGATGCAACGCAGAGACGGCGCCTGGGGGATTACGGCGGCGACGCCCCAGCATGTGCGGGCCTACCGGGCGTTCGGGGTCTCGCGCATCCTCATGGCCAACCAGCTCGTCGACGAGGCTGCGATCGAGTGGGTCGTCGGCGAGATTAACGCCGATCCGGATTTCGACTTCTATTGCCTCGTCGATTCGGAGGAGAATGTCGCGGCGTTGTCGCGGATTGCGGCGCGCGGCGAGCGCCCGCTCCAGGTCCTAGTGGAGGTTGGACACGTTGGCGGGCGCGCTGGGGTGCGCACGCTGGCGGAGGGACTTGCCGTCGCGCATGCCGCCGCGCGGGCGCCGGGCATCACTTTGCGGGGCGTGGAGACCTTCGAAGGGATTTTCCAAACGGCCGATGACGGTCAGGAGCGTGCCCAGCGTATGATCGATCTGGCCCTCGAGCTGGCTCGGGCCTGCGACGCCGCGCGCCTGTTCGACGGCGAAGTCCTGCTGACGGCGGGAGGATCAGGCTTCTACGATCTCGCCGCGGCGACACTCGCGAGCGCCCGGCTCGAAACAACCTGGCGCGTGGTGTTGAGATCGGGCTGCTATCTTTCGCATGACAGCGATATGTACAAGCGCCTCTACGAAGCGCTTCGGCAGCGCTGCAAGACGCCGCGCGACATCGGCTACGACCTGCAGGCCGCGCTCGACGTCTGGGGCTTGGTGCAATCCCATCCCGAGCCAGGACGCGTCATAATCGGGCTTGGCAAGCGCGATGTCGGCCTCGACGCGCATCCACCCAAGCCCTTGTGGCGGGTCGAGGATGCGCGCGGCGGTGTCACGGCAATGCCGCCAGGATGGCGCGTGGCGGGCATTTTTGACCAGCACATTCTCCTCGATGGCCCGCCCGACACCGCGCCCGCGATCGGCGATGCGATCGGGTTTGGCGTTTCCCACCCATGCACCACATTCGACAAATGGCGCGCGCTGCTCGTCGTCGACGACGACTGGCGCGTCACCCGTGTGATGCGGACCTATTTCTGACATGCGCGAGAGGGTTCGCGCCATTGCCGGGCGAGTAGCCGGCTTCCTCGCCACGCTGATCGGCGCATCGCTCATCACGTTCGCCATCTCGCACCTCATTCCCAATGATCCCGCACGCCTCGCCGCGGGCGACGGCGCAAGTCCAGAGGTCGTGGCCCAGATGCGCGAGCGTCTCGGTCTCGATCAGCCGATCTGGGAGCAGTATCTGCGCTATGTGGCCGGCTTGGCGCGGGGCGATTTCGGCCTCTCGATCCGGTCTGGCGAGCCTGTTCTCGACGAGCTTCTGCGCGCCGCGCCCGCCACCATCGAACTGGCGTTGGCGGCGCTCATTCTCATCGTCGCGGCAAGCCTCACGCTTGGCGCAGTTGCGGCCATGAACCACAACAAGCCCATCGATCACGCGGTTCGGGTCGCAAGTGCACTCTCCTTGTCGACGCCGACATTCTGGTCCGCGCTCGCCTTGATCGGGATATTCGGCGTGGCGCTGGGCTGGGCGCCCCTCGGCGGGAGATTGTCGGTCGATGTCGACGCACCGGCTGCCATCACGGGGCTCGTCGTGGTCGACGCGGCGCTGGCCGGGCGGTTCGACATTGCGGTCGATGCGCTCGCGCATCTGGCTTTGCCCGCCGTGACCTTGGCGATTGCGGCGTGGGGAGGCGCAGTCCGCCTTTTCCGGGCCGCGCTTCTGGACGTCTTGCAGCAAGACTTTGTCCGCCGCGCGCGCGCGGCGGGGCTATCGCCGTGGCGGATCGCGACGCGCTATGCTGCACCGCCCGCGCTTGTTCCTTATACGACGGCGATGGGCCTCACGTTCGCCGATCTTCTAGGCGGCGCTGTCGTCACCGAGATGATCTTTAACTGGCCGGGACTAGGCGCCTACACGATGCAGGCGATCGCCGGCCTCGACTTCCCCGCCATCATGGGCTTCACGCTGCTCGCCGCAGTCGTCTATGCGTCGATCAATCTTCTGGTCGATGTGCTCATCGGCGTGATCGATCCGCGCACGCGGAGCCAGAGGGCATGACGCACAGTCTCACCCTCGCGCGTCCGCTTTCGGCCTCGACGATGATCGCCGCCGCGTGTCTCCTGCTCGTCACACTCGCCTGCCTTTTCGGGCTCGTCTGGTCGCCATTCGCACCCGATGCGATCGACCTGTCCCAAAGACTGTCACCGCCGACGGCGCGCCACTGGTTCGGGACTGACGAACTGGGGCGCGATCTCCTCGCGCGGATCGCGCACGGGGCGCCGCTCACCGTTGCGGCGTCCGTGGCGACGGTGAGCGCCTGCGCGGGGCTTGGCGTCTTCATCGGCGGGGCCAGCGCGCTCGCACCGCGATGGGTAGACGCGAGCCTCATGCGGGCTTGCGACATCATGCTGTCGATCCCGGCCTTGGTGCTGGCGATGGCGCTCGCGGCCGCGCTTGGCCCGGGCCTCGTGAACGCGCTCGTCGCCGTCATCGCAGCGCGCGCGCCAGCCTATGTGCGTCTAGCGCGTAACCAGACCCTCGCCTTGCGCCGGGAGGCGTTTGTGGAAGCTTCGGTTTCGAATGGCGCCTCGGGGCTGTACGTGCTGCGCCACCACATCGCGCCCAACATCCTGCCGGTGATGTTGATCCAGGCCGTCAGCGATATCGGCGGCGTCATTCTAGCTACTGCGGCCTTGGGCTTCGTCGGCCTAGGCGCCCAGCCGCCGTCGCCGGAGTGGGGCGCGCTCGCGGCGTCGGGCCGTCTCTTCTTCCTGGACTGCTGGTGGTACGCGGTCTTCCCTGGCTTTGCGGTCGTACTGACGACTCTCGGGTTCAACCTCCTGGGCGACGCCGTCCGAGATGGGCTCGATCCGCGCCGGGCGGCACGGCCATGACCGGAACGCCGACGCCCCCTGTCCTTGAGATTGCGGATCTCCACATCCGATTTTCCGGTGCGCAGGCGAACGCTGTCGAAGGGGTAAGCCTCTCGATCGCGCCCAACGAGGTTTTTGGACTGGTCGGAGAATCCGGAAGCGGCAAGTCGTTGACGGCAAGCGCGGCGCTACGACTCGATCCGCCTACGGCGCAGGTCACGGCCGCGCGCCTTGAGGTGTGCGGCCTCGATCTGCGCGCGCCCAGAGCGGCGGATTTGCGCGCCGTGCGCGGTGGCCTCGCCAGCATGATTTTCCAGGAACCGATGACGGCCCTTGCCCCAACCCGCACGATCGGCGCGCAAATGGCTGACGCGGCGCTGGCGCACGGAGCGCGATCATGGCGCGGCGCGCTTCAAGATGCAGGCGGCGACCTCGCTAATGTCAACATCAAGGACCCCGAGCGGGTTCTGCGAAGCTTTCCGCACCAATTGTCCGGCGGCATGCGCCAGCGCGTTCTGATCGCGATGGCGTTCGCCGGCGCCCCGCGCCTCGTGATCGCCGACGAAATCACGACCGCCATCGATCCGACGACGCGCGTTGCCGTCCTCGACCTCCTGACGACGCGCGCCGCCCAGACACGCGCGGCGATCCTCTTCATCTCGCACGATCTCGGCGCGGTGGCGCGATTCTGTGACCGCGTGGGCGTGATGCAGTCCGGGCGTCTGGTCGAGGTCGGCGCCGCCCGCGCGGTGATGGGTGCGCCGCAACATCCCTACACGCAGCGTTTGAAGGCGTCGCTGCCGGGGGCCGGAACTCCGCGCCGTCCGCTTCTCGGGGAGGACACACCATGACCCCCGTGCTCGCCGCGCAGAACCTCTGCGTTCGCTATGGCGGGGTCTCGTCGGCGCAGGCGCACACCGCCGTCAATGACGTGACGATCGCGATCGCGCCCGGCATGGCCTTTGGACTCATCGGCGAGTCGGGCTCGGGAAAGACGTCCCTGGCCCGCACGCTCGCTGGCCTTCAAGCGCCGAGTGCAGGACGAATTTTGTTCGAGGGAAATCCGCTCACGCCCGATGCGATCCGGGCGTCGGCGTTTCGCCGGAGCATCCAGTTCGTCTATCAAGACAGCGCGTCGGCCCTCAACCCGCGCATGGCCAATTGGCGCTGCGCGACCGAACCGGCGCACTTGATTGACGGCCTCACCGGCGATGCCCGTCGCGCGCTCGCCGAGACGCTTTTTCGGAGGCTGCGTCTTCCGACGGCGGCGCTCGATGGCTTCCCGCACGCGCTCTCCGGCGGCCAGCGCCAGCGCCTGGCTTTGGCGCGTGCGCTGTCGACTTCGCCCCGCCTCATCATTCTGGATGAGCCGACGTCCGCTCTCGACGCAACGATTCAGGCGGCGATTCTCGACGAGCTTCTAGCGCTCAACCTGTCTGGGGTGGGGCTTCTGCTCATTTCCCATGACGTCGCCGTCGTGCGCCATTTGTGCACCGACATTGCGGTGATGAAGGATGGCGAGATCGTCGAAACCGGGACTGCAGAGGCCGTGTTGGCGCAGCCGCAATCGGTCTATGCACAGGAATTGATCGCCGCCGCCATGCTGGAGGGATGACGCCATGCGCCGGATCTTTACGGCTTCCGTCCAGACCGAGACGAATACGTTCTCTCCCCTGCGAACCGGACTGACCGAGTTGCGGGAGTTCTATGTGCCGCCGGGCGCGCATCCTGATGCGCCTACGCTCTACACGGCGCCGCTCACGGTTGGACGTCGCGTCTGCGCGGAGCGGGGCTGGAGCCTGTCGGAGGGCCCCTGCTACGGGGCGCACCCTGGCGGATTGATCCGCCGCGACGCTTGGGAGACGGTGCGCGACGACATCCTGGCGCATGTCGCCGCCGCCGGGCCGCTCGATGCCGTCGCGCTTGGCCTGCACGGTGCGATGGCCGCTGACGGCTATCCCGACTGCGAAGGTGATTTTCTGGAGCGCCTGCGCGCGATCGTTGGAGACGCATGCGTCATTGGCGCCACGCTTGATCCTCATGCTCACCTGTCCCAGGCGATGACGGACAACGCGGATGTCCTGATCGCCTTCAAGGAGTATCCGCACACGGATGGCGTTGCGCGCGCCGAAGATCTCTGGCGCCTTTTGCAGCGTGCGCTCGACGGGAAAATCCGGCCGCGGATGCACGTGGCGGACTGCGGCATGATGGACATGTTCTTCACGCCCATTGAGCCGGCGGCATCGTTGGTGCGCGAGATGATCGAACTCGAGGCCGAGCCAGGCGTCCTTTCGGTGTCGCTGATCCATGGCTTTCCATGGGGCGACGTGCCCGATTTCGGGACCCGGACGCTCGTCGTCACCGATGGCGAGACGCCGCACGGCCAGGCTGTCGCGCGCGACCTCGCTGCGAAAGTATTCGCCCTGCGCGGCAAGGCGAGAACGCCGCTCATCACCGCGGCGGAGGCCGCCGGACTGGCGAAGGCCCATGCCTCGGCCACGCCCCTCGTGCTCGCCGATTTCGCCGACAATGCCGGCGCTGGCGCGCCCAGTGACGCGACCTTTCTCATCGCCGCTTTGATGGAGGCGGGCGTCACGGAGGCTGGAGCGGCCTTCATCCATGACCCCGTGGCCGTGCAGATCGCAACGGCCGCCGGCGTCGGCGCAAGGATCCGGCTGCGCGTCGGAGGCAAGACGTGTGTGTTCTCCGGCCATCCGCTTGATCTCGACGTCGAGGTGGTCGCGCTTCACGCGAACGCCGTCCACGATGTGAAGGTGGTGCGCGCCGACCTTGGCGACGTCGCCGTCGTGCGCGCGCCTGGTAACTTCGACCTCGTTCTCACGGCCAAGCGCAGCCAGTGTTTCGCGCCCAACGCCTTCAGTGCATTCGGTGTCGATCCGCGACAGAAGCGCGTTCTCGTCGTGAAATCGATGCAGCATTTCTACACGGGCTTCAGCCGGATCAGCGCGGACATCGCCTATGTCGGCACGCCCGGCGTCGCCTCGCTCGACCTGAACGCACTGCCATTTCGAACGGTGCGGCGCGATCTGTGGCCGTTCACATCCTAGAACGGGGCGCCGATCCGCCACATCCAGAGCACCGCGGCGACCGCGAAAAGCCCGAGGGCGAGGATCGCAGCATGACCGCGTGCGACCCGGCCTGCGATCGATTGGGCCCTGAGCGGCGCCGGCGCGAGGGCGCGCGCAACCAACGCGCCCCCAATGAGCGCCGATACCGCCATGACACCCGCCAGGACATGGAACCGCAGCACCTCGCCGGACTGCATGAGCTCAACAAGGCCGCGCCCCGATGGGCTTGGCGCGAAGAGCGCAGCCACGCCGACGAGCGGTGCGCAGGCTCCGAGGATCGCCAAGGGGCGCACGCGAGTGCGCGGCCAAAACGCTGCTGCGAAGCCGGTGAGTGCGAGCACGCCCCCGATCGCGAGCACGGCGCGCTGGACAGCGGGGTCGGCGATGCCTTCGACCTTGCGCGCGGCTCCAAGCCGAGTGCGCAGGAGCCCATCGCGCAATACGAGAACGTCACGGCCCTGCTCGGCGCCAACTTCTCGCTCGAACACGCCAGGCGCCGTCTGCACGTATGGGCCCTTTCCCGAAACGATGAGTCCAGCCGGCGTGACCGTCACGGTCTTCACGGCGTCGAGCCCGAAGATGACTTCCGGCGTCGTCCGGGGGCGGCGTTCTTCAAGGTATCGTCCGGCGGCCGACACCGGCGGCGGGGCGATCGCTGTGAGCGGCTGTCGCGGCCGCGGGCCAAGCGCCGCGCTCAATGCGCCGTCGCGCAGCGCGCTATAGTCGAACTGCGGGGCGCCGCCAGCCCACGCGATGAACACGCCGACGCCCTGCTCCGGCGCAAGGATCAGCCACGCGCCGACTCCTGGCAATCCACCCGCATGTTCGAGAATCGGCGCCGCCCCCCAGGACGAGCGGGTCCAGAACATCGCGATCGGATCGAGCGCCGGATCATTCGTAAATGCGGGACGCGTAAGAAGATCGAGCGCAGCGGGCGATATGACGTCAGGACGGCGCCCGAGCATCGCCTCCATGAAGCGCACCATGTCGGCTCCCGTCGTTTGCACCGAGCCCGTGGGCGCAAACATCGGGGCGTTGAAGGCATGGCTGATTTTGCGGGCGCCCGCATAGCCGCTGACGAGGCTTGGGCCGCCCGTCGGATCATAGTTGAGCGTCGTCGAGGCCATGGCGAGCGGCGCGAACAGCTGCCGCTGCAGCACCGTCTGGAACGTGGCGCCGGTTTTGTCCTCGATCGCGGCGCCCACGAGGATCGGATCGAAATTTGCGTAAACGGCCAGGTCGCCACGGGGGCGAACATAAGCAGGCAGCCGTTCGAGAAGACGCGCGCCGCTCGCCGGCGCCGCGCCTGCGCGGTGGTCGAAAAATCCAAACCCGCGCTCCTCGAAGCCGGCGGTGTGGGTGACGAGGTCACGGAAGGTGATGGCCGCGCCGCGATTACCGGGAAGGCGCGTGCGGGTGAGGACGTCATTGACGGGCGTGTCGAGGCTTTGGATGTCGCCCTGCGCGATCAGCTGCGCCAGGGCCGCCGCCGTGAACGTCTTGGAGACGGACGCGATCTGGAACTGGTCGCGCGCGGGATCGACGGCGCGTGAGCCGGGCCCGTCGATCGTTCCATAGCCGCGCACGACGGACGCACCCGACGCGTCAACGACCGCCACGACCGCCGCCGAGGCGCGCCCCTGCGCCACGCCGGCGCCGACCACGCGATCGGCGAAGCCCTGCGCCCATTCAACGCCACCGGATGGCGCCCCGGTTGGGGCCGGCTCTGCGTGGGCCGGTGCCATGGCCGCCACGCTGAAAAGAACGGCGAACAGCGTGCGCAGGACTATCGACATGCGGACTCCGGATGAACTCGGCAAGGATGGGCTTTGTCGGACGCAGCGTGAGAGCGAGGTGATCATGCGCCGCCCCTGTCGCCGAGCAAGGCCTGGTAGGGCTTGCGCGCTGCGAAGAGGGCAATCGATGCCGCAAGCGAAAAAGCCGCGACACAGATCGCCATGGCCGCGCCGACTTGAACCTCATTCTGGAAGACGTAGTCGGTCAGCGCGGCGACCGCGAACGGGCCAGCGCTCATGCCGAAGACGCTGGTGACGAGGAGCTGCGTTGCCGAAACGCGCCCGCGCGCCGTGGACGGCGTGGCCGCTTGGACGATCGCCGGCCCAAGGCCGACCAGGCCTGCCCCGAAAAAGGTCGAGAGATACATCCCGCCAAGCGCCAGCGGCGCCACATTGGCCAGATAGCCGATCACCGCGAACGGCGCAGCCGCTGCGGTCGACGCCGCAAGCACGATGAGCGCCGCGACCTGCGATCGCGGCGCGAGCCGTGTCGCGACGAAACTCCAGACTAAGCCCCCAGGAAGCGCCGCAGTGAAGATCAGAACGCCGAGCGCCAATCCCGCCTGCCCCGCGCTCCATCCGAACGCCCGCTGGAGGAAGGCCGGAGCCCAGCTCAAGGCCGCATAGTTGGCGGCCGTCGCGCACGCGAGCCCAGCGAGGATCAGCGCACCAGGGCGTGCAGCACGACGAAGAAAGGCGCCGAAGCTCTCCCCGGCTTCGTCGGCGGGGGCAGGAGCGCCCGGCTGTGCATGTGGCCGCGCATAGGCGAACGCCACGGGGATGACGACGAAGACCGCTGCGGCGACGAGGACACCGGGCGCCGCCACAATGGGAAAGGCCATACGCCAGCCTTCGACGAAGCCGAGCCCCGGAATCACGACGCCAGGATGGGATTCCACCCACGTGGCGACCTGCCCGCCTGCAATGGTTGCGATCGCTGCGCCCGCAGCGACGCCAAGCCCATAAAGGCTCATGGCGAAGGGCAGACGCGCACCGCGAAACAGATCGGCGATCAAGGAGTGTGCGGTTGGACCAAGGCTCGCCTCCCCGACGCCGACTCCCATCCGCGCGATGAAGAGCTCCCAGAAGGAACGCGCAAAGCCGCAGACCGCCGTCATGATCGACCAACCAACGATCCCCGCGGCGAGCACCCAGCGGCGGCTGGCCCGATCGACGAGTACGCCGAAGGGCAAAGCGGCGACGGCGTAGAAGAGCGCGAAGGCGATTCCCTGCACCAGGCTGATCTCTACGTCGCTGAGGCCGAGATCACGTTTGATCGGCCCGACGAGCAGGCTCACGATCTGCCGGTCTACGAACGACAGGATCGCTGCGACGATCAAAAGGGCGAGCGACGCCCAACGAGCGGCCATGCCCGGAACCGCTTCCTTTGGCGCCGCGCCTTCAGGATCCACGGCTCCTGGGGGCGCTCCCGATGCGGTGTCCGTGCCCATGCGCCCTCCCGGCCACGCTCGCTTGCGTGGAAAATATTTTCCTGTCAGAAAATGGCGCAAAGGGAAAGGGCTTGATGATGGCCGACACGCAGCGCGCGGCGTTCACCCGCATGGACGAGGGCACGCAGGAGGATTGGGCCCGGATCAGCGCCCATTTCGCCCCCTATGCGGCGCGGCTGCCCGATCGCCTCATGGAAGATCTACAGCGGCTCGCCGGTGATTTTGGCGGCTATGCGGTGGATCGGTTCGAGCACAGCCTGCAGACCGCCACCCGCGCCTTTCAGGCGGGGCGTTCTGAGGAGTATGTCGTCGCCGCCCTTCTGCATGACATCGGCGATCTCGCCGGCCCCTACAATCATCCCGATATCGCCGCAGCGATTTTGCGTCCCTTCGTATCTGACGAGACCCATTTCATCGTCGAGAAGCACGGGATCTTTCAGGGCTACTACTTCTTCCACTTCATCGGTCTCGATCGTGACGCGCGCGAGGCCTATCGCGGCCATCAGCATTTCGAAGCGACGGCGGAGTTCTGCGAAAAATTCGACCAGATCGCTTTCGATCCGACGTTTCCGTCGATGCCTCTGTCCGCCTTCGAACCGATGTTGCGCCGCGTCTTCGAGAAGCCGAAGCGCTCGATCTACGTGAAATCCTGACCGCGAGGGCCGCGATGCAGCGTCGAACTTTCCTTTCCGGCGCCGTGGGCCTGACGGGCGCCATGGGACTCGCCGCGGCCAGTGCGTCCTGCGCCACGCCGCCCCCGCCACAGACCTCGACACCCGCGGCTGTCTTCGACGCCGCCCTGCAGCGGGTGCAGGTCGAGCTTTTGTCACACGAGCCCGAGCAAGCGACGATCCTTGGCTTTTCACCAGCCGATGCGGGACTGGACGCGGCTGCAAGGTGGGGCGCATACGGGCTGTTGGGCCGCACGGCGCGGCGCGCTCGCCTCGAAGCCGTCGGCGCCGCCTTGCGCCCGTTCAAGCCTGAAGACCTCGACCCCGTCCGCGCGCGTTTGCGCCGTGTTCTTCTGGAGCGCAGCGAGGGCTGGCTGGCGCTGGAGAAGGCCGCAGGCCAGGGTCATCTGAGCCCTTGGGGCGTGATCTGGGGATATGAGCTTTATCCGATCAACCAGATCTCGGGCCTCCATATCGGCGCACCGAACCTGCTCATCAATTATCATGCGGTCGAAACCACCGCGGACGCAGACGCCTATATCGCGCGGCTGGAGACGCTGGGGGCGGCGCTGGACGGCGTGATCGAGGAGACGCGCGCCGACGCGGCCATCGCGCCGCCGCCGCGCGCGGTCGTCGAAGGCGCGCAGGCGATCGTGGCGGCCTTTCTGGAGAGCAGCGCCGCGGATCATCCCGTCGTTGCGAGCTATCGTGCGCGTCTGGCCGCCGCGGGCCTTGCAGGCCGATATGGTGATCACGCGGAGCGGGCGATGCGCACGCACGTGCAACCCGCCTACCAGCGCCTGGCGGCGGCGCTTGCCGAAATTGCGCCGCGCGCAGGGGACGCGCTGGGACTGCATGGGCGCGCCAATGGCGAAGAGGTCTATCGCCTGGCGCTGCGTATGCAGGCGGACACGAGCCTTTCCCCGGAGGAGATCCACGCGATTGGCCTTGCCGAGACTGACCGCCTCGCACGGGAGTTGGGCGCCGCCTGTGATCAGATGGGTTTGCCGAAGGGGCCGCTCCAGGACCGCCTCGACGCCCTGCGCACCCTGCCCGGCCAACTCTACGACAATTCCGACGCCGGCCGCGCGGCGCTCTTGAAGGACCTCGCCGATCTCGTGGCCGACGCGGATCGACGAATCCTCTCCGTCTTTGAGCGCGCCCCGCAGCGCGCGCCGGTCATCACGCGCGTGCCGCCTTTCCTGGAGGCTTTCGCATCGGGCGGAGGCGGCCAGCCCCCCTCGCTCGACGGGCGCAAGCCGGGCGTCTACGTGATCAACCTGAAGGACATGGACAATGTCGCGCGGTGGTCGCTTCCGGCACTGACTTTCCATGAGGCGACACCCGGACACATCTATGAGGGCGAGATCGCGATGTCGGGCGGGCATCCGGCGCTGCAGCTCTTCCTGGCGCGCTCCAACGGCTTCGCCGAGGGCTGGGCCATGTATGCAGAGAAGCTCGCCGGAGAGCTTGGCCTCTATGAAGGTCGCCCCGGCGCCGAGATCGGACGGTTGCGCTCGGAGATGTTCCGCGCCGCGCGGCTCGTCGTGGACACGGGCCTGCACCACTATGGCTGGAGCCAGGAGCGCGCCGTGGCCTACATGGTGAACTCCGGCGCCTCGCGCGCGCCCGAAGCGCGCCGCGAGATCGTGCGGTATGCCGCCTGGCCCGGCCAGGCCGTTGGCTACAAGCTTGGCATGCGCGCCATCGAGAGCGCCCGCAGCCAGATGCAGGCCCGCGACGGTGCGGGCTTCTCGATCAAGAGATTCCACGCCGCCGCATTGGCGACGGGCGGTGTGCCGATCCCAGAGCTTCTCGCGGCGATCGCAACCGCGACACCGTGAGCGCGGCGAACCGCATCGGTGACGGCTGACGCCGCTCGTCTGCCACCTGATCCCCCTCTCCGCACGATGCAGGAGTTACTCATGATCGACCGACTTCGCCTGCCGCTGCACGCCGCGCGCGCCTTCTTTCTGATCGTCGCAGTGATCGCAGGCGCCTGGGCGACCGTCGCGTCCGCCGCGCCAATCTCGCGTGAGGTCGTTCTTCAAAGTCCGGAGCTGCGGGAGCGCATCGATCTCGCCGGCGCCTGGGAGATCATCGTCGATCCTCAGAGCATTGGCGATCGGTCGCCTTTGCCGGGCGTCGATGGGTGGGCCTATTGGCGGGCGCGCCCGTTCACGCCGAGCCTCATCCTGCAGGAGTATCAATTCAGTCCCAAGCACACGCTCCAGGCGCCAGGAGACTGGCAGTCGCAGCGTGCCGATCTCTCCCGGTACGAGGGGCCGATCTGGTATCGCCGGACATTCGAAGCGCCGCGGCATCGAGACGGACGCTTCGTGCTCTCGTTCGGGGCCGTCAATTATCGCGCGACGGTCTATCTCAACGGTGCGCCTGTCGGCGCCCATGAAGGCGGGTTTACGCCATTCGCGTTCGACGTAACCGATCTCATCGTCGATGGCGCGAACAACCTGGTCGTCAAGGTCGATTCACGGCTCTCGTCGACGACGATCCCGACCGCATCGATCGATTGGCAAAACTATGCCGGCCTGACGCGTGACATCGCGCTCGTCCGGGTTCCAGAGAGCTAT
>JAGWZE010000054.1 GCA_018969015.1 Alphaproteobacteria bacterium
TCGCCCTCACCCGGCTTGAGATAGGCGCGCACACCCACACGGGGGCGACCCTGCTCTCGAGGCAGGATTTCCCGGGTCCTGACCGCAACTCTTTCGGGCGTCACCCCGTCCAAGTCCGTTCACCGATCCGCTGCGCGTTCGTGACGTTCGCGACCGCCCTTTCGCAGCGACGGGGGAAGTATGCGGCGGGATCGTCCGGGGGCGGATTAGTTTTTGTCTATCCCCCATCCGCGCGGCGGAGATCCAGGCGGGAGACTCTCCCCTCCCCAGCGGGGAGGGCTCGGGGGTGGGGAGAGCGTGCACTTGCGGGCGCCGGGGAAGCGCACGTCTCCCCCTCCCAACCCTCCCCCGCTGGGGGAGGGCTTTCGGCGCGGTGGGGCCGGGGGCGCGGTGATATCGGCGCAAAAAAAAGCCGCCGCCCTTGGGGGGCGGCGGCTTCGTTCTTGGCGGCGCAGGGCCGGCTTATTCGGCCGGCTTGGACTCCTGCGGCTTGCCCGTTTTCCAGAGCGAGTACAGCATCGCGCCGCCGATGAGGCCGATGGTGGCGATGAGCGACCAGTGCGGCTCGAGGTACGGCACGAGCTTCAGCTCCTTGTAGAGCAGGAAGTTCCAGATGATCTTCACGCCGATCAGCACCAGCACGAGCGACAGGCCGTACTTGAGGTACTTGAAGCGCTCCACGGCGGCCGCGAGCATGAAGTACATCGAGCGCAGGCCGAGGATCGCGAAGATGTTCGACGTGTAGACGATGAACGGGTCGCGCGTGACGGCGAAGATCGCGGGCACCGAGTCGATCGCGAAGATGATGTCCACCGCCTCGACCATGATCAAAGCCAGGAACAAGGGCGTCGCGAAGGTGACGATCTTGCCCGTGGCGGGATCCGGCTTCTTCACGAAGAAGTTGTGGTTCTCGATCTTGTCGT
This sequence comes from Alphaproteobacteria bacterium, assembly GCA_018969015.1. GTDB lineage: Bacteria > Pseudomonadota > Alphaproteobacteria > Caulobacterales > Aquidulcibacteraceae > REEB506. Next base: position 924 of record JAGWZE010000054.1, read on the forward strand.
AGACGCGCATGCGCTTCTTGACGAACTTGAGGATCTGATTGTCCTCGAGTTTCATCTCGTGATCGCCGCCCGAGACCATCTTCCAGCCGGTGTAGATCAGGAACGCGGCGAAGATGTAGAGCACCCACGTCCATTCGTTCACGACGGCCGAGCCCAGCGAGATGAAGATCGCGCGGAACACGATCGCGCCGATGATCCCCCAGAACAGCACGCGGTGCTGGTATTCGCGGGGCACCGCGAAGAACGTGAAGATCATGCCGATGACGAAGATGTTGTCGAACGCCAGCGCCGTCTCGAGCAGATAGCCCGTGAAGTACTGGATCACCGCGAGCTGGTTGAGATTGGCGCCGGCTTCAGCGGTGTAATAGGCGGGATCCGGCTCGTAGGCGAAATAGACGTAGGCGCCGAACGCGATGGCGAGCGACGCGAACGCCGCCCACATGAGCGCGCTCTTCTTCGGCGAAACGACTTCGTCCTTGGTGTTCAGGAGGCCGAGATCGACCCAGAGCAGAAAGCCGATGAAGGCGAGAAAGGCCAGCCACAGCCAGATGGGCTGCCCGGCATAGGTCAATGCGAGAAAATCCAAAACGGAGCTCCGTCATCCGAGGGACGCCGCGGCCGCGTCGCTGTTCAGGGCAGTCCGACATCGCGCGCGCCGCCGCACACGCCAGAGGGGCCCGGACCCGGTTCGAGACGCGCGGAGCGCGCGTGCGCTGGAGCTAGGCGCACCCGCACGTCTGCGCAACGCCCAATCGATCACGCTGGCGTGAATTCCTGTCGATTACGCCTCAGATGCCCGCGGCCTGGCCGTCCTTGCGCATCTCGGACGCGCCGAACAGGACGCCATCCTTGCGCATCACCGCCTGATAGCCGCCGACATCTTCGTAGCGCCCGGCGACGAGCTTGTGCCCACGCGCGGCCAGCGCCGCCCGCGCCTCGGCCGAGTATTGGCTTTCGAGATAGAGCTCGCTCGATTGCCCGCCGCCGTCGCCCGGATCCGGCCCGCCGATGTGACGCCAGCGCGGCGCATCGCCCGCTTCCTGGATGTCCATCCCGAAATCGACGACGTTGGTGACGATCTGCGTGTGCCCCTGGGGCTGCATGTCGCCGCCCATGACGCCGAACGCCAGCCCCGTCCCGTCTTTCGTGAGCATGCCGGGAATGATCGTGTGGAAGGGCCGCTTTTTCGGCGCGTAGGCGTTCGCGTGCTTGGGATCGAGCGAGAACTGCGCGCCGCGGTTTTGCAGGCCGAAACCGAGCCCGTCGGGGATCAGGCCCGAGCCCATGCCGCGATAGTTGGACTGGATGAAGGAGACGAGCATGCCGCTCGCATCGCCCGTCGCGAGATAGATCGTGTCGCCGTCCTTGTGCCCCGCTTCGTCAAAGGCGGGACCGGCCTTCGCCATGTCGATCTTCGCACGCTGCTGGGCGGCGTAGGCCTTGTCGAGCAGCTGGCTCGGCATCGGCGCGAAGCGCGGATCGGCGATCAGGCGCGCACGATCGCGGAACGCCGCCTTCTTCGCCTCCGCCATGACGTGCAGCGCATCGGCCGAACCGAATCCCATCGCCTTGAGGTCGTAGCCTTCGAGGATGTTGAGCATCTGCAGGACCGTGATGCCCTGGCCGTTCGGCGGGCACTGCCAAACGTCATGGCCGCGGTAGGACGTCGAGATCGGCTCGACCCATTCGGCGCGATAGGCGGCGAGATCGCTGGCGCGCAGCGGGCCGCCGATGCGCTTCATGAACGCCTCGATCTGGCGTGCGCCCTCGCCTTCGTAGAACCAGCCGCGGCCGAACGCGGCGATGTTGGTGAGCGTGCGCGCGAGATCGGAGTTCTTGAACACGCGACCGGAGGCCGGCGTCTCGCCGTTGATCGTCCAGGTTCGGACGACGTTGTCGTAGGCGTCGCCGAGAAGAGCCTTGTCGCGGGTGAAGCGACCGACATTGCGCCGCCAGCCGTCCGCGATGACGGGCGAGACCGGAAAGCCGTCGCGCGCATAGCCGATCGCAGGCGCGAGGATCTCGGCCATGGTCAGCTTGCCGAACTTCTCGTGCAGCAAACGCCAGCCATCCATCGCGCCGGGAACCGTGACCGGCGCCCAGCCGAGCGCCGGGATGGTCGGCCCCTTCGAGACGGCGGTGAGCTGCTTCAGGCTCATGCCGGTCGGCGCCGGGCCCGAAGCGTTGAGCGCGTGCACTTTCCCGGTCTTGGGATCGCGCACGAGCGCGAAGAGATCGCCGCCGAGGCCGCAGCCCGTCGGCTCCATGAGACCAAGGCACGCGTTCGCGGCGATCGCGGCGTCCACCGCGGTGCCGCCGGCGGCGAGGATCTTCAGCGCGGCCTGCGTGGCGAGCGGCTGCGAAGTGGCGGCCATGCCGCCGGTCGCCATCACCGTGGAGCGGCCGGCGAACGGCTTGCCGATCGGGCGATCGCCGGCGAACGCGGGCGTTGCGGCGCCGGCTGCGAGCAAAGCCATGGCGCCGCGCCGCGAAACTGCATTGAACGAAAACATCGACGCCCCCTCGGTCCGACCGAAGCGTTCGATCTAGAGCCAGGGGGCGCCGATCTCAACAGGGCGCTGTCGTTGCGCGCCGTCTTCAGTGCGTCGCTTGCGCGCCGCGCCGGCCGCCGCCGCGGCCGCCTTGCTGCTGCGGGCCGCCGCGGGGCGAGGTACGTCGCGCGGGTTGGGCCTCGTCGTCATCGTTCATCGCGTCCTCGTCGTCCTCCCCGGAGGCGAGCATCGCGGGATTGAGCTCGTCCTCGGCGAGGCGCGTCATTTCCTCGTCGACGCGGTAGCCCTGTTCGACGAGTTGGGACAACGTGCGCGCGGCTTCGGGCTGGTCGAGCGCCTTGGCGAAGGCGGCGGCCGTGCCCCACGCGGCGATGCAATAGTGCTCGAGCTTCTGCAGGGCGCCGATCATCGCGGCGTCGAGGATCTGCTCGTCCTCGATCTCTTCGATGAGCGAAGTGGCCTCTTCGATCAGGCCTTCGGCGATCGCGTTGCGCGCGCGCCCGGGGCGGGCCTCGATTTGTTCGAAGATCTGGTCGAGGAGTTCGATGATCTGCGCACCCTCCTCGCGGCGACGGCCGATCACCTCGCGCACGCTTTCGGCGGACACAGCCTTGGCGAGCTTCGGCAGCACGCGCGAGAGCTGCTTCTCGGCGCTGTAGATGTCTTTCAGTTCTTCTGTGAGCAGGTCCTGCGGCGCGCGGATCGGCATCGGGATCTCCCTTCGTGCCTTCGTGCTCCCACTGCGGGAGGCGGCTGGCGAACGAAAGGCCGATGCTCCGGTTCCGGCCGAAGCGCGAACGCCGCGGCGTTGCGCTGAACTTCAGGCGTTCAGGCTTCCGCGTCGCGGAAATAAGGCTCGACGGCGCCGGTGAGCTTCAGCGTCAGCGGCTGGCCGTTACGACCGGTGGTCTTGCCGACGGCGACGCGGACCCAGCCCTCCGAGACGCAGTACTCCTCCACGTTCGTCTTCTCGGCGCCGTTGAACCGGATGCCGACGCCGCGCTCCAGCAGGGCGCGATCATGGAACGGGCTTTTCGGATCGTTCGACAGGCGATCGGGCGGGGTCTCGGCCATGATGCGGTTCCTTGGGCGTCCTTGGGGGCGGTCCTCGTGTGCGGCGCTCCAGATAGCGAGGCGCAGGCGCGGCGGCAATGCGCGTGCGGAAACGGAGCGTTCGAGGCCGCCCCCTCGATTCCGGGGCGTGGCGGCCTCATGTTGGCCGGGCGAGACAGGAGAGCGGCATGATCGACACCCTCATCAGCAGGCGCGCCCGCGATCTCGGCGGGTTCGTGGTCGGTCGCGTGCTGCCGTTCGCGGGCGGGCGGATGGTGGGGCCGTTCGTGTTCTTCGACCACATGGGGCCGGCGCGGTTCGAACCCGGCCTGCCGGCGAGCGCGGACGTGCGCCCGCACCCGCATATCGGGCTTTCGACCGTCACGTACCTGTTCGACGGCGAGATCATGCACCGCGACAGCGTCGGCTCGCAGCAGCCGATCCGCGCCGAGGAAGTGAACTGGATGATCGCCGGGCGCGGCATCACGCATTCCGAGCGGTTCGAAAAGGGCCGCGCGACGGGCGACACCCTGCACGGCATCCAGGCGTGGGTGGCGCTGCCCGTCGAGCACGAGGAGACCGACCCGGGCTTCGCGCACCATGGGCGGGCCGACCTGCCGCTGTTCGAGGACGGCGGCGCGCGCGTGCGGCTGATCGCGGGCGAGGCCTATGGCGCGCGGTCGCCGGTGCAGGTGCATTCGCCGCTCTTCTATGCGCACGCGACACTGCAGGCCGGCGCGCGCCTGCCGGCGCCGGAGGGGCACGCGCAGCGCGCGGTCTATGTCGTCACCGGCGCGCTGGAGATCGACGGCGTGCGCGTGGACAGCGGGCAGATGGCGATCCTGGGACCAGGCGCAGCCACGCTCGTCGCGCTGGAGCCGACGATCGCGATGGCGCTCGGCGGCGCCGACATCGGGCCGCGCCATATCGAGTGGAACTTCGTCTCGTCCTCGAAAGAGCGCATCGAGCAGGCCAAAGCCGACTGGCGCGCCGGGCGCATGAAGCTGCCCGATCTCGATCATGACGAGTTCATCCCACTGCCCGGCTGACCGGGGCCTATCGATAAGGAGACCACGATGGCGCGCGCACATGCCCGCTCAGACGGCGCCAAATGGCGCACGGAGATCGCCACGGGGCGCCACACGCTCGTCGCCGACGAGCCCGCGGCGCTCGAGGGCGCGGATGCGGGGCCGGCGCCCTATGACCTTTTGTGCGCGTCGCTCGCGGCCTGCACGTCGATCACGCTGCGCATGTATGCGGCCCGCAAAGGCTGGCCGCTCGCGGGGATCGAGGTGGACGTGCATTTCACCAAGGGCGAGACCGCCTCGTCGATCGAGCGGGTGCTGACGCTTGCGGGCGACCTCGACGCCGACCAGCGCGCGCGCCTCGCCGACATCGCCGAGCGGACGCCGGTGACCTTGACCTTGAAGCAGGGCGTGGCCATCGGGACGCGGTTGGCCTGACCCCAGGATTGCGGAAAGGCGGCATGTCCTGCCGCGGGGCGCCGAATCACTCGCAGAACCTTGCGCAAAGGCGTATGGTCTTGGGATGAAATCCGCCGCGATCGCCCGCCCGACCGAAGCCGCCGCCGACTGGACCGTCCCGCAGGAGTGGCGCCGCTATAGCGCGGACGAGCATGCATTGTGGGACGAGTTGTTCGCCCGGCAGTCTGCGATGCTGCCGGGGCGCGTGACACCCGCGTTCCTGAAAGGGCTGGACATTCTGCGCCTGTCGAAACCCGGCATCCCGGATTTCGACGAGCTCAACGAGCGGCTGGGCAAAGCAACCGGCTGGAAGGTCGTGGCCGTGCCGGGCCTGGTGCCGGATGACGTGTTCTTCGAGCATCTCGCCAACCGCCGCTTCGTGGCGGGCCGGTTCCTGCGGACGCGCGCGCAGATCGACTACCTGCAGGAGCCGGACATCTTCCACGACGTGTTCGGCCACGTGCCGTTGCTCGCGGACCCGGTGTTCGCCGACTACATGCAGGCCTATGGCGAAGGCGGGCTGCGCTCGGCGCGGTTCGGCGCCCTGCACAAGCTGGCGCGGCTGTACTGGTACACGGTCGAGTTCGGGCTGGTCCGGGCGGGCGGCGATCTGCGGCTCTACGGGGCCGGCATCGTCTCGAGCCGCACCGAGTCGCTGTTCGCGCTCGACGACCCCTCCCCCAACCGGATCGGATTCGACCTGATGCGCCTGATGCGCACGCAGTACCGGATCGACGATTTCCAGCAGACCTATTTCGTCATCGACAGCTTCGAAGACCTGCTGCGCCAGACCGTCGAGACGGACTTCGCGCCCCTCTACGCCGCGCTGGAGCAGGCGTGCGACCTCGCGCCCGATGCGGTGATCGCGGGCGACGAGGTGCTGTGGCGCGGCACGCAGGCCTACGCGCGCGGGCGGCCGTGAGAGTGGTGCGGACGGCGGGACTTGAACCCGCACTCCCGAAGGGAAGCGGATTTTAAGTCCGCTGCGTCTACCGGTTTCGCCACGTCCGCGGGCGCTTTGATCCCAAGGCGCGCGCTAGTCTAAAGCGCGCCGCCGGGCGCGTCAGCTTTCGACGATCTCGGGTTCGACGCCCAGGTTGCGCACGAGCGCAAGGAGATCGGCGCCGGCGGCCTCGAGCGCGGCGGGATCGGCGCTGCGCGCGACCAGGTGCGCCCCATAGCCGTCCGGCGAGAACCAGGGATAGGAGCCGAACGTCACGCCCGCATGCTTGGCTTCCAGCGCCGCGAGCGCGGCGGCGAGATCGCCTTCGCGCAGGCCGCGGCCGCGCACCGTGCGCGAAGCCACCACGGCCCCGCCCTCGAGCCGCGGGCCGACGTCGTCGAGCATGCCGCGCATGATCGTCGGCACGCCGGCCATGACGAACACGTTGCCGAGCTGGAAGCCGGGCGCCTTCGAGACGGGGTTGGCGATCAGGCTCGCGCCCTCGGGGATGCGCGCCATGCGCAAGCGGGCCTCGTTGAGGTCGGTCGTCTTGTAGTGGGCCTCGAGGATGGCGCGGGCGTCGGGGCGGACGTCGATGCCGACGCCGAAGGCGAGCGCCACGCTGTCGGCGGTCTTGTCGTCGTGGGTGGGGCCGATGCCGCCGGTGGTGAAGACGTAATCGTAGGCCGTGCGCAGGGCGTTGACCGCGGCGGCGATGGTCTCGGGCACGTCCGGCACGACGCGCGCCTCGGCGATCTGGATCCCGAGTGGGGCCAGATACTTCGCGATCGTCTGCAGGTTGGTGTCCTGGGTGCGGCCGGACAGGAGTTCGTCGCCGATCAGGAGGACGGCGGCGCGGACGAGGCGGGGCGTGTCGGTCATGGGGGTGATGTAGCGGGCCGGCGGGGGTTGGGAAAGCGTGGGGCGGCTTTGCGAAAGTCCAAGCCACCCCCGTCATTCCGGGGCGCGCGGAACGCGCGAACCCGGAACCCAGGAGACCGGGCACGTTGGCCTTGCCTGACACATCTCCGGCGTCTGGTCCCTGCGCCCCTGGGTTCCGGGTTCGGCCTTCGGTCGCCCCGGAATGACGGATGTGGTTTGGCGTGCTGGTCCTCCCTTCCGTAACGGCCGGTTTGGCGGGAGCCCAAGGCGGCGCCATGATCGGGCTGGACGCGCCCGCCACGGAAGCTGGGCCGCCACCGGGAGAGAGCGCCATGACCGTCAGTTTCGGGGACGTTTTCGACGCCACCGCGCGCGCCGCCGCGCCGGGCGATGCCGCCGTGATCTGCGACGACGCCGTGACGACCTGGGCGCAGTTCGATGCGCAGTCGAACGCGCTGGCGCGGGCGTTCATCGCCGCTGGGCTGAAGCCCGGCGCGAAGGTGGCGCATTATCTGCGCAACGGGCCGGAGTACCTTTTGGGCTTCGTGGCCTCGTTCAAGGCGCGCTGCGCGCACGTGAACGTCAACTACCGTTATGGCGTCGACGAACTCGCGTACCTGCTCGACAATTCCGATGCCGAGGCGGTGCTCTACGAGGCCGCGTTCGCGCCGCTCGTGGCGGCGCTCAAACCCCGCTGCCCGAAGGTGAAGCTCTGGACAGTGGCGCGCGGCGCCGACGCCGCGACGCCGCGCTTCGAGGATCTGTGCGCGGGCGACGGCGCGCCGCTTGGGATCGCGCGCTCGCCGGAGGACGAGTTCCTGCTCTACACGGGCGGCACGACCGGCCTGCCGAAAGGCGTGATGTGGCCCTCCTCCGCGTTCTGGGGCGCGCTGGGGCCGTCGCGCTCGCCGGCGCTCGGCCTGCCCGTGCCGGAAACGATCCCGGACCTCGTGGCGCAGATCACATCGGGCGAAGGGCGCTTCCCCGTTTATGTAGCGCCGCCGCTGATGCACGGCACCGGGCTGTTCTCCGGCGTCAATGCGCTCTCGAAGGCCGCGCCCGTGGTGGTGACGGCCAATCCCTCGTTCGATCCGGCGGCGGCGCTCGACGCCGTGACGCGCTGGCAGTGCGGCGGCTTCATCATCGTCGGCGACGCGTTCGCGCGGCCGCTGCTGGATGCGCTGCGCGCCGATCCTGGGCGCTATCGCGTCGAGCAGATGCAGTTCGTACTCTCGAGCGGGATGATGTGGAGCCCGGAGGTGAAGGCCGGCCTGCTCGAGTTCATGCCGAACGCGATGATGCTCGACAGTTTCGGCGCCTCGGAGGGCACGGGGCTTGGCGTCAGCGTCGCGACGCGGGACATGCCGCCCCGCGAAGCCCGGTTCGACGCGCCGCAGACCAAGCTCGTGCGGGCGGGGGACTTCGCGCCGATCGCTCCGGGCACGGACGAAATCGGCCTGGTGGCGAAAACCGGCTTCCTGCCGAAGGGCTACTACAAGGACCCGGAAAAGACGGCCAAGACCTACGTTATGATCGAGGGCGAGCGTTACGTCGTGACCGGCGACCACGCGGTGTACGAGCCGGACGGCGCCATCCGCCTCCTCGGCCGCGGCTCGCACTGCATCAATTCCGGCGGCGAGAAGATCTATCCCGAAGAGGTCGAGGAAGCGCTGAAGACGCACGAGGCGGTGCAGGACGCGCTGGTGTTCGGCCTGCCCGATCCGCGCTTCGGGCAGCGCGTGGCGGCGGTGGTGGGATTCGCGACCGGACGCAGCGCGGCGACGGCCGACCTGATCGCCCACGTGCGCGACAAGCTCGCCGCGTACAAGGCGCCGCGCGAGATCGCGGTGGTGGACGTCGTGCCGCGCGCGCCGAACGGCAAGGCGGATTATGCGCGGGCGAAGGAGATGTTCGCGAAGGCGGGGTGACCGGAGCCCGGG
>JAGWZE010000006.1 GCA_018969015.1 Alphaproteobacteria bacterium
TTTGGCGCTTCGGGGTGTCCTAGAGGCAAAAGAGCGCCGAGACCCAGGCGGGAACAGTCCCCGGGCAGCCTGCGCGTGAGACGCGAACAGCCCAGAACACGGCAGCCAAGCAAAAAGATGTGCGGCTCGTGAGACTGCGTCCTTTCCGCGCCTGATGCGGCGGACGTTCATCAATGCCAATGCGGGTGCCCATATGAAGCGTCAGCGCGGACGCGGCCGAGGCGGTAAGCCGGCCGGCAACCATCCGAACCGGAATTTCGAAAGCTCTGGGCCGGATCTCAAGATCCGCGGCTCAGCGGCCCATATCTACGAGAAGTATCTCCAGCTCGCGCGGGACGCCCAATCATCGGGCGATCGCGTCATGGCGGAGAACTATCTCCAGCATGCGGAGCACTATTTCCGCATCCTGCGCGCCATGCAGCCGCAGCACGTCTCGCCGCAGTTCGAGCAGCGCTTCGATCAGACCTACGATCTTGAGCCGGAAGACGGCGAAGAGGGCGAGGACGGCGAGATGGACGGCCCCGAAGAGGACGGCGAGATCGCCGCCCAGGGGGGCGAAGAAGGACGCGGCCAGCACCAGCAGCGTCAGCGGTTCGAAGGCCCCCGCGGCGAACAGCGCGGCGGCGGTCAGCACCGGGGCGATCGCCGGCAAGGCGGTTTCCGCGAACAGCGTGAACCTCGCGAGCCGCGCGAACACCGCGAGCCCCGCGAAGCGCGCGAACCGCGCGAACCGCGTGAAGGCGGGTTCTCCGGCCAGCCCCACCAGGGCGGCCAGGCGAGCGGCGCTCCCGCGGGTGGCGCCCCGACCGAAGGCGAATTCGCCGGCGAAGGTGAGGGCGATTTCCGCGGCCGGCGCCGTCGGCGTGGTCGCTTCCGGCCGATGAATGGCGAAGGCGGCGGCGAAGGCCGTCCCCCGCGCGAAGGCGGCGAGCAGCCGTCCGTCGAAGGTTTCGGCGACAGCGCCCCCGCGTTCCTCGGCGGCGATTGAGTTCATCGTTTTCGAGACGGTCGCGTGGGGTGGTTCACCCCTCATCCGTCTCGCACGCTGACGCGTGCGATCCACCTTCTCCCACAAGGGGAGAAGGTTGCCGCGTCTGTCCTTCTCCCCTTGTGGGAGAAGGTGGCGCGAAGCGCCGGATGAGGGGTGAACCGCCGCCGTTCCACGCGTCTTTCAGCCGAACGGCGCACTTGCGCACCCCCATCCCCCTTGTGTGACATTCGAGCCACACCTACGTGGATCGCAGCGGCGACGCTCGACGCGCCGGCGAAACAAGGATGAGGCGGTATGGATCTCGAGTCGTTCACCGAACGCGCGCGCGGGTTCGTCCAGGCGGCGCAGACGATCGCGCTGCGCGAGCAGAACCAGCAGGTGCAAACCGAGCACCTGTTGAAGGCGCTGCTGGATGATCCCGAAGGCCTGGCGTCGAACCTGATCCGAGTCGCTGGCGGGCGTCCCGAAGCGGCGGCGGCGGACGCGAACGCGGCCGTGCAGGCGCTGCCGAAAGTGCAGGGCGGCGGCGACCGCATGTATCTCGCGCCATCGCTGGCGCGCGCGCTCGACGCGGCGCAGCAGGCCTCGAAGAAGGCCGGCGACAGCTACACGACAACGGAGCGCCTCCTGTTCGGCCTGCTGCTCGCGCCCGACGGCAAGGCGGCCGAAATTCTCAAGCGCGCCGGCGTGACTCCGCAGGCGCTGGAGCGCGCGATCGCGGAGCTGCGCAAAGGCCGGCCCGCGCAGAGCGCCAACGCCGAAGACCAGTACGACGCGCTCAAGAAATACGCGCGCGACCTCACGGAAGACGCGCGCAAAGGCAAGCTCGATCCGGTGATCGGCCGCGACGAAGAGATCCGCCGCACGATCCAGGTGCTCAGCCGCCGGACGAAAAACAATCCGGTCCTGATCGGCGAGCCGGGTGTCGGCAAGACGGCGATCGCCGAGGGCCTCGCGCTGCGCATCGTCAACGGCGACGTGCCGGAAAGCCTCAAGACCAAGAAGCTGCTCGCCCTGGACATGGGCGCGCTGATCGCCGGCGCGAAGTTCCGCGGCGAATTCGAGGAGCGGCTCAAGGCCGTGCTCAATGAGGTCACGAGCGCGGAAGGCGGCATCATCCTCTTCATCGACGAGATGCACACGCTCGTCGGCGCCGGGAAATCGGAAGGGGCGATGGACGCCTCGAACCTGCTCAAGCCGGCGCTGGCGCGCGGGGAGTTGCACTGCGTCGGCGCAACGACGCTCGACGAGTACCGCAAGCACGTCGAGAAGGACGCCGCCCTCGCGCGCCGCTTTCAGCCGGTGTTCGTGGACGAGCCGACGGTGGAGGACACGATCTCGATCCTCCGTGGCCTGAAGGAAAAGTACGAGGTGCACCACGGCGTGCGCATCGCCGATGGTGCGATCGTCGCCGCCGCGCAGCTCTCGAACCGCTACATCACGGACCGCTTCCTGCCGGACAAGGCCATCGACCTGATGGACGAGGCGGCCTCCCGCCTGCGTATGCAGGTCGACAGCAAGCCCGAGGAGCTCGACGAGATCGATCGTCGTCTCGTGCAGCTGAAGATCGAGAGCGAGGCGCTGAAGAAGGAAACCGATCCGGCGTCCCGCGATCGGCTGGAAAAGCTCGCGGCCGAGATCGGCAAGCTCGACGCGCGCTCGAACGAACTCACCGCCGCCTGGCGCGCGGAGAAGGACAAGCTGAAAGGCGCGACGTCGCTGAAGGATCAGCTCGACCGCGCGCGCCTGGAGCTCGAGGACGCCAAGCGCCGCGGCGATCTCGCGCGCGCCGGCGAGCTGCAATATGGCCGCATCCCCGAACTCGAGAAGCGCATCCACGACAGCGAAGGCGACGGAAAGGGTCTCGTGAAAGAGGTCGTCGACGCCGAGGCGATCGCGGGCGTGGTCTCGCGCTGGACGGGCGTGCCCGTCGAGAAAATGCTCGAAGGCGAGCGCGCGAAGCTGCTCGCGATGGAGGACGCGCTGCGCAAGCGCGTGATCGGCCAGGAGGAGGCGCTGCGCGCGGTCTCCGATGCGGTGCGCCGCGCGCGCGCCGGCCTGCAGGATCCCAACCGCCCGATCGGCAGCTTCATGTTCCTGGGGCCGACGGGCGTCGGCAAAACGGAGCTCACGAAGGCGCTCGCGGAATTCCTGTTCGACGACGACACCGCGATGACGCGCGTCGACATGAGCGAGTTCATGGAGAAACACTCCGTGTCCCGCCTGATCGGCGCGCCGCCCGGATACGTCGGCTACGAGGAAGGCGGCGTGCTGACGGAGAGCGTGCGGCGTCGGCCTTACCAGGTCGTGCTGTTCGACGAGATCGAGAAGGCGCACCCCGACGTGTTCAACGTGCTGTTGCAGGTGCTCGATGACGGGCGCTTGACGGACGGCCAAGGCCGCACGGTCGATTTCAAGAACACGATCCTGATCATGACGTCGAACGCGGGCGCGCAGTACCTAGCCGATCAGGAGGAGGGCGCGGACGTGGAGGACGTGCGCGATCTCGTGCTGGGCGAGGTGCGGGGCCGTTTCCGGCCGGAGTTCCTCAACCGGATCGACGAGATCATCCTGTTCCGCCGCCTGCAGCGCGCGCAGATGGGCGAGATCGTCAAGATCCAGCTGCGTCGCCTGGAGAAACTGCTCCTGGATCGGAACATCACGCTCGCGCTCGATGCGCGCGCGCAGGCCGAACTGGCCCGCCGCGGCTACGATGCCGCCTACGGCGCGCGGCCGCTCAAGCGCGTGATCCAGCGCGACATCCAGGATCCGCTCGCGCGGCTCATCCTCGAAGGTCGCCTGAAAGACGGGGACGTCGCCAATGTCGGGTTCGACGGCAACGATTTCCTGTTCAACGGCGCGGTGGGCAAGCAGGCGGCGTAGCGTCCACCGAAGCCCTCCCCATCCTGCGAGGGCGGCGCAAGCTCTCCCCACCCCTGACTCCACCCCGGGGGGCTGCAGCCAAAGCTGCGGGGAGGAAACCTAGGCCGCGCGGCGCCATCCCGCGACGCGGCGGTAAAGGCCGCGGCGATCGGGCGAGGAGGCGAAGGCGTCGGTGATGCCGAGCGTGGTTTCGGCCGCGCCGAGGAAAAGCACGCCGTCTTCAGCCATCGTGCCGGCGATCATCTCGAGCGTGCGGCGCTTCGCATCGCCTTCGAAATAGATCAGCACGTTGCGGCAATACACGATGTCGAACTTGCCGAGCACGCGCGCGTCCTCGAGCAGGTTGTGGCGCTGGAAGCGGACCATCGACCGGATGCGCTCGCTCAGGCGCCACAGATCGCCGGCCTTCTCGAAATGCTTCACGAGCATCTGCACCGGCAGGCCGCGCTGCACTTCGAACTGGCTGTAGAGGCCCGCGCGCGCCTTCTCCATGACGCGATCGGAAATGTCGGTCGCGACGATCTCGACGTCGCCGATCTTGCCGACGGCGCGCAGCTCCTGGACGAGCATCGCCAGCGAATAGGGCTCCTGGCCGGAGGAGCAGGCCGCGCACCAGATGCGCAGGCGCGCGCCGGGTGGCCGCGCCTTCATGAGGTCCGGCACGACGAGGTCGCGGAACTGGTCGAAGGGCGTCTTGTCGCGGAAAAAGAACGTCTCGTTCGTCGTCAGCGCGTCGGCGATCACCCACAGGAGGCGGTCGTCGCGGCGCACGCGCACGGCGCTGATGAGTTCGAGAACCGAGGCGAAGCCCTCCTTGCGCGCGATCGGCGCGAGGCGGGTTTCGAGCAGGTAGGATTTGTCCGGCGTCAGCACGAGGCCCGATCGCGCGCGGATTTCGCGGGCGATGAATTGGAATTCGTGATCGGGCAGGGCGTTCATAGCGTGCGACCTTCGGCATAAGCCAGGAGAGAGCGGCCGATCTCGTCGATCGGCTTGACGGCGCAGACGAGGCCGGCCGTCGTGACGGCGCCCGGCATCCCCCAGACGACGCTGGTGGCTTCGTCCTGCGCGATGACGGCGCCGCCGCGTTCGACGATCGCTTCCGCGCCGCGGCGTCCATCCGCGCCCATGCCGGTCAGCACGGCGCCGAGCACGCCGGGGCCGAAGATCTCGGCGGCGGACTGGAACAGCGGATCCACGGCGGGGCGGCAGAAATTCACCGCGGGGCCCTGGTCGAGCGCCGCGACGAGCGCGCCATGGCGACGCTGCAGACGCATGTGGAAATCGCCCGGCGCGACATAGATCGAACCCGGACGAACCGGCATGCCGTCCTTCGCCTCCATCACCGGCGCGCGGGAGAGCTTGCCGAGATGCTCGGCGAGGATGGCCGTGAACATCGCCGGCATGTGCTGCACGATCAGCACCGGCACGCGCACGCGCGGACCGATCGCGGCGATCACCTTGTTGAGGGCTTGCGGGCCGCCGGTGGAGCAGCCGATCACGAGTACGTCGGCCGGCTTACGCAGGCCGGGCCGCAGCTTGCCGGGCGCTCCCGGCAGCGGGGCGGCGACCGCGCGTGCGGGTGCGGGGGCGGCGCCGGCGGGCGAGGGCGCGTAGGCGGAGGGGCGCGGCGGCGGCGCGCCGGGACGGCGGCGCTGGCCGAGCGCGCGCACCCGCGCCACGAGATCGCGGCGGAAATCGGCGGCTGCGGCGATGCGGCCGGTCTCGGGTTTCGGCACGTAGTCGGCTGCGCCGAGCGACAGGCAGCGCAGCGTGATCTCGGCGTTGCGCTGCGTCAGCGTGGACGCCATCAGGATGCGCACGCCGGGCGCGGCGGCCAGCACTTTCGGGATCGCGCCGACGCCGTCGAGCTCGGGCATTTCCACGTCGAGGATCATCACGTCGGGCTTCAACGTCCCCGCGAGCGTCACGGCCTCCTTGCCGTTCGTCGCGACGCCGGCGAGCTCGAAGCCGGGCTCTTCCTTGATCCAGCGTGTGACGAGGCCGCGCACGACCGCGCTGTCGTCCACGACCAGGACGCGAATGCCGCCAGCTGGCGACGGCGCGGCGGGCGACGCGGTGGTCACCTCAGATCAGTCCGACTTCGCTGAACTTGGACTGGATGATCTCGCCGTCGAACGGCTTCATGATGTACTCGTTCGCGCCGGCCTTCAGCGCCTCGGTGATGTGATCGACGTCGTTTTCCGTGGTGCAGAACACCACGACGGGCCGCTCGCCGCCTTCTTCGCGACGCAGCTGGCGCAGGAATTCGATGCCGCTCATCACCGGCATGTTCCAGTCGAGCAGGATCGCGTCGGGCATCGTTCGGCGGCAGGCGTTCAGCGCCTCGAGGCCATCGGCGGCTTCGTCGATCTGGAAGCGCAGGTCTTCCAGAATGCGGCGGGCCACTTTGCGGATCACGCGGCTATCGTCGACGACTAGGCAGCTCTTCATGTCAGTCCCCGTTGAATCAGGCTGCGGCGGCAATGGTGGAGGGCGGCGCATCGAGCATCTTGGCGATGTCGAGCGCGACGAGCAGGCCTTTGGGCAGGCGGAACACGCCGCACGCCACTTCGCGCCAGCTTTCGTCGAGATTTCCGGGCGCGTCTTCGCGGATGTCCGCGTCGAGGCGCAGCACTTCGCCGACGGCGTCGACGACGAGGCCGTAGCTTTCGCCCTCGCGCTCGACGCCGATCGCCATCGCGCCGGCATATCCGCCGGTGCGGGCGGGCATGCCGAGGCGGCGGCGCGCGTCGATCGCGGTGACGATCCGGCCCCGGAGATTGAGGAGGCCGGCGACGTCGGGCCGCGCGAGCGGCACGGGGGTCACGGCCTGGATGGCGAACACGTCGTGCACGTCGCTCACCTGCGCGCCGAACCAGCGGCCATCGATTTCGAACGTGACGTACTCGACGCCGCCGTCGAGCGAACGGTTGGTGTCGGTCATGCCGCATTCCCCCAGGAGCGTTTTGCGGTCACGGCGTAGTCGAGCGCCGCCAGCAGCTGCGAGCGGTCGGTCTTGCGGACGCAGTCGTCGAATTGCGGCGCCTGTCCGCCCGAGCCGGAGAGCGCGATGCGCGCGGCGCCGCTCCACACCGCATCGGCGGCGACCTGTTCGGCGAACGTGGCCGCGGCGGCGGGATTGGCGTCGACGTCGGCGAGGATCGCGTCGAAGCGCGCGCCGGCTTCGTGCAGGCGCCATGCGTCGTCCGGGGTCGGCGCGGCGGCGATCTCGTAGCCGGCGGCCTGGATCAGCGGCGTCAGCATGGTGCGCGCGAAATCGCTGCCCTCGACGAGCAGAACGCGCCCGCGCTTCTTGGCGCGGTTGCGCTGCGACCAGTCCGCCGTGGCCTGCTCGACATAGTAGCCCACGTCGATCATCTCGGTG
The DNA here is from genome assembly GCA_018969015.1 of Alphaproteobacteria bacterium. Classification (GTDB taxonomy): domain Bacteria; phylum Pseudomonadota; class Alphaproteobacteria; order Caulobacterales; family Aquidulcibacteraceae; genus REEB506. The sequence goes on from JAGWZE010000006.1 coordinate 7,263, forward strand.
GCCTTGCCGCGCACGAGCGCCGCGCCGATGACGCCGGGGCGGTCGGCGGCGAGGTCGAGCGTGACGTCCTCGTGGACGATGTCGACGATCTCGTCGACCGCGAGCCCGAACGGCTGATCGCCATGCGAGAACACGAGCACGGGCTGCTGGCCTTCGGTGCGGAACATGTGATCGCCGCCGGCATGGATCACCGGCATCAGCGCGCCGCGATACTTCATCACGGCGCGGCCGTCGGCGCGCTCGATCGAGGTGGCGTCCGTTTCCTCCAGGCGCGTGATCAGCATCAGCGGGGCGGCCTTCACGCCGCCCGAACCCGCGCGGAACAGAAGCAGGCTTTGGCGGCCTTCGGACGAAACGGTCGCAATCTCCGCGGCGGCGTTTGCATCCACCGTCTCGGGCGCCGAGCCCAGCGCCTCGCAAAGCCCGTTCGGGTCGAGGATGACGACGACGGAGCCGTCGCCCAGGATCGTTGCGCCCGAAAGCCGGGGCACGCCGCGCAGCAGCGTGGCGAGCGGCTTGACCACGATTTCCTCGGTGTCGTGCACGTCATCGACGACCACGCCGAACCGCGTGGCGCCGACCTGCATGACGACGACGTAGCGCGCGCGCTCCTGCGTGGTCGGAAGCGGCTGGAGCTGCAGCGCGTCGCCGAGTTCGAGCAGCGGCAACAGCTTCTCGCGCAGGCGCAGCACGGGCGTGCGGTTGATGGTGTCGATCTTGTGCTCGGCGCCGCCGCCGACGCGAACGAGTTCGAGCACGGACGTTTGCGGCATCGCGAAGCGCTGGCCGCGCGCGCCGAGGATCAGCGCCGAGACGATCGCCAGCGTCAACGGGATCTTGATGCGGAACGTGGTGCCCGCGCCTTCGACCGATTGCAGTTCGATCGAGCCGCCGATCACCTCGATATTGGTCTTCACGACGTCCATGCCGACGCCACGACCGGACAGGTTCGTGATCTTCGACGCGGTCGAGAAACCCGGCGCGAAGATGAAGCGCTGGATCTGCTGATCCGTCATTCCGGCGGCTTCGGCGGCGCCGACGAGACCCTTCTCGATCGCCTTCTCGCGGATGCGCGACGTGCCCAGGCCGGCGCCGTCGTCCTGCACCAGGATGATGATGTGGCCGCCTTCGTGGTGTGCGGCGAGGCGGATCACGCCGGTGTCCGGTTTGCCTTTCGAGATGCGCGTCTCGGGCGGCTCGATGCCGTGGTCCGCCGAGTTGCGGATCATGTGGGTGAGCGGATCCTTGATCAGCTCGAGCACCTGGCGATCGAGCTCCGTCGCTTCGCCTTCCATGCGCAGTTCGATGCGCTTGCCGGTCTCGCGGCAGATGTCGCGGACGATGCGCGGCAGCTTGCGCCAGGCGGAGCCGACGGGCTGCATGCGGGTCTTCATCACGCGGTCCTGCAGATCCGCGGTGATGTTGGAGAGCCGTTGCAGGGGCGCCTTGAATTCGGAATCGTTCAGGCCGCGGACCATCTGCAGCAGCTGGTTGCGCGTCAGAACAAGTTCGCTGACCGTGTTCATCAACTCTTCGAGCACGTCCACGTTGACGCGGATCGTTTGCGCGGCCGAGCCGCGCTCGCCCTTGGCGATGGCGTCGTCTTCCTCGGGCTCGTCGAAGCGCGCGACCGGCTTCGGCGGCGCAGCGGCGGCGGCGGGCGCCACGGCGGGTTCCGGCGGCTTGGGCGCGGGCGCGACCGCGATCGGCTCGACGGCGGTGTTCTGGAAGGCGGCCTCGAGTTCGGCGAGAGAGACCTCGCCGGGGCGCAGGAAGCGCTGCAGGTCGGCGTCCCAGCGCTCGCCGTTGGGGCCGACGGGGTGCGCCGGGGCCTGGGGCTCGGGGGCGGGGGCCGCGCCGAGCTTGCCCTCCGCGGCGGCCTGCAGACCTTCGATGATGGCGCTGTCGTCGCCGGGCTGTTCGGCGCCCGTCGCCTCAAGGCCCACAAGGATTTCCTTGATGCGGTCGATCGAGCGCAGGACCAGCGTCACGGCCTCGGGGGTGACGGCAAGGGCCTTGTCGCGGAAGCGGCCGAGGAGGGTTTCGCCCGCATGAGCGACCGCCTCCAGCCGGGGCAGGCCGAGGAAGCCGCAGGTGCCTTTGATCGTGTGGACGAGGCGGAAGATGTTGTTGAGCGTGGCCTCGTTGCTGGGATCGGATTCAAACCGGACCAGCTCGGTGTCGATGACTTCGAGATTTTCCGCAGTCTCGGTCAAGAACTCCTGGAGGAGGTCGTCCATGTCACGCCCCAGTGCGCCCGACTCGGGCGCGTAAACGAGCGTTCAGATGTGGCCGACAGGTGTTGAGGGATGCTTAACTTGAGCCATCTGCTTGGGGTGCAATCGCGGAGCCGGGCGAAAACGGCGTTCAGCCGATCCGCGGGCTCTGCATGACGAGCTCGATGCGCTCTTCGCCTTCGCGGGCCAGAAGCGTGATCTGGGCCTGCCGGGCCAGCAGGCCGGTCAGCGTCGGCACCAGATTATAGGGCTGGAAGCCGTCCGGCGGGGCTTCGCCGGCGAGGCACGCGGACGTCTCGGCCTTGAGCTTGGCGCGGGGGCCGGTGGCGACGATGCGCAGCTCGCCGATCTGGCCTGCGCGGCTCGCCTCCACGCGCACCGTGCCGCCCTTGGGCAGGCAGTCCGCGGCGATGAACAGCAGATTGAGGACGATCTTCAGCCCCAGCCGCGGAGCGGCCACGTCGTCGACGGTCCACTCGAGGGCGGGCTTCACGGTGCCGTACAGACGCTCGGCGGTCGCGCGCGCCTCCACCAGCTTCGCCTCGCCTTCGGAGCCCAGGCCGTCGGCGACGGCCTGGCGGTAGAAGTCGAGGCGGGCGAAGGCCTTCGTCATGCACTGTTCGATGAGGCCGATGGCCTCGGCGTTGCGACCGGCGGGATCGGCGTCGCGGAGCATCTCAACGCCCTGCATGAGCATGCTCATGGGGCTGACGATGTCGTGGCACACCTTCGACGCCACGAGCGCGGCCATTCTCGAATTGTCCAACATCAGCCTCTCCGCACGAGGGGCGCACCATAGACGATTCGAGCCGTTGGCCAGCCGGAAGCCGCAGCCGTCCGTGCGCCGGGCCCGGCGATCAGGCGACGATGATGCGGCTTTCGGCGACGCCGCGGCCGCCCGCATGGATCTCGCCGGTGCCCCAGTCGCGGAATTCCAGGCGCGCGCCGTAGGTGCCCGGCGTGGCCGGCGCATCGATCAGGAAATCGAAGCGCTGGGCGGAGGTCATGTCCACGCTCGTGCCGCGCGGCAGCGGGATCGGCCGGCTCCAGGGCGAGGCGGCGCGGCCGAGACCGCGCCCGTCGACGGCGACGATCGTGGCGTCCAGGTCGAACGCGACGCGCAGCACGCTGTAGGCGCCATTGATCAGGCGGATCAGAACCTTCTGGCGCGGCTTGGCGCGCACGATCACGCGCGGATCGGTCAGCGTGCGCGGCGCGGGCACGCCGGAGATCATGAAATAGCGCGGCGAGAAGCGGTCGAGCGCGACGTCTTCGCCGCACAGGCCGGCGTCGTGGTTGTACTCGTGCCAGACCGGGTCGACGTCGTCGGCGACCCAGATGGCTTCGACGTCGTAGCGCGGTCCGCCGGTGAAAAGCGTGCCGGGTCCTTCGGGCGGGTCGACGATCAGCGGCCCGTACATGCCCATCTCGAAGTGCAGCACGGTGTTCTTGTGACAGTGGTAGAAATACGTGCCGGCGTTCGCGGGCCGCCATTGATAGGTGTAGGAGCCGCTGACCTCGAAGGAGAGGTGGCCGACGCCGTCGTTGAAGGTCGTGGGGTCCATCCCGTGGTGATGGATCGTGTGCGTGTTCTTCGCGGACTTGAGCGTCGTGTGAACGACCTGTCCTTGCCGCACGCGGATCAGCGGCGACGGGAAGGGCTTGTCCTTGTCGGCGTTGGTCGCGTTCGGATCGGAGAAGCTCCAGAACCGGACCTCCCGCCCGTCGGGCATCAGCACGTCGGCGCCGTCATGCACCTGCCGCGTGAAGCGGATATCGGGCCGAACGAGATCGGGCGTGTCCGGATTGACGTGCCAGACATTGCAGCCGAAGGAGTCGAAGGTCTGTTCGCCGGAAACGCCGGTCTTCGTGAAGTCGATGGCCATGGCGCGCGCTCAGCTCGTAGCGGTGGGACGGGTGGGGCCGAGAAGCTCCCAATGGGTCGTCAGGCCCTGTGGATAGTTCCCGCCGCCGGCCGTCTGCGACATCTCGGTGTGGCAGTGCATCGCGTAGCGCAGCGGGAAGGGCTCTTCCTTCGGCGGCCACGCGCCGGGTGGAATGTCCTGCGGGCGCTCGAACGGCAGGATCAGGTCCTTGCGATCGAGGGCGCGCATGATCCAGGTGTCGCGCTCGATGATGTTGTCGCGCACGACGACGCTCCCATCGGCGCCGACTCCGGACAGTTCGAGCACGTGGTTGCCGTGGATGTGCGGCGCGTGCGTGTTGCGGCCGGCGTTCAAGTTGCGGATGAGCAGCGGTTGGCCGACATAGCCTTTCGGCTTCACCGTCTCGGCTTCGGAGGAGTCGAAGCCGCTCAAGCCGTTGATCGTGAAATAGCGCGGCGCGAACGTGCGCTGCACGGCGGCGCCGTCGATCGGCCGGCGCAGTTCGGCCTGCTCGCAGAGCGCCGGATCGATCTGGGCGAACAGCCAGATCTTCTCGCGGGCGGGGCGCCACGGATCGCCGACAAAGCGCGCCGTCGGATCGTCGCGCATCGCGTCGAACAGGAGGCGCGTGGCCGGCGTCAGCGTTTCCGCGGAGAACGGCGTCAACGCGCCGCCGGGCGTGTGGCCGTCGCGCGGCGTCGAGATCAAGGCGCCGTGCAGGCCGAGCAGGCGATGCGCGGGCGCGTTGAGCGGATCGAGATAGAGATACGTGCCGCCGCGGGGCGCCCGGAACGTCACCTCGCCGCGGCCGCCGGGGGCGATGGCGGCGATCTCGGCGCCGGGCGCGCCGGGAATCGCGAACGCATGTGGCTCCGGCGCGTTGTTCCGTAACGTGACGGTGACGAGATCGCCTTCCGTCACGCGGATGACCGGTCGCGGCTCACTCTGCGCAGCGCCGTAGAACAAGAGCTGATAGACGACGCGGCCGTCGATCAGCTCGACGTCGGCGGGCTCGACGGAAAGGTCGATGCGCGTCGCCGTGGCTTGGGCATACGCTTCCTCCGACGCGGACAATACTGCCGCGCCAGCCCCGCCATAGGTGAGGAACTGTCGTCTGTTCATGTGAAAGCCACCCCGGCTTGCATCTGCTTTCACAAGCAGACGCGTACTCGGAGATACTCGCCGCGATTTGGCTGGCAACGGGTAAGGTAAAATTTTTTTGAGCCGCGCGCGGAATTACTCGCGATGAGGGCCCTGCTGGTCGTCGTACCCGCGCCGCGCGCTGTAGAAGACGAGGCTCATCAGCCCGACACCGAGCGCGATCGACAGCACCACGCCCAGCGAGAGGGCGATCCAGCCGTGCAGGCTGAGTTCGAGCCCGACGCCCTTCCACGCCTGCGCCACGCCGTACACGGACAGAGCGAGAATGCCGAGCAGCGCGGCGATGAGAGCCGCGATCTTCACGAGCCGCAGAAGCTCGGGAGCTTTACGGGCGCCGCGCCGTCGCGCTTGCGCCACGCGCCGGTCTCGTCGCGATAGGCCTGGTTGGGACCGACGCGCGACTTGAACAGCTCGCATGCCGTCGCGGCGGCCATCGCATCGACGGTGACACCACGCTCCGAGGCGCTCTGGGTGTAGAGCGCGCGGCGCTTGATGTTGATCTGGTCGACGCGGGCCTTGAGGTCGGCCGAGCCGCCCGAGGCGATGCCGAGATAGCCGTCGGCCTGCTCGCCGACCTGGCCGGCGGCGCGCGCCTGTTCGACCACGGCGTCCTGGGCGAGTGCCGTTCCCGCGAAGAGCGTCAAGCCAGCCAAAGCGGCGACGGACAGGCGAAGAGTGCGCAACATGTCGGTGGCCTTTCAGAACACGTTCGGATTGTTCTTGATCAGGTTCTGGGCGTCGCCTTTGAGCGTGACGACGACCTCCTGCTTGATGTTCACGTTCAGATTTATGTCGATCGGCTTGTCCTGCGCCAGTTGCACCTGGACGCACCCCGCCGCGAGGAGGGCGAGCAGCGCCGGAGCGGCGAGGAGCGGAACGGGTCGTTTCATGCGGGCCTCGAACTTGTGCTTTCGGAACTATCGGGGGGCGCGAGGGCAAGTCAACGCGGCGACATTGCCCGGCCGCGGCTGAACCGGGCCTGAACTGTGACCGCTAGGGAACCTTGGAGGGATCGAGGCCCTTCCGCGCGCGCGCCGCTTCGATCGCGCCCAACGGGTTGACGATCTGGTTGGCGCCCTTCGCGATGTCCTTGAACGGGGCCCGCACCGTGACGTTGAACCGGAAGGGCAGGCCGGTGGCGCCGACGGTCTTCAGGCCGGGGACGAGCGTCGCCGCCTTGATGGGCGCATTGTTCACGCCCTGGAAGCGGATGCCCGTGACGATCTCCCCGTCGAGGTCGCCGTTCAATTCCAGCGCGAGATTGTCGTAGCGGAAGCTGCGCAGCGCATCGAACGCCACCTGTCCGGCGCCGGAGGAGACGGCGTCTGCGGCTTGCCCCGTGTAGGCGATCATGCCGCCGCCGGGCGCCGCCGTCAGGACGCCGTTCTCGATGCGCGCGCCCGTCCGTGTGACGATCAGCGGAAACACGCCTTGCACCTTTCCGGTGGCGGCGAGGTCCTTGAAGTCGAGGTCGCGCATCAGCTGGGCGACGTCGACGTCCTTGAGCTCGAGCGTGTAGCGGGTCTCGGCCGCGCCGATCGTCACCTGCGCGGGCTGCACCGAAAGAATGCCGCGCGCGAACGGGAACTGCGCGGACTCCAGCGCAATGATCCCGTTCTCTTTCAGCTGGAACCGCACCGTGCCGTCGCGCACCACGACACCGGGATTGATCTCGCCCAGGCGGATTTCCTGGCCGGGCGGCGTCGTGAAACGGGTGAGATCGTCGAACGCGATGACGCCGACGACGCCGGAGATGGGGCCGAGCCCCGCCGTCGCGGCGGAAACCGAATTGATCTTCACGAGGCCGTCGCTGGTGAGGCGGTCGCCTGCCCAGCGGACATGGCCGGTGACGTCGATCGGCCCTTCGGCGTTCTCGACCACACCGCGCGCGAGCTCGGAAATCTTGAACGGCTGCAGCTGTTCGTCGAACCTCAAGTCCTCTGCGCGCACGGTGGCTTCGCCCTCGTTGGCGGCGATGTCGTGCCGCGCCTCGAAGCGACCCAGCGCCGAGCCCGTGCTTTCCAGGCGCAGATCGCCCGTGCTGCGCACGACGCCGTCGGCGATGACGGCGACGCCATCGACGATCGTCACCGGGTTGAAGGCGGGGCGCGCGGCTTTGTCCGTGACGCGCGCGGTTACGTCGCTGACGCGTACGATCGCCGCGTTGCCAGCGGGCTCGACGGCGAGAATGCCGGCGCCCGACGTCACCGCCGCGGGCAGGCCGGGATCGTCGATGACGGCGCCGGTGAACCGTCCATCGATGCGCCAACTGCCGCCGGCGCGCACGTTGGCGGTCACCGTCTCGGAGGTGGCGGTCAAGGTGCGGTCCGCCGCCATCAGCTGGGTGAACCGCGGCGCATCCATCTCGAGGCGGATCAACGGGCGCGACGTCGAGCCCGCGAACGCCGCCGTGACGCCGCCGAAGCCGAGGCTGACCGGAGCCGGGCGTTCGCCGGCCTGGACGCCGCGCAGCGTGGTTGGCGCGATCCGCAGCGCGCCGCCGAGCCCGCCGCCGGGCGCGACCGTTGCGAGCACGCCGTCCGCGCCGCTGCCGCAGATGTCGAGCCGCGGCGCCGTGAAGCGGAGGCCCACGGCCTCGATGGCGCCGGCCGTGAGCGGGAGGCATCCCGTGCGCGCCGCGATGCGCCAGCCGCCCGCCCGTTCGAATATGTCGAGATCGAGCGGCGCCACGGCGTCGCGCAGCGCCATCCCCGCGAAGGGGCCGGTCAAGCGCATGTCGCCTGACACCGAAAGGCGACCATCGCCGGCGCCGCCGCGCCAGGCGACGTCGAGATCGGTGGTGGAGACCGCCGCGCCGCCGCCGCGCCATTCGGCGATGGTCAGCTGGCCCGCGGCCGTCGTTTCTCCCTTGGCCAGATCGAGGGCGAGCCGGCGCACGATCATGTCCGGCAGGCCGCCGCCCTGCAGGCTGAGCGTGCCCGCGACGCCGACGCGAGGGCCGGGCAGGGTCACCTGCCAGGGCGGCGCATCGGCGGGCGGCGCGAGATCGAGGACGGCGCCGCTTGCGGCGCGAAGCGTCACCGGCCCGGTCCCGCGGATGGCGCCCGCGCCATCCGCCCAGGCGAAGGCGATCGGCGCGTCCACGTCGAACGCGGCGAGGGCGCGGGCGAGGGCGGGCTTGATCGCCGCCGCCGCCGGGCCAGCCGGGGTGGCGCCGAGGACATCCAGGGCGTCCGCCGCCTGCGCCGGATTTCGGGCGCGGCCATTGCGCGCCTGGATCGCGCCGGCGCCGGAGAGACGGCCCTCGCGCAGAGACACATCGCCTTCGGCCGAAACGGGGGCGGTGAGGCCCGCCGCGACGACTTCGGCCGCGGAGAGGCGCCACGCGCCCTTGGCGGTGGCGGCGTCGCCCGTCAGGTCGAGGCCCGCGGCGACGCCGTTCAGCGCCCCGCCGGGAACCGTCGCGCGCGCGACCTCGTTTCGCAGGCTGGCCCGCCAGGCTGAAGCGCGCAGCCCCGGCCCGAGGTCGGACGCGGCCGCCGTCGCCGTCGCAGACCAGCCGGAGAACGCCATGCCCTCGTGGGCGCCTTGCTCGACGCGGATCGTCCCCTGTGCGTTCGCCGCGGCGAGGGCCCGATCGACATCGCCTGTCAGGTCGATGCGCAGGCCGGACAGGCGCGTCTTTGCGCTCTCGAGGCGGGCGAGATCGGCCGCGACCTCGAGCTTGAGGCCCCCGTTCTCCGTCACGGCCGTGGCCCGCGCGGCGAGGCCCTCGATCCGGCCGCCCTCGCCCTCGGTCGACGTGGGCGCAATGACGGCGGCGGCGGAGAAGTCCCGCGTCAGGCGGCCCGCCGCTTCGATCCGCGCGGTAAGGGGGCCGTATGGGGTGGCAAGATCCGCAGTCAGGTTCTTCGCCGAAATCTTCAAATCCGGCAGCGGCTTGCGGGCCGCTGACGGGCCGGGCCCGGCGAGTTTGCCGAGATCGCCAAGATCAAGCCCGGCGGGCGTCCAGGCCGCGCGCAGGCGCCCGCCTTCGACGGCGACGCCCGCGAGCCGCGGGCCCCAGCCCCAGCCGAACGACACCGTCACGCTGCGGGCTTCGAAATCGGGCTTTGCCTGCGGGCCGATGCGGACGTCACCAAGCCGCGCGCCGGCAAGATCGAGCCGATCGACCTGGAACGACGCCGTGGCCCCGCGCTCGGCGATGGCGCTGCGGAGGAGGGCGTCCGCGGCGGGCAGGCGGATGATCCAGGCCCCGCCCAGCAGCACGACGGCGCCCAGACCGACGGCCCCGAGGGCGGCCGCGGGGCGCACGCGCCAGGCGCGTTTGCGGTCCGGCGGAAGGATCGTCGCGGCCCCCTGGTCCATGTTCATCCTCTTGACTCGGCCGGCCGGGGTCGACCCTATACCCCCGCCCGCCGCCGCTGGCGCGGACTTTGCTGTGTGCCGACAAGCGGTTTCGTCCGCGTCATGGCCGGAATTTGGGCGCGCGCTGAGCGCCGTACAGTGCGATTGGTTGACGTCTCTTTACGATCTCGGGGATCCAAGAAACGCAATCTTTCAATGTTGCGCCCGAAATGGTGCCTGGAAATGGACGGAAGGTCGGTTTCGTTGAGGTCAGAACGCCAAGCGATTGCCGGAGTTCAGCCGCCGTGGCGCAAGCCCGCGGTTGTGACGGCGTGCGCGATGGCGCTGGCCGCCGCCCTGTACGGGGCCGGGCACCTGATCGTCACCCAGCAGACCCGGGAAAAGCAGCTCGAAGCGCTGCGGGCCGAGGCCGCCATCGAGCAGGCCGAGCACGAGGCCTTCACCCAATCCTTGGTCGGCGAAGAGCAACGGACGATCCAGATCGCCCGGGGCGAGACACTCGCCATGATGCTGTCGCGGGCGGGGGCGCCCTGGCAGGACATCAATGCCGCGGTCGCCAGCGTCTCGCCGATCTTCAACCCGCGCCGGGTGCGGCCGGGGCAGTCCATCACCGTCTATTTCGAGCCGAAGGGCGGCGAAGCTACGCTGACCGGCTTCTCCTTCCGCTCCGATCCCGGCGCTTCGGTCACGGTCTCGCGCCTGTGGGACGGCACCTTCAGCGCCCGCCAAATCCTGACGCCCGTCACCTATGAGGTCGCGCGCGTGGCCGGGGCGGTGGACGGCTCGCTCTACGAATCCGCCCTCAAGCTCGGCGCGACTGACCGGGAAGTGGCGCAGCTCTCCGACATCTTCGCCTATGACGTCGACTTCCAGCGCGACATCCGCCCTGGCGACGGCTTCGAACTGGTGTTCGAACGCTACGTCGACGACGACAACCAGACGGTCCGCACCGGGGACCTGCTGTATGTCGCCCTCGTCGTGCGCAACCAGCCCAAGGCCTACTACCGCTTCAAGGCGCCCGGCGACGTCGAGGCGGCCTGGTACGATCCGCTCGGCCGGACGGCCCGGAAGTTCCTGATGAAGACGCCGATCAACGGCGCGCGGCTCTCGTCCGGCTTCGGCATGCGCCGCCACCCGATCCTCGGCTATTCGAAGATGCACCGCGGCACCGATTTCGCCGCGCCGCCCGGCACGCCGATCATGGCGGCGGGCGACGGCGTGGTGGAGCGCGCCGGTTTCTTCGGCGGCTATGGGCGTTACGTGCGCCTCAAGCACTCGGGTGACTACGCCACCGCCTATGGCCACATGAGCGCTTTCGCCCGCGGCATGCGGCCTGGCGCGCGGGTGCGGCAGGGGCAGGTGATCGGCTATGTCGGCTCGTCCGGCGCCTCGACGGGCCCGCACCTGCACTACGAGGTGCTGCTGCGCGGGGCGCAGATCAATCCGATGTCGATGCGCGTGCCCACCGGCCGCAATCTCGACGGCAAGGCGCTCGCTGCGTTCGAGATCGAGCGCGACCGGATCGACGCGCTGCGCAAGGCGCAGTCCAAGGCGTTGTTCGTCTCGGCGACATCGCCCTACAAGACCGCGTCCGAAGCCGCGCCGTCCCGCGGGCTTCAGTAACCACGTCTTTTAGGAATTTCCGGACGCAGCGCGCCCGCCAAAGGCCGCGCGTCGCCGTTCCGTATGTCCGGATCAGGCGCGGCGATCAGGCCGCGGCAATGCCCTTGGCTTCGTTCGGATCGCGCAGCACGTAGCCGCGGCCCCACACCGTCTCGATGTGATGTTCGCCGCCGGTGGCCGCCGCGAGCTTCTTGCGCAGTTTGCAGATGAAGACGTCGATGATCTTCAGCTCGGGCTCGTCCATGCCGCCATAGAGGTGGTTCAGGAACATTTCCTTCGTGAGCGTCGTGCCTTTGCGCAGGCTCAGGAGCTCGAGCATCTGGTACTCTTTGCCCGTGAGATGCACGCGCTGGCCGCCCACTTCGACGGTCTTCGCATCGAGGTTCACGACGACGTCGCCGGTCTTGATGACCGATTGCGCATGGCCTTTGGAGCGGCGGACGATCGCATTGATGCGGGCGACGAGCTCGTCCTTGTTGAACGGCTTTGTCAGGTAGTCGTCTGCGCCATAGCCGAGGCCGCGCACCTTCGCTTCGATGTCAGCCGTCGAGGAGAGGATGAAGATCGGCGTGTTCACGCGGGCGACGCGAAGCTGCTTCAGCACCTCGAAGCCGTTCATGTCCGGCAGCGACAGATCCAGAAGGATGATGTCGTAGTCGTACAGCTTGCCGAGGTCGATGCCTTCCTCGCCGAGGTCCGTCGTGTAGATGTTGAAGCCTTCGGTCTTGAGCATCAGTTCGATGCCCTGCGCCGTGACGCTGTCATCCTCGATCAACAGAACCCGCATCGCGCCCGTCTCCCCCGACGCACGCTGGGTGCGCCACGAAGTTAATCAAGCCTAAGATCGACGTTAAGGCTTGCCAATTCGTAAACAGGGATGAGTCGCTTCGCCGAATCTGGCAAGCGTTTGGCAAGTGCGAGGCGGAATATTTTTTCAGTCCGAGTCCGGAGCATCATTGCGCAGCCGAAACGAGTCGGCAACCTCTCGGTAACGAAATCGGCGCACCACCGGATGATGACGGACGTTCTGGCGCGCATCGCCGACGACATCTCCTCCATCGAGCCGCGGCGCTTCGAGGGCCGCGTGGCGGGCGTGAACGGGCTGCTGATCGAAGCGACCGGGCCCGCGCAGGCGCTGGTGCTCGGCGCGCGCTGTGCCGTGGAGGGGCCGCGCCCGACGCGCGGCGAGATCGTCGGCTTCCGCAACGGGCGCGCGCTTGTGCTGCCCTTCGATACGATGGACTCGATCCGTCCGGGCGCGCGCGTGCGGCTCTCGCCCGCACGGCCCAGCGTGCGGCCCACTCGCGCCTGGCTCGGTCGCGTGATCGACGCTTTCGGCCAGCCGATCGACGGTCTTGGCCCCCTTCCGGACGGCCCGGGCGAGGGCAGGGCCGTGCGTGGCGATCCGCCTCCGGCCCATGCGCGGGCGCGCGTCGGCGCGCGCATGGATCTCGGCGTGCGCGCCCTCAACACCTTCGCCGCGTGCTGCCGCGGGCAGCGCATGGGCATTTTCGCAGGCTCGGGCGTCGGCAAGTCGGTGCTGCTCTCGATGCTTGCGCGCAACGCCGCGGCGGACGTGATCGTCATCGGCCTAATCGGCGAGCGGGGCCGCGAAGTGCGGGAGTTTCTCGAGGAGACGCTGGGGCCGGAAGGCCTTGCGCGCGCCGTCGTCGTCGTGGCGACGTCCGATGAGCCCGCGGCGCGCCGCCGGCTCGCCGCCTATCTCGCCGCCGCGATCGCCGAACACTTCCGCGACGTCGGCGACGACGTGCTCCTGCTGTTCGACAGCGTGACGCGTTTCGCGATGGCCGGGCGCGAGATCGGCCTCGCCGCCGGAGAACCGCCGACGACCAAGGGCTACACGCCGTCCGTCTTCGCCGAATTGCCGCGGCTTCTCGAGCGGGCGGGGCCGGGCCCGGAGCGTCCGGGCCAAAAGACGGGGTCGATCACCGGCCTCTTCACCGTGCTCGTGGATGGCGACGACCACAACGAACCGATCGCGGACGCGGTGCGCGGCATTCTCGATGGCCACATCGTGATGGAGCGCGCGATCGCCGAGCGCGGCCGCTATCCCGCGATCAACGTGCTCAAGTCGATCTCGCGGACGATGCCGATGTGCCATGCGCCGCACGAGATGGCGCTCGTCACCGCCGCGCGGCGCGCGCTTTCGGCCTATGCCGACATGGAAGAGCTGATCCGCATCGGCGCCTACAAGCCCGGCGCCTCCGCCGAGCTCGACGAGGCGATCCGCCTGCGTCCCGCCCTCGAAGCGTTCCTGAACCAGGGCCGCGACGAAGTCTCCAGCATCGAAGAGAGCTTCGCGGCTCTGGAAGGCGCCTTGCGATGAAAGGCCTCGCCACCCTGATGCGCCTCGCGCGCGCCGAGATCGACGCGCGCCAGCGCGCGCTGGCCGAGATCGATGCGCGGGTCGCGGCGCTCGATCGCGACGCCGCCGCGCACGATCGCGCAATGATGCGGGAATCCATGGAGGCCACGGCCGATCCGACGGCGATGGCGGTGTATGGCGCGTACGTCCATGCGGCGATCGCGATGCGCGCCGATTTCGCCCGCCGCCGCACCATCCTCGCCGACGAGGCGCAGACGATCCGCGCCGCGCTCAACGAGGCGTTCATCGAGCTCAAGCGGCTCGAACTTCTGGCCGAACGTTTGGCGACGGAGGAAGAGAAGGCGGCTGCCGCGCGCGAAGGCGCCGCCCTCGACGAAATGGCGATCGCCCGCTACGCGCGGCACGGCTGAGCGCGCGAGCGCAACCTTACGCGGGATCGATGGCGATCTGATCGGCGATGCGGATGACGTCGTCCAACGCCGGCGCGCCGGGCGAGCGGATCGGCAGCGGCGTCTGCGCACGGATGCACTCGGGCACCGCGGTGTCGCGCACGATCACCCCGGCCAGCGGCGGGCGCACGCCGAGATACGCCTCGCACGCCTTCGCGAGCTGGTCGTAGATCTTCCGGCCGGTCAGGCGCTTGTCGGCCATGTTCACGACGATCGACGGCGTGAGCAGGGGATTGTGCAGGCGCAGGACCTTGATGAAAGCGTAGGCGTCCGTGAGCGCGGTGGGCTCTTCCGTCGTCACCACCACGACCTTGTCCGCGGCGCCGGCGAGGCGGATCGTCTGGGCGTCGACGCCGGCGGCGAGATCGAGAATCACGCGGTCATAGTGGAACGCGAGCGTCGCGAGCCCCGCGACGATGCCCGCGACGTCCTCCATGGTGACGTTCGCCAGGCGCCCCGAGCCGGAATGGCCGGGCAGGAGATCGAAGCCGCCCGTCTTCGAGGGGCCGCCAAGCACGGGCGTCACCGCCGCCTCGAGATCGATCCAGCCGTTGACGACGGCGGCAAGATCCGACTTCGGACGAATGCCGAGCTGCACGTCCACGTTGGCGAGGCCGAGGTCGCCGTCCACCAGCAGCGTGCGGCGGTTCTGGCGGCCATAGGTGCAGGCCAAAGTCGTTGAGAACCAGGTCTTTCCGACCCCGCCTTTGCCGGATGCGACGGCGACGATCGGCGCGGGATTGACGCGCTGCGGAGTGGGGGCGCGGCGGGCGAGCGCGGACATTTGCGACCTTCTGATCGTTTGAACCGACAGGATCGCCGCCCCGGGTTTCCGGCCCCTTTACGCCGCGCGGATTGCCGCCATTAAGGTTCCGGTCACACTTGGCCGAGCGTGCGCAGCTTCACCTTCGGGTGGATCTCGTTCTGCGACATCACCACGGTCGAGGGGCGGAAGCGTTCGATCAGCGCGCGCAGATAGGGGCGCACGATCGGGCTCGTCAGCAGCACCGGCATGTCGCCCGTCATTGCCGCGCGCTCGAAGGCCGTGCGGATGTCGGCCACGAACTGGTGCAGCTTCGTCGGCGCGAGCGCGAGCTGGCGTTCGCCCTTCTCGCCGACGAGCGCTTCCGCGAAGGCCTGCTCCCAGGCGAGCGAGAGCGTCAGGATCGGCAGCGCGCCGTCGGGCGCTTTGTGCTGCGCGCAAATCTGGCGGGCGAGCTTGGCGCGGACATATTCGGTGATCTGCACGAGGTCGTTGTTGCCCGGCGCCGCTTCGGCGATGGCCTCCACGATCGCGCCGAGGTCGCGGATCGACACACGCTCGCGCAGGAGGTTCTGCAGCACGCGTTGCACGCCGGCCCAGGAGATGTGCGTGGGGGTGACGTCGTCCAGCAGGGACTGCGTGTCCTTCGGGAGCTCCTTGATGAGCTTCTTCGTCTCCGCGAACGTCAGGAGCTCGGGCATGTGCTCCTTGATGATCTCGGTGAGGTGCGTGGTGAGCACCGTCGCGGGATCGACGACGGTGTAGCCGCGGAAGCTCGCTTCTTCGCGGTCGGATTCGGCGATCCAGGTCGCGTCGAGGCCGAACGCCGGCTCCTTCACCGCGTCGCCCGGCAGCGTAACGCCGCGGCCCGAGGGATCCATCGCGAGAAGGTGGCCGAGCCGCAGGCGGCCTTCGCCCACTTCCATCTCGCGCACGCGGATCGAGTACTGGTCCGAGCCGAGCTGCACGTTGTCGAGAATCCGCACGGGCGGCGTCACGAAGCCGAGATCCTGCGCCAGCGTCTTGCGCAGCGCCTTGATCTGGTCGGTGAGGCGACGGCCCTGCACGTCGTTGATCAGCGGCAGGATGCCGAAGCCGAGCTCGATGCGGATCTCGTCCATCGCCAGCGCGGCCTGCGGGGTTTCCTCCGCCGTCGCCGCGGCGGCTTCGTCCGCGGCCTTCTGCTGCTGTTCCGCCTCGACCTTCTGCAGGCCGATCCGCCTCAGGTTCCAGGCGAGCAGGCCGGAGGCGATCGCGAGCGACCAGAAGGGGAGCAGCGGCATGCCGGGCAGAACGCCGGCGATCGCGGCGCAGGCCGCCACCATGCCGAGCGCCTGCGGATAGCCCGCGAGCTGCGCGGCGAGCGCCTTGTCCGCCGCGCCGTCGACACCGGCCTTCGAGACGAGCAGGCCCGCGGCGACGGAGATGATCAGCGCCGGAATCTGCGAGACGAGGCCGTCGCCGACGGTCAAGCGGGTGTAGACGTCGCCCGCTTGCGCGATGTCGAGCCCATGGCTCGTGACGCCGATGATGATGCCGCCGATGATGTTGATGACGGTGATCAGCAGCCCGGCGATCGCATCGCCGCGCACGAATTTGCTCGCGCCGTCCATGGCCCCGAAGAAGGAGCTCTCATCCTCGAGCGCCTTGCGGCGCGCGCGGGCTTCCTTGTCGTTGATGAGGCCGGCGGAGAGATCGGCGTCGATCGCCATCTGCTTGCCGGGCATCGAGTCGAGGGTGAAGCGCGCGGCGACTTCGGCAATCCGCGTCGAACCGCGGGTGATGACGACGAAGTTCACGATCACCAGGATGATGAAGACGATCACCCCGATGACGAAATTCCCCTCCATCACGAACTCGCCGAACGCATTGATCACGTCGCCGGCGGCCTGCGGGCCCTGGTGCCCGTGCGACAGGATCAGGCGCGTCGACGCCACGTTGAGCGCGAGGCGAAACAGCGTGGTGAGCAGCAGCACGGCCGGAAACGCCGTGAACTCGAGCGGATTCTTGATCAGCAGCGCCGTGAGCAGGATCAGGATCGACGACGTGATCGACAGCGCGAGCAGGAAATCCATGCCCCATGCCGGCAGCGGCACGAGCAGGATCGCCAGGATGAACAGGACGATACAGGCCAGCGCGACGTCGCCGCGCATCACGGCTTGCAGCAGGCTGCGGGCGTCCAGGCGGAGCGGTGCGGCGGCGGCCATGGTTCAGATCACGCGGCGGCGCTGTTGGGGGGCGGCGGCACGTCCACGCCCTGATCCAGATAGATGCGCAGCTTGTTGCGCAGCGTCCGGATCGAGATCCCGAGGATGTTGGCCGCGTGCGTGCGGTTGCCGAGGCAATGCGTCAGCGTCTCGAGGATGAGGTCCTGCTCGACGTCGGCGACGGTGCGGCCCACCAGCGCGCGGGCCGCGGCCTGGGCGGCGTCGGCCGCGCGGGCGGCGTACTCGTCGCGCGCGGCGGTGATCAGTGAGCCGTCGGGCGTGCGGATGGCGTCCACGCCGATCTCCGGTCCGGACGACAACAGCACGGCGCGATGCATCGCGTTCTCCAGTTCACGGACGTTGCCGCGCCACGCATGGTCGCAGACTTGGCGCAGCGCCTCCGGCGACAGCCGCTTCGGGCCCACGCCGTTCGCCGCGGCGTACTTGCCGATGAAGTAGGCCGCGAGCGCGGGGATGTCGGACTTTCGCTCGCGCAGGGGCGGGATGCGCAGATTGACGACGTTGAGGCGGTAAAGGAGATCCTGCCGGAACGTGCCTTCACGCACGGCGAGCGAAAGGTCCCGGTTCGACGTGGCGAGGATGCGGATGTCGACGGGCACGGGCTTGGCGCCGCCGACGCGGTCGATCACACGCTCCTGGATCGCGCGCAGCAGCTTGGCCTGAAGGCGCAGATCCATTTCGCTGATTTCGTCCAGCAGAAGCGTGCCGCCATGCGCTTCCTCGAACTTGCCGATGCGGCGGGCGAGCGCCCCCGTGAAGGCGCCTTTCTCGTGCCCGAACAGCTCCGATTCCAGCAGGTTTTCGGGGATTGCGGCGCAGTTCACTGCGATGAACGGCGCGGCCGCGCGCTTGGAGCTTTTGTGGACGTAGCGGGCGAGCACTTCCTTGCCGACGCCGCTTTCCCCGGTGATCAGGATCGACGCGTCGCTCGCCGCGACCTGATCGGCCAGCGTGAAGACCTCCAGCATGCGCGGGTCTTCGGCGATCAGCGGGCGATCATCGCTCGACACGGCCGCGAGCACCGCCGCGATCAGCTCCGCGTCGGGCGGGAGCGGGATGTACTCCTTCGCGCCGGCGCGGATCGCTTGGGCGGCGAGCTTCGGATCCGAGCCGATGCCGCACGCCACCACGGGCACGCGGATCCGCTCGCTCTCGTTGGCGTCGATCAGCGCGGCGATGTCGAGCGCGACGTCGACCATCAGAAGGTCCGCGCCCTTTCCCGAGCGCAGCGCCGTCGTCGCCTGGCCGATATTCTCGGCGTGCTGGACTTTCGCGCCCTGGTCGAGCGCGATTTTCATGGCTGCCGCGATCTGCCCGTTCAGCGGGCCGACAATGAGAACGCGCATGTCCTACCCCCTGCCGCCTAGGCTGCGGCGTCGCCGTCCTTGATGATTTCCGTCATGGTCACGCCCAGGCGCTCGTCGACGAGCACCACTTCGCCGCGCGCGACGAGACGGTTGTTGACGTAGATGTCGATGGCCTCGCCGACCTTGCGATCGAGCTCGATGACCGAGCCGCGCGAGAGCCGCAGCAGCGTCGCGACGTCGACGCTCGCTTTCCCGAGGACCGCCTGGATGTTGACGGGAACGTCGAACACCGGCGCGAGATCGACGGCGCTCTTGGTCGCCTCGTCGTCGCCGGACTCCGTCAGCGCTCCGGGCTCCTGCCCGAGATCGGGGAGGGTGAGATCTGTGCTCATGCCGTGATCCTTTCGGAAGCCTCGGTGGCGGACAGCATCGCGCGCACGCGCGTCTCGATTTCAGCGGCCGCATCGGCGGCGCGCAGGGCGACCAGGCCTTCGCCCCAGTCCACGACGACGTCGCCGGGGCCGAGATCGGCGTCGTCGCGCACGTGCAGCGCGCCCGAGAACCCGAACTCCTCGGCGAGCGCCTCGACCTGCGGACGCAGGCGTTCGCGCGCGGCGGGCTCGACCTTGACCATCAGACGCGGCGCGGTGAGCGCTTCGGCGAACACCTCTTCGAGCAGCGCGCGGATGCGGGCGTCGCCATGGGCGGCGAGCGCGTCGCCGGCAATGGCGCGGGCGGCGGCCATGGCCATCTCCGCCGCGCCGTCGCGGATGCGCAGCACGTTTCCGGCGTAGTCCGCGTAGAGCTGGCGCAGGCCGTTGGTCACCGTCTCGAGCTGCGCGCTGACGAGCGCGAGCTGGCGCGCGGTTTCGTCGGTGCGGCCAGCCTCGTAGGCGGCCTGGCGTTCCGCTTCGACCTCCTCCGCCGTGAAGACATTGCGCGTGCCGGACGCGTCGCGCAGCACCTCTCCGGTGGGGGAGAAGACCGTGTCGAAGGCGAATTTGCGCATCGTCTGCATCACGCCCTCAATAGATCAGTTCGTCTTCGGCGGAGTTCTCGGAAAGGATGATCTCGCCCTTTTGGGCGAGGTCCTTCGCGATCACCACCATCTGCGATTGCGCGCCGTCCACGTCCTTCAGACGCACCGGCCCCATGGCGACCATGTCGTCCTTCAGGATCTTCGCGGCCCGTTCGGACATGTTGCCAATGAAGAGCTGGCGCAGTTCGTCGGACGCGCCCTTGAGCGCAAGGGCCAGAACGTCCTTCGGCACCGAACGCATCAGCGTCTGGACGCCGGCGGGGTCCAGCTTGCGGAGGTCGTCGAAGACGAACATCAGCTGGCGGATGCGGTCGGCGCTTTCGCGGTTCTTCTCTTCGAGCGCGCCGAGGAAGCGCCCTTCGGTCTGGCGGTCGAAGTTGTTGAAGATTTCCGCCATCATCTCGTGGCTGTCGCGCTTGGACGTGCGCGCGAGGTTGGACATGAACTCGTTGCGCAGCGTCATCTCGATCTTGTCGAGAATGTCGCGCTGCACCGGCTCCATGCGCAGCATCCGGTTCACGCACTCGATGCCGAACTCTTCCGGCAGCTCCGTCAGCACCTTGGCGGCGTGGTCGGAGCGCAGGCGCGACAGGATGACGGCGACGGTCTGCGGATATTCGTTCTTCAGATAGTTCGCGAGCACGACCTCATTCACGTTGTGGAGCTTGTCCCACATCGTGCGGCCGGCCGGGCCGCGGATTTCCTCCATCAGCGCCTCGACCTTGTCCGTCGGCAGGAATGCCGACAGCAGGCGCTGCGTGGCCTCGTAGGAGCCGATCAGGGCGCCCGAGCCGGAGAGCTTCTTCACGAACTCGACGATGAGCGTCTCGACCACGGACGAATGCACGACGCCGAGGTTCGACATCGCGTGGGAGACGTCCTTGATCTCGTCCTCGTCGAGCATCGCGAGGATCTTCTCAGCGTGATCGCCGAGCGCGAGCATGATGACGGCCGCGCGCTCCGGCCCGCTGAGCTGTTCGACCTTGTCGACGGGACCTCGGGGAGAGTCAGCCATGGGTCGTCACACCGCGTTGTTGAGCCAGCTGCGCAGGATCGCCACGGATTCATCCGGGTGCTGCTGCACGATTTCCGCGACCTGCTTGATGGAAGAGGCCTTCACGTCGCCGCGGATGCGCGCGAGGTCGACATTGAGGTCGTTGTTGCCGATCGTCAGCGCGCCGCTTTCGCCCGATGGGCCGGGGAGGGCCGCCGCGCCGCCGGCAATCGCCAATTGGCCACCACCGCCGCCGCCGCCCGCGCCGGCTGCGCCTGCGCCGCCGGCCTCCTGGGGCAGGCCGGCCGCCGGACGCGCCAGGCTTCCGACGAGCGGGCGCAGCACGAAGAACACGAAGGCCAGCGCCGCGATCAGGCTTGCGAGAAGCTCGGCGCCCCGCATCGGATCGAGTTTGGACAGGTCGAACGGGCCTTCCTTCTTCACCTCGGTGCCCTGCGTGGGCGTGGGGGCGAAGCGCACGTTCACGACCTCTACGCGATCGCCGCGCTTCTCGTCGAAACCGACGGCGGAGCGCACGAGCGTGTTCAGCCGCTCGAGTTCGGCCGCGTCGCGCGCGGCCCATTGCGGCGGTTGACCTTGGGCGCCGGGCGTCGTCACCCCGTCGACGGCGACCGCGACCGACAGGCGGCGCAGCCGGCCGCCTTCGATCAGTTCGGTCTTCGTCGTGTTGGACACGACGTAGGTCGTCGATTCGGAGGTGGTGGTCGAAGCGCTCTGGCCGCCTTGTCCGGAGGCCGCGCCGGTGGCGTCGGGCACGTTGCGGCCGGACGTCGCGGCGTTCGGGGTCGCCTCTTTTTCCTGCTGGTCCGTCGACGTGCTGGACACGCTCGTGGCCACGCGGCCCTCGGGATCGTAGGTCTGGGACTTCTGCTCGATGCGGTTGAAGTCCATCTCGGCGGAAACCTGGACGCGCGCCTTGCCGGGGCCGACCACGCTCTCGACGATGTCCTGCACGGTCTTGCGGATGCGCTCTTCATACGCGGCCTGGCGCGAGTCGACGCCGTCCGACGACCCGCCAAGCGCGTCGTCCGGATTGCCGCTGGCGAGCAGGCGCATGTCCTGATCGACGACCGTCACGCGTTGCACCGACAGCTGCGGGACGGCGCCGGCGACGAGATTGCGGATCGCCCGGATCTGGCCGGCGCTCAGGGGCGACCTCAGCGTCAGCACGATCGCGGCCCGCGGGTCCTGGGCGTCGCGCTCGAACAGCTGGCGTTCCGGCATCACGAGGTGGACGCGCACCGCCTTGACGCCCTCGATGGACAGGATCGTCCGGGCCAGTTCGCCCTCCAGGGCGCGGCGGCGATTGATGACCTGCTGCTCCTGGGTCGCGCCAAGGGCGCTTTGCTGGTCAAAAACCTCGTTGCCCATCACCGCGCCCGTCGCGGTCGAGCCGGCGAGCTGCAGGCGCAGCCTGTCGGCCTGCGAGCGCGGCACGAGGATCGAGTTGCCGCGGACCTCGTACTGGACCTGCTGCTGGTCGAGCTGTTCGACGATGCTCTGCGCTTCCTTGCCTTCGAGGTCGGCAAACAGCAGCGTCTTTTCCTCGCCCCCCATGCGGAAAACGAGCGTGAACACGGCGGCCGCGACGATCGCCGTCACACCGAGTGCGGCGATGAGTCGTCCGGGGCCTGCGCGCAGCAGGAATTGCATCAGGGCGTTCACGTCTCGGAAACCTTCTCCGCAACGCGGCAGATCATGCCGGGTCGCTGGGCAGGTTTTGCCGGGCGGTCGGTGAACGAGGAGTTAAATCACGGCGCCAGAACGCCGAACGCCGCCGCATCCGTGCAGACGCGGCGGCGAAAGGGTGTGAGTAAGTTGGGCCGACTTACGGGGTCGAGCCGCGGTAGTGTTGGATGCGCGTCGTGCGCAGGCCGGGAAGCCCATGGCGCTCGATGGACGCGCGCCATGCTTCGAACTCTTCGATGGAAAGATTGTAGCGTTTGCACGCGTCTTCCAAAGAGAGCAGCCCGCCACGGACGGCGGCCACAACTTCGGCTTTGCGGCGAATGACCCAGCGCGTCGTGGACGGCGGGGGCAGATCGTCGATCGTCAGCGGATTCCCATCGGGACCCATCACCATGCCTTCGAGGCGGCGTTGCTTCTGCATGCGCCTTTTCTCCTTATGGTGTCTCCCTTTTACCTCAAGGCTTTGAAGAAACGCCTAAGCGACGGGGTTTACGCCCGTTAGAACGGCTGTACGCAAATGGGCGCCCCGGGCGCTTCCGGCCCGGGGCGTGTGATCCAAACTGGCGCGGAAGTCTTAATCAGCGCTTGATGCGGATCAGCTCGTCGAGCATTTCGTCCGCCGTCGTGATCACCCGCGAGGAGGCCGAGTAGGCCCGCTGCGTGACGATCATGTCCGTGAACTCCGTGCCGAGATCCACGTTCGAAGCTTCCAGCGCGTTCGATTGCAGTTTGCCGGCGCTGCCCGTGCCCGCCGAGTTGATCGTGACGAGGCCGCTCTCGACCGATTGCCGGAAGGCGTTGCCGGCTTCGGTGGCCAGCCCGTTCGGGTTCAGGAACGTGGCGACTGGGATCAGATAGAGCGGCTCGCTGCGGCCGTTCGAGAACTTCGCCGTCAGGATGCCGGTCTCGCTGATGTTCACGCCCGTCAGATTGCCCGGGGGCGAGCCGTCGGCGGTCGCCGAGTTGAGCGAGGAGGTCAGCGCGAACTGCTTCAGGCTCGAGGTGAAGTCGAATTTCAGTCGCTGGTCGGCCGCGCCGGTGCCGGTCGCGGGCGGGCCCACAGCCGTCCAGTTGATCGTGAAATCGCGGATGTCGGTCGGCGCCGCCGACGTGATCGTCTGGATCTGGCCGTCCTGGCCGAACTGGATCGTGCCATTGGCGAGCGCCGTGCGCGCGTTGGTGTTCGGATCGGAATAGTAGATCTCGGCCGCCCAGGTGTTGGTGGGCGTGTTGGTCTTGAGGAACGCCAGCGTCAGCGTGCGCACGGCGCCGAGGCTGTCGAACACCTCGACGGAGCGCTCGAGCGTCGGCCGGACGTAGTTCGCCGCCGCAGGATCGAGCGACATGCGGCCCGCGACGTAAGCCGGCGAGCCGGCATAGGCGCTTTCGCGGGAGTCCAGGTTGGCGTTGATGGCGACCTGGGTCGTCGCGATGGCGCGAGCGCCCACCGACGACAGGTCGATCGGCTCGAGCGCGGCGAGCGTGGAGGGCGCCGTGGCGTTGGGCTGGGTGGGGTCGACCGGGGTGCCGAGCAGGTAGTAGCCCTGCGCGTTGACGAGCCGGCCCTGCGCATCGAGCGAGAACGCGCCCGCGCGGGTGAACAGGCCGCCGCCATTCCCGCGGGCAGTGTTGGGGTCGTTGGTGACGATGAAGAACCCGTTGCCCGCGATCGCGAGGTTGGTGTTCGAGGCGGACTGCTCGATCGCGCCCTGCACGTCCACCATGCGCCGCATCGACGTGGTGACGCCGCCCGCGTTGTACGCGGACGTCGTGCCCTGGCTGTTCAGGACGGCCTTGAAGTCGGTCGTGCCGCGCTTGAAGCCGATGGTGTTGACGTTCGCGATGTTGTCCGAAATCAGCGCCATCTGCGACGCGTTGGCCTGGAGGCCGGAAACACCGGCGCGCATCGCCGTGTAGATGCTCATGCCCTTAACTCCCTTTCGACCCGTCTCGTCTCTTCGATCGTCCGAATTGCCCTATTCACGAACCTGCAGGATCGAGGCGAAGGCGCGCTGGCCCGTCGCCGTCGTCACGCTCGGGGTCGCTCCGGTGAGATCGACGCCCGTGATCCTTTCGTTGACGCGCACCGTGGAGGTCACCGCGGCGCCCGCGCCGTTTGTGGCCTTCACGACGAGGCGGTAGACGCCTTCCGGCGCCGTCTGACCGTTGGCGGTCTTGCCGTCCCACGTGAACGTCGTGTCGCCCTTCGCGCTGGAGCCGACCGTGCGAAAGACCTCGCGGCCGCTCGCATCGACGACGGACAGAGTGGTTTGCGCGGCGCCGGCGGCGAGGCCGTACGTCCAGGTGGCGCCATCCGCGTCGAGGCGCGTGTCGGTGCTGGTGATCGTCGCCGTACGGCCGAGATAGGCGAGGGCCGCGCCGGCGGTCGTCGTCTTCTGCTGGTCGGCCAGCTTCGTCAGCATGTCGTTCGTCTGGATCTGCTGCTCGACCTGGCTGTACTGCACGAGCTGCTGCGTGAACTGGTTGGAGTCTACGGGCGCCAGCGGATCCTGGTTCTTCAGCTGCGAGGTGAGCAGCGTCAGGAACGTGTCGAAGTTCTGCGAGAGCGTCGCCCGCGACTTCGCCGTCGCGCTGGTGGCGGCGGCCTGGGTTGCGGTGTCGATGGCGATCGTCATGGCGGCTCCTCAAGCCCAAACGTCGAGACGCGCGCCGGACCAGCGCGACAGGGAAAGCGGTGAGGCGGCGCGGCGCGGCTCTTCGGCAGGCGCGGCGGCGTCGGCCATGTCGCCGCGCGACGTCGGCGCAGCGTGACCGCGCGGATCGGAGTCGCCGCGCGCCTGCGCGAACGCGGCGCCGCCATCTCCAGACAGCGTGAAGGACAGTCCGGAGTCGGCCACGTCCAGCCCCGCATCTTTCAGGGCCTGCTCGAGATCGCGCGAGGCGCGCACGAGATCGGCGAGCGTGGAGGCGCTTTCCGCGGCGACGGTGGCTTTCACCTTGCGGTCCGAGCCGACCTCGATGCGCACGTCGACGCGCCCGAGTTCGGCGGGATCGAGGCGCACGTCGAAGCTCGTCGTGCGGCCATCGAAGCGGCGCATGATCTGGGACGCGATCTGGCCGGTCGCGGCCGCGCCGCGATCGGCGAAGACGTGGCCGTGCGGGCCGGCGGGCGAGGGCGTCGCGCTCGCGGGCGTGGCGGACGTCGCGCCGCCGGTTTGCGGCGCGCCCAGCACAGACCCGTCGGGGGCGCCGGCGTCGGACGTCATCGTCATCGCCGCGGCGGCAAGGGCCGTTTGCGGCGAGGATGCGGGCGTTCCCGCCGTCGTCGCTTGCGGTCCGCCGGCGATCTGCGCCGCGCCGTCCTTCGGCGCGGCGAAGCCGGAAGTGTCGGCCGCTTTCGGGTCGACCGGGGTCACGGCGGCAGGCTGGGCGCCGTCGTCGCGCCCGGCGCGCAGCTGGCGCAGCGGGCCGTCCGTCGTGGCGGCGCCGTCGGCTTTCGTGTCGCCCTGTGGCGCGCCCGCCTTTTTGGGTGCGCTCGCCGTCGGGGCGGCGGCGGCGGGCTTCGCCGGGGGTTCAGCCGGCGCTGCGGCGGCGCTCGTCATCATGTCACGCGCGAACGCCGCCATGCGCGCCGGATCGAATGCGGCGGTCTGCGCCGCGCTTGCCGTCGTGGTCGTTGGCGCCGTCGTGGGTGCGGCATCCGTCGTCGTGGTCGCCGCGTCGGGACCGTTTTGCAGCGCCGGGCCGTTCGTCGTCGACGTGTCGGCGGCCGGTCCGCGTGCGGCGATCTGGTCGCGCCCGACCGCAGGCGCCGTCTCGACGGCGCGCGTCGTCGCCGGAGACGATGCGACCGCGCCGATCATCTCGGCGTTCGCGGGCGGCGCGGGTTGCGATCTGGATGGAGGGAAAGACGCATTCGCAGGCGCATCGCCGCTCACCGCCTGAGTCGTCAGCAACGCCGCCATCGCGAGGGCCGTGTCGCCCGCTTGAGACGACGCCAGAACCTCGTCGCCGGCGTTGGCCGTGGGCGTCGCCTTGGACTGCGCTTCGGGCGCCGTCGCGGACGCTGTCATCGTCGCCGTCGTCGCGTCGCCCGTCGCGTTGCCCATCGCGCCCATTGGGCTCGTGCTCGCTTCGGCGTCGCCGGTCGCGAGCAGGGGCGCGATCAACGACGCGAACGCCGACGCCGCCGACGACATTTGCGGCGTGCGCCGCGGCGTCGCGGGCTGAGCGATGTCGATGGCGGCGGACGAAGCGGCGTCCATGAAATCCTCGTGGGCCGCACACCCGATCGGCTGCAGCGCGTTTTCTCCGAGCAAGCCGCGCGCCACGTCGCGGCCCAGCGATGTTCTTCAAGGCGCACAAGACATTCGGGAGTTTCTCGATGCGCGCGCCGTGCCGCGTCTCCCGGCAAATAGGATCACGCGCTCGGCAGAGTTTGCCGAGGCCGTGCGTGGCGCCGCTCGCGGCAAAGGGATTGCAGGAGAAACGACGGGCGGCCACGCCCGCGGTCGTCTCGTGAGGCGACGCGACGGAGGAATGTGCAAGTGGCGCAAGGCGATACGCATCGACACGGCGCAACGCCGTCGATCCGCGCAGCCCGGCAAGTCTTGCCGGGCGCCGGGATGATGTTGCCGCGCGCCTGCACGCGAGGAGAGCGCCGATGCTGACGGGCATCATCCAGAACGGCCTTTCCGGTCTCCAGGCGAGCCAGACCGGCCTGCGCGTGACGTCGCAGAACATCACCAATGCCGATACCGCCGGCTACGCGCGTGCGAGCGTGGATCTGCAGCAGCGCCTGATCGGCGGTCGCGGCGCCGGCGTCGAGATCGCCGCGATCCAGCGCGCGGCGGATCGTTTCCTCACGGCGGCTGCGCTCACCGCCACGTCGATGCAGAGCAGTGCGGGCGCGCGCGCCGGACTTCTCGATCGCGCGCAGTCGATCTTCGGCGATCCCTCGGCGGACACCTCGACGTTCGGCTCGATCGATCGGATGTTCTCGAACCTGACGTCCTGGAGCCTCGATCCGACGAGCTCCGTGCGGTCCAGCCAGGCCGTCAACGACCTCGCCGCCGTGTTCACGGAGCTGCGCCGCAACGCTTCGGATCTCGAAGCCCTGCGCGTCGAGGCCGATCAGCGTATTTCGGGCGTCGCGTCCGACATCAATGGCCTGTTGACGCAGATCGCAGAGCTCAACAAGAGCGTCCGCTCGGCCAAGGTCAACGGGCAGGACGCGACGGGCACCGAGAACGCCATTTCGCAGATGATCGACAAGCTCTCGAAGCTGATCGACATCCGCGTCTCCGAGGTGTCCTCGGGCGGGTTCGAGGTTCGCACGCAGTCGGGCGTGCTTCTCGTCGGCGATCGCGCCTCGCAGCTGAGATACAACGCCACGGGCGCGCCGTTCGCGGCGACGTCGTCGCTGCAGATCGTCGACGGGTCCGGCGCCGCGCGCACGTTCGATGGCGGCATCGTGAGCGGCGAACTCGCCGGCCTCATGCAGGCGCGCGATCAGGACATTCCCGCCCTGGCGGAGGCGCTCGGCGGGCTGGCGGGCGCGCTCGCCGATGCGCTCAATGCGGCCCACAATGACAGCACGACCGTTCCCGCACCCGTTGCGCTGGACGGCCGCCGGACGGGACTCGTGGCCGGCGACGCGCTCGGCTTCACGGGCAAATTCACGCTGGGCGTGACGGACTCGGCCGGCGCATTGGTGCGACGGATCGAAGTGGACTTCACCGCGGGAACGATCACCGTCAATGGCGGCGCGGCGACGTCGTTCGCTGCGGCGCCACCCGCAACCACCACCGTGGGCGGGTTCGTCACCGCGCTGAATGCGGCGATGACCGGCTTCGGCGCCGTGAGTTTCGATTCCAACGGCGCTCTGCATCTGAGCGCCTCCGGTGGCGGCGCCGGGCTCGCGTTGCGCCAGGACGCGACGGCGCCCAGCGATCGCGGCGGACGCGGCTTCTCGCACTTCTTCGGGCTCAACGACGTGGCGGTGCGCGCCGCGCCGTCCTTCTACGAAACGGGCCTGACCTCCGCCGATCCCGGCTTCGGGGGCGGGCCGATCGTGCTGCGCGTGCGCGACGCCCAGGGCCAACTCGTCGTGGAGCGTTCGATCGCGGCGGTCGGGGCGAGTGTCGGCGGCATGATCACGGCGATCAACGCCTCGGGAACGGGGCTTGGCCCCTATGCACAGCTGTCGGCCCCCGACGCCAACGGCCGTGTGACCCTCTCCACCGCGTCTGGCTTCGTGGTCGAAGTCGTCAGTGACGCGACGGCGCGCGGCGGACAGTCCTTCTCGACCTTGTTCGGGATCGGCGCACCGACGCGCGCGGCGCGGGCGATCGAACTCGGCGTGCGCAGCGACATCGCCGCGACCCCTATGAAGCTCTCGATGGCGCGTCCTGACCTGAGCGCCGCGATCGGTACGCGCGTGCTCGAACGCGGCGACAGCCGAGGCTTGCAGGCGCTGGCCGCCGCCAAGACTGCGACGCTCGATTTCGCGGGCGCGGGGCCGCTCGCCGCGCAGACCACGAGCCTGTCGCGGATCATGTCCGGGTTCGCCGGCGAGGTGGGCCGTCGCGCCGCAACCGCGGAGCGCGACGAGAAGGCCGCGACCGCCGTCGCCGATGCGGCGATGGAGCGGCGCACCTCGCGCGAGGGCGTCAATCTCGACGAGGAGCTGATGAACATGACGCGCTACCAGCAGTCCTACGCCGCGTCGTCGCGCCTCATCCAGGCCGCGAAAGAGATGTTCGACATCCTGATCAACCTCAAGTGACCGTGAGACGCTGACTCATGACCATCACGTCCCTGGCGACCTTCTTCACCGGCGAACAGACGCGCTCGCAGTTCGCGCGCATCCAGAGCGATCTCACCGTCACCCAGACGCAGATCGCGACGGGCAAGAAGGTGGCCGAGCTCACCGACGCCGGTGTCGGCGCGACATCGATTGTGCTCGCGCGCGACATGCTCGCGCGGTTCGATACGCGCGCGCAGGTGATGCGGGAGGTCTCGCCGCGGCTGGAGCTGCAGGACACCGCGCTCGGCGCCGCAAGCGACATCGCGAAGAACCTTCGCCTCGACGTGTTGAAGATGATCACGCTGGGGGACGCCACGGGCTTGCCCGATACGCTCCAGCAGGCGTTCGCTTCGGCGACGACGCAAATCAATTCGCAGTACAACGGGTTCTACATGTTCGGCGGCGATCGCGTCGACACCGCGCCCATGGCCGCTGCGACGCTCGCCGATCTCGCCGCCCTGCCGAACGGGCAGGCCGCCTTCGCCACCGTTGCGCGCCAGCAGTCGATGGATTTCGGCGAGGGCTTCCAGGCGCAGATCGCGGATCGCGCCGTCGATGTCGCCGGCGGCCTGTTCGATGCGATCCGTGACATCAAGGTGCTGCTCGACGCCAATGGCGGCGCGCTCGCCAAGCCGCCGACGCCCGCCCAGCGCACCGCGCTCGAGGCGGCGCTGAGCAAGCTCGATCAGGCTACCAAAACCCTGACCCAGGCGCAGGCGCGCAACGGGGAGCTCCAGAATCGTGTCGATCGGGAAATCACGGCTTCGGACGGTCGTGTCGCCCTGCTGGAAAAAACCATCAGCGATGCGGTCGACGCCGACCTGCCGGCGCTCTCCGTGCGGTTGAACCAGCTGATGACGAAGTACCAGGCCTCCGCCTCGACCTTCTCGCAGCTCCGGTCCATGTCCCTGCTGAATTACCTGAAGTGATCGGGTAAAGAAGCGTCGTCGCCCTGGGCCTTGACCCCAGGGGGAGGAGAGCCATGACCATCGCCGATCCCGTTGCGGGCGCGTCCGCGCCGCCGCGCCTGGCCGGGCGCAATTCGCTCGGCTTCGCCAAGCCCCCCGCCGAAACCCGCGTCGTCGCCGCCATGTCGGGCGGGGTCGATTCCTCCGTCGTCGCCGCGGTGCTCAAGCGCGACGGCTATGACGTGGTTGGCGTCACGCTGCAGCTCTATGACCACGGTGCGGCGATCCAGAAGTCCGGGGCCTGCTGTGCCGGCCAGGACATCCACGACGCGCGCCGTGTGGCCGACCGCATCGGCATCCCGCACTACGTGCTCGATTACGAGAGCCGCTTCCGGCAGTCCGTGATGGAGGAGTTCGCCGACGCCTACCTCGCCGGCGAGACGCCGATCCCCTGCGTCCGCTGCAACCAGAACGTCAAGTTCAAGGACCTCCTGGCGCTGGCGCAGGATCTGGGCGCGGACTGTCTCGCCACGGGCCATTACGTGCAGCGGCTCGAGGGCCCGCGCGGGCCGGAGCTTCACCGCGGCGCCGATCCGGACCGGGACCAGTCCTATTTCCTGTTCGCGACGACGCGGCCGCAGCTCGATTATCTGCGCTTCCCGCTCGGCGGCATGGCCAAGCCCGACGTGCGCGCGCTCGCGGCCGAGTTCGGGCTGGCCGTCGCCGACAAGCCGGACAGCCAGGACATCTGCTTCGTGCCGAGCGGCAAGTATACGAGCGTCGTCGAGAAGCTGCGGCCGGGCGCGATCGAGCCCGGCGAGATCGTCCATGTCGACGGCCGCGTGCTCGGCCGCCATGACGGCGTGATCGGCTACACCGTCGGCCAGCGCCGCGGGCTTGGCGTCGCCACCGGCGAGCCGCTGTTCGTGGTGCGCCTCGACGCCGAGGGCAAGCGCGTCATCGTGGGCCCGCGCGAAGCGCTCCGGGTGCGGCGTATTGCGCTGAAAGAGGTGAACTGGATCGGCGCGCCCGTCGCCGACGAGGAGGCGCTGGATGGGCTACCCGTGCTCGTGCGCGTGCGCTCCACGCGACCGCCGGTTCCCGCACGGCTCTCCACGCGCGCCGGCTGGTACGTCGAGCTCGACACGCCGGAGGAGGGCGTCGCGCCGGGCCAGGCCGCGGTCTTCTACGCCGCCGATGCGCCGAGCCACGTGCTCGGCGGCGGCTGGATCGCGCGGACGGAAATGGCGGTGTGATCGGCAGCGGAGGTGGTTCACCCCTCATCCGGCGCTCCGCGCCACCTTCTCCCACAAGGGGAGAAGGACCACTGCGGCGACCTTCTCCCCTTGTGGGAGAAGGTGGATCACGGCTGAAAGCCGCGAGACGGATGAGGGGTGAACCACCCCGTACTATCCCGTCACCCGAACCCGCGCCTCCCACGGCCGGAGCGTTCCGTCGTCGCCGGCGTCGGCGTAGTTGTAGAACACCGTTTCTCCATCCGGCGTCGCGTTCCGCGCGATGCTCCGGCTCCGGAGATTGATCTCGACACGCGCCACGCGCGCGCCGAGGCGGCGTTCGTAGACGAACAGGTCGGGGTCGCCGGGCGCGAGATCCGCATAGGCGCCCTCGGTCCAGATCGGATCGCTTTTGCGCAGCGCGATCAGACGGCGCGCGGTTTCGAGCGGGGAGGCGGGATCGGCCGTCTGCGCCGCAACATTCACGCGCCCCGCATCGGGATGCACGCGCAGCCACGGCGACGTCGTGGAGAAGCCGGCGTTCGGCCCAGCATCCCACTGCATCGGCGTGCGGGCGTGGTCGCGCGTCATCGCGCGCGCGGCGGCGAAGGCCTCGGCCTCGGAGGCGCCGGCCTCGCGCTTCAGGCGGTAGGTCGTTTTCGCCCACACGTCGTCGAGCTCGTCCATGCCGGCGAAGGGGCAATTCGACATGCCGATCTCGTCGCCTTGATAGAGGAACGGCGTGCCGCGCTGGGTGAACAGCAGGGTGAGCAGCGCCGTTGCGCTCTCGCGCCAGTACGCGCCGTCGTCGCCGTAGCGCGAGACGACGCGCGCGAGATCGTGATTGCCCGTGACGATCGTGTTCCAGCCGCGCGCGCCAATGCCTTCGTCCCACGCGGCGAAGATGCGCTTGAAGGTGAGGCGGTCCCAGTCTCCGGCGGCGTCGCGGCGCGGCTCCACGAGATCGAAATGATAGATCAGATCGAGCATCGGATCGGCGGGGTCGACGAGCGCGCGCGCCCGCGCGGGATCGACGCCGGGCGCCTCGCCGACGATCACGCAATCGAAGTGCTGAAATACCTCGCGCCGCATCTCGCGCAGGAATTCGTGCAGGCGGGGGCCGCCGGCGAGATCGCGATAAAGGGGGCCCGGCCTCGGATCGCGCGCATCGGGCAAATCGGGGTGCTTGGAGATCACCGTCACGACGTCTAGGCGGAAGCCGCCCGCGCCGCGCTGCAGCCAGTGCCGCATCGCGTCGTGGATGGCCGCGCGCACGGCGGGGTTCTCCCAGTTGAGATCGGCCTGCGTGCGGTCGAACAGATGGAGATAGAGATCGTCCGATCCGGGCGCCGGCGACCAGGCGGGGCCGCCGAAAATCGACAGCCAGTTGTTCGGCGCGCGGCGCGTCCCCGGCCGATCTTCCTGCGCGGGCCTGAACCAGTACCAGTCGCGATAGGCGCTGGACGGATCGAGCGCGGCCTGGAACCAGGGATGGGCGGTGGAGGTGTGGTTCAGCGCCACGTCCAGCAGCACGCGCATCCCGCGCCGTTTCGACTCGGCGAACAATTCGTCCGCATCCGCATCATCGCCGAACAGCGGATTTGTCGCTTTGTAGTCGCTGACGTCATAGCCGTTGTCGATCATGGGCGAGGCGAAGATCGGCGACAGCCAGATCATGTCGACGCCCAAGCGCTGCAGATACGGCAGCTGCTGGATGATCCCGCGCAGATCGCCCACGCCGTCGCCCGAGGCGTCGCGGAAGGACTTCGGATAGATCTGATACACGACGCCCTGGCGGCGGGCGTCCGGTCCGTAGGGAGGGCTCATGCGCGCCAGTCTACCGCAGGCCTCGCCGCCGCGCGCCCCCGCTCTAAATCCCCCAGGGGCGGCAGGAGCAGGCATGCGCGCGTTTTTCGAAGACACGGCCAGCGTCCTGAGCGCGAAGATCCTGTCCCTCACGCTGGGCACGGCCTTCGTCACCATCGGCGTCCTCGGCGCGCCGCTGCAGCAGGATCCCCGTGCGCTGCTATTCCTGGCGCTGGGCTGCTACATCACGGCGGCAAGCCTCGTGGGTCTCCGGCAGGGGCGGGCGGCGTGGCCGGTCTATGCGCCGGCGGGGTTCGCCTCGATCGCGGCGGTCGCCGGTCTGGCGCTCGCCGCCGGCCTGACGACCCCGCAGGTCTGACCCGCGCGCTCGGCAATCAGGGCGTGGGCGTGACCGTTTCCGACGCCACGTCCACCTGTGCGCGCTTGTAGCTGGCCAGCCGGATCGCCGCGTGTCCGAGCGGCAAAGGCGCCGTGACGCGCACCGGCGGCGCGAAGCTCTCCGTGCCGTCCAATGCGAACCAGATCTCGCCCTCCGGGATGCGTTTGCGCATGTTGTCCGGCGTGTCGTAGCCGCTGACGGGAACGTAGCGCATCCTGCACTTGAGGACGGGCCCGCTATAGCCGCCGCCGGCATGCCGGTCGCGGCCCTCCACGCGCAGCACGAGATCGTAGCGAAAGCGCCCGTCGAACGTGGGGTAGGCGCCCGCACACGTGCCTGTGCGCGCCACCGCCACGCTCATCGCCACGATCGAGGAGATCGGATCGCGCGCGACGCGCTTCTCCTCAAGGGAGACCGGGTTGACCGAAGGCCGGAAGGCCGGCGTGATCTGCGCCTGTGGCGGCCCGTCCGGCGTCGCGCGCAGGGCGACGACGCGCCGTTTGCGCGCATAGGCGTGATCGAGGTCATAGGTGCGCCAGGACACCGCGGGGCCGGCGACGGCGCCCGTCGCGACGCCGCGCAGGTCGGTGCGGTCGAACAGCGCGGAGAGGCCGCCGGATTTGATCTGCGCGGCGGCGCGGTAGCTGTCGTCGCCGAGCGAAATGTCCATCGTCGCGTGGCCGAGCGGAATGAAGCCGTAGGCCGAGCCGTCGAAGGTGAGCAGAACGCGGTCCGCGTGCGCCGGCGTCGCCGTGGTCGCCATCGCGCACAGGATCGCCGCTGCAGTCGCCGCCACGCGCATGGGATCTCCTCACTCCGTGTGTGATGTAGCGCGCCGCGCCCGCGAAGTCAGGCGCGCGCGGACATCAGGCTCGAAGCCTCACGGACACGATTACAGGAGAATGGAGACGAGATCGCGACGCTGCGGAGTGAAATCCGCGCGTCGAACGCCGCCTGCGGCTCAGAGCGGGCGGACGTTCACTTCGCGCGAGGTCAGCGGCAGTTCGAGCAGCAGGCCGGAGCGGCCGGCGACGACGTCCGACAGGCCCGCCTGCTTGGCTTCGCGGACCTGGAACTCGGCGATCATCGGGTTGGGATCGACGCCCGTGAGCACCAGCATGCCGGCGCCGGCGGTCTTCGCGGCCGTGGCGACTTCGAACGGCGTGGCGATGTCGTCCTGGTGCAGCTGCGCGAGCATCTGCGATTGCGCGCCGTGCATCACGACGTCGGCGTCGGCGGCGGCCTGGGCCCACTCGGCGCGGCCGTCACCGGCGATCACGAGCGAACGGCCGCGATAGTCGAAGCGGTAGCCGACTCGGCCCTTGAAGGCGTCCGTCTCGGTGGTGAAGGCGCTGACGCGCAGGCCGTCGCCTTCGAACACGATCACCGATTGGCCCGGCTCCGGGGCCGGAGCCCAGGGCTGCAGGCCGCCCGGCACGCCTTGCGCGGCGAGCGCCATGTTGAGGCCTTCGACGACCGCATGCGAATCCGCAGGGCCGTAAACCGGCAGGGGGCGCTCGTTGCGCGGCGAGGCCGCACGAACCCACAGTTCGTCCAGATCGGCGGCGCGGACCGGATCGGCGCCCGTCAGCAGCACGGCTTCGAGGCGGCCGAGTTGGACAGCGCGGCGATCGAGCGCCAGCGCGGCGCCCGAGCCAGCATCGACGATGAACAAGCGGCCCGCCGCCGCGACGGCGAGGCAGGGCCGCGCTTCGCGGCTTTCCGGCCCGGCGCCAACGCCGCAGACCAGCGCGCGCAGCGCGTTCGGGGCGAAGAGATCCTGCTCCTCACCGGCCAGTTCTTCAGCGGTATAGGCGGCGTACGCTTTCGCGAGCGCTTCCTGCCCCTGCGGAGTCTGTGATCCGACGAGCCAGCCCCCCCAGAAGAGACCGGACAACGTCACGAACACGACCGAAGATGCACCGACCGGATTCATACGTTTGACCCCATGGTTGCCGGACGCTTACGACGGCCGACGCGGTGTCATAGCTCAGCCCTACGATTCTCGGGAATCTGGTAAAGAAATTATCAACAGGTATGTTTGCGAAAGTTAATGATCTTCGGCGCAAGCCGATTTTGGACGTCGCCGCGATGCGGATCGCGCGTCGCGGCGCGCGCCAGTGGCCGATCGCGCATGACACATCCTTCGCGGCCGAACCGCTCGTGGATGCACGCGCGTACGGCCTCTCCGCACTTAATTATTACGCGCTCGAGCGCAATCCACCCTATTGGGGCCGCGTGCCCGGCGCGATCGACGTCGTGCTGCTGCGCAAGGGCGTCGCCGAGCGCCTCGCGATGATCAACGAACACCTTCGCGCTCAAGGGTTTGCGCTGCATCTGCATGATGGCTGGCGCCCCGTCGAAGTGCAGCGATATTTTCATGACGTCTGGTTGCCGGCGCGCCTGCGTGAACGCCGGCCGGACCTCTCCGGACAGGCGCTGCTCGACGAGGTGGAGCGGTACTGGGCGGCGCCGACGATCGACGCGTCGTCGCCCGCGCCGCACGCCACGGGCGGGGCCGTCGATCTCACGCTGACCTTCGCCGACGGAGAGCCCTTGTGGATGGGATCTTTGTTCGACGACGCGAGCCCGCTCGCGCACCTCGACCGCTTCGAGACGGACGACGAGGGTGATTCGTTTTCCGACGAGGAGGCCCGCGCCAACCGTCGCGCGCTGTTCTGGACGATGACCGATGCCGGGTTCGTCGCGCATCCCGACGAGTGGTGGCACTTCTCCTTCGGCGATCAGACCTGGGCCAAGCTCACCGGCGCGCCGGCGGCGCTCTACGGGCTCGTTGCGCCATGACGCGCGCGCTGGTCTTCGATTCAGGGGTGGGCGGTCTCTCGGTGCTCGACGCCATGCTCGACACCGACCGCGACTGGCGCATCGACTACCTCGCCGACACCGCCTGGCTGCCCTACGGCGAGAAGGCCGACGCCGATCTGGTCGCGCGCGTTCCGGCGCTGATCGAGGCGGTGGCGGCAGAGTGGGCTCCGGAGGTCGTGGTGATCGCGTGCAATACGGCGAGCACGATCGCGCTCGACGCCGTGCGGGCGCGCCTGCCCGTGCCGGTGGTGGGCGTGGTGCCGCCGATCAAGCCTGCGGCCGCGGCCAGCGTGTCCGGCGTGATCGGCGTGCTCGCGACGCCGGCGACGGTCCAGCGACCCTATACCGACGATCTCATCGCGCGGTTCGCCGCCGGGTGCACGGTGATCCGCGTCGGCACGACCGTTCTGGTGGCCCAGGCCGAAGCCAAGGCGCGCGGGCAAGCCGTTGATCTCGCGGCGGTGCGCGCGGCGATCGCGCCGCTGTTCGAGGGCGAGGCGGGGGCGCGGCTCGACGTCGTGGCGCTGGCCTGTACGCATTTCCCTTTGTTGCGGGACGAGTTGATCGCGGCCGCGCCGCGTGCGGTGACGTGGCTGGACTCTGGCGCCGCGGTGGCCCGGCGCGCGGCTGACGTCGCGCATGCGCCGGAGGGCGCGCCGCGCGTGCGCCGCATCGGTCTCACGGCCCCTGGCGGGTTTCGCGAACTGGCCCCGGCGCTTTCCGCGCGCGGCTTCGATGCGTTCGCCGCCGTGCGCGATCGGCCGCCGTTCGATCTCGATGTCTGGCGCAGTCAAAGTCCGGCTTGATTCTTTCGCGCTGCGTGCGACGAACATGTGACATTGCAGTCACGTCGTCTCGACGCGGCGTGCTGCGACGATCGTCGAAGCTTGGCGTTGGCGCCCGTGCCGTCTATCCAGGCGCGCGGGGGGGCAAACGAAAGCCCTAGGCGGGGAAACGACGTGACCGACTTTGATGCGGCGCCGGAAGGCTTCCGCGCGAGCATTGTGACGCTCCACACGCTTTTGTCTAAGAAAGGCCCGCTGATTACCCCGCGGTATCAGCGCCCTTACTCGTGGACGGATTTCGAAGTCACGCGCTTGTTTGCCGATCTTCTCGAGGCCTTCGGGGTTGGTCGCCCGTACTACTTCATGGGCACGATCGTCGTGATCGCGGGGCGCGCGGCGGAGATCGTCGATGGCCAGCAGCGGCTGGCCACGTTCACGCTTTTGTTGGCGGCGCTGCGCGATCGGCTGCCCGAAGGCTCGCCCACGCATACGCTCGCACAGCACCTCATCGCCGACACGATGCGCAACCAGACGCGCCTGCTGCTGCGGGAGGCCGATCGCGCGTTCATTGCGGTCTATGTCCACACGCCCGGGCAGTTCGCGGAACTGTGTGAGCTGGACGAAGACGCCGAGCGCCCCTCGTCGCAGACGGCGCTGATCCTTGCCGCGCGCGCCATCGCCACCGCGCTCGACGCCGAGCAGCAGGAAGAGGCGTTCGACCTCGAGGGCTTCACGAAGTTCGTCGCCAAGGGCGCCGTGTTCAACCTCATCGAGACGGACGATCGCGACAACGCCCCGCGCATGTTCACGGTGCTGAACGAGACGGGGCTCGATCTCTCGGCCACCGATCTCGTGAAGTCCGAGCTGTTCGTGCGGGCGGGCTTCACCGAGTCCGAAGCCGATGACGCCGGCCGCGCCTGGGATCAGCACCTTGATCGCCTCGGCCGGCGCGGCATGGACGAGCTCTTGAGCTTCATGCCCGCGATCGCGACGCGCAAGGTCTACACTTCGCCGGGCGATTTCACCTTCTTCCGCCGCAACTTCACCGACGTCGTCGATCCGCGCCGCTTCCTGACGTCGGATCTGTCGCGCTACGTGCGCGCCTATGAAGGGCTCACCACCTTCACGATCGACGGCGGCCCGCTCTCGGCCGAGATCAATCGCCGCGCGCGGTGCCTCGCGAATCTGCGCGAGCGCGGGTGGTTGGGCGTGGCGATCGGTTTCGTCGCCGATCACGAAGACGATCCCAAGCTCGTCGCGCGGTTGATGCAGGCGCTCGAGCGCTATGCCTACGCGCTCCTGTTCAACGTCGTGCCCGCCAATGCGCGGCTCTCGCGCGCCAACAAGATCTTCGGCGCCCTCGGAAACGCGGCCTCGCTTCTCGATGCGCGCAGCCCCTTGATGCTGTCGCCCGGCGAGATGCGCGAGATGCAGACGATCTTCCGCAGCCCGTTCCGGCGGGACCATTTCCGCCGCCGTTTCATCCTGTTGCGCCTCAACGCCGCGCTCCCCAACGGCGAGGTTTTGGCGCCGACCGACGACGCGACGGTGGAGCACGTGCTGCCCGTGAAAGCGAAAGGGGCGTGGGAGCGCGCCTTCCCGGACGCGCAGGTGCGCGAGACGCTCACGCATTCGTGCGGGAACATGGCGCTGCTGACGCAGGTCCAGAACGCGCTCGCGGCCGACAAATCCTACGCCGAGAAGCGGGAAATCTATTTCGAGACGCCGAACGCGCCGCTGCGCGCGCTCACCGCCTCGATCCAGTCCATCCCTGAATGGACGCCGGCGGCGATCCGCAATCGCACCAAGGTCTTGATGGACGCCATCGAGCGTGATCTGGGCCTTGAGGCGGGCTGAGCGCCCGCCTGCGGGCGAGCGTCATTCCGGCCGGCTGCGGATCGCTTCGAGATAGGCGGCGTCACGCGTCGCCGGCGCAAAGCCCGAACCAACGCGGAACGTGAGCGCGCGCACGCGATCGCCGCCGAGCGGAATCTCCACCCGCTCGATCGGGCCTACCTCGCGAAAATCCGCTGCGATCCAGGGCTCGTAGGGCGGCGTCGCGCCCACGATCAGCACGCGCGCGCCTTCCTCCTTGCGCATCGGGGCCGTGCGTTCGGCCTGGTTCGCGGGCTTGTCGAGCAGCACCCACATGCGCAGCGGCGCGGCCGGCGCGTCGTCGCGGAAATAATAGGACAAGTCGTTGAACACGAGGCGGTTGTCGACGAGCACCGCGGTATAGGGGCCGTCCGGCGTGCCGGCCGCCGCGCGTTCGCGCACGATCTGCGCCGTCAGTTCCCATTCGCGCGCGCGCTTGAGCCCGTTCCCCAGGCCGATCGCGTCGGCGAAGGGGGCGCTCACCATGGCCGCGAGGAACAGGACGCCGAACACCGCATGCAGGCCCGCGATCCCGAACGCCGCGGCCCGCGTGCGAGCCGACGCGGGACCGCGCCCGAACGCCCACACCGTCACCAGCGTCACGGCCGCGGGATAGGCCGTCGCCGCCCAGTTTCCGTGCGCGCGAGAGATGAAGGCCTGCACGAGGATGATGATCAGCGGCGGCGCGGCGAACGCGATCAGGAACTTGAACCGGGGATCCACGGCCAACCATCCGCCCGCATCGCGCACCGCCCGCCACGCGCAGAACAAGGCGAGCGGAAACAGGATCGGACCCGCCACTCCGAGCTGGTCGACGAGGAAATTCAACGCCGCGATGGGATCGCCGATCGGGCCGGACCACGCCGCATTCGCAGCTGTGTGCTCGAGGGTCGCGAAGTCGTTGCCCGCGTTCCAGAGGAGGTTGGGCGCGACGATCGCGACCGCGGTCGCCAGCGCCGCGAGCGCCGGCCGCGTCAGGAGCGCGCGCCGCACATCGACGGACCACAGCGCCGCCAAAGCGAGCCCGATCGCGAAATAGCTCATGGCGTACTTGGCGAGGAGGCCGACGCCGATCGCCGCGCCCATCGCCACGGCCCAGCGCCAGGACTGGGTCTCCACGAAGCGCCACGTCGCAAACAGCGCCGCCGCCCATGCGGGCAACAGCAGAGCGTCCGTCGAGATCAGCGCCGACGACAGCCACACGCCGGGCATCAAAAGCCAGGCGAGGCCCGCCCACACGCCCGCCTCCGTCGTCGCCATGCGCCGGCCGAGCGCGAACAGCGCCACCGCCGCGCCTGCATGCGCCAAGGGCGCGGCGAGCCGCACGGCCCACTCGTCATTGCCGAACAGCCTGGTGGTGGCGGCGATCGTCCACGCGATCAGCGGCGGCTTGGAGAAGTAGCCCCAGTCCAGCGCCCGCGACCACATCCAGTACTGCGCCTCGTCCCCGTGGAGGTCGATCGGCGTCGCGAGCAAGGCGCCGACGCGCAACGCGGTGACCAGGGCGACCAAAACCGCAAAGAACGTCACGTTCGCAGACAGGGCAGAACGCTTTTCAGTCGTACTCAATGTTGTCTGCCTGTTGATCGCTGTTTGCGGAGACACCGGCTGTTCTCGGTGTGGACGTAGCTAGTGCACAAGCTGTTGCGCGCCTGCATCGGTTTTGGGCGGAAATGCGGTCATTCAAAAAACCATCATGAATTTTTAATGCAACTGCCAAACGTCCGCTCTACCTCGCGCTGCGGAGAACGCGTCCAAGTTGGGCGGTGGGTAGCGGGGTAGTCCTCATCATGAACATGAACAAGCTTTGGCGCTACGCCACGACGGCGCTTGCGGGCACGATGCTGACGTCCGGCGTGGCGATGGCGCAATCGACGGGCTCGCAAAAGTTCGAAGACATCGTCGTTACTGGCAAACGCACCCGCGACATCGGCGGCGCGATCCAGGCCGAAACCGTCGCCAAAGCGCGTTCGACGATCAGCCAGGAATACATCGAGCGGCAAGCGGCCGGCCAATCGGCGCTGCAGCAGATCAACCTGCTGCCCGCGGTCAACTTCACCAACAACGACCCCTACGGCACGTCGGGCGGCAACCTGCGCATCCGCGGCTTCGACGGCAACCGCATCGCGCTCACCGTCGATGGCGTGCCGCTGAACGACACCGGCAACTACGCGATCTTCTCCAACCAGCAGCTCGATCCGGAACTGCTCAGCAAGATCACCGTCAATCTCGGCTCGACCGACGTCGACAGCCCGACGGCCGCGGCCGCCGGCGGCACCGTCAACTTCTCGATGATCAACGCGAAGACCAATCCCGGCCTCGACACCGTCACGTCGTTCGGCACGGACGAGTTCTTCCGCATCTTCACCCGCGGCGACACGGGCGAGATCGGCCCGCTCGGCACGCGCGTTTTCGGTTCGGCGTCCTACACGAACTACAACAAGTTCAAAGGCCCAGGCCAGCTCGAGAAGAAGCAATACAACGCGCAGTTTTACCAGCCGCTCAACGGCTCGGATTTCGTCAGCATCGCGTTTCACTACAATGAGAACCGCAACAACTTCATCCGCAACCTGACGCTGGCGCAGTTCCTCGCGACGCCGAACCTCGACAACGACAACAACTGCATCCGTCCGACGCCGGTGAACGGCACGGTGCAGAACGAGTCGACCACGACCTGCACGAACTACTACAACCTGCGCATCAACCCTTCGAACACGGGCAACATCCGTGTCCGTTCGAAGTTCAGCCTCACCGACAAGCTGACGCTGACGATCGATCCCTCGTTCCAGTACGTCCTCGCCAATGGCGGCGGCTACACGCTGGTGCAGGAAACCGACGCCCGTCTGCGCGGCGCCTCGACGGCGGCCGGCGTCGACCTCAACGGCGATGGCGACACGCTCGACAACGTCGGTCTGTTTTCCCCGAACAACACCAACACGCGCCGCTATGGCGTGATCGCCGGCCTGATCTGGGAGATCAACGCCGATCACCGCGTCCGCGCGACCTACACGTACGACTACGGCCGTCACCGTCAGACGGGCGAGTTCTCCTTCCTCGACCAGTACGGCAATCCCGCCAGCGTGTTCGGTGGCAAGGACGGTTGGGGCCCGAAAGTGCGCACGGCCGATGGCCGGTTCCTGCGCGGCCGTGACCGCTTCTCGATCGCCGAACTCAACCAGTTCTCGGTCGAGTACCGCGGCGACTACCTGAACGGCGACCTCACCGCGACGGTCGGCGCGCGGATCCCGCAGTTCAAGCGCCAGCTGAACCAGTTCTGCTTCCAGATCGCGGGCACCGCGACCTGCACCACCGGCGCGCCGCCGACGGAGACCGTGCCGGGCACGCGCAACAGCCCGAACCGCGTCGAAGTGAAGTACGACAAGGTGCTGCCGAACGTCGGCCTTCTGTATCGCCCGTTCGAGAACGCGCAGATCTTCGCGAGCTACGCGCAAACGCTCTCCGCGCCGCGTACGGACAACCTCTACAACTACCCGCGCGCGCAGGTGGGCAAGCTGAAGCCGGAAACCGGCGAGAGCTTCGACCTCGGCGTCCGCTATCAGACGGATTCGCTGATCAGCTCTGTGACGGTCTGGAAGAACAACTTCCAGAACCGCATCCAGTCGTCGTTCGATCAGGACCTCGGCATCAGCGTCGATCGCCAGGTCGGCGACGTCGAGCTGAAGGGCGTCGACGCCGAGCTCGGCTACTCGCCGGGCAACGGCTTCACCGCCTACGCGTCGGCTTCGTACAACGACAGCAGCTACAAGCGGAACATTCCGCTTTCGGCGACGACGTTCGCGGCGACCGCCGGCAAGCGTCTCGCGGAAACGCCGGAATGGACGTATGGCGGCCGTGTCGAGCAGAAGATCGGGCGCTTCCGCCTCGGCCTCGACGGCAAGCACGTCGCCGATCGTTACCTCTTCGACGACAACGATCCGCGCGGCACGGTGCCGAGCTACCAGGTGTTCAACGCGGACGCGAACGTCGACCTCTCCGGCATCGTCCCGGGCACGAAGAAGGTCGAGCTGCAGGTCAACGTCACGAACCTGTTCGACAAGGTCTATCTCGGCAGCCTCGGCTCCAGCACGAACTTCTCGGCCACGACGACTTCGGCCGTCGGCGCGCCGCGGACGGTGATGGTGACGCTGAAGGCCGGCTGGTAAGCCGCCCGCCGCGCCCTCGACGCGCGGCGACGCAAGAACCGGAGAAGGGGCGGCGTTTGCCGCCCCTTTTTCTTTGCCCTTTTGCTCGCCGCGCCGCGCGTGTACGGCTCGCGCGCTTTTTCGAGGTCCGCCTGATGTCCGATCCGTCTTTCGCCGCTACGCCGATCCCCGCCGAATGGGCGCCGCACGCCGCGATCTGGACGGCGTGGCCCTCCGCGGCCGATCTTTGGGAGGCCGATCTGGAGCCCGCCCAGGCCGAAGTCGGCGCGATGGTGCGTGCGCTGGCGGCGGGCGAACCGGTCAAGGTGCTCGCGCACGGCGATGCGGCCGTCGCCTCCGCCCGCGCCGCGCTTGCCGGCGTCGACGCCGAAGTGATCGCCGCGCCGTTCGGCGATATCTGGCTGCGCGACACCGGCCCGATCTTCCGCCGCAAGGACCTTGCGCACGGCTTCCGCTTCAACGGCTGGGGCGGAAAGTACGAGCTGGAGCACGACGACACCGTCGGCGCCCGTGTCGCGGCGCGCGCCGGCGCGCGCCTCGTCGCGCATGACTTCATCCTCGAAGGAGGCGCCATCGAGATGGACGGCGAGGGCACGCTGCTCACCACGCGCCAATGCCTGCTCAACCCGAACCGCAACCCGGGCTGGACGCAGGAGACCGCCGAAGCCGCACTGCGCGCCGCGCTGGGCGCGCGCAAGGTGCTGTGGCTCGACGAGGGCCTCGCCAACGATCACACCGACGGCCACATCGACAATCTCGCCCGCTTCGTCGCGCCGGGCCGCGTCGTGTGCCAGGCCCCGTCCGGCCGCGATGATCCCAACGCCGCCGTGCTCGACCAGATCGCCCGCGCCCTCGAGGCGATGACCGACGCCGCCGGCCGCCGGCTCGAGGTCGTGCGCATCCCGAGCCCGGGCCGCGTGCTCGACGAGGACGGCGATCCCATCCCCGCCTCGCACATGAATTTCGTGATC
The DNA here is from genome assembly GCA_018969015.1 of Alphaproteobacteria bacterium. GTDB lineage: Bacteria > Pseudomonadota > Alphaproteobacteria > Caulobacterales > Aquidulcibacteraceae > REEB506. Next base: position 51,074 of record JAGWZE010000006.1, read on the forward strand.
GGCAACACCGCCGTACCCGTGCCGATCTATTCCGACACCGGCGACGACGCCGTGCGCGCGCTGGCGCCGCTGTTCCCCGGGCGCACCGTGATCGGCCTGTCCGCCACCGCCATCCTCACCGGCGGCGGGGCGTTCCACTGCATCACGCAGCAGCAGCCGGCGTGAGGGGCGTTTTTCGGCGCTGAGCGCCGACACCCCTCATCCGTCTCGCACGCTGACTCGCGCGATCCACCTTCTCCCACAAGGGGAGAAGGACCACTGCGGCGACCTTCTCCCCTTGTGGGAGAAGGTGGCGCGGAGCGCCGGATGAGGGGTGAACCACCTGCGCCTGACGGTCAGCGCGTCACCCCTCCGCCCGCAACAGCAGCACCGGCGCCCGCTCGGCGATGAGCGTCAGCGGCGTCATGCCCAGCGGCTCGCCGTCCACTTGTGTTGGCGCGGCGGGATCGGCGGTGATGTGCGCGGTGCGGAAGGGCGCGAGCTGCACGCCCGGCGCCGCCGCAAGCCGTGAGGCCGCCACCGCCGCCAGCTGCATCGGCCGCAGCGCCGGCCCTCCCGTGAACGTCGCCACCAGCAGCCGCGCGCCGACGCGCCGGGGCGTCCGCCGCGTCGCGGTGCACAGCACCCAGTCCGCAACCATCGGCGGGCGGCCGTCGAGGCTCACGCTCAGGCGGTGCGCCGCCAGGGAGGCGCGCGCGATGCCGGCCCAATAGGCGGCGCGGCCGAGCGGCTTTTTCAGCGCTTCCGCATGCAGCGCGGCCATGCCGTCGAGCCCCGCGCCGGCGATCACCACGAACGGGGCGCCGTTGGCCCGGCCCCAGGGCAAAGGGCGCGGAACGCCGTGCGCCAGCAGCGCGGCGATCGCATCGGGCGACCGCGGCGCCCGCGTCTCCAGCGCCAGGACGTTCGCCGTGCCGGTCGGGATCAGGGCCACGGGAAGAGCCCGCTCGGCCAGCGCCGGCGCCGCGACGCGCACGGTGCCGTCGCCGCCGGCGAGGCCGATCACGTCCGCCTCCGCGGCGCGCACGGCCTGCCCCAGCGCCTCCGCCCCCTCCGGCGCGGCGATCTCCACCGCGAGCCCGCGCGCCGCCGCAGCGTGCGCCACGGCCTCGGCTTGCGCGGCCCCGCCGCGGCCGGCCGCCGGATTGCGCAGGATCAGGACGCGACGGGCCATGCGCGCTTGCTCTTTCCAGATGGACCGGCTCTTGCCATATGCAGCCCCGCGTTCGGCCCCCCGTTCCTCGGCCCAGGGAGATCATCATGGCACGCACGATCAGCGTTGCGGCGCTGCAGACATCCTACGGCGCGGACATGGGCGAGAACATCGCCAAGACCGCCGCGCTCGTGGAGCGCGCGGCGCAACAGGGCGCCGAGGTGATCCTGCCCTCCGAGCTCTTCCAGGGGCCGTATTTCTGCACCACGCAGGACGAGCGTTGGTTCGCCACTGCGTTTCCCGCTCCCACGCATCCGTGCGTCACGGCGCTGCAGCCGCTCGCCAAGGCGCTCGACGTCGCGATCCCCGTCTCGATCTACGAGAAGGACGGCCCGGCCTACTACAACAGCGTCGTCATGCTCGACGCCGGCGGCGAGATCATGGGCGTCTACCGCAAGAGCCACATCCCGGACGGGCCGGGCTATCAGGAGAAGTACTATTTCCGCCCCGGCGACACCGGCTACCGCGTGTGGCCGACGAAGTTCGGCAATGTCGGCGTCGGCATCTGCTGGGACCAGTGGTACCCGGAGTGCGCCCGCGCGATGGCGATGATGGGCGCCGACGTGCTGATGTATCCCACCGCAATCGGCTCGGAGCCGCACGACGGCTCGCTCGACACGCGCGATCCGTGGCGTCGCGCCATGCAGGGCCATGCCGTCTCCAACATCATCCCGGTCGTCGCCTCCAACCGCATCGGCGTGGAAGAGGGCCTCGGCGCGCCGCAGAACTTCTATGGCTCGTCCTTCATCGCCGACTGGCGCGGCGATCTCGTGCAGAGCTTCGACCGCACCGAGGAAGGCGTGCTGATCCACACCTTCAATCTCGACTTCCTCGACCGCCACCGGGCCGCCTGGGGCTTCTTCCGCGACCGGAGAGCGGACCTCGCGCCGTAAGGCGGCTGCCGCGGCGCGAGTCGGACGGACGGGAGTGAGTCAGCTTTTCGCCGGGTGCAGACGCCTAACTCGACCGCACAATACCTTCGTCATTCCGGGGCGCGCGGCACGCGCGAACCCGGAACCCAGGGGATCGGGCGCGTCCGCCTGCGCTGGCGGCTTGACGTCATCGGCGCGCCTCTCTTCGCCGTCGTGCGCTCGTCTTCGCAGCGCCCAGTCTCCTGGGTTCCGGGTTCGGCCTTCGGCCGCCCCGGAATGACGCAGTACGTTATGTGAGTGTCCGATACGGGCCCAACTCAGACCTCTCCGTCATCCTGGATGCGCCGGAGGCGCGTCCGGGATCCATGGCCGCCGCACCGCCCCTGGATCCCGGGCTCGCACGGGGTGCGAGCCCAGGATGACGGAGAGGGGGATTTCCCCCACCAAACCCTTCCCCGCTGGAGGAGGGCTTTGAGCCTCTACTTCGCCAATTCCGCCGCCGCCGTGCGCATCGCGTCCTGGAAGCCCGGCTCCGCATGCAGGCGCGCGATCTCGGCCGCCGCCAGCACGCGCCCGGCCTCGACGTCGGACGGATAGTGCACGCCGCACACCACGCGGCTGTCGCCGTACTCGCGCCCGCGCTGCAGGATCGCGGAGGCCTTGTCCGGCGTGGCCTCGGCCAGCACCAGCGCCCAGCCCCAGCCGATCGCGGAATGGCCCGAGGGGTAGGAGCCGCTCGCGCGCAGGCGGTCGTCCGGCGTGATGCAGGTGGCGCGCGTCGGATCGACGATGAACGGCCGCGGCCGCTTCCAGTGGTCCTTCGTGACGCCGATGTTCGGGCCGAGCGCGCGGATCGTCTTTTCGAAGAGCGCCTTCGTGGCGGGGTATTTGTCGGCGGTGAAGCCGGGGCCCATCGCGGGCGCGAACGCCTTGAAGGCGTCGATCTCGTTGTCGGCGCGCGCCTGCGCCAGGCGCGCCTCCGACCACACCTGCTCCGGCGGGCCTTCTTCGAGCTTCGCGCGCGGGGAGCCCGGCGCCGGCGGCGGCGCGAGGATGGCGACGCCATCGACGGCCCCCGTCAGTTTCGCCGCGACGGGCGCAGCGACGGTGGCGACGTGGGCGCATCCGCCCAGCGACACGAGAAACACGGCGGCGATGATGGCGCGCATGGGGTCCCCCTCAGGCAGTGGTCGCCGCCGCGGGCCCTCCGCGCCGCAGCGGTTGCGTTCGCATCGCGCGGCGGGAAAGGATGGGCAAGGCGCAAAAAAGCGCAGGGCCCGGCAGAGGTGTCGATCGCCCGAGTTTCGGCGTCAGTCCCCATACTCCCGCCACGCGCCCGCATCGTCGAGCACTGCGCCGTCGCGCACATGGCTCGGCGTCAGCGGCGCCTTGCCGTGCCCGCCGGGGATGTCGAGCACGTAGGTGGGCTGCGCAAGGCCGGAGGCGCGCAGCTTCAGCTCGCGGACGATCCGCTGCCCCTCGTCGATGGTGAGGCGGAAGTGTCCCGTGCCCGGCGCCATGTCGGGATGGTGCAGGTAGTAGGGCTTCACGCGGCACGCCACGAACGTGCGCATCAGCGCCTCGAGCGTTGCGGCGTCGTCGTTCACGCCGCGCAGAAGCACCGTCTGGCTCACCAGCGCCACGCCCGCATCGGCAAGCCGCGCCAGCGCCGCGCGGCCCTCCTCGGTGAACTCGCGCGCGTGGTTGGCGTGCAGCGCAAGCCACACGGCCTTGCCCGGCGCCTTCAGCGCCGCAACCATCTCGTCTGAAATACGCGCGGGATCGACGAGCGGCACGCGCGTGTGCCAGCGCAGCACGGCGACGTGCGGAATGGCTGCGATCCGCGCCGTCAGCTCCGCCACGCGCCGCGGCGAGAGCGCCAAAGGATCGCCGCCGGTGAAGATCACTTCCCAGATCTCGGGATGGCCCTCGATATAGGCGATCGCCGCATCGATCTCCGCGGCCGAAAGACCGCGCGCCTTGCCGGGGCCCACGCTCTCGCGCCGGAAGCAGAAACGGCAATAGACGGGGCACACGGCCGTCACCTTGAACAGCACGCGATCGCGGTAGCGGTGCACGATGCCGGTCACGGGGCTGTGCGGATCGTCGCCGATCGGATCGGCCAGTTCTTCGGGCGTGGTGTCGAGTTCGCGCACGTCGGGCCGGAACTGGCGCGCGATCGGATCGTCCGGATCCGCCGGATCGATCAGCGCCTCCATTGCCGGCGTGATCGCGACGGCATAGCGGCGGGCGACGTCGTCGAGCGTTCCGGTCATGGCGCGGGCGTCCACAGCACATCGTCGATGCGGCGAGCGCCTGCGGCCAGCATCACGAGCCGATCGAACCCGAGCGCGACGCCGCTCGCCGCCGGCATGTGCGCGAGCGCGGCGAGGAAGTCCTCGTCGATCGGATAGCGCTCGCTGTAGCGGGCCTCCTTCACGTCCATCTCGATCTCGAAGCGCCGCCGCTGTTCGATCGGGTCCGTCAGTTCGCCGAACCCGTTCGCGAGCTCGACGCCGCAGCAATAGAGCTCGAACCGGTCCGCCACGCGCGGGTCGCGCGCGTTCGGGCGGGCAAGCGCGGCTTCGCAGATCGGGTACTCCGTCAGCAATGTGGGGCGCCCGATGCCCAGGTGCGGCTCGACGCGCGTCGAGATCAGCCGGCTGAACAGGTCGGACCAGTCGTCGTCGGCGCCGACGCGCACGCCCAGGCGCGTGGCGTGCGCCGCCAGCGCGTCGCGATCGTCGAGGGTCGCCAGAAGATCGACCCCGCAATGCCGGGCGAAGGCGCCCGCCACGGTGAGCCGCTCGGGTTCGGCCCGCGGCTCGCAGGTACGGCCGCGCCACTCGAACCAGCGCGCGCCGGCGGCGTCGGCCGCGACGGCGAGCAGCGCCGCCGCGTCGTCCATCACCGCGTCGACCTCGACGCCCGCCCGGTACCACTCCAGCATCGTGAACTCCGGCGCGTGCAGCGGCCCGCGTTCGCCGCGGCGAAACACGCGCGCCAGCTCGAAAATCCGCGCCTCGCCCGCCGCGAGCAGCTTCTTCATCGCGAACTCGGGGGAGGTGTGCAGGTAGAGACGGCGCCCGTCCTCCTCGACGCCATAGGCCGCCAGGTGGGCCTCGTTGCCGGGCGACACCGCCAGCTGCCCCACCTCCGTCTCGGTGAAGCCTCGCGCTTCGAACCACCCGCGCACCGCCGCGCGGACACGCCCGCGCGCCGCCAGGAAGCCGCGGCGGTCGGCGTGCCGGGCCTTGTCCCAGAAGGGCGAGGCGGAGGGGGAAGGGGGCGAGGACACCGAAAGCTCCGCTTGGAACCCGCCGCGTCGCGGGCTATGAGGGCCCCTTTCCGGGCCACGGGGCCAGGGGTCAAGGGGTCGATCGTGGTTAAGGTCATCGCCAGCGACGTGCGCAAAGGCAACGTCATCGAGCACGAGGACGGGCAACTCTACGTGGTCATGAGCCACGAAACGTTCCGTCCCGGCAAGGGCACGCCGACCACGACGATCGTCATGCGCCGCATCGTCGACGGCGTGAAGACGACCGTCACCTACAAGACCACCGACGGTCTGGAAAAGGCGTTCGTCGAAGAGGTGAAGCACACCTACCTCTACGAGGACGGCGACGTCGGCTACGTCTTCATGAACCCCACCACCTACGAGCAGGTCACCGTCGGCAAGGACACTGTCGGCGATCAGGCCGCGTTCCTCGCCTCTGAGATGGAATGCTTCCTGACGATGTATGACGGGCAGGCCCTCTCCATCGATCTGCCGCCGCGTGTCACGCTCACGATCGAAGAGACCGAGCCGGTCGTGAAGGGCCAGACGGCGTCCTCCTCCTACAAGCCGGCCAAGCTGTCGAACGGCGTGCGCACGATGGTGCCGCCGCACATCGAAGCGGGCACCCGCGTGATCGTGTCGACGGAAGACGGCGCCTACGTCGAGCGCGCGAAGGACTGAGGCGCGCTTGGCGCCCTGTGCGCCGCTTTGAGCAATGCATCCAACAGGCTGGCGTCATCCTCGACGCGCCGAAGGCGCGGCGGGGATCCAGGCGGGAGATGCCACCATTTCTGGATTCCCGCCTCGCGCTGCGAGACGAGGATGAGGGCGAGCGCTCGGGGAAGCGTTTGGGCTGCGACCGCCGGCCGTTTATCCCCGCACATACCGCAGCGTGTACGTCACGCGCGTCTCGCCGCCGGCCGCGACCGGCACGCTCCACGTCACGTCGCCGTCCTTCATGCGCCAGGGCGCCGACGCGTTCGTGACCTTGAGGCTCGCGCCGACCGGCATCTGCTGCAGTTCGAGCGTCGTCGCGGTGGGCAAGGCGTTGGCGACGTCGACCGAAATCGTGTCGACGATGCGCACCCGGCCGTCGCGCAGTTTCGTTTCCTTGCGGGAGATCAGGCGGCGCTGCGCCGTCACGCTCGGGCTCGCGCCGATCGACAGCTCCCAATCGAGGCCGATCGCGGTGTCCTTCTTGTCGTCCGAACCCAGATAGAACAGGCCGCCGCGCGCCGGCGCCATGACGCGCGCCGTGCCTTCCGGCAGCGGCGCGCCGAGTCCACGGTCCTCCACGTTTTTGAAGCGCAGCAGCACTTCGGTTTGGCGCGGGCCGTCGTCGCCCCGCGGGGACGCCCAGCCCAGCCGCAGCCTGTGCAGGCGCTCCGGCGTGGCGGCGTCCTTCGTCAGGAACATCACCTGCTTGGTCTGGTTCGCGGCGAGATCGGTGGGCGCAGTCAGCCGATAGAGCTTGTAGTCGCCGAGGTCTTCCTGCGCGACCTTGGCGCCGGTCACCATGACGTCCTCTGCCATCATCGGCGCGGGTGGAGGCGGTGGCGGCGGCGGTGGCGCCATCGCCATCATGCGCGCCGTCGGGCGAATGTCCTCGTAGTCGCGCGCGCTGATGCGCGGCAGGTTCGACGTGGTGTTGCCCATCGCCCAGCAGGCGCGGCCGGCGTAGGCCTGGATGAATTCGCGCATGCGCGGCGGCGCCACGCGCGCGAGATCGCCGGCCACCACCGACACCTGCGATTGCGGAAAGCCCCGCTCGCCGCCGTTCGTGAGCGTCACCCACGCGCGCACGTCCGCGCTCCGCGCGCCCGGCGCGAGCGTCACGACGTAGTCCGCCGACCAGGAGAGGCCCGTCGCGAGATAGCTGACGGTGACGGTGCGCTTGCCGGCAGGCGCGTCGATCGTCGTGGACAACGTCGGATCCGGACGAAGTCCGTCGGGGATCTTCGGGAACACGATGCGCTCGGGCAGGCCGCCGCAGCCCAGGGCCTCGACGCGGCCGTCATACTGCAGCACGACGCCATTTCCGGCCGCGGCGATGCGCGCGTCTTCCGTGACGGCCGCCGCACGCTTGCGATGGCTGCGCACGACCTGCACCCGTTCGCCGATCGAGCGCCACAACAGCGACCGCGGCGAGAGCCCGTCGAAATCGAAATTGCGCTCCGTCTCTGCGCCTTCGAGCCCGCGCACGATCGCCGATTGCGGAATGACGCTGTCGAGCACGCCGGCAAAGGCAAGCTTCACCGGCCCACCCGGCAGGTCGACGGTGCGCGTCTCGGTGATCAGCGCCAGATTGTCCCGATAGATCGTCACCGCGACCTGATCGGCCGCGGGCGAGACGATCGCGCGCGGCGACTCCGCAAGCGCGGGCGCCGCCATCAGCATCGAGAGGGTGAGGGCCGTCCGGATCATTTCGGGTCGGGCTTCTCTTCCCTGCCTTCGCGCACCGTGAAGCTGAGCTTCGTCTCGCCGCGGGCCGGAATCGGCACGCGCCACGCATAGGTTCCGGCGTCGACGCGTTCGCCCGGCGCGCTCGACTCCACGAGTTCGTTGTCGGGATTGACGCCCTGCGAGAAGAGCACCGTCGCAGGCTCGGCGCGCGCGTTGCGGAAGGTGTAGGTGATGCTCGTCACCGTCACGCCCTTCTTCGGCGCGTCGCGCTTCGTCACCTGCGATTGCGCCGTCACGTCGAACGCCGTGCCGATGGCGAGCTCCAGCTTCGAGCCCTGCGCCACGTGTCCGAGCTCGTCCTCGCCGATGAACTGGGCGCGGCCTGCCGAATCCTTCGCATACAGGCGCAGCGTGCCGGCCGGCAGCGCGGCGCCAAGCCCGGAGGCGGCGTCATTGGCGAAGCGCAGCTTCACCGCGGCGCCTTCCGGCGTGCGCTGGGAGGAGAACCCGCCGCGGTCGACGAGATAGACCTTCTGGGCCTTCACGCCGGCGGCGTCGATGAAGCTCACCTGCTTGGTCTGGTTCTCGGCGATCGTCGTGGGGAGCTTGAGGGTGTAGAGGTGATAGTCGCCGAACGAGGTGGCGTCGTCGGACGCGCCGCCCGTCCCGCCTTCCGTCGCGCCGAGCACGGCGTCGCCGGCCTGGCCGGGCGCCCCCGCGATCAGCTGCGTCTTGGCGTCCGTATAGGACGTGCCCGAACGATTGGTGAGCGTCACCCAGCCCTGAAGGTCGAGCTTGCCGGCCTTCTCGTCGAAGACGCCGACATAGTCCGCAGACCATCCGATCCCGGAGGTCAGATAGCGCAGCGCCACCGGCCGCGCGCCCGCCGTCTTCGACGTGACGGTGACGGACAGCGTCGGCTTTGCGCGCAGATTTTCCGGGATCTTGTCGAACAGCACGCGCACGGGAAGGCCGTCGTCCCGCAGGACTTCGATCCGGTCGCCGATCTTCAGCACCACGCCTTCATTGGCGGAGAGCACCTTCGCGGTTTCGATCGTCTCCCTGCCCGTTGCCGGATTGACGCGCACGAGCTGGACCGTCGAACCGACCGCCTTCTCCATCATCTTGGAGGGCGTCAGCAGGTCGAAATCGAAATTCTGCTCGACGATGTCGATCCCGTCGCCCGTCAGCGCCGCGGTTTCGGGGCGGATGCGCGCGGAAACGCCGGGGAACTCAAGCCTCTGCCGGCCGGGCTGCAGATCGAGCGTCCGCACGTCCTCCACCAGGGCGGTGTCGTCATTGTAGATCGTGATCGCCACCTTGGCCGGCTCGGCCCAGGCCGCGCCGCACAGCACGGCGAGCGCTGAACACGTATAAAGAACCTTGCGCATCATGTACCCCGGATGATCCCGAACCGAGGCTATAGCGCGGTGACCGACGCGTCCATATTGCGGCGCGATCGCGGCGGTGCGGGGGCGGAGGGGGATTTCTGCCGCGCCCGCCCTCGTGCGTCATCCTCGGCGCGCCGCAGGCGCGGCGGGGATCCAGAGGGCGGCGCTGCGTCGCTGGATCCCCGTCTCGCTGCGCGAGACGAGGATGACGGAGCGGCCTGTTGATCGGGGGACGAAACGACCCTTCTACTGCTCCGCATACGGAGCGACGTCCACGCGCACGCTCAGCTTCTCCGTCGCCCCGCCGAGCCGCACGCCCCGCACCGGCGCGACGTCCTCGTAATCGAGGCCAGCGGCCACGCGCACGTAGTTCTCGCCGGCGGTAACGCCGTTCGCAGGATCGATGCCGATCCAATGGTCGCCCGGGCGGATCTCGACCCAGGCATGGCTCGCGGGCTCGGCCGATTTGCCGGTGTGCAGATAGCCCGAGACGTAGCGCGCCGGCACGTCCGCGGCGCGCGCGGCGGCGAGCGCGATGTGGGCGTGGTCCTGGCAGACGCCGGCGCGCTGCGCGAACGCCTCCGCCGCCGTCACGCCCGTCGTCGTCGCGCCGGGGCGGAAGGCCACCGTTTCGTGCAGCCGCCGCATGAGCGTCCGCGCGGGATCGTCCGCGCGCGCGATCTCGGCGCCCAGCGCGGCCAGATGCGCATCCGGCTCGGTGAGGCGGGTGGGACGCAGGAAATAGAGAGGCGGCAACGTATCGGGCACGCCGTCCAGCACGCCGTCGGTGTCGTGCGTGACGACGTCCCCCTGCACGAGGATGATCGTCTCCGACGCCGGCCGCCGCGACACCGCGAGCGCGTACCCGTTGCCGAGCCCGTCCAGCGACGGCTTGAGCCCACGCCCGCCGACGGACACGCGCCAGGAGAGAATGTCGAGGCCGGCATGCGCGCGCGGGAACAGGCGCACGATCTGTGCGGCCCCGCCGATCGGGCGGTCATAAGCGTACGTCGTCTGGTGGCGGACGGTGAGGCGCAGGGCTGGAACCGGCTCGGATCGAAGGTGGACTAGAGAAGATACAGCTTGGCGATCTCGTTCCCGATTTCTGCGGTCCGCTCAACCGAATCCGTCAGGAACTCATGCAGACCCTGCTGGAAGATGCTGTCGATGCGGGCGTAGCGCAATCGGGACGCTGCGGCGCCCGCGAGACGGTGGCATTCGCCCCGCCGGCCGTAGGCTTCGGCCAGGCGGTCGAGGTTCTCCGTGATCTCGTCGAAGCAGGAGCGCAGCGAGCGGGGCATTTCCGGCCGCAGGATCAGGAGATCCGCCACGTTCCACGGCGTCACCCGGCCATGATACACCACCTTATAGGCGCGCACCGCCGAGACGGCCTGGAGGATCGAGGTCCACTGGTAGTAGTCCAGCATCCCGCCGACTCCGGAATAATCCGGCAGCAGCACGTGGTACTTCACGTCGAGGATGCGCGCGGTGTTGTCGGCCCGCTCGATGAACGTGCCGAGCCGCGTGAACCAATAGACGTCGTTGCGCAGCATCGTGCCGGCATAGGCGCCGCGGAAGCGGGTGGCCGTCCGCTTCACCCAGTCGAGCGTGTGGGGCAGGTTCTCCATCGCGAACGCCGACGGCGGCAGCGAGCGGCTTTCCAGCCACGCCTCGTTCACCGCGTCCCACATGTCGCGCGTGAGGGCGATGCGCATCGCGCGCGCATTCGACCGCGCCTGATCGAGGCAGCAGAGGATCGCGCTGGCGTTGTCACGATCGGCCGCCATGTAGCGCACGACGTTTTCCGGCGTGGTCGTGTCGTACTTGAGGGCGTAGCCCTGGTCGCAGCCGGCGGCGACGAGCGCCGATTGCCACTCGGCCGCGTCCGCGCTCAACGCCGACATGTGCTGCGCCGCTTCGAGAAGACGCGCGACGTTTTCCATGCGCTCCATGTAGCGCGCGAGCCAGAACATCGAGTCCGCTGTGCGTGCGAGCATCACTTGCCTCCCGCAGCAGCATTGGTCGCGCGCAGCACCCACGTGTCCTTAGTGCCCCCGCCCTGGCTCGAGTTCACGACGAGCGAGCCGTCCTTCAGCGCCACGCGCGTGAGGCCGCCCGGCGTGATGCGCACGCGATCCGCGCCGACGAGGACGAACGGCCGCAGATCGACGTGCCGCGGCGCCACGCCCGACTCGACGAAGGTGGGGCAGGTGGAGAGCGCCAGCGTCGGTTGCGCGATATACACGCTCGACGCCGCCTTCAGCTTCTCCGCGAACGCCGCGCGCTGCGCTTTCGTCGCATGCGGGCCGACGAGCATCCCATAGCCGCCCGAGCCGCGCGCCTCTTTCACGACGAGCTCGTGCAGGTTGTCGAGCACGTATGCGAGCGAGTCCGGGTCGGCGCAGTCGTGTGTGGGCACGTTCTTCAGAATCGGCTCTTCGCCGAGATAGAAGCTGATCATGTCCGGCACGTAGCGGTAGATCGCCTTGTCGTCGGCGATCCCGGCGCCCGGCGCGTTCGCCAGCGTCACGCCGCCTTCCCGGTAGGCCGCCATCAGGCCCGGCGCGCCGAGAACGCTGTCCGGCCGGAACGCCAAGGGATCGAGGAACTCGTCGTCGATGCGGCGATAGATGACGTCGACGCGCTTGAGCCCCTGCGTGGTGCGCATGAAGACGCGCCCGTCATCCACCACCAGGTCCGCGCCCTCGACGAGCTCGACGCCCATCTCGTCGGCGAGGAAGGTGTGCTCGTAGTACGCGCTGTTGAACTGGCCGGGCGTGAGCAGGACGACGGTCGGCTCGCCCTCGCAGGCCGGCGGCGCGAGCGACCGCAACGTCTCGAGCAGGTCTTCCGGGTAGCGCGAGATCGGCGCCACGGCGCAGCGCGAGAAGAGGTCCGGGAAGAGCCGCATCATCACTTCGCGGTCTTCGAGCATGTAGGAGACGCCGGACGGCGTGCGGCAGTTGTCCTCCAGCACGTAGAACTCGTCGGCGGAGACGCGCACCACGTCGATGCCGGCGATGTGGGTATAGACGCCGCCGGGCGGCGCCAGGTCCTGCATCTCGGCCCGGAAGGCCGGGTTGAGCAGGATGGAGCGCTCGGGGATCAGGCCGGCGCGGACGATCTCGCGCGTGCCGTAGACGTCCTTGAGGAAGAGGTTCAGCGCCCGCACCCGCTGCGTCAGGCCCCGTTCGAGGAACGCCCATTCGTCGGCGTCGATCACGCGCGGAATGATGTCGAACGGGATCAGCCGCTCGGTGTCGGCCCCCTCGGTATAGACGGCGAAGGTGATCCCGATGCGCCGGAACAGCCGCTCTGCCTCCTCGCGCTTGGCGGCCAGCACCTCGGGCGGCGTCGCATTGAGCCATGCGGCGACGGCCTCATAGGCCCGCCGTGGCGATCCGTCCTTGCCCCGCATTTCGTCGAACGCGTTCGTCATGTCCCACTCCGCAGGGGGCAGCGAAGCGGGGTTCAAGGGCCCCGTCGAGGCGCCGCGCCTGACCCCTGCCTGGCGATCGGCGGGCGCCTGCCGCGCAGGCGCCTTCGCCTAGGAAATATGCGCAGCCCCGACCCGCCGGGCCGCCCTGTTCAGTCCGTGCGCCGGAAGCGCGCCGATTGCGCCCGCATGATCCCCAGCAGCACGCCCTCCGGCAGCACCTTCGCCAAACCGGTGATGGCGCGGTTCGCCCCGCCGGGTACGACGGTCGCCTGGCCGGCCTCGTTGGCGGCGATGGCGGCCTCCACCACCTCGTCCGCCTCCTGCCACATCCAGCGCGGCATCTGCGACACCTGCCCCCGCGTGCCGTTCACGTCGTGAAACTCGGAATAGGTGAAGCCGGGGCAGAGCGCCGTGACGTGCACGCCCGTACCCTCGCATTCCAGGTTCATGGACTGGGACATCTTGATCAGGAACGCCTTGGAGGCCGCATAAAGCGTGTGCCCGCGCGCGCCCGGCAGGATGCCGGCCACGGAGGCCACGTTGATGATCCGCCCGAACCGCCGCGCCGTCATGCCGGGCAGGGCCTTGTGCGCCAGCTCGGCGACGGACGTCACCATGACCTGGATGAACGTCGCCTGTTCGGCCCATTGCGTCGTCCCGAACGTGCCGCCAAGGCCGTAGCCCGCATTGTTCACGACCCCGTCAACGACGCGCCCCTGGGCGGCGACGCCCTCCAGGATGGCGTCCACGGCGCCGGACGCGGCGAGATCGGCCGGGATCACGAGGCTCGACGCGCCATGCGCCGTTTTCAGTTCCGCCGCGAGCGCTTCGAGCCGATCGGCCCGCCGGGCCGTCAGCGCCAGATCCCATCCCCGCGCGGCATAGGCCCGCGCGAACGCCGCGCCGATCCCCGCGGACGCCCCCGTGACCAGCATGAGCTTGCGCATGATCTCGCCTCCCTGGGCCAGTTTGCCGCACCAAGTGCATGAAGGCACTTGAACGATTGCCTTACTCAATGGTTAGCAAACGCCTATCGTCCATTTTGGGCGAAGGGGGAAACGAGCGCGACAAGCGCCGGTGAGGGGTAGGGTTCATGAACCGCAACGTCATTCTGGCCGCGGCCGTGGCGCTGATCGCCGGCCTGTGGGGCGGGTTTGTGCTGGCGCGCGTGGGCGGCGCCGAAGGTCCGGCCATCCTCGGCGGCGTTCCGAACGCGGAGCGTGTCCGCGCGGCCGACGCCCCCCGCCTGGGCCCGAAGATCGTGGACGGCATGGCCTTCATGGCCCTGCGCATCGACACCGACGGCGAGGCCCCCAAGGCCTGCCTCGAGTTCAGCGAGCCCCTCTCGAAGGACCCCAACGTCAATTTCGCCGACTTCCTGGCCCTGGACCCGGCTGCGCCCGTCAATGTGGAGCCGAACGGCCAGCTGCTGTGCCTGGCCGGCCTGCCCTATGACGTCGATCGCCAGCTCACCATCAAGGCGGGCCTGCCCTCCGCCGGCGGCGACGTGACCGCCCGGGACGAGACGATCACCCTCTCGTTCGGCGACCGCCCGGCCTTCGTCGGCTTCGCCGGTTCCGGCACGATCCTGCCGCGCGCCGAGGCCGACGGCCTGGGCATCGAAACGGTCAACGTCTCCCAGCTCGACATCGAAGTGCTGCGCGTGGGCGATCGCGCGCTCAACCGCGAAGAGATCGAAGCCGGCCAAAGCACCGCCGAAGGCTCGTGGGACTGGTGGAGCTTCGAGGACGCCGCCCAGGCCTCGGGCGTCTCCGTTTTCAAGGGCAAGCTCGACGTCGCGCTCGTCGATCCGAAATCCAAGCGCTCGCGCCGCAACGAGACGATCACCACCGTGTTCCCGCTCGGCGCCACGCTGAAGGAGCTGAAGCCCGGCGCCTATGTGGTGAAGGTCAAGGATTCTTCGCCCTCCGCCGGCGCGCGCGGCCAGGATTCCGATCGCCCCGCCACGGCCTATCGCTGGGTGATCTCCACCGACATGGCGCTGCAGACCTTCTCCGGCGCCACCGGCCTCGACGTCGTCGTTCGTTCGCTGAAGACCGCACGCCCGGTCTCCGGCGTCGCGCTCACGCTCGTCGCCGACAGCAACGAGGTCCTCGCCCGCGCCCGCACGGACGGGGAGGGCCGCGCCCGCTTCGCCAAGCCGGTGATGGAGGGCACGGGCGCGCTGCGTCCGAAGCTCGTCATGGCCTATGGCGCCGGCGGCGATTTCACCGTGCTCGACGTCGATCGCACCGCGCTCGACCTCTCCGACAAGGACGTGGACGGCCGCCGCACGCCCGGCGACGTCGACGCCTACATGTATACCGAGCGCGGCGTGTACCGCCCCGGCGAAACCGTTCGTCTCAACGGCATGATCCGCGACGCCGCCGGCCGCGCCATCACGAACCGCCAGAGCGTGCTCGTCGTCTATCGCCCGAACGGCACCGAAGCGCGCCGCCAGCGCTTGGAGCGCGCGGTCGAGGCCGGCGCGGTGCTCAAGAGCTTCGCGCTCGACAAGTCCGCCCCGCGCGGTCGCTGGCGCGCCACGCTCGAGGTCGACGGCCAGGAAGGCGCCGCCGGCGAAGTGAGCTTCGCGGTCGAAGACTTCGTGCCGCAACGCCTGAAGGTCGACGTCACGGCCTCCGAAGCGCCGCTGCGCCCGGGCGAGACCCGCATGGTCGACGTCGCCGCGCGCTTCCTCTACGGCGCGCCGGGCGCCGGCCTTTCGGTGGAAGGCGAAGCGCGCCTCGCGGTCGACGGCAATCCGTTCCCCGCCGCGAAAGGCTTTGCCTTCGGCCGCGTCGACGAATCGTTCGACGAGAAGTTCATCCAGCTCACGCCCACCGCCACGGACGGCGACGGCAAGGCCCAACTGGCGTTCTCGCTGGCCGATCCGCCGCAGACGACGCTGCCGCTGCGCGCGCGGCTCGTCGCCACCGTGATGGAGCCGGGCGGACGCACCGTCCGTGAAGGCTTCCAGGTGCCGGTGCGCCTGCAGGACCGCTATATCGGCGTGAAGCCCGCCTTCGAGAACGGCCGCGTGGCCGAAGGCGCGCGCGCCGCGTTCGACGTCATCGCCGTCGATCCGGCCGGCCGCCGCGTCGCCGCCAAGGGCGTCGCCTGGACGCTCGTGGCGGAAGAGTGGAGCTACGACTGGTACCTCGATGGCGGCCAATGGCGCTGGCGCCGCACCGGCCGCGACGTGCCGGTCGCGACGGGCGTCGTCGACATTCCCGCCGACAAGCCGGCCCAGGTCGCGCGTGACAAGATGCGCGACGGCCAGTTCCGCCTGATCCTTGCCGACGCCGCCTCCGGCGCGCAGACCTCCACGCGCTTCTATGCCGGCTGGGGTTCCAGCGGCGGCGACGACGACGCGCCCGATACGGTCGCCGTCGTGCCGCCGGTCGAAGCCGTGAAGGTCGGCTCGAACGTCCGCGTGCAGATCAAGCCGCCTTATGCTGGCGAAGCGCAGATCGCGATCGCGACGGACCGCGTGCTGTCGATGAAGACGATGCGCGTGCCCGCCGAAGGCGCCACGCTCAGCCTGCGGGCCGATCCCTCCTGGGGCTCGGGCGTCTACGTGCTCGTCACGGTGATGACGCCGCGCTCGCCCGCGACGCTGCCCGTGCCGCGCCGCGCCGTCGGCGTCGCCTACGTGCCGATCGACATGGGTCCCCGCACGCTGAAAGTCGCGCTGCCCGAGAAGCAGGTGCTGCGTCCGCGTCAGACGGTGCAGGTGCCGGTGACGATCGCCGGCGCGCCGAGCGGCGAAAAGGTCCGCATGACGCTCGCCGCCGTGGACGAGGGCATCCTGCAGCTCACCAAGTTCGACAGCCCCGATCCGGCGAAGTTCTATTTCGGCCGCAAGGCGCTCGGCGTCGCGATCCGCGACGATTACGGCCGCCTTCTGAACCCGAACCTCGGCGCCCCGTCGACGCCGCGCCAGGGCGGTGACGGCCTCGGCGGCGAAGGCCTCACGGTCGTGCCGACGAAAACCGTCGCGCTGTGGTCCGGCCTCGTGCAGGTCGGCAAGGACGGCAAGGCGCAGATCCCGCTGGAGCTGCCCGACTTCAACGGCGAATTGCGCCTGATGGCGGTGGCCTGGAGCGAAAGCGCCGTCGGCGCGGACGCCGAAGCCGCCACCGTGCGCGATCCCGTCGTCGCCGAACTCACGCTGCCGCGCTTCATCGCGCCGGGCGACACCGCCTCCGCCACGCTCGAGCTCTCCAACATCGAGGGCCCGGCCGGCGCCTACCGCGTCACCGTCAGCCCGAGCGGCGCGGTGACGGGGGCGGCGTTCACGCAAACCTTCAACCTCGCGCCGAAAGCGCAGACGCGCGTGCGTGTGCCGTTGAAGGGCGGCGCCGCAGGGATCGGCCAGGTGATCCTGGCGATGGATGGCCCCGGCGGGCTGAAGGTGTCGCGCAGCTATCAGATCCAGTCGCGCACGCCGTTCATGCCGCTCACGCTCACGCAGACGCAGTCGCAGGCGGCGGGGACGAGCTACACGCTGTCGCCGCGCGCGCTCGACGCCTTCGCGGCGGGCGAGGGCAAGGTGCTGGTGTCCTACTCGCCGCTGCGCGGGATCGACGCCGCGCCGCTGCTCGACGTGCTCAATCGCTACCCGTACGGCTGCTCCGAACAGCTGACCTCGACAACGCTGCCGCTGCTCTACGCCAACGCGCTCGCGCAGACGGCGCAGAAGCCCTCCGATCCGCAACTGCGCCGCCGCGTGCAGGAGACGATCGACAAGCTGCTCGATCGTCAGGGGGCGGATGGCGCCTTCGGCCTCTGGCGTGCGGAAGACCGCGCGGCGTCGCCGTGGCTCGGCGCGTACGTGACCGACTTCCTCCGCCGCGCCAAGGCGGCGGGCTATGTCGTGCCGAACGCCCCGCTCGATGCGGCCTACAAGGCGCTGCGCAGCGTTGCGCGCCTCGAGGATTTCGGATCGGTCTCTTACGATTACGAAGTCTATGCGTGGCCGGGCAACACGGACTCGAAGGAGCGCCTGCGCTCGCGGTCCGCGGCGTACGCGCTGTACGTTCTGGCGAAGGCGGGCAAGGCCGATCTCGGCCAGGTCCGCTACTTCCACGACGCCAAGCTGAAGGGCGAAGAGAGCCCACTGGCGCGCGCGCAGATCGGCGCCGCGCTGGCCCATCTCGGAGACCGGGCGCGCGCGAAGAACGCCTTCAAGCTCGCCGAACAGGCGCTCGGCTACCGCAACACCGGCGACTACTACCAGACGCCGCTGCGCGATCTCGCCGGCGTGCTTTCGCTTGCCGCCGAGGCGGGTGAAACCGAACTCGTCGAGCGTCTCTCCGCGCGTCTGGAGCGCGACAACCGCGAAGCCGAAAGCCTGACGACGCAGGAGCAGGCCCAACTGCTCGTCGCCGTCGATGCGCTGCTGGCGCGCTCGAAAGGCCCGCTCTCGATCACCGCCAACGGCGCCCCGATGATGGGCCCGGTCGCGGTCGATGCGGCGCGCATCGCGCAAGGCGTCGTGTTCGCGAATGCGGGCCAGGGCCCGGCCTTCCGCACGCTGACGATCTCCGGCACGCCGCGCACCGCGCCGGGGCCGACGAGCCAGGGCTTCAGCCTCGAAAAGCGGCTGTTCCGTCTCGACGGCTCGGCGGCCGACGCCGGCGCGCTGCGCCAGGGCGATCGCGTGATCGTGGTGCTCTCCGGCGCGACGCAGAGCGAGCGGCTGCACCCGGCGGTGCTGGTCGATCTCCTGCCTGCGGGCCTCGAGATCGAGTCGGTGCTGAAGCCGGAGGACGGCGCGGCCCAGGGCCCGGACACGTCCGCCGGTCCGTTCGCGTGGATCGGCCGCATCACCGCGGCCCGCATCGCCGAAGCGCGTGACGATCGCTTCGTCGCCGCCGCCGATCTGCGCAGCGAAGGCTTCACCTTCGCGTACGTCGCGCGCGCCGTGACGCCGGGCGCCTACACGCTGCCGGCGGCGCAGATCGAGGACATGTATCGCCCGGGCGTGATCGGCCGCACGGCCGTCGGTCGTCTCGGCGTGGCGCCGGGCGGCTGACCCCGTGCCGGTGCGCCGCGGACGACGCCTCGGGGCGCCGCTCGGCCCGCGCGCGCGCCGGATCGTCACGGGCGTCATCGCGCTCGCGCTGACGCTGTTCGCGCTCGACGTGATCTTCCCGCCGCCGCTGCAGCGGGGCGGGGTGGTCTCGCCCGTCGTGCTCGATCGCGAGGGCGTCTGGCTGCGCGCGTTCGCAACGCCCACGGGGAAATGGCGTCTCGCCGCGCGTCTCGACGAGGTCGATCCGGAGTTCCTGCGCCGCGTCGTCGCGATCGAGGACGCCCGGTTCTGGAGCCACCCGGGCGTGGATCCCCTCGCGCTCGCGCGCGCGACCGCCTCCTATCTGCGCACGGGCGTCGTCACCTCCGGCGGGTCGACCATCACCATGCAGACGGCGCGTCTCTTGGAGCCGCGCCCGCGCACCGTGCCCTCCAAGCTGATCGAAATCGTCCGCGCGCTGCAGATCGAGCGCCGCCTGACGAAGCGCGAAATCCTCGCGCTCTATCTCACGCTCGCGCCGTATGGCGGCAATCTCGAAGGCGTCCGCGCGGCCAGCCGCGCCTACTTCGCGCGCGATCCCGTCGGATTGTCCGACGCGGAGATGGCGCTGCTGATCGCGCTGCCGCAGGCGCCGGAAGCGCGCCGCCCCGATCGCCGCCCCGAAGCTGCGCGCGCCGCCCGCGACGCCGTGCTCGCCAAGTTCCGCGACGAAGGCTTCATCGACGCCCACCTCGAAGCCGAAGCGAAGCTCGCCGCGATTCCGGCGCGCACGCCGTTCCCGATCCGCGCCGATCTCGCCGCCGAAGGTCTCGTGCGCGCCCATCCCGGCGAACCGGTGGTGCGCTCGACGCTGGATGCGCGCCTGCAGGACGGGCTGCAGGAGATCGCGCGCGAAGCCGCCATCGCGGCGGGCCCGGATGTCAGCGTCGCGATCCTCGCCGTCGAGATCGAGGGGCGGCACGTCCGCGCGAGCGTCGGCGGCGTCGGCTTCGACCGCGTCGGCGGCTGGATCGACATGACGCGGGCCGTGCGCTCGCCCGGCTCGACGCTCAAGCCCTTCATCTACGCGCTCGCCTTCGATGACGGCGTCGCCGCGCCGGGCACGATGGTCGATGACGCGCCGCAGCGCTTCTCCGGCTACATGCCCGAGAACTTCGATCGCCGCTTCCACGGCCAGGTGAAGATCTCCGACGCGCTAATGCACTCGCTGAACCTGCCGGCGGTCGCGACGCTGGAGAAGGTCGGCGCCGGCCGCTTCGAAGCCGCGCTCACCGCGGCGGGCGCCAAGCCGCGTTTCCCCCGCCGCGAAACGGTGGAGCCGGGTCTCGCCCTCGCGCTCGGCGGCGTCGGCCTCACGCTCGAGGAGCTCGCGACGCTCTACGCCGCGCTCGGAGACGACGGGCAGGCCAAGCCGCTGCGGTTCGTCGAAGCGCCGACATGGGCGTCCTCGCGCCTGATGAAGCCGGAGACCTCGCGCCGCGTGCTCTCGATCCTGGCTGCGACGCCGACGCCGAAAGGCCGGCTGCCCGCGGCGCTGACGGTCGACGCGCCGCAGATCGCCTTCAAGACGGGCACGTCCTACGGCTTCCGCGACGCCTGGGCGATGGGCGTCGGCGCCGGGCATGTCGTCGCCGTGTGGGTTGGCCGCCCCGATGGCGCGCCGCGGCCCGGCGCGACGGGGCGCAGTGATGCGCTGCCGATCCTGTTCGACGCGTTCGACCGCGTCCGCGCGGGCGGCGCGCCGGATCAACGCTTTGCGCCCCTGCAGGCGCGCGCGCCGGCCGGCCTCGCGCGCTTCGCCGACGCGCGCGACGACTCCGCGCCGCGCATCCTGTTCCCGCCGGACGGCGCCGAACTCGTCGTCGACCGCGCCGGCGAGGGCGGCCGCGGTCTGTCGCTCGCCGCCCGCGGCGGTCGCGCGCCGGTGACGTGGTACGCCGAGGGCGTGGAGGTGCCGCGCGAAGCCACCAGCGGCCGCGCCATCTGGAAACCCAGCGCGCCGGGCTTTCACGAAGTCATGGCGGTCGACGCAGACGGGCGGCGCACGTCCGTCCGTGTCCGGATCAGATCCGCCGCCGAGGGCTGATCACTCGCCGCGCGTGCGGCCGTCGCCTTCCTCGTCGGTCAGCACGATCTGCGGGTTTTCCGGCGCGAACCGCTCGAACAGGCCGACATAGGGATCAGCTTGCGGCGTCTGCCCGCGCAACGGCTGCATGAGCCGCGCGGCGATCTCCGCCCGCTCGGCCGGGAGAAGCCCGCCCCCCTTGGATCCCAGCGGTCGCCAGAACCGCACCGCCAGCGCGAACCGGCCCTCGCGCTCGATCACGTCCGCGAGCCCAACCTCCGCCAGCGGCTTGGCGCGCGCGAGCGCCATGCCCCGCGTGCGGTAGAGGCGCGGCAGCGGCTCGACGGCCAGCTCGGCCGGCCCGCCCAGCACCGCCCGCGCTTCCTCCGGCGTCCGCGCCGCGCCGAGCGGGCGGCGCAAGGCCTGTTCGGGCGTGCGCGCCACCGGGGCGGGCGGCGCCGGCCGCCAGTAGCGCACCACGAGCCGCCACGCGCCGTCCTCGAACGCGGCCTCACAGCGGCCGGTCCCGTACACGCCGGGATAGGCCGCCTCGAGCGCGGCAAGGGTGGGGAAGCCTTCCGGCAGTGTTTCGACGGACAGAAAAACCGGCCCCTGCGCGACGGCGGCGGCTTCCTCGGCCGTGCGCGCGGCGGGAGCTTCGGCGGCCAGCGCGTCGCGCGCGGCGGCGGCGATGGGGTACGTCGTCATGGCCTTCTGGCCTTCCTTTCCCGGCGACGGGCGCCTGTGGCCAACGCGCTTGTCACGGTCAGGGGGCAAGGTAAAGATCGCCGAAGCCGGGAGGCAGACTTCCCGGTCATGGGGATCCCGACATGCTCCGCGCTCACCGCTCCCTGCGCTACGCCATGGCGCTCGCGCCGATTTTGGCGCTCGCTGCTTGCGATCAAGTGACCGCGATTCTCGATCAGATGCGCGGGGGCGGAAAAACCGCGCCCGCCGCGATCGAAATCAGCGTCGACGCCCGCGCCGTGGCCGGCGCCGTCCAGCCCGCATCGCTCATGGACCAGACCCTCGCGGTCCCGCCGGTCAGCTACGTGCCGGGCGAAGTGCTCGTCGGCGCCAAGGTCGCCCAGGAGGTGGCTGAGGCCCAGGGACTGTCGATGCAGGCCTTTTCCCGCCTCGTCGCCGGCGAGGGCGGGGGCGCGCTGGAAGGTCTCGACATCGATCCGAAGGTCGTCGAGGCCGCAACGACCGAAGCCACCGACGCCGCCAAGCGGAATGCGGAGACCGTCCTGAGGCGCCTCGGCGTGCGCGGCGAGATCGACGTGAACCCCGGCGGCGTCGTGAAGATCGACCTCACGCCCCAGACCGCAAGCCCGACGCAACTCCCGATCGGCCCCGATGGCGCGCCGCAGGCCGCGCCCGAGGCCACCCCGCCGGCCGATCTGCCCGAGGCGCTGCCGGAGACCGGTCTGCGCTGCCCGCGCGGCGTGACGCCCGAACAGCTCCAGGCCGACATCGCGCTCGCCACGCAGTGCGCGGTCGAGCGGCTGCGCGCCTCGCGCCAGTTCGAGTTCGCCGAGAAGAACTACGTCGTCGATCTCTCCTTCGATCGCATTCCGTGGCCGAAGCCGCCGTCCGCGCCGACGACGCCCGGAAAGCCGGGCGGCGCGCCTGCGCCGTCGCCCGCTCCTGGCGGCGCGGTGCAGCCGATCTCGCTGCCGAACGATCCCCTCCTGCCGCTGCAATGGGATTTCCGTCCGCGCGGCGCCGGCCCCGGACAGTCCCCCGGCGGCGCGGGCTTCGAGACGTTCTGGCTCGCCGCCAAGCAGGTGGGGTCGCGGGACGTGCGCGTCGCCGTGATCGACACCGGCGTCGATCTCACACACCCGGACTTCAAGGCCTCGGTCAATCTCGGCAAAGGCGTCGATCTGATCGCCAACTGGGATCGCGCCGGCGACGGCGGCGGCGTCGACGCCGATCCGAACGACGCCGGCGACAAATGCGGGGCCGTCGGCGAGAACTCGTTCCACGGCTCGCACGTCGCCGGCACCGTCGGCGCGGCCGGCACGAACAAGGCGCGCGGGATTGCGGGCGGCGCGTGGAACGTCACCGTCATCCCGGTGCGCGCGCTCGGCCGCTGCGGCGGCGAACTCGAAGACATCGTCAACGGCATCCGCTGGGCCGCGGGCCTTGCGCCCGCCGAGACCGAGACCGGCCAGCTGATCGTCAACCAGGCGCCGGCCGACATCATCAACATGAGCCTCTCGGTGCCGATCGCGTGCCCTGCGTCGATGCAGGCGGCGATCGACGCGGTGAGCGCGCGCGGCGTCGTCGTCGTCGTCGCCGCCGGCAACAAAGCGAGCCCCGCCGGCGGCTTTGCGCCGGCCAACTGCCGCAATGTCGTGGTCGTCGGCGCCAACGATGCGCAGGGCCGCATGGCGTTCTATTCGAACTTCGGCCCGGAAGTGACGCTGCTCGCGCCCGGCGGCGATCTTTTCGCCGACACCGACAAGGATGGCCGCCCCGACGGCGTGCTCTCCACACGCACGACGCGCGCGGACTGCTTCGATCCCGAGACGAAGACCGCCGCCGCCGTCTGCTACTACAGCTACTTGCAGGGCACCTCGATGGCCGCGCCGCACGTGTCCGCGGCGCTGGCGCTCCTCAAGGCGCAGAACCGCGTGTCCGGCAAACAGCTCGTGGATCTGATGATGACGCGCGCGGTTTCTGCCGTCCCGGCGGACATGTGCGAGGCGCCGTGCGATCGCGCGAAGAGAGCGACGCCCGTTCCCGGAAAGCCGGGCATTTGCCTGCGCCAGTGCGGCGCCGGCATGCTCGATCTCGCGCGCGCCGCCCAAGCGCCCGTAACCCCCGCAGCCGGCGCCGGACGCTGAGGAGACCCGACATGGCGAAACGGCGCGCGACTTCGATCCTGAGCGGCGCCGTCGCGGCGGCGCTGTTTTTCGCGGGCGTCCCCGTCGCCGGCGCCGACGGACCGCCGTCGCGCGCGCCGATCGCCAGCACCGCCGCCGCGGACGACCGCGCGACCATCAAGCTGCTCGTCCGCTTCGCGCCGTCACACCCGCTCGGGCAGGCGGCCGCGCTGGCCGCGCGTGGCGACACCGGCGCCGCCGAGACGGCCGCGCGGCGCGCGCTGCGCACCCGCCCCGAGCTGGCCGGCCTGTGCTTCGATGATTTCACGCTCGGCGGCGCGGAGATCGTCCTCGCCCCGTGCGAAGCCGCGCCGGCGCGCCGGGCCGATGCGATCGGGCGCCGCTGGGCGCGCTATCTGCGCGGCCTCGATGGCGTCACCTATGTCGATCAGAACGTGATCCTCAAACCCGTCGAGCGCCGCTGAGCGCGCGCGCCGCGCCGGATCACCTGTCGCTCGCGCGGCCTCGCGCCGTCACGGCGACGAACGCCGCCGCCATCGCTTCGGGCAACCGCGTCGACACGGCGGGATAGTCCGAAGACGCGCATGCGCCGCCCGATAGCCTGTCGATCCGGCCGGTCTCTGCGAGCGTCAAGGTCAGCGCGCCCGAGAGGAAGTGGTAGCACCAGTACAAGTCGACATCGTGCGCATCCGGCAGGCAGCGCCGCATCAGCGCGATCACGCGATGCACGACCGGGTCGAAATAGCGCGTCATCGTCTCGCCGCCCCACTCGGGCGTGTTGTTCACCTGCGCGACCAGCGCGAGATAGGCCTTCCAGCCCGGCCCGCCATGCGCCCAGCGCTCGAGCGCCGGTTCGACGAACGCGGCGATGACGTCGGCCGGGGTCACCTCGTCGGCCGGCCGGGCCTCCAACTCGTCCAGCAGCCGTTCGCGCTCGGCGTTGAGCGGCGGCGCGCGGCGCAGGAAGACCGCGTCGAACACCCCGCGTTTGGTCGCGAAATAATAGTGGGCCAGCGCCGGGTCGACGCCCGCCGCCTCGCCGATATGCCGGACGGTCACGCCATTGAAGCCGCGCGCGGCGAACAGCCGCTCGGCCGCGTCCAGGATGGCCTCGCGCGCGGCCTCGCCGCCCACCGCCTTGGGGCGGCGTCCCAGTTTCCGCGTCGAGGTCGTGGCGTCCATCCTGTGGGAATAGGGCGATTGTCCGCTTGCGTCCATGTCTTGCTCGTGCGTCGCGCTCGCGTTTGCCGGTCCTTAACCAACGCACCGCCTAACGGTCTCACCAAACTGGGGCGTGATGCATGTTGGACACAGGGTTCCGTAAAGCGCCGCATCACGCCAGTGTTTTTTCAACATGCGGTGAAATATGATTGCGGCGCCTGAGACGGTGCGTAAAGTTGCGCCCGATCTAAATGCGGCCCGCGTCACGCCGCACAACCACAAGGGGGAACACATGGCATCCTTCACTCGTCTCGGGCTGCTTTCGGCCGTCGCGCTGCCGCTGGCGCTGACGTCCGCGCCGGCGTTCGCCCAGACCCAGCCCGCCGCCCAGCCGGCGGAAGGCGACATCATCGTCACGGCCCGCCGCACCGAAGAGCGGCTGCAGAACGTCCCGATCGCGGTGACGGCGCTGTCGGCCGCCGCCCTCGAAGCGAAGGGCGCGGAGAACATCGGCGCGCTGCAGGGCTCGGTCCCGAACCTGAACATCGTGCAGGGCCGCGGCACCAACTCGTCCGCCAACGTCTTCATCCGCGGCGTCGGCCAGCCCGATGCGCTGCAGACGTTCGATCCCGGCGTCGGCATCTATCTCGACGACGTCTACATCTCCCGCATCCGCGGCGCGCTGTTCGACGTGTACGACGTCGGCCGCATCGAAGTGCTGCGCGGCCCGCAGGGCACGCTGTACGGCAAGAACACGATCGGTGGCGCGATCAAGATCGTCTCCAAGCGCCCCGGCGATCAGCTCGAAGGCTCTGCGTCCGTCACGGCGGGCGACTTCGAGACGCTGGACCTGCGCGCGCGTCTCGCCGGCCCGATCACCGACAGCCTCAAGGGCTCGGTCGCCCTGTATCAGGGCACGCGCGACGGCTACGTCACGAACCCGACGACGGGCGTGAAGTACAACGACAAGGACACGCAGGCCGCCCGCGGCAGCCTGTTCTGGACGCCCAGCGACAAGCTCGATGTCGTCCTGAACGTCGACTACACGAAGGAAAGCCCCGGCCTCACGCTCGGCAAGTTCGAGAACACGCTGTTCCGCACGAACATCCTGCCGGCGGTTCCGGGCGCCATCACCGTGCTCGCCACGCCCGCCGCCGGCGAATTCAGCTACAAGGCCGAACCGACCTCGACGCTGCCGAACGCCATCAAGCTCGAACACTCCGGGTTCGGCCTCACCGCGTCCTACAAGCTCAGCGACAACTGGACGCTGAAATCGATCACCGGCGCCCGCAAGCTCGACAGCGCCGATTACATCGACATCGACGGCACGCGCTTCCAGCTCGGCGACGTGTTCGTCGGCGTCCGCCAGGACCAGATCAGCCAGGAAGTGCAGGCGCTGTATGACGGCGAGAACTTCCGCCTCGTCTCCGGCGTCTACGGCCTGCGCGAAACGATGGACTCCAAGCAGTTCGCGTTCGGCAACGACCTCTTCACGGTGTTCTCCACGCCGGTCACGTTCCGCCGCCCCGTGCAGGACAGCCAGCTGCTCAACTCCTACGCGGCCTTCGCGCAGGGCGAGTGGGATCTCACCGACACGCTGAAGCTCGCCGTCGGCGTCCGCTCGACGCGCGAGACGAAGACCTACTGGCGCTTTACCACGACGGAGTCCTTCTTCGCCTCGGGGCCGTTCGTGGGTCTGCCCGTCGCGGGCCTCAACGGCCTCACGGTGACGTTCCGCGACAAGGCCTCCTGGCAGGATGTGTCGCCGGCCGCGACGCTCACCTGGACCCCGAGCAAGGACGTCACGCTCTACGGCAAGGTCTCGAAGGGCTTCAAATCGGGCGGCTTCAACGGCCGCACGAACGGCGCCACGGAGCCGCGCACGTTCAACCCGGAAACGCTGATCTCCACGGAGGCCGGCGCGAAGACGACGTGGCTCGATGGCAAGCTCGTCGCCAACCTCGCCGTGTTCCACAACGAGTACGAGGACTTCCAGGCCCGCGTCTCGCGCGGCGACACCGCGACGGCGACCTTCGGCGTGCTCAACGCCGGCAAGCTCGAACAGAACGGCGCGGAGCTCGAAATCGCGTTCCGTCCGGTTCCGGCGTTCGGCGTCAATGCGCAGATCGGCTATCTCGACGCGTCCTATTCGCAGTTCAATGATCCGAACGGCCGCATCCTCGCCACCGCCGCGTCGCTCGCGAACCCCGCCAGCTACGAGGACCGCTCCTGGCAGGAGCCGGCCTTCTCGCCGGAATGGACCGCCCGCGTCGGCGCCGACTACAAGCTCGACCTCGGCGACGTCGGCTCTCTCACGTTCAACGCCGACGCGAACTACAAGGCCGAAACCGCGCTGACCGTCGACAACGCCAACCTGCTCACGCGGGCGCGCTTCGCCGGCATGTTCCAGGAAGCCTACTGGCTCTACAACGCGCGCATCGCCTACGCGACGCCGAACGACCGCTACTCTCTCGCGCTGATCGGGCGTAACCTCTCGGACGAGGCGTACCGCACCGACGCGCAGGAGTTCTCCGCCGTCGCCGGCACGCGCACGTCTTACTGGGGCGCGCCGCGCACGGTCTTGGTGCAGGCGGGCGTGAAGTTCTGAGGAGACGCACATGGACCCGCACGGCCGCTTCGTCACCGTCTCCGATGGTCTGAAGCTGTACGTGCGGGACCTGCCCGCGGAAGGGCCGGAGGTCGGTCCGCCGGTTCTTCTGCTGCACGGTCTCACGCGCAACGGCCGCGATTTCGAAGCGATCCAGCCGCGCATCGCCGCGGGCGGTCGCCGCGCGCTGACGCTCGACGTCCGCGGGCGCGGCCTATCGGACCACGATCCGCAACCCGAGCGGTACCAGCCGCCCACCTATGTGGGGGACGTCGTGCGCGTGCTCGACACGCTGGAGATCCCGCAGGCCGCGTTCGTCGGCACGTCGATGGGCGGGCTCATGACGATGATCCTCGCCGCCACCGCGCCGCACCGCATCGAACGCGCCGTTCTGAACGACATCGGCCCCAAGCTCGAGCCCGAGGGCCTCGCCCGCATTGCTGGATATGTCGGCACGGGCGAGCCGGCGCGGACGTGGGACGAAGCCGCCGCGCGGATCAAGGCGATCAACGGCGCCGCGTTTCCCGATGCGGACGACGCGTTCTTCGCCGCGATGGCGCGCCGCACTTTCCGCGAGCGCGCGCCCGGCGTCATCGCGCTCGACTACGATCCGAACATCTCCGTCCCGTTCCGCCAGCCCGGCGGCGCGGCGCCGGCGGATCTGTGGGGGCTCTACGAGGCGCTCAAGCCGATCCCCACGCTCGTCGTGCGTGGCGCCATCTCGGATCTCTTCTCCGCCGCCACCGTCGCCGAGATGAAAGCCCGCAAGCCCGATCTCGAAAGCGTGGAAGTCCCGCGCGTTGGTCATGCGCCCATGCTCGACGAGCCGGAAGCGTGGTCCGCGATCGCGCGGTTTCTGGGGCTGCGGTGATCAATCAGCTCCAACACGACCGTCATCCTCGACCGCGCGGAGCGTGGTCGGGGATCCAGGGACGGATCTGCTGGTGCTGGATCCCCGACGCGCCGTTGGCGCGCCGAGGATGACGGACACGTCAGGCTTTTCGGGCAGTGGCGCCAGGCGAAGTGGACGGACTCACAGCGCCCGCCGGAACAACTCCTCGTATTTCCCCGCATCGAACGGGATCGCGTTCGTCGCGGTCGCGAGGTCCGTCAGCGCGTAGTCGAGGTTCGGCGCGAAATGCTCCTCGCGCACGCCGATCGCCGAGAGTGACGCCGGAATGCCGATCTTCGCGTTGAGGTCCGCAATCGCAGCCGCGAGATCCGCGCCTGCGGCCAACCCCATCGCGCGCCGCAGCCGCGCCAGCTTCTCCGGCACGGCGCCCGCTTCCTGCAGCATCGCGAGGCTGTGCGGCAGGATCACCGCATTGAGCGTGCCGTGGTGCAACTTCAGCGCCGAAAGGCGGCCGAGCGCGTGGGACAGTCCGTGCACGGCGCCAAGGCCCTTCACGAACGCCAGCGCGCCTTCATAGCTCGCCATCATCACGTTCCAGCGCGCGTCGCGATCGCCGCCGTCCGCGACGGCCCGCACGAGCATGCCGTTGGCGATCGCGCGCTCCACGCCGTCGAGTCCGATCGCTTCCGCCGGCGGATGCACCATCGGCGAGAGGAACGCCTCGATGCAGTGCGTCACCGCATCCATGCCCGTCGCGGCCGTCAGCCCCTTCGGCAGGCCCAGCGTCAGCTCCGGATCGCAGATCGCCACTTTCGGAATGAGGTGCGGACTGACGAACGTCTCCTTGCGGCCATTGTCGAGAATGACGACGAACCCGACGGAAACTTCGCTGCCCGTGCCGGCGGTGGTCGGGATCGCCACGAGCGGCGGGATCGGCTTGATGTGGCGGGTGCCGCGCTGCGTGCCGCCATAGCGGTCGTACGGGCCCTCGTGCGTCGCCATCAGGCCGATCGCCTTGCCCATGTCCATGGAAGAGCCGCCGCCGAGCGCGACGATGCCGTCCGCGCCGGACGCCTGGTAGGCGGCGACGCCGTCCCGCGCGGCCGTTTCGGTCGGGTTGGAGGGCGTGTCGGCATAGACGCCCGCCGCCGGAACGCCGAGCGCGGCGATCACCTGATCGAGCATGCCGGCCGCCTTCAAGCCCGGGTCGGTCACGACGAATGGCCGCGTCACGCCCTGCGCCTTCAACGCCCCCGCCAGCTGCTTGAGCGCGCCGAAATCGAAATGGCAGGTGGTGAGGTACTGCATGGTCGGCATGACGGCGGCGCTCCCTGATCGTGTCCCGCCGGTCTACCGCGCCATGGCCGGGCCCGCTAGCCGATCAGGATCACCGCGATCACGCCGAGCACGATCGCGAGCGCAACTCCGGCCATCACCAGCCCGATGCGCCGCTCGATCACCGGCGCGATCGTCGGCCCGAACTTGGCGAACAGCCACGCCACCAGCGTGAATCGCACGCCGCGCGTCACGATCGAGGCCAGCACGAACACCGGCAGGCTGAACGCCGCCATGCCCGAGGCGATCGTCACGAGCTTGTAGGGGATCGGCGTCAGGCCCTTGATCAGGATGATCCAGACGCCCCACTTCGCATACGCCTCGCGGAAGCTCTCGATGCCGTGGGTGAGGTGGTAGAGATCGACGATCCAGCGTCCGACGGACTCCGCCAGGAAATAGCCGATCGCGTAGCCCAGAAGGCCGCCCAGCACCGAAGCGACGGTGCAGGTGATCGCATAGCGCAGCCACATCTCGGGGCGCGCCGCCGCCATCGGCCCGAGCAGCAGGTCCGGCGGCAATGGGAAGAACGAGCTTTCCGCAAACGAGATCGCCGCAAGCGCCGGCTCGGCCTTGGGGCCGCCTGCCAGCGCCATGGTGCGGGAATACAGCGAACGCAGCATTGGCGGTCTCTCCGCGCGCGGCGCGTGGTGCCCCAGGCCCGAGTCGAACGGGCACGTCCTTGCGAACGGCAGATTTTGAGTCTGCTGCGTCTACCGATTCCGCCACTGGGGCCCGCCGCGCGGACGTTTCCGTTAGGCGGGGGCGGCCGGCCTGTCAAATGCCCGTGAGGACGCATCGGTGCGGGCGAAGGTCGCCGCCGTGATCGGTTCGGGCAGATCGGGCGAGGGCGGGCTGAGCGGCGGCGACTCCGGCGGGACCTCCTCGGGCGGCGGCGGAACTTCCGGCGGGGCCGGTTGGGGCGGCGACGCGGGCGGTATCGCGGGGGGCGAGGTTGGGGCCGGCTCGGGATCGCGGGCGGTCAGGACAGAGAGGGGCATCCGGGCCCAATGCTGGCGTGGGCCGGCGGTTCCGCCCGTCGCGGGAGCCTGCCGCGGCGCAGGTCACGCTGGCGGCGGGCGCTGCGGCGCCGTAGACGGGCGCGGCGAGCGCATGGAGGATCGCTGCAACCCGGCGGATGCGCCGGGCCGCGCGGATTCGGCGCCCTGTTTGCATGCCGGAGCCGCCATGACCCCGAACGTTCGCCCCATCCGCAAAGCGGTTCTCCCCGTCGCCGGCCTCGGCACGCGCGTCCTTCCGGCCACCAAGGCCATCCCGAAAGAGATGCTGCCGGTGTTCGATCGCCCGGCCATCCAGTACGTGGTCGATGAGGCGCTCCAGGCCGGCATCGAGCACATCGTTTTCGTGACTGGCCGCAACAAAGGGGCGATCGAGGACTATTTCGACCGCGCCTACGAACTCGAGGACACGTTGCGCGGCAAGGCCAAGGTCGAAATCCTGGCCGAGATCGACGCCGTGCTGCCGCCGGCCGGCACGATGAGCTTCGTGCGTCAGCAATCGCCGCTGGGCCTAGGCCACGCGGTCTGGTGCGCGCGCGACGTGATCGGAAATGAGCCGTTCGCGTTGCTTCTGCCGGACATGATCATGGTCCCGCCGGCCGACGGCGTGAACTGTCTCGCCGCGATGCAGGCCGTGTATCACGCGCGCGGCGGCAACGTGATCGCGGTCAATGCCTGCGATCCGGACTTCGCCCACAACTACGGCATCGTCTCGATGGGCGCCCGCGACGGCGCGGCCTTCGAACTGACCGGCATGGTCGAGAAGCCGCCGAAAGGCACGGCCCCCTCCAACCTCTACATCAACGGCCGCTACATCCTGCAGCCGGAGATCTTCGAGCTGCTCGCCACGCAGGAGCGCGGCGCCGGCGGCGAGATCCAGATCACCGACGCGATGAAGAAGCTTCTGGGCGTCCAGCCCTTCGCGGGGATGGAGTTCGCCGGCCGCGTCTACGACTGCGGCGACAAGGTCGGCTATCTCCGCGCCGCGGCGGCGCTGGCGCTCCGCAACGGCCAATGGGGCGCAGACGCGCGTGCGGCCTTGCTGGAAGAGCTTTCGATCGCTAACCGCTGAGGGGTGACCCCCTCCGAACTCCTCGCCCGCATGGACGCGACCGCCCGCGAGGCCGGCCGCGCGATCTACGACATCTGGAAAGCCGGCTGCGCCGTCGACACCAAGTCCGATGGCAGCCCGGTCACCATCGCCGATCAGAAGGCGGAGGCGATCATCTGCGCCGGTCTGGCTGTCACGGCCCCCGGCGTGCCGGTAATGGCCGAGGAGGCCCAGGCCGCCGGGATCGAGACGATCTGCGGCGATCGCTTCTTCCTCGTCGATCCGCTCGACGGCACCCGCGGCTTCACCGAGGGCGGCGACGAGTACACCGTCAACATCGCCCTGATCGAGCACGGCGTCCCGACACTCGGCGTGGTGTACGCCCCGGCCACCGGCGAGCTCTATCTCGGCGGCCCGGACGGCGCCTTCCACGGCCGTTGCGTTCCCGCCAGCGCGGCGCCGGATGAGCCCCTGACGCGCCTCGCCGTCGATCGCCGGACGTCCGCATTCCGTGGCGTGAAAAGCCGCTCGAGCGATGGCCTGGACGCCTTCCTCAAGCGCGCCGGCGTCACCGAACTGCGCGCCGCCAGCTCGTCGCTCAAATTCTGCCTCGTCGCCACGGGGGAGGCCGATCTCTATCCCCGCTTCGGCCCGATCAACGAATGGGACGCCGCCGCCGGTCATGCGGTCCTGCGCGCCGCCGGCGGGGACGTCATGACGCTCAAGGGCGCGCCGTTGCGCTATGGCGCGACGCCCGGCGACACGCTGATCCGCGGCTTCGTCGCCTATGGCGGTCCGGCCGCCGAAGCCGCAGCCCGCGCCGCGCTCGCGCCGGCGACGCTGGCCTAAACCGCGCGCCCGGCGCAGGATGCCGGCATGTCCGCCGCATCCCAAAGCCTCCTCGCCGAGACGCGCGCCCTTCTCGATACGCTCGTCGCGTTCGACACCACCTCCCGCAACTCCAATCTCGAGCTGATCGCCTGGGTCGAGGCGTTCCTGGCCGCGCGGGACGTGCCGTCATGGCGCGTGACGAGCGCGGATGGCGCGAAGGCCAATCTCGTTGCCCGCGTCGGCCCGGAGGTAGAGGGCGGCGTGGTGCTGTCCGGCCATACCGACGTCGTGCCCGTCGACGGCCAACCCTGGACGAGCGATCCCTGGGTCGTCACCTCGCGCGACGGTCGCCTCTATGGCCGTGGCGTCGCCGACATGAAGGCCTTCCTCGCGCTGGCGCTCGCGCACGTGGACGCCGCCCGCGCGGCGCGGCTGACGCGCCCGCTGATCCTCGCCTTCTCGTATGACGAAGAGGTCGGCTGCCTCGGCGCGCCGCACATGATCGCGCGCCTGCCGGAGTTCGTGCCGCAGCCGGCGTTATGCGTCGTCGGCGAGCCGACGGACATGCGCGTGCTGTCCGGCCACAAGGGCATCCGCACCTTCATCGTCGAGGTCATCGGCCGGGAGGCGCATTCCAGTCAGATCCACCAGGGCGTCTCGGCGATCGCCGAGGCCGTGAGGCTGATGGATTTCGTGCTGAAGATGGGCGAGGAGGCCGCCGCATCGGCAGATCCCGCAACCCCATTCACGCCGCCCGGCGCCACGATGACCATCGGCCTCGTCGAGGGCGGCACCGCGGTGAACATTCTCGCGCGCCGCTGCAGCTTCATCTGGGATCTGCGCTGCCCCACCGCCGGCGAGCCCGATCTCTACGAGGCCAAGTTCCGCACGTTCGCCGCCGAGATCGACGCCGCGATCAAGGCCCGCGCGCCCGAAGGCGGCGTCACCATCACCCGCCGCTCCGACACGCCGCCCTTCGCCCCAGCGCTCGACAGCACCGCCGAAACTTTCGTCCGCGCGCTCACGGGCGACAACGCCGTTCAGGTCGCGAGCTACGCCGCCGAAGCGGGCCTCTTTCAGCGCGCCGGCATCCCCACCGTTCTCTGCGGCCCCGGCTCCATCCTGCAAGCCCACCAGCCCGACGAATGGATCGAGGAAAGCCAGATCGCCGAAGGCGCGGCGTTCATGCGCAAGCTGATCGGGCGGCTGGGGAGCTGAACGCGCTCTGCGTCATCCTCGGCGCGCCGCAGGCGCGTCGGGGATCCAGTGCCATGCGGCAACGGCTGGATCCCCGCCCTCGCTGTGCTCGGGCGAGGATGACGGAAACGGCTGCTACTTCACCACCGTCCCATCCGCCTTCTTGAAGCTCAGCAGCTCCACCTTGAACACCAGCACCTGGTTCGGGCCGATGTCCGGCCCTGCGCCTTGCGGGCCGTAGGCGAGATCGGAGGGGATCACGAAGCGGAATTCCTCGCCCGGCCGCATCAGCTGCAGCCCTTCCGTCCAGCCGGGGATGACGGCGTTGAGCGGGAAGGACGTCGGTTCGTTGCGCTGGTAGGAACTGTCGAACACCGTGCCGTCCGGCAGGGTGCCTTCGTAGTGCACTGTCACTTCGTCCGTCGGGCCCGGATGCGGCTTGCTCGCCGGCGCTGCGCGCACGACCTCGTATTGCAGGCCGCTTTCGGTGGTTTTCACGCCGGGCTTGGCCTTGTTCTGGTCGAGGAAGGCTTGGCTGGCCGCGGCGGCCGACTCGGCGGCTTTCGCGCTTTCGGCTTCGGCCTTCTCGATTTCTTTCATCACGCTGGAGTTCGGCTGCTGCTGGCAGGCGGACAGCAGCGACGCGCCGATCAGCGCGGCGGCGAACAGGTACTTCATCGGCAGGGCTCCTTCGGACGCGTCAAGCGTACAGCGCGTCAGTGACGGGAATGGTCCAGGGTTCGGCGATCGCGGCCTTCTCCCACGCGCCAAACGCGGCGTCGGCGAACACGGCTTCGCAATAGGCCTGGGCCGTGGCGTCGAGGGCGACGCCATAGGTGCGGAACCGCGTGCAGACGGGGGCGAACATCGCGTCCGCGATCGAGCGGCGTCCGAACAGGAACGGCCCGCCGGCGCCGAAGCGGCGCCGCAGATCGCCCCACAGGTCCTGCACGCGCGTGATGTCGGCCTTCGTGTCCTCCGGCAATGGCGGCGGACTCGGCATGCGGCGGCGAATGTTCATCGAAAGGTCGCGCCGCAGGGCGGCGAAGCCGGAATGCATCTCCGCCGCCGCAGACCGCGCGACCGCGCGGGCGATCGGGTCGCTCGGCCAGAGGTCGACGGCCGGGCGCTGCTCGGCCGCCCATTCGCAGATCGCGAGCGAATCCCAGATCACCACGCCGTTCACGTGCAGCGCCGGCACGCGCCCGCTCGGGCTTGATGCGAGGACCTCCGGGATCTTCGATTTGCCGTAGCCCGGGCCGCCCAGCGGCAGCACCCGCTCCTCGAAATCGAGCCCCGCCCAGGTCAAGGCGAGCCAGGGCCGCATCGACCAGGACGAGTAATTCTTGTTGCCGATGTAAAGGACGGGCGCTGCGGCCATTGCCGATGTTCCTACAGTCCGCGAGGGGGATAACCGGAAGCCGTCAGCGCGTCCACGATCTCCTGCGTGTGCTGGGCGTCGCGCGTTTCGACCATGATGTCGAACTCCGCGCCTTTCGCCGGCACGTCGAGGGCGAGGCGGTTGTGCGCCACCTCGATGATGTTGCCGCCCATGTCGCCGATGATCATCGACACCTTCGCCAGCAGGCCCGGCCGATCGTCGCCGATCAGCCGCAGGCGCGAGATGCGGCCTTCGCGCACCAGCGCGCGCGTGAGCACCGAAGCCAGGAGGCGCGAGTCGATGTTGCCGCCGCAGAGAATGAGCCCGACCTTCTGGCCCGCGAATTTCTGCGGATGCGCCAGAAGCGCCGCAAGGCCCGCTGCGCCGGCGCCTTCCGCGATCGTCTTTTCGACGTTGCAGTAGAGCGTGATCGCCGCTTCCAGATGCGGTTCGTCCACGAGCACGACGTCGTCCACCAGCCGCCGCGCGATCTCCATCGGCAGGCGGCCCGCCTGCTTCACGGCGATGCCTTCTGCGATCGTGTGCCCGCCGCAGACCGGCGTCTCGCCCCGCAGCTCGGCGTACATCGAGGGGTACATCCGCGCCTCGACGCCGACGACGCGGATCTCCGGCCGCAGATGCTTGGCCGCGATCGCACAGCCGGAAATCAGGCCGCCGCCGCCCACCGGCACGATCAGCGTCTCGAGATCGGGCGCATCCTCCAGCATCTCGATGGCGATCGTGCCTTGCCCGGCGAGCACGGCGGGATCGTCGTAGGGATGCACGAAGGTCAGGCCTTCGCGCTCCTTCACCTGATAGGCGTAGGTCGTCGCCTCGGCGAAGCTCTCTCCATGCAGCAGCACGCGCGCGCCGTGCTTGCGGGTGTGCTCCACCTTCACGAACGGCGTGCCGATCGGCATCACGATGGTGGAGGGGATCCCGAGCCGCGCGGCGTTGTAGGCCACGCCCTGCGCATGGTTACCGGCCGAGACCGCGATCACGCCGGCCCGGCGCTCCGCGTCCGAAAGCAGCAGCAGCTTGTTGAGCGCGCCGCGCTCCTTGAACGAGGCCGTGAACTGCTGGTTCTCGAACTTCACCCAGACGTCCGCGCCCGTAATCTCCGACAGCGTGCGCGAGCGGCGCAGCGGCGTGCGCTCGATCGCCCCGCCGATCCGGCCGGCGGCGGCCTTCACGTCTTCGAACGAAACCACGGGCGCTTGGTGGCCCACTTGGGCGGGGGCAGAGCTATCGGCTGGCATGACAGGGCCGGACCGTACAGCGGTTTTCCCCCAAAGTCACAAGGGGAGAGGGTGACGCAGGGGCGGGCTCCCCCACCCCTGCGCGTCCGTCATCCTGGGATCGCCGAAGGCGAGACCGGGATCCAGGTG
The DNA here is from genome assembly GCA_018969015.1 of Alphaproteobacteria bacterium. Classification (GTDB taxonomy): domain Bacteria; phylum Pseudomonadota; class Alphaproteobacteria; order Caulobacterales; family Aquidulcibacteraceae; genus REEB506. The sequence continues at coordinate 87,450 of JAGWZE010000006.1, forward strand.
GTGTGCGGCGGCCCCTGGATCCCGGGCGGCTGACGCCGCCCAGGATGACGCCAACAGGGGGAGCTTTCGCTCACTTCACCCCCAGCACCTTCGTGAAGAACAGCGTCTCCGCTTCGCGTTGGGCTTCCTGGTTGCCCTTCTTCTGGAAGCCGTGGCCTTCGTCCTTGGCGATCATCACCCAGGTCTCGACGCCGTTCTTGCGGAACGCCTCGACCATCTGCTTGGCCTCGGAAACCGGCACGCGCGGATCGTTCTGGCCGTGGATGACGAACATCGGCTTCTTGATCTTCGCGGCGTTGTTCAGCGGCGCCATCTCCTCGAAGAACTTCGCGATCTTGGGATCACGCTCGTCGCCGTACTCGACGCGACGCAGGTCGCGGCGGTAGCCGCTGGTGTTTTCGAGGAACGTGCGGAAGTGGCTGATGCCGACGATGTCGACGCCCGCCGCGAAGCGCTCCGGGTACATGATCATCGTGGCGTAGACCATGTAGCCGCCATAGCTGCCGCCGTAGGAGACGACGCGGTTCATGTCGAACTGCTTGGAGGCCGCCATCCAGTCGAGCGTCGCGCCGATGTCCTTCACGCTGTCGAGGCGCTTCAGGCCGTTGTCGAGGCCCACGAAGGTTTTGCCGTAGCCCGTCGAACCCCGCACGTTCGGCAGGATCACCGCCACGCCCAACTCGTTCACCCAGTACTGGATCGTGGACGAGAAGGTCGGCCGCGACTGGCCTTCCGGGCCGCCATGGATGTTGATGATCGCCGGATGCGGGCCGGGCTTGTTCGGCGTGTAGACCCAAGCCGAAATCTCTTTCGGCGCGCCCTTCTTGCCGCTGTCGAACGTCTTGAACGTCACGAGCTTGGGGGCCACGAACGTCGACGGATCAAGCCCGCCCACTTCCGATTCCGTCCAGCGGACGAGACCGCCGTCCTTCAGCGAATAGACGTAGACGTCCGAAGGGGCGGTCGCCGAGTTCAGCGTGAAGCCGAGACGCGCGGAGGCGTCGTCGAACTCGATGCCGCCGATCACACCCACGGGCAGCTTCGGCGCCGGCAGCTCCGCGCCGGTTTCGGCGTTCATCAGGCGCAGCTCGCCCGCGCCGGCGACGTTGACGACATAGGCGAGTGTCTTGCCGTCCTTGGCGAGCGTGTAGCCCTCCACGTCCCAGCCGAGGTTCGGCGTCAGCACGGTGCGCTTGCCGCTCGCGAGATCGATCTTCACGAGGCGCGCGAAATCCGAGCCCTCGTCCGAGGTCGTCACGATCGCCTTGCCGCCGGCGAGGAAAGCGCCGCCGTCATAGGCGACGTTCAGCTCCGGCGTGAGTTCGGTGAGCTTTTGCGTCGCAACGTCGAGTGTGAACAGCCGCGACTTGGTGACGGAGATGCTCTCTTGCAGCAGCAGCGTCTTGCCGTCCGGCGAGAAGTCCGCCGGGCCGATCGCGCCCTTGCCCTTGAACAGCACGCGGCGGCTCTCGGGCTTGGACGGATCGGCGACGAGGATGTCGTAGTCGCCGCTGTCCTTCGTGGCTTTCGCCCACGCCACGAGCTTGCCGTCATCCGTCCAGCTCAGGCCCTGGTTGCGCGTGCCCGGCTCGGTGAACGAGACGGCCTTGCCGCTCTTCAAATCGAACAGGTAGCCCTGGAAGAATTCGTCGCCGCCGGTGTCCTTGCTGAACACGAACTGTCCCGAGCCGTCCGGGCGCAGCGAGGCGCCGCCCACGGGCTCCGAATAGAAGGTGACCTGGCGGCGCATGCCGAGCGGGCGATCGACGCTGTGCAGCTGCGGGGCGTCGCCGAAGCGCGTGCCGATCAGGATGCCGCCATTGGGCAGGAAGCCCTGGAACGAGGCGCCCCGCGTGTTGACGTACTGGCGCAGGCGCTCGCGCACCTCCGGCGGCGTCGCCGGGACGTTTTCGAGGATCAGCTGCCCGCGCTCCGTCTTGACGACGGGGGCGGCGGTCTGAGCGGTGGCCGTTGTCGCGAGCGCGACGGCGGCGAGGGTCATGCCCGTCAGTGCGACGGCGAGACGACGCATCTTCTTCTCCTTCTGGCGATGAAAACTCAGGCCGCGGCGGCGGCGGGCGGATCGAACTCCGCCACGAAATGCCCCGGCGCAACCTCGATCAGCTGCGGCCGGTACTGCCGCACATCGGGATCGTCGATCAGCTTGGACTTCAGGAACCGCAGGCTCGCGCGCGTATCGAGCGGCGAGGGCAGATCCCCGCTCAGCCGCACGCGCGGGCGGTTCTTGGCGAGGCGCGGATCCGGCAGCGGCGCCGCGGCGAGCAGCGCCTTCGTGTAGGGATGGCGCGGATCGGCGAACAGAAGCTCCGTCGCCGCCGTCTCCACGACGCGTCCGAGATAAAGCACCATCACGCGGTGGCTGATCTCGCGCACGACCGCGAGATCGTGGCTGATGAACAGCATGGCGAGGCCGAAGCGCTTCTGCAGATCGATCAGCAGCTGCACGATCTGCGCCTGGATCGAAACGTCGAGCGCGGACACCGCCTCGTCGCACACGATCAGCTTCGGTTTCAGGATCATCGCCCGCGCGATGCCCACGCGCTGGTTCTGCCCGCCGGAAAGCTCGTGCGGGTAGCGGTTGATCAGCGAAGGATCGAGCCCGACCTGCGCCATCATCTCGCGCACGCGGTCCTCGCGGGCCTGGTGGTTGAGATGCGGCTCGAACGTGGAAAGCGGCTCGGCGATCGAGGAGCCCACCGTCATGCGCGGATCGAGGCTCGCGAGCGGATCCTGGAACACGATCTGCAGGTCCTTGCGCGCTGCGCGCACGGCCTTCGCGTCCTGCTCCAGAAGCCCGCGGCCGAGGAAACTCACCGCGCCGGATTTCGCCGCCGTCAGGCGCAGCACGGCGCGCGCGAGCGTGGATTTCCCGCAGCCGGATTCGCCGACGATCCCCAGCGTCTCGCCCGGGCGCAGCGCGAGGCTCACGCCATCCACCGCGCGCAGCGGCTTCGTCTTCGGCAGCAGCCCGCCACCGACCTCGATCGGGAACTGCACCTCGAGATCCTGCACCGTCAGCAGCGGCTCGATGTCGGCCTTGGGCGCCGGCGCGCGCGGCGCATGGCCGGGGCGCAGCACGCCGTCCACGCGCGGCACCGCATCCAGGAGCATCTTCGTGTAGGGCTGCTGCGGCTGCGCGAACAACGCTTCCGTCGTGCCGGTCTCGACGACTTCGCCCCGCCGCATCACCGCGAGCCGCGCCGCCATGCGCGCCACCACGCCCATGTCATGCGTGATGAGCGCCACCGCCGCGCCGCTGTCGCGCTGCAGATCCTCCATCAGGTCGAGCACCTGCGCCTGGACCGTGGCGTCGAGCGCGGTCGTCGGTTCGTCCGCGATGAGAAGATCCGGGCCCGTCATCATCGCCATGGCCAGCATCACGCGCTGGCGCATCCCGCCGGAAAGCTCGTGCGGAAACTGCTTGAGCCGCCGCTGCGCTTCGGGGATGCGCACGCGCTCCAGCCAGTCGTGGCACTTCTTGAGCGCCGCCTCGCCGCGCTCGCCATAATGATGCGCAAGCACCTCGCCCATCTGCGCGGCGATCGTCATGTGCGGCGTGAGCGCGGTCAGAGGGTCCTGGAACACCATCGCCACCTTGCGCCCGCGCACGGCGTCGAGCGTGGCGCGCGACGCGCCCAGCAGCTCCTGGCCCACAAGCTTCACCGAGCCGGTGGCGCGGCCGTTCCGCGGCAGCAACCCGAACGCCGCCATGAACGTCTGGCTTTTGCCCGATCCTGACTCGCCCACGATGCCGACGCACTCGCCCGCATGAATCTGCAGCGAAACGCCTTTGACGGCTTCGACGGCCCCATCGGGCGTGTCGAACGTCACGCGGAGGTCACGGATGTCGAGGATCGGCGCGGGTGCGGTCATGGCGCGGGACCTTAGCGCGGCGCGCTCGCGTGTCTACGGACCCTCGGTCAAGCCCATGCCCCCGTGACCATGATGCGGCGATCACGTCCCCGCGATCGCCATTGCGATGGCGCCGGCGCCGGCTAAGAGGGCGCATGAGCGCCCCCGAAGACGCCTATCGCGACGATCCCACCGCCGGCTTCATCGCCGTGACCCGCCGCCTGGCGGACGACGCCGGCCCGGACGGCCTCACCGTCGGCGAGCTTCTGGACCGCCTCGACGAGCGCGCGTTCGGCCTCGCGATCCTCATCATGTCGATCCCGTGCCTGGTGCCGGGCCTCTACGGGCCGCCGCAGATCCTCGGCCTGCCGATCATCCTGTTCGCCGGCCAGATGCTGCTCGGCCGGTCCGAGCCCTGGCTGCCGGCGGGCATGCTGGCGCGCCGCGTGCCGAAAAGCTGGCTGACGGGGATGGCCACCTTCGCCGAGAAGCGCATGCGCTGGCTCGAGCGCATCGCCCGCCCGCGCCTCACGGCCTTCGCCTCCGGCGCCGGCGAACGCCTCGCCGCGCTGATGATGATCGTCGCCACGCTCTGCATCGTGATCCCGTTCACCAACACCGTGCCGTCGGTGGCGCTCGCCCTCCTGTCGGCCGGCGTGCTCCAGCGCGACGGGCTGTTCGTGCTCGGCGGGTCGCTCGTCGCCCTGGCCTGGGCCGCGCTGGTGCTGGCCATTCCGCTCGGCATCCTGTTCGGCGTCGGCGCGATCGTGACCTTCGCCGAACAGCACATGCCCTGGGCCGTCGATCTTTTCTCCCGCACGCAGTAGGACTTAGGGCGGCGCCGCTCGAGCCCAGGCCGGGCGGCCCCCCGCGACGCGCCGCCGCACGCCGGCCCGCGCGGCGCGGACTAGGTTCGGGCGGGAGAGGCAAGCGCATGCAGGTCGCAGCAGCAGTGCGGTGGTGGCCCTGGGCGGCGGCGGCGGTGTCGGGCGCCCTGCTGGCGGGCGCACATGCGTTCGAGCGCTTCGGCAACCTCGCCCCGTGCATTCTCTGCCTGCGCCAGCGCGAGGCCCATTGGGCCGTGCTGGGCGTCGCCGCCGCGGTGCTGGCGTTCGCCGCTTTGCGCCGCCAGCCGCCGTCCCGGCTCGCCGCGGCCGCGCTCGGCGTCGCCTTCCTCGTCGCCGCCGGCTGGGCGGGCTACCATGTCGGCGTCGAGTTCAAATGGTGGCCGGGCCCCGCGGCCTGCGCCGGCAATGGGCTCGGCGACATCTCCGGCGCCAGCATCGCCGCCGCCCTCGACGGCCCCGTGAAGGTGGTCCGGTGCGAGGACATCGCCTGGAGCCTGTTCGGCGTCTCGATGGCGGGCTGGAACGGCCTCGTTTCGCTCGCCATGGCGCTCGCGAGTTTCACCGTCGCCGCCGTCGCGACGCAGACGCAAAAGCCGTAGTCCTCAGCAAGGAGAGTCCCCCGTGGCCGAAGCTGCATCGCCGCCGTTCCCCGCCGATGGCGCCCGTGACCGGCGCCTCGCCGAGATGCTGCGCGTCGATCACGCCGGCGAATTTGGCGCCGTGCAGATCTATCGCGGCCAGCGCGCCGTGTTCGACATGGCGCCCGGCAAGGCGCGCATGTCCGAACTCCTCTCCGAGATGGAGGCGGGCGAGCAGTCCCATCTCGAAACCTTCGATCGCCTGCTGATCGAGCGCGGCGTGCGGCCCACGGTCTTCGCGCCCGTCTGGCGCATCGCCGGTTTCACCCTCGGCGCGGCGACGGCCCTGCTCGGCGAAAAGGCCGCGCACGCCTGCACCGCCGCGGTGGAGGAGGTGATCGAGGAACACTACGCCGAGCAGGCCCGCGCGCTCGCCGAGATCGATCCCGAACTCAAGGCCACCGTGGAAAAGTTCCGCGACGACGAACTGCACCACAAGGACACCGCGATCGCGGAAGGCGCACGCGAGGCGCCCGCCTACGGTCTGATGTCCGCCGTCATCAAGGCCGGCTGCCGCATCGCCATCAAGGTCAGCGAGAAACTGTGAGCCCGCCGCCGGACGTGCGCCGCGCCGGTCGCGCCGAAAGCGCGCTTCTGGTGGACGTGCTCACCGCCGCCTTCGGCGACGAACCCTTGTTGAACTGGTGGCTCAAGCAGGGCGAAGCGAAAGAGCGCGCCCGCCGCGGCTTCTTTCAGCACGCGGTGAACGGCGGCGTTCATCCGAAAGCGGAGTTCTGGCGCGTGGACGACGCCGCCGCCGCGATCTGGACACCGCCGGGGGCCACCGCGTTCGATCTTTCGCCCTGGCGCACGCTGATGGTGCTGCCCCGCCTGATGTCGATCGCCGGGCGCCGCGGCCTCGACCGCGCGCTCGAGCTCGGCGCGCTGCTCACCTCCCATCACCCGCCGGTCCCGCACGCGCATCTCGTGTTTCTCGGCGTGCGGCCACAGAACCAGGGCCAGGGCCTCGGCTCGGCGATCCTCAAGCGCACGCTGGCCGACGTCGACGCCCAGCACCTGCCCGCCTATCTCGAAACCGCAACCGAGGCGAACGTGCGCCTCTACCAGCGCTACGGCTTCGAGGTCTCCGCGGAGCTCCGCTGCCCGCCCGACGGCCCGGTCTTCTGGACGATGCTGCGCCCGGCGGGCTGAGACGTCGCGTGCAGCGAGGCGTGGACGAAGGGGCCACATCTCCGCCGTCTGGATCCCCGGCGCGCCTGCGGCGCGCCGAGGATGACGGCGCCTTCGGCGCCGTCACTCCTTCAGCTTCCGCTCCTCGACGCCGAGCGCGTCCGCCAGCCGCATTTTCGCCGATCCCGGCCGCAGCGGCTTCTGCTGGCTCTCGTGCGGTGACCAGCCTGTCAGCGTGAGCAGCTCGAACGTGGCGCGCACGCGGCCGTCGCCCGCATCGAAGCGCTGCGCGTAAAGCGCCATCGCGTGCGCCCAGAGCGTGCGTGTGAGCGGCCGCGGCCGTTCGGAGAGCGCGCCCGTCTCGCCCATCTCGCGCAGGTCGGAAATCAGCCCCATCGGGCTTCGATACCGGACCGTCACGACATCGGCGTCGGTCACCGGCAACGCGAAGCCGGCGCGCTGCAACAGCCCGCCCAGATCCCGCGCATCGGCGAACGGCGCCACGCGTGCGCTCGCGCCGCCGGTCTCGGCCAGCTCCGCATCGAGCAGAACCGCGCGCAGCTCCGACAACGTCGCGCCGCCGAACACCACGCCGAGAAAGAGGCCGTCCGGCGTCAACGCGCGCCGGATCTGGATCAGCGCGCCGGGAAGATCATTGACCGCGTGCAACGCCAGAAGGCTGACGACGAGATCGAACGCGCCGTCGTCGAGCGGCAGAAACTCCGGATCCGCCGCAACGCCGCCCGCCGCCCAGGCCGGCTCCATGTCGAGCGTGACGATCTCGCCGATCTTGGCCGCCGCATCGGGCGTGTCGGCCAAGGCGGCCCGAAACGCCGCTCCGCCACCCAGAACGAGCGCGCGGGCGAAGTGTCGATTGACGCCGGCGAGCCGCTCGCAAACATCATCCGCGGCGCGCATCGCCAGGAAGTGCGCGCCGTCGCCGCGCCGCGCGGCCCGCGCACGGCGCAGCCGCACGAGGCGCGGGTCGAACGGGGCGCGCGCGGGCGCGCCGGGAGGCGGGGGCGATGGCATCGGGTCCGGTCCATCCGGCATATGGCGCGGTTTCCGCGCTGCGCAAACTGGCGAGCGCCGCGATCGATCTCGTCTGGCCGCCCCGCTCCCTGCTTTCGGACGTCCTGGTCGACGCCCCCGGCCGCATCGAACCCGCCTTGTGGGCCGAGCTCCGCTTCCTCGGCCCGCCTTGGTGCGCCCGCTGCGGCTTCCCGTTCGAGACGCCGCTTGCCCCCGGCGCGTGGTGCGCCGCCTGCCTTGCCGCCCCGCCGCCCTTCGACTGGGCCTGCGCCGCGCTCGCCTATGACGACCACGCCCGCCGTCTCGTGCTGGAGATGAAACGCCAGGGTCGGCGCGATGGCCTGCCCACCTTCGCCGCCTGGATGCGCGCCGCCGCGGGCCCCGCGCTCGCCGCGGCAGACGTGCTCGTGCCCGTCCCCCTGCACTGGACCCGTCTCGCCCGGCGGGGCTTCAACCAGGCGGCCTGGCTCGCCCAGGCGCTTGCCAAGGCGCCCGGCTCGGCGGCGCAACGGCCGGTGCTGCTCGAAGGTCTCGTCCGCCATCGCATGCGCCGCAGCCAGGCCGGGCTCAGCGCCACCGGGCGTCGCCGCAACGCTGCCGGCGCCTATGCAGCGCCCGAACGGGCCCGCGCCGCCCTCGAAGGCCGGCGCGTCGTGCTGATCGACGATGTCTACACCACCGGCGCCACGCTCGCCGCCTGCGCCCGCGCCCTGCGCCGCGCCGGGGCGGCGGAAATCGGCGCGCTCACGCTCGCGCGCGTTGTGCGCCCGGTCGCGGTCGCTATATGACCGAGGGAAGGAGCGCACCCCCATGGCCGATGTCACCATCTACACCAAGCCGTTCTGCCCCTATTGCGAGCGGGCCTTGGCGTTGCTGGAGCGCAAGGGCGCGAAGGTCACGGAGTTCGTCGCCGCCATGGATCCGGACAAGAAGGCCGAAATGATCCAGCGCTCCGGCCGCACGACCTATCCGCAGATCTTCATCGGCGACCGCCACGTGGGCGGCTGCGACGATCTCCACGCGCTCGACGCCAAGGGGCAGCTCGATCCGCTCCTGAAGGCCGTCTGATGGCCCGGCCGCTGCGCGTCGCCCTCGTTCAGATGCGCTCCGGCGTCGACGCCGCCGCCAACCGCGCGGCGGCAACGCCATTCGTGCGCGAGGCGGCCGCTGCGGGCGCACGCCTCGTGTGCACGCCGGAAAACACCACGCGCATGGACCGCGACCGCGCGCGGCTGCGCCGGTCCGTCGGCGCCGAGGCCGGTGATCCGGAGCTGAAAGCCTGGGCGGCGCTGGCGCGCGAGAACGGCGTGTTCCTGCTGCTCGGCTCCACGCCCATCGCGGCCGACGAGACGCGCGTCTTTAACCGCTCGCTGCTGATCGATCCGAACGGCCGCACCGTCGCGCGCTACGACAAGATCAACCTGTTCGACGTCACGCTCGGCGGAAGTGAGAATTATCGCGAAAGCGACACCGTCGCCGCCGGCGCCGAAGCCGTGGTCGTCGAAGGGCCGATGGGCGCGAAGATCGGCATGACGATCTGCTACGACGTGCGCTTCGCCGAGCTCTACCGCGCGCTCGCGGGCGCCGGCGCCGAGATCATCACCGTGCCCGCGGCCTTCACCCGTCCCACCGGCGAAGCCCATTGGGAAATCCTGCTCCGCGCCCGCGCGATCGAAACCGGCGCCTACGTTCTCGCGCCGGCGCAGGGCGGCAAGCACGAGGACGGCCGCGGCACCTGGGGGCATTCGATCATCGTCGATCCCTGGGGCGCCGTCGTCGCCGCCCTGGAGGACGACGAACCCGGCCTCCTCGTCGCCGATCTCGATCTCGATCGCGTCATCGAGGCGCGCGCCAAGATCCCGGCCTGGCAGGGCGGTCGCCCGTTCACGCCGCCGGCCGCCGGCGCGCGCGCATGATCCGCTACGCCCTGATCTGCGACGCCGAGGACGAGTTCGAAGCCTGGTTCTCCTCGAGCGCCGATTTCGACGCGCAGGCCGAAAAGGGCCTCGTCGAATGCCCCGTGTGCGGATCGAAGGCCGTGCGCAAGGCGCCGATGGCCCCCGCCATCGCCAAATCGCGCGAGGCGCCGAGCCCCGAGCAGATCCGCCGCTTCGTCGCCCAGGCCGTGAAGGCCCATATCCGCGACTCGTTCGACTATGTCGGCGAGCGCTTCGCCGAAGAGGCGCGCCGCCTGCACGAAAACGAAACCCCGGCCGACAAACCGATCTGGGGCGAAGCCACGCCCGAACAGGCGCGCGAACTGATAGAGGAGGGCGTCGCCGTCGCGCCGCTGCCGCCCGAGTTCGCGCCCGAGCCGCCGCGCAAGCTCAACTGATGCGCCGCCGTCGCGCGCTCCTGGCGCTCGTCGGCGCCGCGGTCGGCGCCGCCGCTGCGATCACGGCGTGCGCGGGCGCCGGCCGTGACGCCGCAACCTACCAGGGCGTCTACCGCGCCGGCTTCGAGACCCAGGCCTTCTGGCCGGCCGACGGCGCCGGCCCCTATTGGGTCGAGGGCGACGCCAAGGCCCTCGACGCGCTCGACGCCGCCGTGAAGCGCGCGAATGGCGGTTCGCCCTGGGGCGGCGTGCGCGTCGAACTGGAAGGCGCGCTCAGCCCGCCCGGCAAGTACGGCCACCTCAACGCCTACCAACACAAGCTGCGCGTCCTCAAAGTGAAGGCCGTTCTCGGCCCGCCGGACGACGCCGCGGGCGCGCGCGGCTGAGCGTCACGCCTGAAGTCGCTGGGCTGACGAAACGGCAGGGCTGACGGGCGCGCGATCGGCGCGCAGGATGCTCCCCAAAGACACAGGGGAGAGACGCCATGGCCTACAGCGACATCGTCTACGAAACCGACGGCCCGATCGCCACGATCACCCTCAACCGCCCCGACAAGCTCAACGCCTACACCGCCACCATGGGCGAGGAACTCGCCGACGCCTTCTGGACGGCCGACGCCGACGACGCGATCCGCGCCGTCATCGTCACGGGCGCCGGCCGGGGCTTCTGCGCCGGCGCGGACGTCTCCGCCGGCGCCGGCGCGTTCGACACCAGCGACCCCAACTCCAAGGCGTTCGGAACCGATCGGCAAAGCGGACGCGGCAGAGGCGGCGGTTTCGTCGGCGCCATCATGAATTGCCGCAAGCCGTCCATCGCCGCCTTCAACGGCGCGGCCGTCGGCGTCGGCGTCACGCTCGCGCTGCCGATGGACATCAAGATCGCGTCCGCCACGGCGAAGTTCGGCTTCGTGTTCGCGCGCCGCGGCCTCGTGCCGGAAGCGGGGTCGGCGTGGTTCCTGCCGCGCCTCGTCGGCATGAACCAGGCGCTGCGCTGGTGCCTGTCGGGCCGGGTGTTCGAGGCGGAGGAGGCGCTGCGCGGCGGGCTCGTCAGCGAAGTCCTCGCGCCCGACGCGCTGTTGCCCCGCGCGCGCGAGATCGCGCTCGAGATCGCCCGCGAAACCGCGCCGGTCTCCATCGCCCTCACGCGCCAGATGCTCTGGCGCTTCGGCGGCGAACCGACGCCCGATGGCGCGCTCGCCGTGGACGGCCGCTTCGCCATGGCGCTGGGCGCCGGCCCTGACGTGCGCGAAGGCGTCGCCGCGTTCCTGGAAAAGCGCGCGCCGAACTTCCCCGGCACGGTGAGCGCGAACATGCCGGCGGGTTATCCGTGGTGGGAGTAGGCGGTCGGCGCCGCGGTTCACCCCTCATCCGGCGGCTTCGCCGCCACCTTCTCCCACAAGGGGAGAAGGACCACTGCGGAGACCTTCTCCCCTTGTGGGAGAAGGTGGATCGCGCGCGCAGCGCGCGAGACGGATGAGGGGTGTCAGCGCGACGTTCGCGACCTATTCGCCCCCGCTACCCCGGCTTCCGCGCAACCATGATGTAGTTCACGTCCACGTCGTCCCCGGCCGACCAGCGCCGCCCCAGCGGGTCGAACGCCAGACCGATCGCCGGATCGGGCCGCAGCCCCGCGCCCTCCAATGCGGCGCTGAGCTCCGGCGGGGTGACCAGCTTGTCGTAGTGGTGCGAGCCTTCCGGCAGCCAGCGCAGGATCTTCTCGGCGGCGACGATCGCCAGCGCGCGCGCCTTCGGCGTGCGATTGATCGTCGACATCACCACCAGCCCGCCGGGTTTCGCCAGCGCGGCCGCCGCGGCCACGAACGCCGCCACGTCGGCCACGTGCTCGATGATCTCCAGCGCCAGCACCACGTCGAACCCGCCCGGTCGCACTGCGGCCAGGTCCTCCGCGAAGCCCTGGCGATAATCGATGGCGAGACCCATGCCGGCGGCGTGCGCCATGGCGGCCTTGATGGTCTCCTCCGCGGCGTCGAGGCCGATCACCGAGGCCCCCATCCGGGCGATCGGCTCCGTCACAAGCCCGCCGCCGCAGCCGACATCGACGATCTCCAGCCCGGCCAGGGGCCGCCGCCCGCCCGCGGTCCGGCCGGTGTGGCGCAGGATCGCGTCCCGGATGACCTCGATCCGCTTGGGGTTCATCCGGTGCAGCGGCGCGAACGGCCCGTGCGGCGCCCACCATTGGTCGGCGATGCGGGCGAACTTTTCGACTTCGGCAGGATCGAGGGTCGGAGCGGCGAGGGTCATGCCCGCGACATTGGCTGCGACTGATCGTCGGTCAAGTTGGGAGTGGCAAGCCGGTGGCGGGAGCGGGGCGGCGCATGTTAGAGCCGCAGGGAGGTCGGCGACCGTCCCTGCGACGGCCGCCCCGATCTCTTGCCCGGCGCGCGCCGGGCCGAAACGACGCAACGGAAGGCGAACGGTCGAAGCATGTCGCGGTTGGTGATGAAGTTCGGCGGCACGTCGGTTGGGGATGTCGACCGCATCCGCCGCGTGGCGCGCATCGTGGCGGCCGAGCGCAAGCCTGGGCGAGGCTTGGCGGTCGTCGTCTCGGCGATGTCGGGCGAGACGGACAAGCTCGTGAAGCTTGCCCGCGACGCCGGCGGCGCCCTCGCCGACCAGGGCGCCCAGTTCGACGACGAATATGATGTGGTGGTCTCCACCGGCGAGCAGGTGACGACGGGGCTTCTCGCCCTCGCGCTGCGGGCCCAGGGCATCCCGGCGCGCTCCTGGCAGAACTGGCAGGTGCCGATCGTTTCCGACGCCGCCCACGCCAAGGCGCGGGTGGATTCCATCGATGAGGCCAAGCTCGGCGCGGCGATCGACTCCGGCGAAGTGGCTGTCCTGCCGGGCTTCCAGGGCGTCACCGCCGGCCAGCGCATCACGACCCTCGGCCGTGGCGGCTCGGACACGTCCGCCGTCGCCGTCGCCGCCGCCCTCGGCGCAGAGCGCTGCGACATCTACACCGACGTCGACGGCGTCTACACGACGGACCCGCGGATCGTCGCCAAGGCGCGCCGCCTGGAGAAGATCAGCTACGAGGAAATGCTGGAGATGGCCTCGCTCGGGGCCAAGGTGCTGCAGACGCGCTCGGTCGAGCTCGCGATGGCCCAACGGGTGCCGGTGCGCGTGCTGTCGAGCTTCGTCGAACCGGGCGTCGACAATCCTGGTACACTGGTGTGCGGTGAGGAAGAGATCGTGGAAAAGCAGATCGTTTCGGGCGTGGCCTATTCGCGGGACGAGGCCAAGGTGAGCCTCCTCGGCATCGCCGACAGCCCGGGCGTCGCCGCCCAGATCTTCGGCCGCCTGGCCGACGCCAACATCAATGTCGACATGATCGTGCAGAGCGTGGCCCGCACCGAGGGCCGCCAGAACATCGTCTTCACCTGCCCGGACCGCGACGCCCCCCGCGCCAAGGATGCGCTGCTCGCGCTCGGCGAGGCGATCCAGCTCGAAGACATCGCGATCCGCCGGGACGTGGCCAAGGTGTCGGTGATCGGCATCGGCATGCGCAGCCAGGTCGGCGTCGCGCGTACGATGTTCTCGGCGCTCGCCGGCAAGGGCATCAATATCGAGGCGATTTCGACGTCGGAGATCAAGATCTCCGTGCTGATCGACGCCCAGTACACCGAACTCGCCGTCCGCGCGTTGCATAGCGCGTACGGCCTCGACGCGGCATGAGGAGAACGGGCGGGTGAGTCCGGCGGGTGCTCCGGCAGGCGGCGGGTCGCGGCTGATCTTGCGCAAACTGCGCGAGATCATGGCTGCCGGCGGCGCTGCGCAGGCGCGCCTGGATGCGCTCGTCCGCATGATCGCCGCGGCGATGGTGGCCGACGTCTGCTCGATCTACCTCAAGCGCGGCGACGTCCATGAACTTTTCGCCACCGAGGGCCTGAAGCCCGAAGCCGTCCACCGCACCCGCCTGAAAGCGGGCGAGGGCCTCGTCGGTCTCGTCGGCGAAACGGCCCGGCCGCTGAACCTCGCCGACGCGCCCGTCCACCCGCGCTTCAGCTACCGCCCCGAAACCGGCGAAGACCCCTACAACGCGTTCCTCGGCGTGCCGATCGTGCGCTCCGAGCGCGTGTTCGGCGTCCTCGTCGTGCAGAACCGCGTCGCCAAACTCTATGGCGACGACGAGGTCGAGGCGCTGCAGACCGTCGCCATGGTGCTGGCCGAGATGGTGGCCGCCGGCGGCTTCGGCGATCTGTCCGGCCTCGCCGACGTGGAAATCCGGCCGAGCCGGCCGGAGCGCCTGCAAGGCCGCGCCTTCAGCGACGGCCTCGCCATCGGCACGGTCGTTCTGCACGAGCCGCACGCGCCGCTCGGCCGCATGATCGCCGATGACCCGGTGCGGGAAGAAAAGCGCCTCGAGGAGGCGCTGCAGCACATCCGCGCCGATCTCCAGGCGATGATCGACGGCGATCCCGGCCGCCTCTCCGGCGTTTCGCGCGACGTGCTCGAAACCTTCGCGCTGCTGGCGCAGGACCGCTCCTGGGAAGGCCGCCTGCGCGACGGCGTGCGCGCCGGTCTGTCCGCCGAAGCCGCCGTCGAGCGCGCCCGCCAGGAACACCGCGCGAAGATGCAGGGCGCCCGCGATCCCTATCTGCGCGAGCGCCTGCACGATCTCGAAGACCTCGACAACCGCCTCCTGCGCGCGCTCGGCAAGGCCGAGAAGCTCGGCGCCCAGCCGATGCCGGACGATGCGATCCTCGTCGCCCGCGATCTCGGCCCGGCCGAACTCCTGGAATACGCCCCAGGCCGCCTCCGCGGCCTGGCTCTCGAGGAGGGCGGGCAGTCGTCCCACGCCGCGATCGTCGCCCGCGCGCTCGGCATCCCGATGGTGGGGCGCATCCAGTCGCTCGTGTCGCGCGTCGAGCCGGGAGACCGCATCGTCGTCGACGCCGAGCGCGCCGAAGTGCAGCTGCGGCCCGGCGTCGACATCGTCCGCGCCTACGACCAGCGCATCGCGTTGCGCTCCGCCCGTGCGCAGGAATTCGCCCGCCTGCGCGATCAGCCCGCCGAAACGAGGGACGGCCGCCCGGTCTCGCTCCTTCTCAACGCCGGCCTCACGCTCGACGTGCAGCATCTCGGCGAAACCGGCGCCGCCGGCGTCGGCCTGTTCCGCACCGAGTTCCAATTCATGGTCTCGGAAACGCTGCCGCGACTGGAGGCGCAGACGCGCCTCTACCGCGACGTGCTCGAACAGGCCGGCGACAAGCCCGTCACCTTCCGCACGCTCGATCTCGGCGGCGACAAGGTGCTCCCCTACATGGTGGCCGAGCGCGAGGAGAACCCGGCGCTGGGCTGGCGCGCGCTGCGCATCGGCCTCGATCGCCCGGCGCTCCTCCGCTACCAGCTGCGCGCGCTGATCGCCGCCGCCGAGGGGCGGGGCCTGCGGGTGATGTTCCCGCTCGTCACGACGGTCGAGGAATTCGACGCCGCCGCCGCCCTCGTGCAGCGCGAGATGGCCTGGGCGCGCAAGCAGGGCGCCCAGGGCCCGGCGCGTCTCGAGATCGGCGTCATGCTGGAGGCGCCGGCGCTCGCCTTCGCGATCGACGCCCTCAAGGGCAAAGCCGCGTTCGTCTCGATCGGCACGAACGACCTCATGCAGTATTTCTTCGCCGCCGATCGCAACAATCCGCGGGTGGGCGACCGCTACGATCTGCTCAGCGTCCCGGCGCTGCGGTTCCTGCGCGAAGTGCGCACGGCGTGCGCCGCCGCGGGCCTGCCGCTGTCGATCTGCGGTGAGGCCGCGGGGCGGCCATTGGAGGCCATGACGCTGGTCGCGCTCGGCTTCGACCGGCTGTCCATGCCGGCGTCCGGCATCGGTCCGGTCAAGCGGATGATTCGCTCGCTCGACGCCGCCCACTGCGCGCGCGCCTTGGAGCCGCTCCTCCAATCGACGAAAAATTCCCTCAGAACAGAGCTTTCCGCCTACGCGACGGCGAATGGCGTGGCGTTGTGAGCCGTTGCTGAACAGGCCCCGAACGCGCTATCTTCACGCGACTGCAAACGTCTTCATTCTTTCAGAATCGCACGCGCCCGCTCGAACATGCTGCAAACGCCGTCCTCTCCGGACTCTGCCGAACCGGGCCGCGCCAGCGAGCCGGCGGCGCAGACGCGCGCGGCCGTCGCCGAGGCGCAGCTGGGCCTCGATCCGGATCTGCGCGCCGGGGAAAAGCTGGCCCGGGCGCGCGTCCATCTCGGCCTGAGCATCGACCAGGTGTCCGATCGTCTGCGCGTCCGGCGGGACTATCTGGAAGCGCTCGAGCAGATGAACATCAAGCTGCTGCCCGGCCGCGCCTACACGCTGGCCTATCTGCGCAGCTACGCCGCCCATTTGGGGCTCGATCCGGCGGCCGTGGTCGCCCAGTTCCAGCGCGAGTCCGCCCTCACCCGTGAGGACGTGAACCCGCAGCTCCGCAATCCTGAATCCAAGCCCCGGCGCGAACGGCCCTGGCTCGCTGCGCTGGCGATCGCCGCGGCCATTGCCGGCTTCATGGCCTGGCGCGCCTACGAGGACATGTCGCGCGCCACGCGCCCCGTGCGCGACACGCAGACGGCCGAAGCCCCTGCCGCCGCGGAGCCGAACGCCCCCGCCGCCGAAACGCCGCTCGCACCGCCGGCCCCGACGCTCGCGCGCGTCGTCGTCGAACTGCGCGCGCTCCAGCCCGCTTGGCTCGAAGTGCGCGGGCCCGACGGCACGATCTTCTTCGCCCGCGCCATGCAGGCGGGCGAGGGCTACCGGCCCGACGTCGGCGCCGGCTGGACGATCCACACCAAGGATGGCGGCGCCTTCGAACTCCTGGTCGACGGCGTCTCCCGTGGTCCCTTGGGCGATGTCGGCTCCC
The DNA here is from genome assembly GCA_018969015.1 of Alphaproteobacteria bacterium. GTDB lineage: Bacteria > Pseudomonadota > Alphaproteobacteria > Caulobacterales > Aquidulcibacteraceae > REEB506. Next base: position 104,172 of record JAGWZE010000006.1, read on the forward strand.
CGGTTCTCGGCCGCCGCGTTGACGCGATCGCCGCCAGCGCGCCGCCGCCGGTCCTTCCGCCGCCGCCCGCCAAGCCGAAGCCGACCGCGTCGGCCGCGCCAAGCATCCCCGCGACCGCCGCCGCCAGCGCGCCGCCCGTCTCGGTAGAGCCGCCGCCCGCCGCTCCCGATCCCGCCGCATCGCCGCGCCCCGCAGGGCGGTAGGCCGCGCGGCGCGCGGCCTCTGCGCCTTCAGGCGAGATGGCGCGCCAGGAACGTGCCGAGCTCCGTCAGCATCTGCGTGCGCGTCGCGCCGTCCGAAAGCCAATGGTCGTCGCCCTTGAGCGCGACAAAGGAGGGCGGCTTTCCCGCCGCGGTCAGCGCGTTGCGCAGACCGTTCGTCTGGCTGATGTCCACGACGCTGTCCTCCGTGCCGTGCATCAGCAGCACCGGAGCCGTGATGCGCGCGGCGTTGAGCGTCGGCGAGGCGGCGATCAGCGCGGGCTTGTCGGTCTTCAAGGCGCCGATCGTGGTCGTGAAGAAGTCGGCGGCGACGCCGTTTCGCTCCGCGCCGCCCATCATCGCCGCGACAAGCCGCGGCAGGTCATAGACCCCGCCTACGCCCGCCGCGCAACACACGAGGTCGGGCGTCTGCATCGCGGCGGTCAAGGCCGCATAGGCGCCATAGCTCGCGCCGACGAACGCGATCCGCTTCGGATCGATGCGGCCCGAGCGGATCAACACGCGCGCGCCGTCCTCCACGTCGCGCGACATCAATCCACCCCACTGGCCATAGCCCGCCGAGCGCCACGTGTGGCCATATCCCGTCGAGCCGCGGAAGTTCGGTTGCAGAACCGTGTAGCCGCGCGCAGCAAGGAAGTGCGCCCACCAATCGAATTCGCCGCTGTCGCGCGCGCCCGGGCCGCCATGGATCAGAACCACGAGCGGCGAGGGCGTGCGGGCCGGCCGATCCGGCGTCGTCAGGATCGCCGGAACGCGCACCCCGTCACGCGCCGCATACGTGATCGACGCGACCGATGCGATGTGGCGCAGTCCCGGATAGCGGCGGCCGATGAGGTCGAGCGCCTTCGTTGCGGGCGTGAATCGGAAGTACGAACCGCCGGCATCGCCGGCCTCGGCGTAGACGACGAACTGGCTGCGGTCGCGCGTCCAATCGACGATCGTCGCCATCGTGTCCGGCACGGTTTCCCGCAGAGAGTCGTAGACGCCCTGGAGCGCGGGATCGAAGAACTTCTGTTGCGGCTCGAGATCGTCGGTCCACGACGCGCCGACGACGCGGCGTGTCCAGGGATCGCGGATCGCCCTGGACGTGTCGTAGCGGTCGTCTGCGAACAAGGTCGTCTGCGCGCCGGTGGCGAGATCGACGGCGATGAGCCGCCACGTCTCGTTCGGTCCGCCGCGTTGGCCGAGCACGACGCGCCCGTCCGGCATTTGCCCCAACAGGCCCGGTGGGGCGCCGAACTCGCTCGATCCGCCGAACAGCACACGCTCCTCGCGGCCGCTCACCACGCGCACGTCCCATGTGTTTTTCTTGGCGTCGATGATCCCGGTCCGGACGATCGGTGCGCCGGCATTGTTCAAAAGCACGTCGTCCGTTTCGTTAGGAAAACGCCGCACGATCACGCCGCGGCCTGTCTTCAGGTCCACCCGGAACACGGCCATTTCCGCATCCTGCAGCGGCGATGCGCGCGCCACGATGCGTCCGTATCCGGGGTCGCCCTCGATCGGCGTTTCGAGCATGCCGAACGAGGACATCGCCTCGCTGTCTTCGGTTTTGTCGAGCAGCAGCACGGAGCGTTTCGTCGCCATGTCCATCGCGACGTAGCGCACATATTCGAGCAGCCGCACGGACCCTCTGAATCGCCAGCCGAAGGCCTCGATCTGCGCCGCCGTGAAGGTCTGGCTGATCGTGCCGAGCGCGATGTCGTCGTCCGCCCATCTGACGCTGCGGAGCGTCTGGCCTTTGCTCGTGCGGAACACGGCGAGCGGCGTGCGAATGGCGATATCGATCACGCGGATCTCGCCGCCGCCGGTCCCCGCATTGGCGGCGACAGAGACCCGCTTGCCGTCAGGCGAGATCGAGACCTCCGAAACTGCCGGCAGGCGTCCATAGGCCGCCGCATCGCTGGCGATGTCCGCCGCCGCCGGATCGACCGCCTGCGCCTCGGCCTGCGCCGCCGACGTGACCGCCGCACCCAGCGCGCCCAGCAGGGTGTCGCGACGCGATGGCCCCTGTCGCGGCGCGCCCGAGGCAGACCCGCCCTGATCGTAACCTGTATCCATGTGCGTCTCCCATCCGGGCGGGAGCCTAACCGACGTATGCGCGGCGTCCAGAGGTGTGGCCACAGGGTGGGCGGCGACGCGCCACGGGGCCCGACTTGCCTTTGCCCGCTACCGTCCTGACCGCGGACGGCCTAAATGAAGGCCACCGAACGGGCGTGAGGCGCGAGGCGCAAATGTCGGAATTGCATGCGGTAAGGCCCTGGCGGCGGATCGAGCGGCGCAAGAGCCGTCAGATCAAGGTCGGCGCGGTGGCGGTCGGCGGCGACGCGCCGATCAGCGTCCAGACCATGACCAACACGCCGACGCCGGACGTCGGCGCCACGGTCGACCAGATCCGCCGCTGCGAGGAGGCCGGGGTCGACATCATCCGCGTCTCGTGCCCCGACGAGGACAGCACCAAGGCGCTGAAAGACATCGTGAAAGCCGCCAAGGTCCCGATCGTCGCGGACATCCATTTCCACTACCGCCGGGCGATCGAAGCCGCCCAGGCCGGCGCCGCGTGCCTGCGCATCAATCCTGGCAATATCGGATCGGCGGACCGCGTGCGGGACGTCGTCCAGGCCGCCAAGGATCACGGCTGCGCCATCCGCATCGGCGTCAATGCCGGCTCGCTCGAGGCCGATCTTCTGGAAAAATACGGCGAGCCTTGCCCGGAGGCGATGGTCGAAAGCGCGCTCGACCACGTCAACATCCTGCGGGACCACGACTTCCACGAGTTCAAGATCTCGGTCAAAGCGTCGGACGCGTTCCTCACGGTCGCGGCCTACACCGCGCTCGCTGAGGCCGTGGATTGCCCCCTCCATCTGGGCGTCACGGAGGCCGGCCCGGCCCGTATCGGCACGGTCAAGTCTTCGATTGCGCTGGGGAATTTGCTCTGGGCGGGGATCGGCGACACGATCCGCGTCTCCCTGGCCGCCGCCCCCGAGGAAGAGGTGCGCGTCGGCCACGACATCCTCAAGTCGCTCGGCCTGCGCACCCGCGGCGTCAACATCATCGCGTGCCCGTCCTGCGCCCGGCAGGGGTTCGACGTGATCAAGACCGTCGAGACCCTCGAGGCCCGTTTGGCCCACGTGTCCGAGCCGATCTCCCTGTCGATCATCGGCTGCGTGGTGAACGGCCCGGGCGAGGCGCTGTTCACGGACCTCGGCTTTACCGGCGGCGGCAAAGGGGCGGGGATGGTCTATCGGGCCGGCCGGCCCGACCACAAAATGGACAACGACCGCATGGTCGACCACATCGTAGAGCTGGTCGAAGCCCGCGCGGCCGAACTGCGGGCGGCTCGCCCGGAGTGAGCGGCAAAAACACTCCCTTTAGGAAGTTTTTTTACCCTGCATTTCTTCCTCCGAGATACTATGGTACACCCGCGCGTCCGGAGACCTTTATGCGTAACGTGATCCTCCTCCATGCGCGTTCTGACGCCGCGCTGGCCGAAGAGTTGGTGTCGCGAAACCCACGCGTGGCCCTCGTTTGCGGGATCGACCGTTCGGCGCCCCCCGGCCATTTCGGCGAGCAGTTCCACATGGCGGCCCTCTGGTCGCGTGAAGCGGCGCTTGACGGTCTGGAATGGGTCATGGCGGAAGCGCTGGCCCATCGTGAACAGCCCTCGATCATCATCGTCGTCGATGGCGTGCCCGTGCCGGCCTGCCTTGCGCGGGCTGGTCAGCAGGTGCGCGTCTCGCCGATGACGGATCTCGCGGCCCTGTTCGAGCTGCTGTCTCCGCACGTCTCGGCCATCGTCGAAGACGAGTCGGATGAAGATCTTCTGGCCACGCGCCGTCGGTCGGTCGCGACGGCGGCCAGCGCGGCGTTCAGCATCGGGTGCGGCGCGCTGCTCGCCCATGCCGCCTCGCCCTACGGCCTGATTCCCACGGCGGCGACGCCCACGTTCACGCCCACGGCGCGCACCGTCGTAGCCCAGCCGGTCGTCCAGGCCGAGGAGACGCTGCCGGTCATCGAAGCCGTCGAAACGCGGTTCGAGTCGGTTCGGGCCCCCGCGGCCAGCGTCGCATCCTCGCCGAGCATTCGGGCCCGGTTCGAGCGCGTGAAGTCGATCGCCATCTCGGACATGCTGCTGGCGCAGCTGGCCCAGCGCGCTGATGAGCAGGCCCAAACGCTCTTCTCCGCGCCGCCGGTCGCTGTCGCGGCCGTCGCAGCCGCGGACGTGTCGACCGTGCGCCTCGCGTCCGTGACGGACACAACCCCGGTGAAGATGGCGCAATCGGACCTCGCCACGTTCGAGAACTCGACGTTCTGACGCGCCGCAGGCGCGTTCAGCGCCGCGCCCCGCACGGCTCAACCGGCGACGGCAGGCGGATGCCGCGCTCTCCCCGCCGAACTCTCGCCGCCCGCATGATCATTTCGTCCGCGCCGACCGCCATCGCGCTGGATCGGGGCGCAGTCCAGAGGCTCGCATGACCCGGAAGTATTTCGGCACAGACGGGATTCGCGGCACCGCGAACCAGTTCCCCATGACGCCCGAAGTCGCGCTGCGCGTCGGGCTCGCCGCCGGCAAGGCGTTCAAATCGGGGGACCGCCGCCACTCCGTCGTGATCGGCAAGGACACGCGCCTCTCGGGCTACATGATCGAGCCCGCGCTCGTCGCCGGATTCACCGCCACGGGGATGGACGTCGTCCTCCTCGGCCCGCTGCCGACGCCCGCGGTCGCGATGATGACGCGCTCGCTTCGCGCCGATCTCGGCGTCATGATTTCCGCCAGCCACAACCGCTACCACGACAATGGCGTGAAGCTGTTCGGCCCCGACGGCTACAAGCTCTCCGACGGCAAGGAGCTCGAGATCGAGCGCCTCATGGACGAGCCGCTGGACTCCAACCTCGCGCCGGCCAACGCGCTCGGTCGCGCCAAGCGCATCGATGACAGCCAGGCCCGCTACGTCGAGATCGCCAAGGCGACATTCCCGCGCGGCCTCTCGCTGCAGGGCCTGCGCGTCGTGATCGATACCGCCAACGGCGCCGCCTACAAGGTCGCGCCCACGGCGCTGTTCGAACTCGGCGCCGAGGTGATTAAGGTCGGCGACGCGCCGAACGGCTTCAACATCAATGACGAGGTCGGCTCCACCGATCCGCGCGCCCTGCGCGAGGCCGTCCTCAAATACCGCGCCGACATCGGCATCGGCCTCGACGGCGACGCCGATCGCGTCGTGCTGTGCGACGAGAAGGGCAATATCATCGACGGCGATCAGCTGATGGCGCTGATCGCGACGTCGTGGAAGAAAGCCGGCGCGCTCGCCAAGCCGGGCGTCGTCGCCACCGTGATGTCCAATCTCGGGCTTGAGCGGTACCTCAAGGGCCTCAGCCTCGCGCTCGAGCGAACGAAGGTCGGCGACCGCTACGTCGTCGAGACGATGCGCCAGAAGGGCTACAATGTCGGCGGCGAACAATCCGGACACATCGTTCTGTCCGACTTCTCGACCACCGGCGACGGCCTGATCGCCGCGCTGCAGGTGCTCGCCGTGCTGGTGCAGACGGGCAAGCCCGTGTCCGAAGTCTGCCACCTCTACGATCCCACGCCGCAGGTGCTCGAAAACGTGAAGGTCGCCGATCCGAAAGCGGTCGAGTCCGAGTCCGTCGTCACCGCCATCAAGGCCGCTGAGAAGCGCCTCGGCAATCGCGGCCGCATCCTCGTGCGTAAGTCCGGCACCGAGCCGCTCGTGCGCATCATGGCCGAAGGCGACGAGGAATCCGTCATCCGCGCGGTCGTGGCGGACATCGCCGAAGCCGTCCGTAAAAGCGCGCAGGCGGCGTAACGCTACGCCGCGCTGATCCTCGCTTGGGGAGGATCAAGACACCTGCGTCACCGGAACCTTGAAATAGATCCGTCCATCGGCGTCCGCCGGCGGCAATGCGCCTGCGCGGATGTTCACCTGCAGGGACGGCAGCAGCAGCCGGGGCGGCATCAGCGTTCGGTCGCGCGTCTGCCGCATCGCGACGAAGTCCGCCTCGGACACGCCGTCATGGATGTGCACGTTCGTCGCGCGCTGCTCCGCAACGGTGCTTTCCCACGCCGGCGTCGGACGGTTGGCGGGCGGATAGTCGTGCCCGGTGAAGATGCGCGTCTGCGGCGGCAGATCGAGAATGCGCCGGATCGAGCGGTACAGCATCGTCGCATCGCCGCCGGGGAAGTCCGTCCGCGCCGTGCCATAGTCCGGCATGAACAACGTGTCTCCGACGAACGCCGCATCGTCGATCACGAACGTGACGCACGAGAGCGTATGTCCCGGCGTCGCCATCACGTGCATCGTCGATGCGCCGAGCTCGATTACGTCCCCGTCCTCGAGCAGACGATCGAACGCCGCGCCGTCCGTCGAAACGTCGCTGGCTCCGAAAATCGGCTTGAACGTCCGCTGCACGTGCGTGATGCCGGCGCCGATGCCGATCCGCGCTCCCGTCTTTCGCCGAATGTGATCCGCCGCCGAAAGGTGATCGGCGTGCACGTGCGTCTCCAGCGCCCAGGCGATCGTGATCCCCTGCGCCGCCGCCCCGTCGAGGATCGCATCCACGGTCGCGCTGCGAAGGCGTGCGCCATTCGGCTCGTAATCCAGCACCGGATCGATCAGAGCCGCGGTCCGCGTCGTCGGGTCGATGACCAGATAGGTCACTGTGCCAGTGGGCGGATCGAAAAAGGCCTGAATGTCCGGCATAGGCGGCTCCTGCGCGAGCTCCCTGTTTAGCCGATCTTCCCGCCTTGGCGACTGGCTACGCCTGTCTGGCGCATCGCCTTGAGAGGCGAACGAGGGCGACCCGCACAGGCTACTCCTTCAACCGCGCGATCCACGCCGCCGTGCTCGGATCGTGCTGGCGCGCCGCGGGCTTGCCTTCCAGCGCGCGCGCCACGCCCTGCGCCAGCACCTTGCCGAGTTCCACACCCCACTGGTCGAAGGCGTTCACGCCCATCATCACCGCCTGCGCGAACGTGCGGTGTTCGTAGAAGGCGAGCAGCGCGCCGAGCGCCGCCGGCGTCACGCCGTCGATCCCCATGATCGTCGACGGGCGATCGCCAGGGAACGCCTTGTGCGGGGCAAGCTTCGTCGCCGCGCCGGCGTCGAGCCCGGACGCGAACAGCTCGGCCCGCACCGTGTTGACGCTCTTGCCCAAGAGCAGCGCTTCGGCCTGCGCCAGCACGTTCGCGCGCAACAGCTTGCGATGCTCGGCGGGCCCTTCGCCGCGGCCCATGTCGACGAGGAACTCGACGGGGATCGGCTCGGCGCCCTGGTGGAGCAGTTGGAAGAAGCTGTGCTGCGCATTGGTGCCGACATCGCCCCACGTCACCGCCGCCGCGAGATGGCGCACCGGCTTGCCGTCGCGGTCGATGCTCTTGCCGTTCGATTCCATCTCCAGCTGCTGCAGGAAGGGCGCGAGCAGAGAGAGCCGCCGCGCATACGGCGCCACCACGTAGGAATGCGCGCCGAGATGCGTGCGGTTGAGCATCTGCACGCACGCCGAAACGAACGGCGCATTGCGCGGCAAGGGCAGCGCGCGGAAATGCGCGTCCATGTCGTTCGCGCCGGCCAGCAGCGCATCGAAGGCGCCGTCCTGCAGCGCGCAATCGGCCGAAAGCCCGACGGCCGACCACAGCGAATACCGCCCGCCGACCCAGTCGCGGAACGGGAACAGCATCTCTGGCGCCGCGCCCCAGGCCGTCGCCCGCTCCGGCGCGGCGGTGACGGCGGCGACATGCTGCGCCGCGCCCTCGGGCCCGAGCGCCTGGCGCAGCCACGCCCGCGCCGCCTCGGCGTTCGCCATCGTCTCCTGCGTCGTGAACGTCTTCGACACGACGACGATCAGCGTGCGCGCCGGATCGAGGCCCTCCAGCGCATCGACGATCTCCGCGCCGTCCACGTTCGCCGCGAAGCGCAGCGTCACGTTCGGCGCGCGGAAGCGGCGCAGCGCATCAACGACGAGCCGCGGCCCGAGATCGGAGCCGCCGATGCCGATATGCACGATGGAGTCGAGCGGCGCGCCCGTGGCGCCGCGGATCTGCCCGCCGCGAAACCGTTTCGCGAACTCGCGCACCCGCGTCCGCACCTGCGCCGATTCCGCGCCGTGCGGCCCCGGTCCGCGCAGGTTCGTGTGCAGCACCTCGCGCTGTTCCGTGGCGTTCAGAACGCCGCCTTCGAACAGCGCCCGTCGCGCCTCGGAAAAGTTCATCGCTTCGGCATGCGCGGCGAGCGCGGCGATCGCCGCCCCGTCGATCCGCTGTTTGGAGACGTCGAGGACCAGATGCGGCGCCGTGAAGGTGAGGGCGTCGACGCGCTGCGGATCGGCCGCGAACAGATCCAGAATCCGCGTCCGCTTGAGGCGATCCGCCTCTGCGTCGATCCGGGCCCAGGTCTCGCCCTCGTGCGCGTTTCCGCTCTGGCTCATGCGTCGGCTCCACCCGCCCGGCCACCCAGGCGGCGGCCGACCCAGCCGCACTAAACATGTCCTCAGCGCGTCGCCAACAGGAACACGGCGTCTTCCGCGAACAGGTTGGCCCGCCACAGCGATTTGGCGAATGGCGCCCCGGCGGCGTCGCCGGTGATCGGCACGGCCCGCTCCAGATGGATGCCGAGGCTCGCGGCGAGGTCGGCGAAATCCCGCACCGTGCACAGATGGATGTTCTCGCTCTCGTGCCAGCTCGCCGGCAGCGTCTCCGTCACCGGCATGCGCCCGGTCGTCAAAAGCCCGACGCGCACCCGCCAGTGCCCAAAGTTCGGCATCGAGACGATCGCCCGGTCCGCCACGCGCATGAGCTCGCGCAGCACCGCCTTGGGATTGCGCACCGCCTGGATCGTCTTGGAGAGGATCACCACGTCGAACGCACGATCCGGATAGAAGGCGAGGTCCTTGTCCGCGTCGCCCTGGACGACCGAAAGCCCCTTGGCCACGCAGGCGTTCACGCCGTCCTGGCTGATCTCCAGCCCGCGCGCCTTGGCGTTCCGCTCGCGCTGCAACAGCTGCAGGAGCGCGCCGTCGCCGCAGCCGACGTCGAGCACCTTCGCCCCGTGCGGCACCATGTCGGCAATCACCAGATGGTCTATGCGCGCCATCAGGCCGCCTCCGCCTTCAGCGGCAGCCCGCGCGAGGCGGCCGCGGCGTCGATGAAGCCCGTCAGCGCGCTTTCGAAGTGCGGCTCTTCGAGCAGGAAGGCGTCGTGGCCCTTGTCGGTGTCGATCTCGACATAGCTGGCGTCGCAGTTCGCCGCGATGAGCCCGCGCACGATCGCCTTGTTCTCTTCCGGCGGGTAGTGCCAGTCGGAGGAGAAGCCGAACACGCAGAAGCGCGCCGGGCAGTCGCGGAACGCATGCGCCAGCACGCCGCCATAGTCGGCGGCGAGATCGAAGTAGTCGATCGCCCGCGTGATGTAGAGGTACGAGTTGGCGTCGAACCGGTCGACGAACCGTTGCCCCTGGTGGCGCAGATACGACTCCACCTGGAAATCCGCGTCGAAGCCGAACGACACGGCGTCGCGCGCCTGGAGCGAGCGGTCGAACTTCGTGCGCAGCGCTGGTTCCGAGAGATAAGTGATGTGCGCGGCCATGCGCGCCACCGCGAGGCCCTTGGCGGGCCGCGTCTCGTGCCGGGCGTAGTCGCCGTCGCGCCATTCGGGATCGGCCATGATGGCCTGCCGCCCCACCTCGTAGAACGCGATGTTCTGCGCCGAGTGGCGCGCCGCCGTCGCGATCGCCACGCAGGAATGCACGCGCTTGGGATAGGAGCTCGCCCACTGCAGCGCCTGCATGCCGCCCATCGAGCCGCCGATGACGCAGAACAGCGTCGGGATCTGCAGCGCCTCGATCAGCATCGCCTGCGCGCGCACCATGTCGGCGATCGTGATCACGGGGAACCGCAGGCCGTAGGGCTGGCCGTCCGGCGCGATGCTCGAGGGCCCCGTAGACCCCATGCAGCCGCCCAGCGCATTGGTGCAGATGACGAAGAAGCGGTTGGTGTCGATCGGCTTTCCGGGGCCCACGACGCGCGGCCACCAGGCCGGGCGCTCCGTCAGCGGGTTCACCGACCCCACGAACTGGTCCCCCGTCAGCGCGTGGCAGACGAGCACGGCGTTGGAACGGTCCGCGTTGAGCGTCCCGTAGGTTTCATAGGCGATCGTCAGCGGCGACAACACCTGCCCGCTCGAGAGCAGGAGGGGATGGTCCGGTCCGAACGTGATGGTTTTCAAGCCGCCGCCGGCGGCCATGCGCCCGACGGGCGAAAGCACCTGATTCATTTCTTCAGAATAGCGTCTGCGCTGGGCGGCGCACCCCCCAACGGAGCGGCGCCTTGCTGTGGCCTCGCGAGCGCGTCAACATCGAAACATGACCGACCCGCAATCCGGCGCGCCCCTCACGGGCCCATCCTCGGACGACCCGGGCGCGAGCGAGGCCGCCTTGGCCGCGCTGCGCACGGAGATCGACGCGATCGACGATCAGATTCTCGCGCTGGTTCAACAGCGCGCCGGCGTCGCCGACCGCATGGCGAGCCTCAAGCCGGGCGTCGCTGCGCCGGTTCGTCCCGCCCGCGAGGTCTCGCTGCTACGCCGCCTGATCGCCAAGGCCGGCGCGGTTGATTCCGACCTTGTGGTCGATGTGTGGCGCGGCCTGATCGCGGCCAACATCCGCCGCCAGCGCCCGATCGATGTCCTCGTCGCCGGCGCCGGTCCGGATACGCTGCGCCTGTTCGACCTCGCGCGCCGCCATTTCGGCGCCAGCGCCCGCATCACCCGCGCCGACGACGCCCGCGCCGCGCTGGCCCGCGTGCTCGAAAACCCGGCGACGCTCGCCGTCACGCCTTATCCCGGCCTCTCCGGCTCGGGGGCCTGGTGGCCGATCTTCAACGAGACGCGCTTTCGCCCGCTCGCCGTCATCGCCGCTCTGCCGCTGATGGCCGAAGCGGGGCAGGAGCCCGAAGCCGCGATCATCGCCCAGGGTGTCGCGGCGGAGCCCGCCGGCGGCGACGTCACCTTCGCCGTCGCCTTCGATCCGCACCATCGCGCCGTGCGCGCCTTCAACGAGGCCGGCATCCTCGGCCGCGAACTCGCGCGCTCCCGCGAGACCATCCTGGTGCGTATGGACGGCTTCATGGCGCCGGGCGACGCGCGAATCCCCACGCTGATCCAGGCCGGACTTGACGGCTTCCGCGTGGTGGGGTCCTACGCCCGCATCTGACACGCGCCGCCCGCGAAGGGCGCGCGCGCTTTCGACAGCCCCCCAAGAGAGCCCCCCAAGAGATCCCCATGCCGCCGCGTCCGTTGCCCGCCATCGCCGAGATCGAGCCCTACAAGGCCGGCGAGTCCAAGCTTCCCGGCTTCGACAAGCCGATCAAGCTCGCCTCGAACGAGAATCCGCTCGGCGCCTCGCCGAAGGCGCAGGCCGCCTATGCCGCCTCGGCCGCCTCCCTGCATCTCTATCCCGATCCCTCCTGCAGCGGCCTGCGCCGGGCGATCGCGGATCGCTACGGCCTGGATCCCGAGCGCATCATCTGCGGCGCCGGCTCCGACGAGATCTTCCAGCTTCTCGGCCGCGCCTATCTCGCGCCGGGCGACGAGATCGTGCAGAGCGAGTTCGCGTTCCTCGTCTATCGGCTCGTCGCGCAGCAGTCCGGCGCGGTCACGCGCACCGCCAAGGACACCGCCTTCCACGCCGACGTCGATGCGATGCTCGCGCTCGTCACGCCGAAGACGAAGATCGTCTTCCTTGCCAACCCGAACAATCCGACCGGCACCTATCTGCCGCTCGAGGCCGTGCGCCGCCTCCACGCCGGCCTGCCGGAGAATGTTCTTCTCGTGCTCGATGCGGCCTACGCCGAATATGTCCGCCGCAACGACTATGCCGCCGGCGTCGAACTGGTCTCCGAGTTCGACAACGTGGTGATGACTCGCACCTTCTCGAAGATCCACGGCCTCGCCGCCGCGCGCGTCGGCTGGGCCTACGGCCCTGCGCACGTGATCGACGCGCTGCACAAGGTGCGCGGCCCCTTCAACGTCGCCGCCGCCGCCCAGGCCGCCGCCACCGCTGCGATCGCCGACGGCGAATTCATGGCTCGCGCCGCCGAGGAGAACGCCGCCGAGCTTGCCCGCGTCGACGCCGCCTTGCGCGCGCTTGGCCTCACCACCACGCCCAGCGTCTGCAATTTCCTGCTCGCGCACTTCACGGGGCCCGATCAGGCGAAGGCCGCCGATGCGCATCTGCGGTCGCGCGGCGTCATCATCCGCCCGGTCGCCGGCTACGGCCTGCCTGGCGCGCTGCGCATCTCGATCGGCCTGCCCGCCGAGAACGATGCGCTTCTCGCGGCCCTGAAGGAGTTCATGGCGCGGTGAGCGTGTTTCCCACTCTCGCGATCCTCGGCGTCGGGCTGATCGGCTCGTCGATCGCCCGCGCCGCGCGCGAGGCTGGCGCCGTCGATCGCGTCACCCTCTACGATCCGAATCCGGACGTTCGCGCCCGCGCCCGTGCGCTCGGCCTCGGCGACGTCGCCGACACCGCGGCTGATGCCGTGCGCGACGCCGACTGCGTGATCCTCGCCATGCCGGTCGGCGCCATGGGCGCGGCGGCGCAGGAGATCGCACCGCATCTGAAGCCGGGCGCCATCCTCAGCGACGTCGGCTCCGTCAAGCGCGCGGTGGCCGACGCGGTGTCGCCCCACGTTCCCGCGGGCGTCCACTTCATTCCCGCGCACCCGATCGCCGGCACCGAGCAGTCCGGCCCCGATGCGGGCTTTTCGAGCCTGTTCCGCAACCGCTGGATGCTGATCACCCCGCTCGGCCCCGCCACGCCCGCGCAAAGCGCACTCGCCGACTTCTGGACGAAGCTCGGCGCGCTCGTGGACGTGATGGACATCGACCGCCACGATCTCGTGCTCGCCATCACGAGCCACGTGCCGCATCTCATCGCCTTCAACATCGTCGCCACGGCCGAAGACCTCGAGGCCGTCACCGAAAGCGAAGTGGTGAAGTACTCCGCCGGCGGCTTCCGCGATTTCACGCGCCTCGCCGCGTCCGATCCGATCATGTGGCGCGACGTCTTCCTCGCCAACCGCGACGCCGTGCTCGAAATCCTGGGCCGCTTCACGGAAGACCTCGCCGCCCTGCAGCGCGCCATCCGCTGGGGCGACGGCGAGGCGCTGCACGCGATCTTTACCCGCGCGCGCCGCGTGCGCCGCGAGGTCATCGAGGCCGGCCAGGACATCGCCGCCCCGAACTTCGGCCGCAACGCCGGCGCGGAGTAGGCGAGCGCCTTACCGCCGCGCGGAAGCGAGAAGCGCGCGCAACTGCGCCGGGTCCACGGGCTTACGCACCAGGCTCGCGCCCAGCGTCCGCGCCTGCCGCGCCACGTCGGCGGAGGGATCGGCGGTGATGATCGCCGCCTTGATCCCGCGCTTGGCGGGCGTCAGCGCCGTCAGAATGTCGATCCCCGTTTCCGGCCCGTCCAGATGCAGATCGACGAGCGCGGCATCGATCTCCGCGCCCGCGCCTGCAGCAACGGCCTCTTCGTAGCTCGGCGCCAGCCGCGGCTCGCAGCCCCAGCCGCGCAGCAGCGCGCCAAGCCCCTCGAGGATCGCGCTCTCGTTGTCGACGCACAGCACGCGCAGGCCCTTGAGATCGGCCTCCGTCGCCTTGGCCGCCACCCGCTGCGGCGCCGGCGCGGCGGCCGCGTCGATCTCCACCGCGAACATGGAGCCTTTGCTCACCTCCGAGCGCAGATCGAGCTTCGCACCCATCACCCGCGCGGCGCGCTCGACGATGGCGAGGCCGAGCCCCGCGCCTTTCTCCGTCCCCGGATGATCGATGCGGCGGAACTCCTGGAAGATCGCCGCGCGCATATCGTCGGGAATGCCGGGGCCAGTGTCCCACACCTCGATCCGCACTCGCCCGCCGCGCCGCCGCACGCCAATCAGCGCGCCGCCGCTGCGCGTGTAGCGCAGCGCATTCGTCAGAAAGTTCTGCAGGATCGAGCGCAGCAGTGTGCGATCCGCGCGCACGTGCGCATCGCAGGTGAATGTCTTGAGCCGCAACCCGCGCAGCGCCGCCGCAGGCTCAAGCTCCGCTGCGAGCTCGTCGATCAGCGCCGAGACCTTGAACGTCGTCGGATTGTTGCGGATGCCGCCGGCCTCGAGGCGCGAGATGTCGAGCAGGGCGCGCAGAAGCTGGTCCGCCGCGGCGATCGAGCGATCCACCTTGCTCGAGAGCGCCTTCGCCTCCGGCGCGCTCGCCAGCATGTCGGAGAGCGCTTGCGAGAACAGCCGCGCCGCATGCAGCGGCTGCAGCAGGTCGTGGCTGGCCGCCGCGAGGAACTTCGTCTTGCCCATCGCCGCTTCTTCGGCGGCCTTCTTCGCGACCATCAGCTCCTCAGCGAGCTTCTGATTTCGCGCCGCCTCGATGCGCAGCTCTTCCGTCCGCTCCGCCACGCGGTCCTCGAGCCGCTCGTTCGCCGCCTCGAGCTGCGCCTGCGCCGCCTTTTCGGCGGTGATGTCGGTGAAGGTCGTCACATAGCCGCCGCCCGGCATCGGGTTGCCCATCGTCTTGAGCACCATGCCGTTCGGCCGTGTGCGCTCGTAGGTGTGCGGTTCATTCCGCCGCATCGCCGCGAGGCGCTTCTCCACGTGCGCGTCCACTTCTCCCGGCCCGCATTCGCCGCGCTCGGCATTGTGGCGGATGACGTCCGCAATCGGCCGGCCGACGGCGACGAGCCCCGGCGGGAAGTCGAACATCTCCAGATACCGCGCGTTCCACGCCACCAGCCGCAACTCGGCATCCACTACGCTCACGCCCTGCGAGATCGTGTTCATCGTCGCCGTCAGGATTTCGCGCGAGAAGCTGAGTTCGTGGCTCGTCTCGTCGAGCAGGTGCACGACGTCGCCCACATGCAGCGCCGCGCCGGACAGCGCCGAGCCCATGATCACCCGCGCCGACGGCGCGCCGATGACGCCGGCGATCAGCCGCTCCGCCAGCCGCGCCGCATCAGGCGTGAGCGGCTCGGAAGGCTTGAACGTCCGCCCGCGGACGGCCGCGAACGCATCGAACTCCGCGCGCGTGGCGTCCGCGCCCGCGAAACGCTCGGCGAACGCGCGCAGATCGCCCGCGGTCGCGATGCGGCCAAACCGCGGCGTCAACCGCGGCGCCTCCACCGCCGTCGGCTTGGCGAACAGCGAAAGCCCCAGATACAAGGCGATGTTGACGCCGAGGCTCCACATGACGCCGTGCGTCAAGGGATCGAGCCCGCTCACATGGGCCAGCGCCTGCGGATGCAGCCAGCCGTCGAAGGCCAGCGCGAACGGCGAGTTCTCCACGTCCCCCAACAGGGACGGGAGGAACAGCGTGTACATCCACAGCCCGACGCCCGCTGTCATGCTGATGCGCGCCGCCAAAGCGGTGCCGCGCCGCCACATCACGCCGCCGATCATCGCCGGCGCCACCTGCGCCATGCCGGCGAATGCGATCAGCCCGAACGTCGCGAGAGCCCCGCTCTGTTCGGTGACGCGGTGATAGCCCCACGCCAGCGCCAGCATCACCAGGATCGAGGCGCGCCGCACCTGCAGCAGCAGACGCCCGATATCGGCCCCGCGCGCCACCGCGGCGCTGCGCAGCAGCAGCGGGGCGATGAGGTCGTTCGACACCATCACCGAAAGCGAGACGGTCGTGCTCACGGCCATGGCGAGCGCCGCCGAGAGCCCGCCGATGAAGGCGAGCAGCGCAAGCCACGTCGCCCCGGCCGAGAGCGGCGTCAGAAGCACGTACAGATCCGCCGGCCCCCGCGGCCCGATGACGCCGAGCCCCAGCGCCGCGATCGGCAGCGCGATCGCCGCCATCGCCGTCATGTACAGGCTGAACGGCCAGCGCGCCGTGCGCACATGGTTCGGATCGCGGCACTCGACGACGCCGACATAGAACATCCGCGTCAGCGCGATCGTCGCCGCCATCGACAACACGGTGATCGTCACGAAGTCGATCTTCAGGTTGCGCGCGGAAAACATCTCGCCCAGCTGCGCCAGGCCGGCGCGTCCGGCCGGCGCCATCGCGCCATTGATCGCCGCCAGCGCGAACACGCCCACGGCGGCCAGCGCCACGAACTTCACCACGGAATCCACCGCCAGCGCCGCAACGAGCCCGCCATTGCGCCCCGTCGCGTCGTAGCGCCGCGCCCCGACCATGATGGTGAACAGCGCGATCGACACCGCGATGATGCCGGTGACGTCGTGCGGCGCCGCCACCGCCGTAAGCGTCACGTCCGGCGCCGTGAGCGCCGTCGCGCTCATCGCGATCGCCTTGAGCTGCAGCGCCACGTAGGGGATCGCGCCGAGCATGGCGGTTATCGTCACCAGGGCCGCCACGCGCCGGCTCTTGCCGTACCGCGCGGAGATGAAGTCGGCGATCGAGGTGGTGTTCTCCTCGCGCGCGATGCGCACGATCCGCTGCAGCAGCGGCTGGCAGAACAGGAACACAAGCGCCGGCCCGAGATAGATGCCGAGATATGTCCAGCCCTGCGTGGCGGCGGTGCCGACGCCGCCATAGAACGTCCAGGACGTGCAGAAGACGCCGAGCGACAGCGCATAGACGAGCGGCCAGCGCTGCGTGAGCGCAGGGGTCTCGCCGCCGCGATCGACACGCCATGCCACGGCGAACAGCACCGCGATGTAGGCCAGCGCCAGCACGGTGACGAGCCAGAGGCTCATGGGGCGGCTCCTCTCCGCAGAATCGCGCCGCTGCGGGCGGCGTCGTTCATGCGCGTGCGCGCTCATGCCGGAGGCGGGCGCGCTTTGCGTCATCAGGCGGCGCCATGCGACGGCCGGGCAAGGCTGCGCATCGTCGCAGGCCGGCGCCCGGCCGGCCGGCGGGGCGCCCCGATTTGACCCCGCCCGCCCAGAGGGTTAAGCCCGCGTCATTCCGGGGAGCCCGACCTGCCGCAGCCGCGGCGTCCGGGCTGAGAGGCCGCAGGCGGCGCGTCGTTCATGGCGCACCAGGCGCGGCGATCCGTCGAACCTGATCCGGGTCATGCCGGCGAAGGGAGGAGCGCCATGTCACTCGATTTGCGCCGCACGGGCGCGGTGTCCCTGTTGGCCCTGAGCGTCGTCCAGGCCGCCGCCGTCCTCGGGGGTGGGGCCAACGCCTCGGATGCGCCGCCGCAACCGTTCGAGATCGTCGTCCTCGGGCGGCCATCCTCCGCGTTCGACGCGCCCGGCGCCGTCGTGCGCCTCTCCGGCGATGCGCTGTCCGGGCAGGGCGTCACCACGCTCGACGATCTGGCCCCTGTCGTCGCCGGCCTGCACCTCATCAACGACCAGGACCCCGGCACCAACATCCTCTCTCTGCGCGGCGCCACCACCGACCGCCTCCAGGCCGCCGCCGTCGCCTTCCTCGTCGATGGCGCCGCCTTGCCGGATACGGAGCTTTTCACCGCGCCGCTGTTCGACCTCGCCGACGTCACCGTCCTCAAGGGCCCGCAGGGCGCTCTGTTCGGCAAGAACGCGGCCGGCGGCGCGATCGCCGTCTCCACCGCGCGCGGGCCGGGCGGATCGGCGCGCGCCACGCTGGGCGATGGCGGCCGCCGGGAGGCCGAGATCGCCTATGGCGGTGCGGAAGGCTGGCGGGTCGCAGGCCTTTGGACCGCCGCAGATGGCTGGCTGCGCAACACCACGCTCGGGCGCGTCGTCGACGCCGAGGAGCGCAAGGCCGTGCGGGTCTCCGCCGCGCGCACGCTGGGCGCCTGGTCGCTCGACGCCGCGGTGCAGGCGCTGGAAGAGGACGGCGGCGCCGCCTGGGCCTCCAGCGGCGACGTCACCGGCGATTTCGGCGGCGTGCTCGAGGGCCGCGCGCTCACCGATCCGCAGGGCGATTTCGAGGGCCGCGCCTATCGCCGCTGGCTGCGCGCCACCGTGCGCGCCGAAGGCGAACTCGGCCGCGGCAAGCTCGGCCTCGTTCTCGCCCGCGACGTCTACGCCAAGCGCTGGGTCGAAGAGCTCGATTACCGCGCCGGCCCGCTCACCTTTTTCGGCGCGCCGATCTTCCCGAACGGCCTGCAGCCGATCCGCCAGCCGATCGACATCCACGCCTGGACGGCGCAACTCACCTACGACGCGCCGCTTGCGCCGCGCCTCGAAGGCCGCGTCGGCGCCTTCCTGCAGGACATGGACAAGGGGCGTACGGACGATTTCGGCCCGCTGCTGTTCGGCGCCGCGCCGCCGCGCTACGACACCAGCACCACGCAAACCGCCGTCTTCGGCGCCCTCGATTGGCGCGCCCTCGACACCGTCACCCTCTCGGGCGCCCTGCGCTGGGACGGCGACGACCGCACCCAGATCGTGAGGAACACCGCAACGGGCGCCGTGCTCGATCGCCGCAGCGCGACGTTCGCCCGCGTGCAACCCCAGATCGCCGCGCGCTGGCGCGTGCGCGACGATCTCGTCGCCTACGCCACCTACGGCGAAGCCTTCCGCACCGGCGGCTTCAATCCGATCCCGGCGCCCACCTCGATCTGGCGCGCGCGCTTCGAGCCGGAGACAACCAAGAGTCTCGAAGCCGGCGTGAAGCTGCGCAATCTGCCGCTCGACGGCGCGATCGAACTCGCGGCGTTCCGTGGCCGCATCGCGCAGTATCAGAACTACACCTTCCTCGACGGCCAGTCGGTGACGCTCAATGTCGACAGCGTCACGCTCGACGGGCTCGACCTCACCGCGCGCGTTTCCCCCGCGGCGTGGCTCACCGCCGAAACCGCGCTCGCCATGGCGGACGCGCGCATCGATCGGTTCGTCGCGCCCGATCCGCTCGGCTCCGGCGGCGTGCGCACCTATGGCGGCAAGCGCGTGCCCAACGCGCCGAAATGGACCGCGACGACGAGCCTCACCGCCACGCGCCCGCTCGGCGCCCACACGCTCGACTTGCGCCTCGACGTGCACACCCGCGGCCCCACCGTCTACGAGATCGACAACGCGCTGCGCTCGCCCGCGGTGACGTGGGTCGATTTGCGCGCCTCGGTGCGTCGCGGGTCCTGGCGCGCGAGCGCCTGGGCGAAAAACCTGACCGACGAACGCTGGGCGATCTCCGCCTTCGGCCAGGGCATGC
Source organism: Alphaproteobacteria bacterium (assembly GCA_018969015.1). GTDB lineage: Bacteria > Pseudomonadota > Alphaproteobacteria > Caulobacterales > Aquidulcibacteraceae > REEB506. The sequence goes on from JAGWZE010000006.1 coordinate 123,504, forward strand.
TGCCGCTGCTCCAGGGCCTCGGTCCCGGCGGTCCGTTCGATACGTTCACGGTCAATCGCGGACGCTCGATCGGCGTCGATCTCACGCGCCAGTTTTGAGCGCAGCGCGCAGCGCGGCGAGCAGCGGCGCATCCGCCGGCGGCATCGCATAGGTGTGCAGTTCGTCCGGCCGCGCCCAGGCCAGCGCCGGCGCCTCCAACGCCCGCGGCTCGCCCGTCCAGCGCCGCACGAGATAGAGCGGCATCAAAAGATGAAACATCTCGTAGCCGTGGCTGGCGAACGTCAGCGGCTCGAGCGCGGCGGGATCGACGGTGACGCCAAGCTCTTCAGCCAATTCGCGAACCAGCGCCGCCTCCGGCCGCTCGCCCGGCTCGACCTTGCCGCCGGGAAACTCCCACAAGCCGCCGAGCTGCTTGTCGTGGGGGCGCTGCGCGATCAGCACGCGCCCGTCGGCATCGACGAGCGCAGCCGCCACCACGAGCACAAGCCGCGTCGAAGTGGCAGTCACCGGCGCCGTCACGAGCGATAGTCGCCGTTGATCTCGATGTAGCGCTTCGTCAGGTCGCACGTCCAAACGACGGCGCGCCCGCCGGCGAGCCCCACATCCACGAGAATGTCGATCGCGCGCCCGGCGAAATGCGCGTCCACCGCGGCGGTGTCGTAGGCGATGGCGCCGCCCTCGCGCGCGGTCCACACGCCGCCCATGCGGATCGCCAGCTTCTCCAGCGCGATCGGCTCGCCCGATTTGCCCACCGCCATCACGACGCGGCCCCAGTTGGCGTCGCCGCCGGCCACCGCCGTCTTCAACAGCGGCGAGTTCGCGATCGAAAGCCCGATCCGCCGCGCCGAGGCGTCGCTGTGCGCGCCCTGCACCTCGATGCGGATGAGCTTCTCGGCGCCTTCGCCGTCCTTCACCACCTGCAGCGCGAGATCGAGCATCACCTCGTGCAAGGCCGTCTCGAACGGGGCCAGCCGGGGATCGGCCACGTCCGTGATCAACGGCGCGCCCGAGGCGCCCGTCGCGAACAGCAGCAGCGTGTCGCTGGTCGAGGTGTCGCCATCCACCGTGATGGTGTTGAACGTCAGATCGACGTGCTTTGAGATCAGCGCCTGCGTCACCGCGGGCGAAAGCGCGGCGTCCGTGAACAGGAAGACGAGCATCGTCGCCATGTTCGGCGCGATCATGCCCGAGCCCTTGGCGATGCCGGCGAGATGCACGGTCACGCCGTCGATCTCGACGCTGCGGCCTGCGCCCTTCGGGTAGGTGTCGGTGGTGGCGATCGCCGCGGCGAGCGACGGCCAATCCGGCGCCGTCATCGTCTCCCACAAACCGGGCAGATGCTCCGCGACCGTATGCGCCGGCAGCGGCTGGCCGATCACGCCCGTCGCGGCGATGAACACGTCGTCGGGCCCGCAGCCGGCAAGCGCACACGCCGCCGCCGCCGAGGCCGCATTCTTGGCTGCGCCCGCCGCGCCGGTGAAGGCGTTCGAGTTACCGGCATTGACGACCAGCGCCCGCGCCTTGCCGCCCCCGGCCGCCAGCGCGCGCCGGCACCAGTCTACGTCCGGCGACCGCGTCGAAGACGTCGTGAACGCGCCGCCGACGCTCGCGCCATCGGGGAAATGCGCGAACAGCAGGTCGTTGCGTACGTGTTTGTAGAGGCCGATCCGGCCCACCCCGGCGCGCACGCCGCGCACGGGGGGGAGGTCCGGGAAACGTTCGGGCGCGAGCGGCGCGCGGGTATGGCTCACGTCTCGCGCTCTCCGGGCTTGGCCGGAACGGCGGACGGCGCGACCTCGTCCGGCGCGGGACGCAGCGGCAGCGGCGAAGGCTTCGTCCCGCCGGGCGCGGTTCCGGGCTTGGCCGGGGCCGGCGCGAGCGGGCGGGGCAGGGGCAAGGGCAAGGGCAAGGTCTGCGGGGTCGCGGGGGCCGGCTCGGCCGCCGAGACGTCGGGTGCGGGATCGACGGGGGCCGAGGGGGCCGGCGCTGCGCCTGCATCGCCGCCGCCGCCGTCCGCCGCCGGGGCCTCCATTCCGGGCCGGGCGGCGACGCCCGGGCGCCGCTGCTCGTCCACGAACAGCTCCACCCGCGCCGCGCTGCGCAAGCGCTCCACCACGCGCCGCTGCTCGGGGAACCACAGATTGGCCTCGAGCTGGCTGCGCATGCTTTCCAGCGTCGGCGGCTCCTGCTGGCGCCGCTCCTCGACACGCACGAGGTGCCAGCCGATGTCCGACTGCACCGGGCCGACGACCTGGCCGATCGGCGCGGTCTTCATGATGTCCTGCAGCGCCTCGGGATAGTTGTCGGGCACCTTGAAGCCGAGATCGCCGCCTTCGCCGCCGGTCGTGCGGTCGATGCTCACTTCGTAAGCAACGGTTTCGAACGGCTCGCCGCGATCGAGCCGTAGTTTCGCCTGGATCGCAGCCTCCTTGGTGGGAAGCAGGATGTGGCGGGCGTGAACGAGCTGGCCGCGGCCAAGAAGCTTGAGGTTTTCCCGATAGAACCGCTTCACGGCGGCGTCGGTCAGGATGGTGTCGCGCAGATGCTCGTTGAGCACGTTGGCCAGGATGCGTTCACGGGCGATCTCGAGCCGGTGCTTCACGTCCGGGGACTTGTCCAGCCCGCGCGCCTCCGCCTCCTGGGCCAGAAGCCGGGTTTCGATCAGGTCCTGGAGGATCTGGTAGAATTCGTCGCTCGTCGGGTCGATGTCCTCGCCGAGCTTGACCTGCCCGCGGACCACGGCCTCGACCGTAACGTCATCCACGAAAATCGGCTTGCCGTTGACCGTCGCCGCGACGACCGGGTCCTGCCCGCGCCGCACCTCCCGCGAGAGGGACGAGACGTTGGAGCCCTGGTCACAGGCGACCAGGCCGGCTCCCAGCGCCACACCGAAGATCACGGCTGCGATCGTTTTCCACTTCATGGAGTACCCGTCCGATGTATGGCCCCCCACACCTATGAGGCCGCTGCGACACGGCCTCGTTCTGCGCCGCCCCGCGCAGTTCCGGTCGCATTGACACCGGTTTATGGCGTCCTTAAGTCTCGCCGATGCGCGAGTCGAGAGCATTTTCGCACGCGCGGTCCGCGCGGCGGGACTGTGCGGCCGCCTTTCGTGCGCCTGCCTCCATCCAGGGCCTGGCCTATCATCGCTGGCATGGGGACGCTCCCGCATGGGGGGCGCCTTCCTCGCGCGGCAATTCGGGTTAAGATCGCGTCATGTTGACTTTGGCCAAGAAGCTTTTCGGCTCGGTGAACGAGCGCAAGGTGCGTCAGCTCAAGAGCGCTGTCGCCCGCATCAATGCGCTGGAGCAGAATTTCGAGGCGCTGTCCGACGAGGCGCTTCGCAACAAAACCAACGAGTACCGCCAGCGGCTCGCCCGTGGCGCGAAACTCGACGACCTCTTGCCCGAAGCCTTCGCCACGGTCCGTGAGGCCGCCAAGCGCACGCTCGGCCTGCGGCATTTCGACGTGCAGCTGATGGGCGGGATGGTCCTGCACCTGGGCAAGATCGCGGAGATGCGCACGGGCGAGGGCAAGACGCTCGTCGCCACGCTGCCCGTCTATCTCAACGCGCTCGAAGGCCGGGGCGTCCACGTCATCACCGTCAACGACTACCTCGCCAAGCGCGACGCCGAGTGGATGGGCCAAGTCTACAAGTTCCTCGGCCTCTCGATCGGCACCATCGTCCACGGCCTCTACGACAACGAGCGCCGCCAGTCCTACGCCGCCGACGTCACCTACGGCACCAACAACGAGTTCGGCTTCGATTATCTGCGCGACAACATGAAGTACGCGCTGAACGAGATGGTGCAGCGCGGCCACCGCTTCGCCATCGTCGACGAAGTGGACTCCATCCTGGTCGACGAGGCGCGCACGCCGCTCATCATCTCCGGCCCGACGGACGACCGCTCCGACATGTACCGTCAGATCGACGCGGTCATTCCCGATCTGAAGTCCGAGCATTTCGAGATCGACGAGAAGCAGCGCCAGGTCGTCTTCACCGAGCAGGGCTCCGAGTTCATCGAGAACGAGCTCGCCGCCCGCGGCATCCTCGAAGGCTCGCTGTACGAGCCCGGCAACGTCTCGATCGTGCACCACGTCAACCAGGCGTTGCGCGCGCACAAGCTGTTCCAGCGCGACAAGGACTACATCGTCAAGGACAGCGAAGTCGTCCTGATCGACGAATTCACCGGCCGCATGATGCAAGGCCGTCGTCTCTCCGAAGGCCTGCACCAGGCCATCGAGGCGAAGGAGCGCGTCGACATCCAGCCGGAAAACCAGACACTCGCGTCGATCACCTTCCAGAACTATTTCCGCCTGTACGACAAGCTCGGCGGCATGACGGGCACGGCCTCCACCGAGGCGCAGGAATTCCAGGAAATCTACAAGCTCGACGTCGTCGAGATCCCGACGAACCGCAAGGTCCAGCGCATCGACATCGACGACGAGGTCTACCGGACCGCGTCCGAGAAGTACGACGCCATCATGGCCGACGTCGAAGAGAGCTATAAGCGCGGCCAGCCGATCCTCGTCGGCACGGTCTCGATCGAGAAATCGGAAAAGCTCTCCACGATGCTGCAGAAGCGCGGCATCCCGCACCAGGTGCTGAACGCCCGCTACCACGAGCAGGAAGCCGAGATCGTCGCCCAGGCCGGCGTGCCGGGGGCCGTCACCATCGCCACCAACATGGCCGGCCGCGGCACCGACATTCAGCTCGGCGGCAACCTCGACATGCGCATGCGCCAGGAGCGCGCGAAGATCGAGCGCGCCTGGGGCCGTGAAATGGCGCCGGAAGAGCTCGCCGCGCTGCGCCGCGAACTCGCCAACGACATCGAGTCCAAGAAGAAGATCGCGCTCGAAGCCGGCGGTCTCTACGTGCTCGGCACCGAGCGCCACGAGAGCCGCCGCATCGACAACCAGCTGCGCGGCCGGACGGGCCGCCAGGGCGACCCGGGCCGCTCGAAATTCTACATCTGCCTCGAGGACGATCTCCTCCGCATCTTCGCGGCCGAACGCCTCGACGCCATCATGCGCGGCCTCGGCATCAAGGAAGGGGAGGCGATCGTCCACCCCTGGATGAACAAGGCGCTCGAGACCTCGCAGCGCCGCGTCGAACAGCGCAACTTCGAGATCCGCAAGAACCTCCTGAAGTTCGACGACGTCATCAACGACCAGCGCAAGGCGATCTTCGATCAGCGCATCGAGTTCATGCGCGCCGCTGACGTCTCGCCGATCGTGCGCGACATGCGCCACGACGTCGTGGAGCGCCTCATTTCGCGCTGCATGCCCGAAAAGGCCTACGCCGAGCAGTGGGACGTGAAGGGCCTCGACGAGGACGTGCGCGACATCTTCGGCCTCGCGCTGCCGATCCCGGCCTGGGCGCGCGAAGAAGGCATCGCGAACGAGGAAATCGCCGAGCGCATGATCAAGGAAGTCGATCGCGCGTTCGCCGGCAAGGTCGCCGCGCTCGGCCCAGAGCGCATGCGCTGGATCGAGAAGCAGGTGCTCCTGCAGATCCTCGACATGCGCTGGCGCGAGCACCTCGGCCAGCTCGATCACCTGCGCTCGGTCATCCACCTGCGCGGCTATGCCCAGCGCGATCCGCTCAACGAATTCAAGAGCGAAGCCTTCACGCTGTTTGAGCGCATGCTGCTCGATCTGCGCACCACGGTGACGCGCTCGCTGATGCGCCTGCAGGTCGATGGCGGCGAATCGTCCGAGCCCGCGCCCATCGAGACGATCGAAGTCCACCAGGACCCGATCACCGGCGAGAACGAAATGGAAGAGCCCGCGCAAAGCGCGCCGCCCGCCCGCTTCGATCGCGCCGATCCGCGCACCTGGGGCAAGATCGCACGCAACGCCCCGTGCCCCTGCGGCTCCGGCAAAAAGTTCAAGCATTGCCACGGCGACGTCGGCGCCGCCGCGAACGCCTGACGGCCACTCCAAAGCCCTCCCCCAGCGGGGGAGGGTTGGGAGGGGGAGACGCACCCACCCACCTCTCCGTCATCCTCGCCTCGCACCCCGTGCGAGGCGGGGATCCAGAATCCGCAGCGCCGAACGCCTGGATCCCCGCCGCGCCTGCGGCGCGTCGAGGATGACGCCGCGCCGGTGAAGGCGGGGGATAGACAAAAACTAATCCGCCCCCGGACGATCCCGCCGCATACTCGCCCCGTCGCTGCGAAAGGGCGGTCGCGAACGTCACGAACGCGCAGCGGATCGGTGAACGGACTTGGACGGGGTGACGCCCGAAAGAGTTGCGGTCAGGACCCGGGAAAACCTGCCTCGAGAGCAGGGTCGCCCCCGTGTGGGT
>JAGWZE010000069.1 GCA_018969015.1 Alphaproteobacteria bacterium
GGCGGGCGCATGCGCCTGACTGCGATGGGCCAAAGATTGTCGTCGGCCGTCTCGTAACGAACATCCGGATTGACTGCTACTCGAGCCGATCCGATAGGGCTTCTTCCGCGCCGAAGTATGTGACGGGCTTAAGCACCCTGACCTGCCCCCGGATTTTCGGACCAGCAATTGCTTGAGACCCGGCCTTCTGAGAAGAGGGTCAGATGCGCAAGTCGCGGTTCACGGACGAGCAGATGGTGGCGATCCTGCGGGAGGCGGATCGCGATACGGCGTCGGCTGTCGCAAAACGGCACAAGATCAGCGAGCAGACGATCTACGCCTGGCGCAAGAAGTTCGGCGCGGCGACAGCCGATGAGGTCCGCCGGCTGAAGCAGCTCGAGGTGGAGAACGCCCGGCTGAAAAAGCTCGTCGCCGAGCGCGATCTCGAAATCGAGGTGATGAAAGAGATCGCCGCAAAAAAATGGTGAGCGTGCAGGCCCGCCGCGCCGCCGTGGCGTTCGCGACGACCCGCGGGGTTTCGCAGCGCCGCGCCTGTACGCTTCTGAAGGTGGCGCGCTCTGCGCTCGCGTATCGATCGCGCAAGACGGTCAAGGACGCCGCGCCGCTCGCGCGCATGAGCGAGCTGTCGGCGCAGTATCCGCGATACGGCTATCGCCGCATCGCGATCTTCCTGGCGCGCGACGGCCACGACATGAGCTTCGGGCGGGCGCATCGCCTGTGGCGCCAGGCCGGCCTGCAGCTCCCGAAGAAGCGGTCGCGCAAGCGCGTTTCCGCCGGCAGACCGCGGCCAAACGCGCCGAATGGACCCAATCAGGTGTGGAGCTACGACTTCGTCCACGACTGGTGCGCCAACGGCCAGAAGATCAAATGTCTGACGGTCACGGACGAATTCACGAAGGAAGGCCTCGCCATCGAAGTCGACGGGCGCATCCGCTCCACGCGCGTCATCGACGTCCTCGCCCGGCTCATCTCGCTGCGCGGCGCGCCGGCCTTTCTTCGCTCGGACAACGGCCCCGAGTTCGTCAGTCGCGCGCTGCTGAAATGGGCCACAGAGCAGAAGATCGACATGGCGCTGATCGATCCGGGCAAGCCCTGGCAGAATGGCGCGGCCGAGAGTTTCAACGGCAAATTCCGCGACGAATGCCTCAACATGGAGTGGTTTCGCTCGCGCGCCGAGGCCAAGATCGAGATCGAGCGCTGGCGCAAGCACTACAACGAGGTTCGTCCGCACTCGAGCATCGGCTATCAAACGCCGGCGGCGTTCGCGAGGTCGCTCGCAGGCGCTCCATCGGCGGCAGCGGGACCGACGGGCCGCGCCGCTGCGCTCACCCGGGGCTCCGCGCCCCGTCCCGTCGATCGACCGTCCCGCATGGGACACGAAGGAAAGGCAGATCTGGCCGACGTCTCAAGTTAAGCGCGGCCCGAAGAAACGGTGCAGGTCACTCCGGCGACGCCGCGACGGGCATTCACCTGAACGGCTCGCCGCTGACCGCGAACAACCTGTTCGAAGCCGAGTTCTACGACGTCGAACGC
>JAGWZE010000055.1 GCA_018969015.1 Alphaproteobacteria bacterium
GCCGCCACGCACAGCCCCCGCGCCGCCCGGCGCGGCGTCGTGAACAGCAGCGCGGCCCAGAGCCCCGGCGCAAAGGCCGCCAGCGGCGGATCAACGGCGGCGAGCGCCGCCAGCTGCCCGGCCGCAAACAGCACGCACAGGCCGCGCGCCTCGGCGGGCCGGACGAGACCGCGCGCGAGCGCGCCCGAGGCGCCCTGGTCCGGCCCCAGCACGGCGGTCTGCAGAAAGGCGAGCCCGGTGAACAGCCCCGCCGCCAGCATGGCGCCCAGCAGGGGCCCCGGCGTCGGCGCGCCACCGGCGAGCGCGGCGCCATAGGCCGCCAACAGCGCGCCCCCGACCGTCGCGCCGGCCGCGTCGAGCACACGCGTCCGCTCGGCCAGGAACAGCCCGAGGCGGCGCGGCAGGGAAGATGTGGGCGCGGTGCGCATGCCGGACCGAGCAGGGCGGGGCGGCCCCTGCGACGTCAAGTCCATGCGCTGCTATGGGGCGGCCCCTACTGCGCCTGTGCGAGAGCGCTCGCCAGCGCGGCGAGAGTGGGTCATGCTCGCGCCCGAGCGCCCGTCAGAGGCGCCGGGAAGCGCCAGGACGACCAATGACCGATGTGCCCTCGGAGGCGGCGGCGATTGCCGCGCAGTCTCCCGCCGCCGCGCCAGGCGGCCCGCCCACCCAGGCGCGCGAGCGGATCGACCGCGGCGCCCTGGGGTGGGCCCTCTACGAGGGCGCCCGAAACCCCTGGGTCATCGTCTGCATCATCTATGTCTTTGCGCCCTATGTCGCGACGACGGTGATCGGCGATCCGGTCGAAGGCCAGGCGCAGATCGCCGATCTCAACAAATGGTCCGGGCTCATCGCCGCATTCGTCGCGCCCATCCTCGGCGCCGCGGCCGACCGCGCCGGCGGGCGCAAGCTGCCGCTCGCCATCGTCACCGCGATCATGGCCACCGCGATGACCTTGTGCTGGTTCGTCGCGCCGGGGCCGATGGCGTGGACGTGGTTCCCGCTGCTGCTCGTGGTGAGCGGCCTCTTCGGCCTCAACGAGGCGCTGCACAACTCGATGCTGCCTGGCGCCACCACGCCGCGTCTGTTGCCGCACGTTTCCGGCCTCGGCCTCGCGCTCGGCAACGCAGCGGGACTCCTCATCCTCGTCTTCACACTCGTCTTCCTCGCGTTCCCGGGCCACGTGAACTGGAGCTTCATTCCCGCCGCGCCGGCCTTCGGCCTCGATCCGAAAGCGTTCGAGCCGCAACGCATCGTGCCGGTGATCTGCGGCGTGTGGTTCGCGCTGTTCGCCATTCCACTGATGCTGTGGACGCCCGATACCCAGCGCGGCGAGCCCTGGGGCCAAGCGATCCGCAACGGCGTCGGCGCCGTGATCTCCACGCTCCGCAAGCTCAAAAGCCTCGGCTCGGTGGGGCGCTTCCTCATTGCGCGCATGCTCTATGCCGACGCCAAGACCGCGATCCTCGTCATCGGCGGCGTGTACGTCTCGGGTGTGATGCACTGGGGCCTGATCGAGATGACGATCTACGGCATCGTGCTGTCGATGCTCGCGGTGCTCGGCGGCTTCGTCGGCGGCTGGCTCGATGACGCGGTGGGCCCCAAGCGCGCGATCATGATCGAGATCGGCATGACATGCGCGGCGTTGATCCTGCAGGTGTCGATCAATCGCGAGATGATCTTTTTCCAGCCGATGGCGCCCGTGAAAGTGTGGGACGTCCCGTACTTCGCCACGCTGCAGGAGCTCACGCTGCTCGCCGTGGTGTGCGTGCTCGCCGTCTTCATCACGGCGGCCTACGCCTCCAGCCGCACGCTGATGACGCGCCTGTCGCCGCCGGCGATGGTGGGCGAACTGTTCGGCCTCTACGCGCTCGCCGGCACCGCGACCTCGTGGCTCGGCCCGCTGCTCGTGTCGGCCGTGACCCGCACGACGCAGAGCCAGCAGATCGGCTTCGTCTCGCTGTCCGTGCTGCTGATCGCGGGGCTCGTGGTGCTCACAGGCGTGCGCGCGCCGGCGCGGCAGTAACGTCTCCGAACGCCGTCATCCTCGTCGCCGCAGGCGACGGGGATCCAGACCCCGTCCGCACGAGCCGCTGGATCCCCGACCTCGCGGCGCTCGGTCGAGGATGACGGAGGCGGGGGGCGACGCGTGCAACGCGTCGCGCGTCACGGAAACATCGGCGCCTGCATCAGCCCCAGCGTCTCGTCCCAGCCCTCGGTGACGTTCAGGTTCTGCAGCGCCTGGCCGGCCGAGCCCTTCACCAGATTGTCGATCGCGGCGATCACGATCACGCGGCCCGGAATGCGATCGGCGTACACGTTGATCAGGCAGTGGTTGGAGCCGCGCACGTGGCGCGTCGCCGGCGAGAGCCCTTCCGGCGCGACGTGCACGAACGGCTCTTCCTCGTAGCGGGCGAGCAGCGCGGCGCGCGCATCGGCGGCGGTGCGGCCCGGCGCGAGCTTGGCGTAGCAGGTGACGAGCTCGCCGCGGTTCATCGGCAGGAGATGCGGCGTGAAGTTGACGAGCACGGGCTGCCCCGCGACGCCGCCGAGCTCCTGTTCGATCTCCGGCGCGTGGCGATGCGCAGCGACACCGTACGCGTGCGCGCCTTCGCCGACTTCGCAGAACAGGTTCTGCTCTTTGAGCGATCGTCCGGCTCCGGACACTCCGGATTTCGCGTCGATGATCAGGTCGTACGGGATCACCACGCCGGCCGCGAGCAGGGGCTTCAAGGCGAGCAGAGTCGCGGTGGGATAGCAGCCGGGGCAGGCCACGAGCCGCGCGCCGGGCAGGAGCTCGCGCGCCCATTCGGTGAGGCCATAGACCGCGCCGTAGAGCAGGTGCGGCGAGGCGTGCTTGCGCCCGTACCATTGCGCGTAGGTGGCGGTGTCCTTCAGCCGGAAATCGGCCGAAAGATCGATCACCCGCACGTGCTCGGGCAGTTTCGAGAGCACCTCTTCGCTGGCGCCATGGGGCAGGCAGCCGAACGCGACGTCGATCTTGCTCCAGTCGATCTCGTCCGGCTTCTGCAGCACGGGAAGATCGGCGAACGCCAGATGCGGGAACGTCTCGGCGATGGAGCGGCCGGCTTTGCTGTCGGCGCCGAGCGCGGCGATGCGCAGGCGCGGATGGCCGAGCGCGAGACGAACCATGTCGGCGCCCGTGTATCCGGAAGCGCCGAGGATCGCGGCGTTCATCACCGACTGGACCATGCGAGAATCCCCAAAAGAGAAGCGGGCGCTTCGTACCCCGAAGCGCCCGCTTGCACCAACTGTCGCAGACTGGAAGCGGATCAGCGCTTCGAGAACTGGAAGCTGCGGCGGGCCTTCTTGCGGCCGTACTTCTTGCGCTCGACCACGCGGCTATCGCGCGTGAGCAGGCCCGCATGCTTCAGCGCCGGACGCAGTTCCGGTTCGTAGTCGCTCAGCGCCTTGGCGATGCCGTGACGCACCGCGCCGGCCTGGCCCGAAAGGCCCGAGCCCGTAACCGTGCAGAACACGTCATATTCCGGCGTGCCGTCTTCGCGGACGCGGTTCGTGACCGTGAAGGGCTGGTTGATGACGAGACGCAGCACCGGGCGCGCGAAGTAGACCTTCTCCTCGCGGCCGTTGATGACGATCTTGCCCTTGCCCGGCTTGATCCAGACGCGCGCGATCGCGTTCTTGCGCTTGCCCGTGCCATAGGCGCGGCCCTGGGCGTCGATCTTCTTTTCGCGCAGCACCACCGGCGTGGAGGCCGCCGGCGCGGCGCCCGCGCCCATGTCCTTCAGGGCGTCGAAGCCTTGCAGTTGTTCGGCCATGCTCAGACCCTCGCATTCTTACGGTTCAGCGCCTTGAAATCGACCGGGGTCGGGTTCTGGGCGGCGTGCGGATGTTCGGCGCCGGCATAGACGCGCAGCTTGCCGAGCTGCTTGCGGGCGAGCGGGCTTTCCTTCGGCATCATGCGCTTCACGGCCATCTCGACCACGCGCTCCGGGAAGCGGCCGCCGAGCACCTGACCGGCGCGGCGTTCCTTGATCCCGCCCGGATAGCCGGTGTGGCGGTAGTAGACCTTGTCGGTCATCTTCTTGCCGGTGAACACGACCTTGTCGGCGTTGATGACGACCACGTGGTCGCCCACGTCCGCGTGCGGCGTGAAATCGGCGCGGTGCTTGCCGCGGAGATGGAGCGCGATGAAGGACGCGAGACGGCCGACGACGGCCCCTTCGGCGTCGATCACGATCCAGCGGTGCGTGCTCGTCTCCGTGGAGGCCGAGCGCGTGGCTTTGGTGAGCATGAACGATCCTCGAGCGCGCCGCCGAAAGGGCCGGCGCGCAGTGAAGGCGCGCTCCTAAACGGGCTGCGGGCGGGCGTCAACCGGAATGTGAGAAACCCTTGGCGCGCATGCATTTTGGCGTGTGGTATTATATTACCGCCAAGCCGCCCGGACGGCCACGACGGCGCTCGCCCACAGCGCCACGGCAAGCCCCTGGTGGGCCAGACTGAGCGACAGCGGCGCCCCGTGCACGATCGTCGAGATCCCAAGGCCCACTTGGCCGAGCGCCAGGACCCCCACCGCAAGTCCCGCCCAGCGCCCGGCGCCGAGACCACGGATCGCCGCCAGAACGCCGACCGCCAGCGCGAGCAGCCCCACGACGTACCCCGTCGTGCGGTGGTTGAACTGCACCGCCGCCGGGTTCTCCGTCAGGTTCCGCCACAGCGGCTCGATCGCGCGGTAGGTGGAGGGGAACCACTCGCCCCCGATCGTCGGCCAGTCGGTGAAGGCTCCGCCGGCGCGCGAGCCCGCCAGGAACGCGCCGAGCACGATCTGCAGATAGAGGCCGCCCAGCAGCGCCCACGCCGCGACGCGCCCGGCCCCCAGCCGGCTCGGCCGCCGCGGCCAGCCGAAGCAATCGAGCGCCAGGGCCAGCGCAAACGCGAAGATCGCGAACGCCACCGCCAGGTGCGTCGCCAGCCGGTAGGGCGCGACGTCCAGCCGGCCCGTGAGCCCGCTCGTCACCATCCACCAGCCGATCGCGCCCTGCAGGCCGCCCAGCGCGAACAGCCCCAGCGCCGCCCAGAAGCGCCCCTGCAGCCGCCCCGTCGCCCAGAACACGACGAAGGGCAGGGCGAACGCTACGCCGATCATCTTGCCGAAGAAGCGATGCGCCCACTCCCACCAGTAGATGAACTGGAAGTCGGCCATCGACATGCCGCGGTTCTGGACCTGGTACTCGGTGGTGCCCTGATAGAGCGCGAACTCGCGCGCCCAGTCGGCCTCGCTCAGCGGCGGGATCACGCCCTTGGCGAAATCCCATTCGGTGATCGAGAGGCCGCTGTCGGTCAGGCGCGTGGCGCCCCCGAGCAGGATCATGGCCGCCACCATGCCGCAGATCACCAGTAGCCAGATGCCCACGTCCGGGGCGTAAGGGGCGCGCTTGGCCGCCGTCATGCTCGTCTCCCGCCGCCCTGCTTGGATCAGACTTGCCGCGGCGCGTCGAGGGCGCACATAGACCGGGCGAGGCGGCCCGCCCGCGCGGCGGTTCGTCGCGGGATGCGCCTGCGGCCGGTCGCAAGGCCCGGCGAGAACGGAGATTTCCATGAGCGGCGGCGCGCGCCGCGCCATCGGCGCAGCTTTGATCCTGGTGTTCCTGGTGGCCTATCTGGCGATCGCCGCCACGATCGGGGGCCAACTCGCCCATGCGCCCTGGTGGGCGCAACTGGCCTTCTACGCCATCGCCGGGGTGGCGTGGGCGCTGCCGTTGCGGCCGTTGTTCGTGTGGATGGGGCGGGGGCGCTAGCCGCCGCCGGCGGGATCAGTTCCCGCGCGACGGCTTCTTGGGGGCCGGCGGCGCCTGCAGGAACGCCGGCAGGTCGTCCCCGAACCCAAGCACTTCCGGTTCGCGCGGTCCGCGTTCGCGGCGGCCCTCGTCGCGGCGACCATCGTCACGGCGCGCATCGTCCCGGCGGCCTTCGCCCCGGTACTCGTCGCGACGCCCGCCATCGCGACGCTCGTCGCGGCGGCCTTCGTCACGCCGGCTTTCGTCCCGACGGCCCTCCTCGCGGCGGCCTTCGTCGCGGCGCGGCTCGCGGGCTTCGCGCGGCGCCCGCTCGGGACGCTCCCCGCGCTCGCTCCGCTCCGGGCGCTCGGCGCGGGCAGGGCGTTCGGCCTGTTCCTCGCCGGGGGCGGCCTCGACGGCCCGCGGGGCGCGTTCGCCGCGATCGCCGCCGCGGCCACGCCGCTCGCCGTCGCCCCGCTCGCGCCCGCGTCCGCCGCGGCTGCGCTCGCGCCCCGAGCTGCGGCCGTCATCGGCCAAACGCTCGGTCGGCACGCCCTCGAATTCCGACGCCTCGAGCTTCTGGCCCGTGAGCTTTTCGATCGCGCCAAGCGAGCGGTCGTCTTCCGGCGCCACCAGCGTGAAGGCTTCGCCCTTGCGGCCGGCGCGGCCCGTCCGGCCGATCCGGTGGACGTAATCGTCCGCGTGACGCGGCGGCTCGTAGTTGAACACGTGGCTGACGTCGGGAATGTCGAGCCCGCGGGCCGCGACGTCCGAAGCCACCAGCAGCTGCAGCTCGCCCTGCTTGAACCGGTCGAGCGTCTGCATCCGCACCCGCTGCTCCAGATCGCCGTGGATCGGCGCGGCGTTGAACCCGTGCCGCTGCAGCGACTTCGCCACCACGTCCACGTCGGTCTTGCGGTTGCAGAAGATGATGCCGTTCTTGATCGCGCAGCCCTTAATCACGGCGCGCAGCGCCGCGCGGCGCGTGCGCGGATCGCCGGACGGCGTGCGCACGATGCGGGCGGTGATGGTCGTGGCCGTCGTCGCCGGGCGCGAGGCTTCGATCCGCGCCGGGTTCGACAGGAAGGCTTCCGTCAGGCGCGTGATCTCCGGCGGCATTGTGGCCGAGAAGAACAGCGTCTGCCGGGTAAACGGCGTCAGCTTGAAGATGCGCTCGATGTCCGGGATGAAGCCCATGTCGAGCATGCGGTCGGCCTCGTCGACGACCATCACCTGCACGCCCGAGAGCAGCAGCTTGCCGCGCTCGAAATGGTCGAGCAGGCGGCCCGGCGTGGCGATCAGCACGTCCACGCCCTGCGTCAGCAGCGCGTCCTGATCCGCGAACGAGACCCCGCCGATCAGCAGCGCCTTCGTGAGCTTGTGGTTCTTGCCGTACTTGTCGAAGCTTTCCGCGACCTGGGCGGCGAGCTCGCGCGTCGGCTCCAGGATCAGCGTGCGCGGCATGCGCGCCTTGGCCCGTCCGCGCGACAGGATGTCGATCATCGGCAGGGTGAAGGAGGCGGTCTTGCCGGTGCCCGTCTGGGCGATCCCGAGGACGTCGCGGCCTTGCAGAACGACGGGAATGGCCTGCGCCTGGATCGGCGTCGGCGTCGCATACCCGGCCTCGTTGATCGCCTGGAGAAGCTCGGGCGAGAGGCCGAGGGCGTCGAAGGACGCCGGTGTATCAGTC
The DNA here is from genome assembly GCA_018969015.1 of Alphaproteobacteria bacterium. Taxonomy (GTDB): domain Bacteria; phylum Pseudomonadota; class Alphaproteobacteria; order Caulobacterales; family Aquidulcibacteraceae; genus REEB506. The sequence goes on from JAGWZE010000055.1 coordinate 7,447, forward strand.
ATGAAGTCAAATCCAATGGGCGCTCACAACGCGCCAGGCAGGCGGAGTACCGCCCGCATTGTGCACTGCACATGGAGCGCTCGGGCCGTGGAGTCAACCAAAAACCCCAAAGCGAGCCTTGGAAACGGGCGCGCCGCCCCCGTTCCGCGCACGCGGCCGCGCTGTCCACACCCGGTCGCCGTCCTCGCGCTTCACCATACTGGGCAGGCGCGCGTTTCGGACTAAGCTCGCCCCGACGACGCCGGAGGGCGGCGCGTCGGCAGGGGATCGAAGCATGGCCGGAAAGATCGGGCGCGCCGCGACGGCGGCGGCAATGGCGGTGGCGTTGGGCGCCGCCTTGAGCGGGGCGGCGCAGGCCAAGGGCGTGGACGTGGTCGAGCGGCCGATCGCGGCCCTCCAGGCCGACATGACCGCGGGCAAGACCACCTCGGCCGATCTCGTGAAGGCCTATCTCAAGCGCATCGACAAGATGGACCGCCGCGGCCCGACGCTGCGCAGCGTCATCTCCGTCAATCCCGACGCGCTCGCCGACGCCAAAGCGCTCGACGCCGAGCGCGCCGCCAAGGGCCCGCGCGGGCCGCTGCACGGCGTGCCCGTGCTCCTCAAGGACAACATCGACACCGAAGGCAAGATGCCGACGACCGCCGGCTCCCTCGCGCTGCGCCTCAACATCGCGGGCGAGGATGCTCCGGTTGCGGCGCGCCTGCGCGCGGCCGGCGCCGTGATCCTCGGCAAGACCAATCTCTCCGAGTGGGCCAATATCCGCTCGGACTACTCGATCAGCGGCTGGAGCGCCGTCGGCGGCCAGGTGCGCAATCCCTATGTACTCGATCGCAATCCCTGCGGTTCGAGCTCCGGTTCGGGCGCGGCCACCGCGGCGAGCTTCGCGGCCGCCTCCGTCGGCACCGAGACGAACGGCTCGATCGTTTGCCCGTCGACCGTCGCGGGCCTCGTCGGCGTGAAGCCGACCGTGGGCCTCGTCTCGCGTCGCGGCATCATCCCGATCAGCGTCAGCCAGGACACCGCCGGCCCGATGACGCGCACCGTCGCCGACGCCGCCGCGCTGCTCACGGTCATGGCCGGCTCCGATCCGGGGGATCCCGCCACGAAAGAGGCCGACGCCCGCAAGACCGACTACGTGAAGGCGCTCGATCCGAAGGCGCTCGCCGGCAAGCGGCTCGGCGTGTTCAAGGGCACGGGCGGCTATTCGCCAGGCGTCGACGCCGCCTTCGAGGCGGCGAAAGCCGCGCTCAGCGCCGCTGGCGCGACGATCGTCGAGATCGAACCGATCCAGCAGCGCGAGATCAACGAGGCGCAGGGCCTGCTCCTCAGGGTCGAGCTGAAAGCGGGACTTGCGGACTATCTCGGCGCCACCGCGCCGACCGTGAAAACGCGCACGCTGGAGGACGTCATCGCCTTCAACGCCGCGACGCCCGCCGAAACGGCGCTGTTCGGCCAGGACTTCTTCATCGAGGCCGACAAGTCTCCGGGCGTCGACGATCCGAAATATCTCGAGGCGAAAGCCAAGGCGAAACGTCTCGCCGGCCCCGAAGGCCTCGACAAGGTCCTCGCCGCCAGCAAGCTCGATGCCGTGATCGGCCCTACGGGCGCGCCCGCTTGGACCACCGACGCCGTCAACGGCGACCATTTCCTCGGCGGCTTCAGCAATCTCGCCGCCGTCGCCGGCTATCCGCACGTCACCGTCCCGATGGGCCAGGTGCAGGGCCTGCCCGTGGGCCTCTCCTTCGTCGGCACGGCGTGGTCGGAAGCCCCGCTGCTCGCGATGGCCTACGCCTACGAACAGCGCACCTCCCACCGCAAACCGCCCACCTACGCCGCGACGATCGCCATCGCCCAACCCGCCATCGCCGAGGCCCAGGCCGGCATCGACATCCGGTAATGCGCGGGTCCTCGCCGCGCGCGCTCTCCGTCATCCCCGCCTCGCACCCCGTGCGAGGCGGGGATCCAGAATCCAAAGCGCCTCCCGCGCGTCGAGGACCGACCACCCAAAGCCCTCCCCCAGCGGGTGTACAGACCGGACACATAGGTGACAGGCGTTCGGAGACATGGGTGACACCTTTTCCCGATCCGGGAGGGTCGGGCGATGC
>JAGWZE010000030.1 GCA_018969015.1 Alphaproteobacteria bacterium
GCGGCTGCGGCGGGACGCGCCGCGGGCGTCGGAGCGGGGGCCTGGGCTGGGGGCGGGGCGGCGACCGGCGCTGCGAGACCGCCCGCCGCCAGCGCGGCTTCGAGCGCGTCGATCCGGGCGTGGGCCCGCACAAGCGCCGCGCGCAGACGGGCCGTGCGCACGAACGCGACGACGCCGAGCACCAGCATCGCCGCCGGCGCGAACGCCAGCACGCCGGCGAAGGTCAGGATCGTCGCTGCGTCCACGTCAGGGCTGTCCCCGTGCGCGCGGTCGAGCCCGTGCGCGTCGCTCCGTTATGCCGCCTTCGCCCGCAGACCGCAAAAGCGCTCACCGCGACGGGGCATCGCCCTTGGCGTCGAAGAACCGCTTCACGGAATCGAAGAAGCCATGGCTCTGCGGATGCGCGTCCTCGCCGCAGCTCTCGGCGAATTCCTGCAGTAACTTCCGCTGCTTGGCCGAAAGATTGACCGGGGTCTCGACGGCGATCTCGACGTGGAGGTCGCCGCGGGCGCGCGCGTTCAGCGCCGTCATGCCCTGGCCGCGCAGCACGAAGCGGCGGCCGGACTGGGCGCCTTCCGGCACGGTGATCTTGGCGTCCTTGCCGTCGATCGTCGGGATGCGGATCTCGCCGCCGAGCGCGGCCGTCACCATCGGGACGTGCGCCTTGCAGAACAGCTCGGCGCCATCGCGCTCGAAGAAGGCGTGCGGCTTGATCGAGAGGAAGATGTAGAGGTCGCCCGGCGCGCCGCCACGGGGGCCGGCGTCGCCTTCGCCGGCGAGACGGATGCGCTGGCCGTCCTCGATCCCGGCGGGAATCTTCACGGCGAGGCGCTTGTCCTTCTTCACGGCGCCCCGGCCGCTGCAGCTCTTGCAGGGCGATTTGATCGTCGCGCCGCGGCCCTGGCAGGCAGGGCAGGTGCGGGCGACGCGGAAGAAGCCGCCGCGGTCGCCCATGACCACCTGGCCGCGACCCTGGCAGGTCGCGCAAGTCTCGGGGCTCGTTCCAGGCGCCGCGCCGGAGCCGTTGCACGGCTCGCACTTCGCGGCGGAGGGAACGACGATCTCGCGCTCGGCGCCCGTGAAGGCCTGCTCCAGCGTCACTTCCACGTCGTAGCGCAGGTCGGCGCCGCGCTCGGGCCCGCGACGGCGCCCGCCGCCGCCCGCGCCGAACAGGTCGTCGAGGTCCTCGCCGAAGAATTCCTTGAAGATGTCCTGGAAGCCGCCGAACCCGGCGCCGCCGCCGAAGGGACCGCCCGCGCCAGGCCCGCCGCCGCCGGGTCCGCTGAAGGCGGCGTGGCCGAAGCGGTCATAGGCGGCGCGCTTCTCCGGATCGGAGAGGATGCCATACGCCTCGTTGATCTCTTTGAACTTGGACTCGGCGTCGGCGTCGCCCGGGCGAATGTCCGGGTGATATTCCTTCGCCAGCTTGCGGAAAGCGGACTTGAGCGCACCGGCGTCGGCGTCACGTGGCACGCTCAGGATGTCATAGTAACACCGCATCAGGACGAACCCCTTCGCGCTTCTGCAGCAGCGCCGTCGCGCCAGCCCCCTTGGTCCCGCCCCCGAGTGTCGTGGCGCGTGGAGGCCGGCGCCGGCCTGGCTCTGCGAGAGAACCTAGACCGGCGCCGCGCTGATCAAGCGCTCTTCTTGTTCTGCCCGTCCACTTCTTCGAACTCGGCGTCGACGACACCGTCGTCCTTGCCGCCGCCCGCGCCATCAGGCGCGCCGCCGCCGACGTCCTGGCCGCCATACATGGCTTCGCCGATCTTCATCGCGGCCTGGGCGAGCGTCTGGCTCTTGGCGCGGATCTCGTTGACGTGGTCGCCTTCGAGCGCCGTTTTCAACGCCGCGACCGCGCTTTCGATGGCCGATTTGTCGGCGGCGGAGACCTTGTCGCCATGCTCGGCGAGTTGCTTCTCCGTGGTGTGCACCAGCGCTTCGCCCTGGTTCTTGGCTTCCGCGAGCTCGCGGCGGGATTTGTCCTCCGCGGCGTGCTCTTCGGCTTCCTTGACCATGCGCTGGATGTCGGACTCGGAAAGACCGCCCGACGGTTGGATGCGCATCGACTGCTCTTTGCTCGTCGCCTTGTCCTTCGCGGACACGGAGACGATGCCGTTGGCGTCGATGTCGAACGTCACTTCGATCTGCGGCACGCCGCGCGGGGCCGGCGGAATGCCGATTAGGTCGAACTGGCCGAGAGCCCGGTTGTCGGCGGCCATTTCGCGTTCGCCCTGGAACACGCGGATCGTTACGGCGCCTTGATTGTCCTCGGCGGTCGAGAACACCTGGCTCTTCTTCGTCGGGATCGTGGTGTTGCGGTCGATCAGGCGCGTGAACACGCCGCCCAGCGTTTCGATGCCGAGCGAAAGCGGCGTGACGTCGAGCAGCACGACGTTCTTCACGTCGCCCTGCAGAACGCCGGCCTGGATCGCGGCGCCGACGGCGACGACTTCGTCCGGGTTGACGCCCTTGTGCGGTTCGCGGCCGAAGAATTCCTTCACGACCTGCTGGATCTTCGGCATGCGCGTCATGCCGCCGACGAGCACCACTTCATCGATCTGGCCGGCCGTGATGCCGGCGTCCTTGAGCGCGAGCTTGCAGGGCTCGAGCGTTTTTTGGACGAGATCGTCGACGAGCGCTTCGAACTTCGCGCGCGTGATCTTCATGTTCAGGTGGAGCGGATTGCGGTTCGCATCCATGCTGATGAAGGGCACGTTGACGTCGAAGTCCGAGCGGCTCGAGAGCTCCTTTTTCGCGAGCTCCGCCACTTCCTTCAGCCGCTGCAGCGCAAGCTTGTCCTGGCGCAGATCGACGCCGTTCTGCTTGCGGAATTCGTCGGCGATGTAGTTCAGGATCCGGATGTCGAAGTCTTCGCCGCCGAGAAACGTGTCGCCGTTCGTGGAGCGCACTTCGAAAACGCCGTCGCCGATCTCGAGGATCGAGATGTCGAACGTGCCGCCGCCGAGGTCGTACACGGCGATCGTCTTGTTCTTGTCGGTCTTGTCGAGGCCGTAGGCGAGGGCGGCCGCCGTCGGCTCGTTGATGATGCGCAGCACCTCGAGGCCGGCGATGCGGCCGGCGTCCTTGGTGGCCTGACGCTGAGCGTCGTTGAAATAGGCGGGAACCGTGATGACGGCCTGCGTCACCGGCGCGCCCAGATAGTCTTCCGCCGTCTGCTTCATCTTCTGCAGGACGAAGGCGGAGATTTCGGCCGGCGCGTACTGGCGGTCGCGGCCCTGGACCCAGGCGTCGCCGTTCGGGCCCTTGACGATCTTGTAGGGGACGAGGTCGCCGTCCTTGCGGACGATCGGGTCATCGAACTGGCGGCCGATCAGGCGCTTCACCGCGTAATAGGTGTGCTCGGCGTTGGTCACGCCTTGCCGCACCGCGGTCACACCGATCAATCGGTCGCCGCCTTCGTTGAACGCGACGACGGACGGCGTGGTGTTGGCGCCTTCCGAGTTCGGAATGACCTTGGGGGTCTTTCCTTCCATGATCGCGACGCACGAATTCGTCGTGCCGAGGTCGATCCCGATGACCTTGCTCATGCTCTCTGCCCCGTGTCCTTTCCAGGCGGCGCGCCCCACTTCTTTGGACCCTGGCTCCGGGGAACCGTAGCGGCGTCCGAGGGTGCGCGTCCCCAAACATCGTTGAATGACCGCGGGCCGGATGCTTCGGACTTCGCCCGGCATCAGCCCTAGTTCGAGCGTGGATATGGGGAGAGCGTGGTCTCCCACAAGTGTTTGCGTCACCTGCCCGTGAAGACCGGAGCACGGTCAGCATGGACCGCACCGCCAAAGAACGCTAGCCGCACGCCATGGCTGACGTTTTTACCCTCGCTCTCCAGAACCTCACCGCGCCGGCGGTGCTGTTCTTCGCCCTCGGGGTTCTGGCCGGTTTCGCCCGGTCGGACCTGACGATTCCCGACGCGTTCGCCAAGGGCCTGTCGATCTATCTGCTGCTGGCGATCGGCTTCAAGGGCGGGGTGGCGGCCCAGGCGACCGGGCTGACCCCCGAGTTCATGTCGGCGCTCGGCTTGGGCCTGGTCTTGTCCGTGGCCATGCCCTTCGTGGCGTTCACCATTCTTCGCGCGATGTCCTCGCTCGATCGGCCAACCCTGGCGGCGACGGCGGCGCACTATGGCTCGATCTCGATCGTCACCTTCGTGGCCTCGATGGACTTCGCCAAGCTCGCCGGGCTGCAGCCGGGCGCGTATCTCTCGGCCGTCGCGGCGGTCATGGAGACGCCGGGGATCATCGCCGCGCTGTTCCTGGCCGGGTCCGCCGGCAAGCCGGGCGAGGGGGCGGCGCCGGGCGGCAAGGCCGAGCCGCGCATCTCTGGGGAACTGCTCCGGGAGGTCCTGCTGAACGGCTCGGTGGTCGTGCTGGTCGGGGCCTTCGCCATCGGCCTGATCACGGGCCAGCGTGGCATGGCGCGGCTGGATCTGTTCGTGAACGGGCTGTTCGCGGGCGTGCTCTGCCTGTTCCTGCTGGAGATGGGGCTCGTCGCGGCGCGGCGGCTGCAGGGCAAATCCCGCCTGACGCTTCGGCTCGCCGCGGCGGGGATCATCGTGCCCTTGTGCGGGGCGGCGCTGGCGCTGGCGGGCGCCGTGGCGCTGCGGCTCGATCCCGACACCGCCGGCGTGATGATGACGCTGGCGGCCTCGGCTTCCTATATCGCCGCGCCGGCGGCCGTCCGGATCGCGCTGCCGGAGGGGGATCCGGGCGTCTATCTGCCATTGGCCGTCGGGGTCACGTTTCCGTTCAACATCGCGATCGGCATTCCGCTTTATGCGGGCATCGCCCAGGCCGTTCTCTAGACGAGGAGATCACCGATGCAGACCCATCGTCGCCGCAAGATCGAGATCATCGTCGAGTCCGCCATCCTGAAGCGGACCGAGGCCCTGCTGACCGAATGCGGGGTGCACGTCTTCACCGTGCTGGACGGACGGGAGGGGCGCGGGCTTGCCGGGCGCTGGGAGGACGAGAACGTCGCCGACGCGCTGGAGCAGCGGATGATCGTGGCCGTCACCACCGCCGAGGTCGCCGAGAAGGTGTTCGCCCGGATGGCCGAAATCTTCGCCCGCTATCCGGGGGTGATCTACGCCAGCGACGTGGACGTCCTGCGCGCCGAGCGGTTCTGACGACCGGCCCCGAAACGAAACCGTCGTTCGGCTGAAACATCTCGCAGGCAGCCTGCATCCGCCGGGGCCCGGGGCTGCATCTCCAGGGCAAGACCGCTCGGGAGAAGATGATGGCCGCCGTGATCGCGTTTGCCCCCAAACAATCAGCCCGGCCGTTGCCGGATGCGGAGATCGTCCGGCTCGCCCGCGCCGTGCTGGCCGATCCGCGCTGTTGGACGCTGGCGCGCGCCGATCTCGATCCGGCCCAGATGCGGGCGGCCCAGGCGCGGGCGAGCGCGCTGTTGCAGGACGCGCTCGACACGGTCTGAAGCCGGCGCCATGAGGGGCGCATGTCCGCGCCCGCCGGCCTGCGCCTGGCGCCGGGCCGGCTCGACGCCGCCGCCCAGCGCCGCCTGCTCGACGATGTCGAGGCCGTGATCGCTGCGGCGCCGCTGTTCACGCCGTGCATGCCGCGCACGGGCCAGCCGATGAGCGTGCGCATGACGAATTGCGGGCCGCTCGGCTGGGTCACGGATCAGGCCCGCGGGTACCGCTACCAGCCCACCCATCCCGAAACCGGCGCGGCCTGGCCCGCGATCCCCGCCGCGCTCCTCGCGCTGTGGGAAGAATTCTCCGGCTATCCCGCGCCGCCCGAAGCCTGCCTCGTGAACCTGTATCGCGAGGGCGCGCGCATGGGCCTGCACGTCGATGCGGATGAAGAGGCGCGCGACGCGCCGGTCCTCTCGATCTCGCTGGGGGACACCGCGCTGTTCCGCATCGGCGGGCCGCGGCGCACGGACAAGACGGTCTCGCTGCGCCTGTCCTCCGGCGACGTGCTCGTGATGGCGGGTGCGGCGCGCTCGAGCTTTCACGGCGTCGATCGCGTGCTCGCCGGCACGAGCCGACTGGTCGCGGGCGGGGGGCGCATCAATCTTACGCTCCGCCGCGTGACGCGGCCCCCCGTGACTGAGGCGCCGTAACGCGCGTACGATCGCCGCCGACGAGAGGGAGAACGACATGCTGCTGAAGACGCCCGAAGGCCAGATCACCGAAGGCGCGCCGACGCGCCGGATCGCGCTCGCCTCGCTGTTCACCGCGGGGTACGCGCTCGCGATCTCGCCCACGGCCGACGCCGCGATCACCACCGACGAGACGGGCATCAAGATCGAGGAAGTCACGTTCCCCGCAGCGGGCGGCACGCAGCTGCCGGGTTATCTCGCGCGCCCAGCCAAGAAGGGGCGCTATCCGGCGATCGTCGTCGCCAACGAGATCTTCGGCATCCATGCCTACATCAAGGACGTCTGCCGCCGTCTGGCGAAGGCCGGCTACGTGGCGCTTGCGCCGGACTATTTCGATCGCGCGGGCGATCCCTCGACGCTCACGGATTTCGGCGAAATCCGGAAGATCGTGGCGCAGGCGGGCGCGGCGCAGGTCGCGGCCGACACCGATGCCGCTGCGGCCTACCTCGCGTCGCGCAAGGACGTGGCGAAAGGGCGGCTGGGCGTCACGGGCTTCTGCTGGGGCGGCAACGTCGTCTGGATGGCGGCGGCGCGGAATCCGGCCTTCAAGGCGGGCGTCGCCTATTACGGCCGCCTGGTATCGCCGCCCGCGCAGGGCCCGTTTCCGGACGCGGAGAAGCGCGCGTATCCCGTCGACGTCGCGAAGGATCTGAAGGCGCCGGTGCTTGGCCTCTATGGCGAGAAGGACCAGGGCATCCCGCTTGCGGACGTCGAAGCCATGCGCGCTGCGCTTGCCGCTGCGGGCAACCCGACGAAGAGCGAAATCATCGTCTATCCCGGCGCACAGCACGGGTTCCACGCCGATTACCGCCCCAGCTACGACGAGGCCGCCGCCAAGGACGCGTGGGCGCGCACGCTGGCGTGGTTCAAGCAACACGGGGTGTAAGGGAAGGGGGCTCACGCCAGCCAGTTTTCGAGCGCCAGCCCCTCGACCCGTGCGAACTCCCGCGCGTTCGCGGTTACGAGTGTCGCGTTGTTCGCGAACGCCTGCGCGGCGATCAGCAGGTCATTGCCGCCGATCGGCCGACCAAGCCGCTCGAGCGCGACGCGGAGCCGGCCATAGATTACGTCGGCGGGCGCCTCGAATGGCGTGACATACATCCGATCGAGAATCTCGCTCAGGCGCTGCGTGAGACGGGCGGAGCCGCTCTTTACGGCCCCGTAGCGAAGCTCGGCGGCGACGATCGCGCTGGTCGCGATCTCCGCTTCGCCGACCTCTGCGATCCTTGCGGCGACGGGGCCGCCGGGCCTTCGGACGAGGTCTGAAACGATATTCGTGTCGAGCAGATAGCCTGGCATCACCCGACCGGAGATGGCGGGGCGTCGTCCACGGGTGCGAAGTCGTCTTCGATGGGATCGAGATTGGCCAGATAGGCAAGGAGCGAGGCGCGCGGCCGTTCGTCGACCAGGAGGCGATGCCCCTGCCTTTGCAGGCTCACTTCGTCCGCCGTCGTCGCGAAATCAGCCGGGATCGGCAGAGCCCGCCGACGGCCAATTCTGATGAGCTTCGCCGTTCGATTGCGGCCGCGTTCGCTTGCCACGCTCGGAACCTCCGTCGGCCATACCCCGCTGACCTTACCACGGGCTTGGCCCAGTCGACATGGACGTCGCGCAAACTGGGTGACGTCGGCTCGGCTCTGTCGCAAAGTCGACGTCCAGCCTGCGGCTCCGACAATCGGGAGAACACCCATGCGCTACAAGAAGCTCGGCCGAACCGGCCTGCTCGTTTCCGAGATCTGCCTCGGCACGATGACGTTCGGCGGGGACGGCTTCTGGAAGGCGATCGGCGCCCAGCCGCAGGACGAGGTCAATGATCTCGTCAAAGGCGCGTTCGACGCCGGGGTGAACTTCTTCGACACCGCGAACGTCTATTCAAACGGCGTCTCGGAAGCGATGACGGGGGAGGCGGTGCATGCGCTCGGCCTGCCGCGGGACGAGATCGTCATCGCCACCAAGGCGCTCGGGCGCGTGATGGCGCCAACGGATCAGCCCGATGCGGCGCGGCGCAACACGGCGCGCAACGTCAACGGGCTGTCGCGCAAGCACCTGTTCGATGCCGTCGATGCGAGCCTCAAGCGCCTGCGTCTCGATCATATCGATCTCTATCAGGTGCATGGCGTCGATCCGTTGACGCCGCTCGAGGAGACGCTGCAGGCGCTGGCGGACATCGTGCGGTCGGGACGCGTCCGCTATATCGGGCTGTGCAACATGGCGGCCTGGCAGATCGCCAAGGCGCTGTGGATCTCCGACAAGCTCGGCCTGCCGCGGTTCGAGTCCGCCCAGATGTACTACACGCTGGCCGGCCGCGATCTCGAACGCGAGATCGTGCCGCTGCTGCAGGATCAGCAGCTCGGCCTGCTGCCGTGGAGCCCGCTTGCCGGCGGGCTGCTCTCGGGCAAGTTCGCGCGCGAGGGCGGGGGCCCCAACGACGCCCGCCGCGCTGTGTTCGATTTCCCGCCGGTCAACAAGGACCGCGCGTTCGACTGCATCGACGCGATGCGCCCGATCGCGGAGGCGCGGGGATGCTCCGTGGCGCGCATCGCGCTGGCGTGGCTGCTGCACCAGCCCTGGGTGACGAGCGTCATCGTCGGCGCGAAAACGCGCGAGCAGCTCGACGAGAACCTGCAGGCGGGCGCGGTGCGACTCACGGCCGAAGAGCTCGCCGCGCTTGATCGCGTCTCGGCGTTGCCGCCGGAGTATCCGGGCTGGATGCTGGCGCGCCAGGGATCGGACCGCGCCGGGCAGGTGTAGGCGGCGTCCGCGCGCTTTCGGCTTCCTTTGCGCGCCCCGGCGCTCTAGAGCCCCAGCACCCGCCGCGCGTTCCGCGCCGCCCAGGAGACACCCCATGCGCCCTTCCGGTCGCGCGCCCGACGCGCTGCGCGTCGTCACGCTTGAGCCCAACGCCACCCGCTATGCCGAGGGCTCGTGCCTCGCCAAGTTCGGCCACACGCACGTGCTCGTCACCGCGAGCGTGGAGCAGGGCGTGCCGGGCTGGCTGAAGGGGCAGGGGCGGGGCTGGATCACCGCGGAGTACGGCATGCTGCCGCGCTCCACCCACACGCGCACGCGGCGCGAGGCGGCGCAGGGCAAGCAGTCCGGCCGCACGCAGGAGATCCAGCGCCTGATCGGCCGTGCGCTCCGCTCGGTCGTGGACCTCTCGCTGATGCCGGACCGCACGATCACCATCGATTGCGACGTGCTGCAGGCCGATGGCGGCACGCGCACCGCGGCGATCACCGGGGCGTGGGTCGCGCTCGCGCGGGCGCTCGCCTATCTGCGCGAGGAGGGCGTGCTCAAGACCGATCCGCTGACCGGGCAGGTCGCGGCGATTTCCTGCGGCGTGCATCAGAACGTGCCGGTGCTCGATCTCGACTACGCCGAGGATTCCAGCGCGGAAGTCGACGCCAACTTCGTCATCGCCGGCGACGGCCGCCTGATCGAGATTCAGGCGACGGGCGAACAACGGCCGTTCTCGGACGAAGAGTTCGCCGCGCTGATGCGTCTCGCCCGCAAAGGCACGACCGAGCTCTTCGCGGCGCAGCGGGCGGCGCTGGGCTGATCTTCGTTCTTTCTTTGTTCCGGCGCGACTGCTAGGCGTTTCCCGTTCATGGCGGCGCATGTGCAGCGTCGTCGGACGAAGGGAGGGCCGCATGATCGGCTACGTCACGCTCGGCACGAACGACTTGCAGCGCGCCGCAAAATTCTACGACGCCATCGCCGCGGAAATGGGCGTCGGGCGCATGATGGATTTCGATACGTTCATCGCCTGGGGCGCGCCCGGCGGGGCGGCGGGGATCGGCCTCACCAAGCCGTTCGATGGCAAGCCGGCGACCATCGGCAACGGCGTGATGGTCGCGCTCGAGGCCAAGGACAAGGCGCAGGTGCATCGCCTGCACGAGATCGCGCTCGCACACGGCGGCACGTGCGAAGGTCCACCCGGACCGCGCGGCGACAGCGGATTCTACGCGGCCTACTTCCGCGATCCCGACGGGAACAAACTCAACGCCTTCATCATGGGCTGACCGAGACGCAACGCGGCGCAGGGGTGTGCCCTGCGCCGCGTCCGCGTGGGATGCGCGGGTCGTCACTCGGCGGCGTCGAGAAGGCCGCGCAGATTGCCGAGATAGGCGATCCAGGCGGCGCGTCCGGTCTCCGTCAGCGCCACGCGCGTCACCGGCTTGCGTGCTTCGAAGCTCTTCTCGATCGTCACGTACCCGGCCGCCTCGAGCTTCGCGAGATGGGCCGAGAGGTTGCCGTCGGTCGCGTTCACCTTGGACCTCAGTTCGAGGAACGTGGCGGGGGAGGCGGTCGACAGATAGGCCATCACGCCGAGGCGAAGCCGCCCGTGGATGACGTCGTCGAGCCCCGTGTGGTCGAAGGAGGACACGTCACACCACCTCCGAAGGCTCGCGGCGCATCAGGATCAGGCCCGGCGCCAGCAGGGTGGCGGCCGCCCCCGCCGCGGTGACGAGATAGAGCGTCGGCGTGTGGATGAGCGTCACCGCGATGGCGGCGACCACATAGGCGAGCACCGCCGCGACGATCAGCACCCGATCGTTGACGATGCGCCCCGTGGTGAGCAGGCCGGTGGCGTAGGCGGCGAACACGGTCGGCGTCAGAAGATCCATCTCGAGCCCGTTGTTCTGCATCACGCTGCGCGCCGCCGCGCCGGCCCACACCGCCCCGATCGCGACGCCGGCGGCGAGCCACACGGCGCGCTCCACCCGATTGCCGAGCGCGCCGCCGCCGGGCTTGCCCTCGATCCGACGCCGCATCAGGGCCCCGGCGATCGCCATGGAGACGCCGTAGCCGCCCCACACGATTGCGAAGAAAACATCGGGCGCCTTCGTCGTCAGGACGGCCCAGTGCGCGAGGTAGGCGATCGTCGTCAACGCGCCGTACGCGGCGAGGTGGCCGCCGCCGAGCAGCGGGGCCGAGCGGCCCTCCTCGGCGAGCGCGCGGATGTAGTCCAAGTCTTCGAGGGTGTCGCTTCGGCTCATGGTCGGTCCTTTCGGCTGCTGACGTTGAACTGATAGCGCAAAGCACTTTGGAATGTAAAGTGCAAAGTGGCAGAGGCGCGCTGGTGCGGATTAAGTGTCGGGAAAGGCGATATTTTCAGCCAATCGACGCCGGCGCTGCCGCAATGTGCCCGAGGTCTCAGGGGAGGGGGCGACGCGGTCGCCGGGGCATTTCCGGGCGCCAGGCGCGCAATCCGGGGGAGCGCTCCGCAAGGGTCGAACCGGGGCCGCGGCATGTATTCACGGCTTTGACTTGGGCGTTTGACTTGGTCTGGTCGCGGGCGCCAGTCGCGATCAATCACCGCGCTCGTGCCTGCCGCCGGATGCCCAATAATGATCCGTACACGGATGAACCTGGTCCTGCGCGTCGAAGCTGCGTGAGGCGGCGCGCCAGCCGCCTAAAAACACTTCGCCCGCCCCTGGCCCGGCGCGGTCGCGCGGGGCGGGGCGGGCGGAAGGAGACGTCCATACGGACGCCGGTCTTACTTCTTCTTCGGCGCAGCGGCCTTCTTGGGCGCCGCGGCCTTTGCCGGCTTCGCCGCCTTCGGGGCTGCCGCCTTTTTCGGAGCCGCAGCTTTCGGCGCGGCCTTCGCGGCCGGCTTCGCAGCTTTCGGCGCCGCGGCCTTTTTCGGGGCCGCCGCTTTCGCCGGCTTCGCGGCCGGCGCTTTCGCGGCCGGCTTCGCCGCCGCAGTCGTCGTTTTCTTCGTCGGGGGCATTCGCCTCTCCTCGAGCTACCTGCGCGCAGAATCGGCGCGGGAGTCACGATACACGAACGCAAAATTTTGCAAGCGGGTCCTTCGCGAGTTTTTGCGAGGAACTGTCGCGTTCGCGGCCTCGACTCGCCGGCCCGAAGGCTCGTCTGGCGCGGCCATGCGAAGTCTTGAGACGCCTTCAGACCAGACGGCGGGGGCCACCGAACGGTCGCCGCGGCGATCCGGGCGCGGGATGCGTCGCGATCGATTTTCCGCGTGGTTGTTGACGAATCTTAACGCCTCGCCGCATTGAGGCGGGGTCGCTGCAGGGCGGGGGAGGGGGCGGCCGGCGGCTTTGGCGCGGGCGAGGCCTGCGCGTCGGCGTCGATGCGAGATCGTCCGAACGCGTCCGAGATTCCGCGCCGCGCCGCGTCGATCATTTTTTTGGGCGTGCGGCGTTTCGCGCACGGTTTCGAGGGACGCGCCCAACGAGAAGAGGCGCCATCCCATCAGGGAGGCGCCTCTATCGTTCCAGTCGGGGGAACGGCGGATACGCTCGTTCCCGCCAGCGGGAGCGCGGTTCAGATCTTCGCGATCGGAGCCACAGGAGCAGCCGCGCGGGTCGACTTGCGCGCGCGGGGAGCAGCCTTCTTCGCCGCCGGCTTCTTCGCCGTCTTGCGGGCGACCGGCTTCTTCGCAACGGCCTTGCGGACCGTCTTCTTCGCCGTCGTCTTCTTCGCAACCGGCTTCTTGGCGACGGCCTTCTTCGCAACGGTCTTGCGGACCGTCTTCTTCGCCGTCGTCTTCTTGGCGACCACGCGCTTCGCGGCCGGCTTCTTCGCGACGGTCTTCTTGGCGACCGGCTTCTTGGCCGGGGCCTTCTTCGCAACCGTCTTCTTCACCGCGGCCTTCTTCGCCGGGGCCTTCTTCGCGGCCGGCTTTTTCGCGGCGGCCTTCGTCGTCTTCTTCATCATAGCCATTGTATTACTCCAGTCTTTACTTTGGTTGTCGCAAGCGTAACGAGCGATAAATTGTTATCGCCGTGTGCCTTTTTGATACGCGGATGGTTTCCAACAAGTTTCGCCAAATACTCGCGCAAAAAGTTTTTCGTTATATTCAGGTTAATTTGGCGAGCGCGGATCTGTTCTTTTCCGGGGCTGAATCTTGTCTCGAAAACCTAAGGGGCCCTTGGAGTTTCACGCGCCTGATCGAGGGTGCGCAGCGTCGTATGCAGCGAGCAGACGCTCCGCTTCGACATCCGCATATTTTTGCGTCGTCGACAGCGATTCGTGGCCGAGCAGCTCCTGAATCGCGCGCAGATCGGCGCCGTGCGCGAGCAGATGAGTCGCGAATGCGTGGCGCAACGCGTGCGGAGTCGCGCTCTCCGGCAGCCCGAGACGGATGCGCAGCGCGCGCATCTTCGCCTGCACGATGCGCGGCGAGAGCGCGGCGCCTTTCGCGCCGCGGAACAGCGCGCCCTCCGCATCGAGCGCATACGGACACAGCGCGACATAGGCGGCGACGGCGTCGCGCGCGACCGGCAGCACGGGCGCGAGGCGCGTCTTGCCGCCTTTGCCGGTGATGCGCAGCGCGTCCGGCAGCGGATGATCGCGGCCGCGCAGCGAAAGCGCTTCGGAGATCCGCAGGCCCGCCGCATACAAAAGCGTGAGCACTGCCGCGTCGCGTGCGGCGATCCAGGGGGCGGTGTCTTCGTCGTCGGCGGCGGCGTCGGCGAGAAGGGCGGCGGCGGCCGCCTCGCCGACGGGGCGCGGGAGCAGCGGCTTGGGGCGCGGCCCGCGCACGAGGCTCACGCGCGCATTCGTGATGCCCGCCCGCACGTCCAGCCAGCGGAAGAAGCTGCGGATCGCTGCGAGCGCCCGCGCGAGCGAGCGATCGCCGAGCCGGTTCTCGCCGCGGCGGCGCGCGGCGAGATAGGCGCGCAGATCGGCGGGCGTGAGCGATTCGAAATGCGCCACGCGAACGGGCTCTCCGAGATGCCCCGCAAGGAACCCCATGAACGCCGCGACATCACGCCCATAGGCCTCGATCGATTTGGCGGAGAAGCGTTTTTCTTCTTCGAGATAGGCGAGGAACAGCGTCAGGGCCTGTTCCGCTGGCGTCGCGGGCGAAGGATTCCTACCTTGCTCGATCATGAGCGCGTCCTCCCGCCTTACTCCGCGCGCAGCGCCCCGTGCCGCCGCGCGCACCGGCCGCGCCGCGCCGCAGGACGCCGCACAACCCTTGCCAGGGTTCGAGGAAAGCGGCGAGCCCTTCGAACTCGACGCCGTCGAGGTCGGGCCGCTCGTGAAGGTGAGCGTGCTGTTCCCGCTGCCGCTGCCCGAGCCGTTCGACTACCAGGCGCCGGCGGCCTGGGGGCTGGAGCCAGGCATGCACGTCGTCGCGCCGCTGGGGCCGCGTCTGCTCCGCGGCGTGGTGTGGGCCGTTACCGAAAGCCCGGCCGCGGGCAACCTCAAGCCGATCGACTCGGTGGAGCCGGCGCAGCCCTTGCCGGAGATCTCGCGACGGTTCGTCGATTGGATCGCGCGCTACGTGGTGTCGCCGCCGGGCCTGATCTTGCGGATGGTGGCGCGCTCGCCGGATGCGCTGCGCCCGTCACCGACCTACGCCGTCTATGCCTCTACGGGCGCGCTGACCGCCGGCGTCACGCCGGCGCGGGCGAAGGTGCTCGCGGCGGCGGCGCAGGCGCCGGGCACGCCCGCCGATCTCGCCCGGCGCGCGGGCGTCTCGAGCGGCGTGGTCAAGGCGCTGATCGACACCGGCGCGCTCGCGCGCGAGGAGCGGCTCGAGGATCCTCCGTATCCCGAGCCGAACCTGGATGGTCCAGCTCCGGACGGGCGGCGCCTCTCGGACGATCAGGCGCGCGCCGCCGCCGAACTGATCGCACCGCTGCGCGAGGGCGGGTTTCAGGTCACATTGCTGGACGGCGTGACCGGTTCGGGAAAGACGGAAGTCTATCTCGAAGCCGTGGCCGAGGCGCTGCGCGCCGATCCCACGGCGCAGGTGCTCGTGCTGCTGCCGGAAATCGCGCTGACACAAGCCATCCTGGCGCGGTTCGAGCACCGGTTCGACGTGCGCCCCGTGGAGTGGCACAGCGCGATCACGCAAAAGGACCGCCGCCGCGCCTGGCGCGAAATCAACGAGGGAAGGGCGCGTTTGGTGGCTGGCGCGCGCTCGGCGCTGTTCCTGCCGTTCCGCAATCTGAAGCTCATCGTCATCGATGAAGAGCACGACCCGTCCTACAAGCAGGACGACGGCGTCGCGTATCAGGCGCGCGACCTCGCGGTGGCGCGCGCCAAGCTCGGCGGCTGCGCGGTGGTGCTGGCCTCGGCCACGCCGTCGCTCGAGACCCTCACCAATGCCCGCGCCGGTCGTTACCGGCACGTGAAGCTCACCGCCCGTCACGGCGTCGCCGTGCTGCCCGACATCCACCTCATCGACATGAAGACCGAGAGTCCCGAGCGCGGGCGGTGGCTGTCGCCGACACTGGTGCGTGCGACGGCGGAGGCCTTGGCGGCGGGGGAGCAGGCGCTCTTCTATCTCAACCGCCGCGGCTACGCGCCGCTGACGCTGTGCCGCTCCTGCGGGCACCGCATGCAGGCGCCGGACACCCAAAGCTGGCTCGTCGAGCACCGCTATTCGGGTCGGCTCGTCTGCCACCTCACGGGCTACTCGATCCCCAAGCCGAAAGAGTGCCCCGAGTGCCTCGCGCCGGACAGCTTCGCCGCGATCGGGCCCGGCGTGGAGCGCGTGGAGGAGGAGGCGCGCGAGCTGTTCCCCGGTGCGCGGGTGGCGATCTTCTCCTCCGACACCGCGCCGACCGGGGCGGACGTGCGCTCCATCGTCGACGCCATGGCCGCCGGGGAGATCGACATCCTCGTCGGCACCCAGATCGTCGCCAAGGGCCACAACTTCCCGCGGCTCACGGTCGTCGGCGTCGTGGACGCGGATCTCGGCCTGAAGGGCGGCGACCTGCGGGCCGGCGAGCGGGCGTTCCAGCTGTTGAGTCAGGTCGCCGGTCGCGCCGGTCGCGCAGATCGGCCCGGCCGCGCGTACATTCAGACCTATTGCCCCGAGCACGACGCGATGCAGGCGCTTGCCCGGCAGGACCGCGACGGTTTCCTCGAAATCGAGGCGAGCCAGCGCGAGGCGCTCGGCATGCCGCCGTTCGGCCGCCTCGCGGCGGTGATCGTCTCGGGCGGGGACGAGGCCCAGGTGAACGCCGCCGCCCAGGCGATGGGCGCGGCGCATCCAGACGCGGACAAGGTGGACGTGTGGGGCCCGGCGCCGGCGCCGCTCGCGGTCATCCGCGGCCAGCACCGTCGACGCTTCCTGATCCGCGCGGATCGCGGCGTCGACCTCTCGGCGTTTCTCGGCGCCTGGGCCGAGCGCGTGAAACTGCCGGCTTCCGTCCGTGTCCAGATCGACGTCGATCCCTATTCTTTCCTTTAGAGGTTCTTCCCATGCAGCTCAGCACGGCCTCCTGGCCCGAAGTCGAAGCCTATCTCGCCCGCTCCAAGGGCATCGTGATCCCGATCGGCAGCCACGAGCAGCACGGGCCGAACGGCCTCATCGGCACCGACGCGATCTGCCCCGAGACGATCGCGCTCGAGGCGGCGGCGGAGGGCGGGTTCCTCGTCGGGCCGACCTTCAGCGTCGGGCAGGCGCAACATCACCTGGCGTTCCCGGGCTCCATCACGCTGCGCCCGTCGACGATGATCGCGGCGATGCAGGACTGGATCGCCAGCCTCACGCGGCACGGCTTTACCCGCATCTACTTCCTCAATGGCCACGGCGGGAACAGCGCGACGATCCAGGCGGCGTTCTCGGAGGCGTACGCGGCGTGGAGCCTGCGCGGGGAGCCTGCGCCGTTCGCGCTGGCCGCAGCGAACTGGTGGGAGCTGCCCGGCGTGTCGGGCGTGATCCGCAGAATTTTTCCGGTGGGCGACGGATCGCATGCGACGGCGTCGGAAGTGTCGGTCACCTACTATCGCTATCCCGAGGCGGTGAAGCGCGTGGAGATGACGCCGAAAATCGCGCCCTCGGGTAGTTTCCGCGACGCCGCAGATTATCGCCGGCGGTTTCCGGATGGGCGCATCGGCTCCGATCCGTCGCAAGCCAGCGTCGAGGCGGGGGCCGAAATCGTTGCGGCGGCGAAACGCGCGCTGACGGCCGAAGTCGTAAAGTTTTTCGAGGCGGCGCCGGCGGCCTCGTAACACCGCGCTCACAAAGATTGATACGGCCTCACCAAAGCGCCGTCCAAGACCGTGCTCGGGGGCTCGGGCGTTAACGTGATGCTGATTTTCTGGGCGGCTGATCGGCGCGCATGGGCACGATCGGCCCCGCTCGCGCGCCAAGGCGCGACGGCCAGGGCGTGATCACGACCTCTTGACCAGAGCGGCCGATCACGCGTTCGTGCGGTCATGGACTTTCTCGCGACCCCCGCCTTCTGGCTTTCCCTGACCACCCTGACGTTCCTCGAGATCGTGCTCGGGATCGACAACCTGCTGTTCGTCTCGATCGCGGTCGGGAAGCTGAAGGGGGCCGAGCAGGACAGGGCCCGGCGCATCGGCATCTGGGGCGCCATGGCGCTCCGGATCGTGATGCTCGCGGGCATCTTCTGGATCATCAATCTCGACAAGCACCCGCTGTTCGCCCTCGATCCCGCACTCGCGCCGATGTTCGGAAAGGAGGGCGAGCACGCCGCCGAGTTCCTTCAGGTCACCGTCAAGGACCTCATCCTGTTCGCCGGGGGCCTCTTCCTGTTGTGGAAGGGCACGCAGGAGATCCACCAGAGCGTCGAAGGCACGCACCACGAAACGACCGCCGCCGGCGCCACGTTCGGCAGCGTCGTGGTGCAGTTGTTCGTCATCAACTTCGTGTTCTCGCTCGACAGCGTCATCACCGCCGTCGGCATGACCGACGACCTGGTGGTGATGATCACGGCGGTGGTTCTTTCGACCTTCGTGATGGCGTTCGCGTCGAAGCCGCTGGCCGAGTTCATCGAGAAGCACCCGACGACCAAGATGCTGGCGCTCGCCTTCATCCTCCTCGTCGGGGTGGCGCTCGTGGCCGACGCCGCCGGCTTCCACATCCCGCGCGGCTATCTTTACTTCGCCATCGCGTTCTCGCTGGCGGTGGAGCTGCTCAACATCCGCGCCCGCCGGAAAGGGGGCGTCGTCGAGCACTGACGACGCGGCCGCCGGCCCCTGTTCGCCGGACGCCGGCGCCTACTTCCGCATGGCCTTGTCGAACGCCGCAAGGGTGGCGTGCGTCACGATCTCCGAAACCGTCGCGTTGAGCGGGCAGATCTGGATCGAGGCGTCGAGGCCGACGACGAGCGGGCCCACCACCATCGCCCCGCCCAGCGCCGCCAGCAGCTTCGTCGAGATCGACGCGGAGTGGATCGCCGGCATGACCAGCACGTTGGCCGGCTCGGTCAGGCGGGAGAAGGGGTAGATCCGGCGCGCGTCCGATGAGAGCGCGACCTCTGGGCTCATCTCGCCCTCGTACTCGAACTCGATGTCTTCCCGGCGGTCGAGCAGGCCCACGGCCTCGCGCACCTTGGCGGCGCGCTCGCCCATCGGGTTGCCGAAGGTCGAGAACGAAAGGAACGCCACGCGCGGCGTCACGCCGAAGCGCTCGGCGGTGCGCGCGGCCTGGACCGCGATCTGCGCCAGATCTTCCGCGCCCGGCATTTCGGTCACGTTCGTGTCGGCGATGAAGATCATGCGGCCTTTGGAGAGCACGATCGAGACGCCCATCACGCGCGCGCGCGGCGCCGGATCGATCACCCGGCGCACGTCGTCGAGCGCCACGGAGAAGGGGCGGGTCACGCCCGTCACCATGCCGTCGGCGTGGCCGAGCGCGACCATGCAGGCGCCGAACACGTTGCGGTCCTGATTGACGAGGCGCTGCGCGTCGCGGTGCAGCGCGCCGTAGCGCTGCGAGCGCCTGTAGACGAACTCGGTATAGGCCGGGTTCGCGTCGCTGAGGCGCGCATTGACGATCTGCAGGCCGGCGTCCTCCGGAACGCCGACGAGCGCCATGTTGCGCAGCACCTGCTCCTCGCGGCCGATCAGGATCGCCTCGCCGAGGCCGAGCTCCTGGAACGCGTAGGCGGCGCGGATCACGGCCGGCTCTTCACCCTCGGCGAACACGATGCGCTTGGGGCCGCCGCGCACGACGTTCTGGATCCGCTGCATCAGCGCGGCCGAGGGATCGAGCCGCTGCGCGAGGCTCGCGCGGTACGCGTCCATGTCCGCGATCGGCTTGCGCGCGACGCCGGTGTCCATCGCCGCCTGGGCGACGAGCGGCGGCACGGTGGCGATCAGGCGCGGATCGAAGGGGGTGGGGATGATGTAGTCCGGCCCGAACTTGAGCCGGCGGCCGTGATAGGCGGCGGCCACTTCGTCCGGCACGTCTTCCTGCGCGAGCTCGGCGAGCGCCTTGGCCGCGGCGAGCTTCATCTCTTCGTTGATCGTCCGGGCGCGGACATCGAGCGCGCCACGGAAGATATAGGGGAAGCCGAGAACGTTGTTGACCTGGTTGGCGTAGTCCGAGCGGCCCGTGGCGATGATCGCGTCGTCACGCACTTCGCGGATCTCTTCCGGCAGGATTTCCGGATCCGGATTGGCCATCGCGAAGATGATCGGGTTCTTCGCCATCGACTTGACCATCTCTTTGGTCACGGACT
This sequence comes from Alphaproteobacteria bacterium, assembly GCA_018969015.1. Taxonomy (GTDB): domain Bacteria; phylum Pseudomonadota; class Alphaproteobacteria; order Caulobacterales; family Aquidulcibacteraceae; genus REEB506. The sequence goes on from JAGWZE010000030.1 coordinate 19,566, forward strand.
TGGCGACGCTGAGTCCCATGAAGCAGTCCGCGCCCTTCATCGCCTCGGCGAGCGTGCGCAGCTTGGTGTCGACGGCGTGGGCGGCCTTGAACTGGTCCATGCCCTTCTCGCGGCCGCGATAGATCACGCCCTCGCGGTCGCAGACGATGACGTTCTCGTGCCGCACGCCCATCAGCTTCAAAAGACTGATCACCGAAAGACCGGCCGCGCCGGCCCCGTTGACGACGACGCGCACGTCCTTGATGTCGCGGTCGGTCAGCTTGCAGGCATTGATGAAGCCGGCGGCGGCGATGATCGCCGTGCCGTGCTGGTCATCGTGGAAGACGGGAATGTCGAGCTCGTCGCGCAGCCGGCTTTCGATGATGAAGCACTCGGGCGCTTTGATGTCCTCGAGATTGATGCCGCCCCAGGTCGGACCGATGTTCTTGACGGTGCGGATCAGGTCTTCCGGATCCTTGGTGAACACTTCCACGTCGATCGAGTCGATGTCCGCGAAGCGCTTGAACAGGACGGCCTTGCCTTCCATCACCGGCTTCGACGCGAGCGGGCCGAGATCGCCAAGGCCCAGGATCGCGGTGCCGTTCGAGATCACGGCGACCATGTTGCCCTTGGACGTGTAGTCGTAGGCGCGGTCCGGGTCTTCGGCGATCGCCTTCACCGGAACCGCCACGCCCGGCGAATAGGCGAGGGAAAGGTCCCGCTGCGTCGCCATCGGCTTCGTGGGGGTGATCGACAGCTTCCCCGGCGGGTTCGCCCGGTGGAACGCGAGGGCTTCCTCGTCCGTGAAACTGCGCTTTTCTTCCGACATGTCTGACTGAGCCGCCCGTCTTTTGGAGAGGCGACACCCTAAAGCGCGTCGCGGACGGGTCAATCGAGACCGGCCGGCGCCCCAGGGCGGCGCGGGGCCGCATGACGCGGCGGCCTGCGAAGCGGGCCGCGGGGCGCCTTTCGTTCGCGCCGCGACGACCGGCAGGACGCTCGCGCCCCCGCGCCGGACCGTTTATGCAGAACCGATGGCCGATTCCGCAGAAGCGCCCGAAAAGCTCACGCCGTTCATGGCGCAGTTCTTCGCTGCGAAGAACCAGCATCCGGACGCGCTCGTCTTCTTCCGGATGGGCGATTTCTACGAGCTCTTCTTCGAGGACGCAGAGAAGGCCGCCGCCGCTCTCGACATCACGCTGACGAAACGCGGTCAGCACCAGGGCGATCCGATCCCGATGTGCGGCGTTCCCTGGCACCAGGCCGAGGGATACCTGGCGCGGCTGATCCGGCAGGGCTTCCGCGTCGCCGTCGTCGAGCAGATGGAGGACCCCGCCGAGGCCAAGAGGCGCGGCGCGAAGTCGATCGTGCGCCGGGAGGTCGTCCGCGTCGTCACGCCCGGCACGCTCACCGATGACGCGCTTCTGGACGCCCGGTTCTCGGCGCGGCTGGCGGCGGTGGCGTTCGGGCCCGATGGCGCGGCGCTGGCGTGGGCCGATGTGTCCACCGGCGCCTTCGAGGTTGGTCCTGCGCCGCGGCTCGAGGACGCACTGGCGGCCGTGGCGCCGGCGGAGCTCCTCGTGGCCGAGCCCGATGCGGCCCGCCTGCGCGGCGTCGCGGAGGAGTGTGGCGCGGCGCTGACCGTGCGACCGGGCCCGAAAGCGGACGCCCGTTTCGGCGCCCGCCGCGCGCGCGAGCTGTACGAGGTCGCCACGCTCGACGGGTTCGGCGCCTTCACCGAGGCCGAACTCGCCGCGATCGGGCTGCTGCTCGACTATATCGAACTCACGCAGGCCGGCGCAGCCCCGCGCCTGAAGCCGCCGCGGCGTGTCACGCCCGGGGCGGTGATGGCCATCGATCCGGCGACGCGGGCGGCGCTGGAGATCGAGCGCTCGATGCGCGGCGCGCGCGAGGGCTCTCTCCTGGCCGCCGTCGATCGGACGGTCACCGCCGCGGGCGGGCGGCTGCTCGGCGAACGGCTCGCGCGGCCGCTGACGGACGTTGACGCCATCAAGGCCCGCCACGACTCGGTGGCGTTCTTCCTGGGCGAGCCGCGCATCCGGGCTGATGTCCGGTCTGTGCTGAAATCCGGCGCCGACATCGCGCGGGCGCTCACGCGCCTGACGCTCGGGCGCGGGGGCCCGCGCGACCTCGCGGCCCTGCGCGATGGCTTGCGCGCCGGGGAGGCGGCGGCGGGTGTGGTCACGACGCCGGCGGCTCCCGCCGAGGTGGCGGAGGCCGCGCGCGCGTTGACGCTGACGGCGATCCCCGCGCTCGGCGCGCTGGCGGCGCATCTCGCCCGCGTGCTCGCCGCCGATCTGCCGACGCTCGCGCGGGACGGCGGGTTCCTGGCCGACGGCGCGGACGCCGCCCTCGACGCCGCCCGTGCCCTGCGAGACGACAGCCGGCGCGTGATCGCCGCCCTGCAACAGGAGCTCGCCGAGCGCACCGGCCTGCCGCTGAAAGTGCGGCACAATGCGGTGCTCGGATACCATGTGGAGGCGACGCCGAAGCAGGCCGAGGCGCTCGTCGCGCCGCCGCTCTCGGCCGTGTTCATTCATCGCCAGACGACCGCCTCGGCCGTGCGCTTCACCACCACGGAGCTCGCCGAACTCGATCGCCGGATCGAACGCGCGGCGTCCGAGGCGCTCGCGCGCGAACTGGCCGTGTTCCAGGAGCTTGTCGCGCGGGTGGTCGGGCTCGAAGGGCCCTTGCGGGCCGCGGCGGACGCCCTGGCGATCCTCGACGTCGCGGCGGCTTTGGCGGAATGGGCGGACGAGGCGGAGGCGGTGCGCCCCGAAATCGACGACAGCGGCGCCCTGATCGCCGACGCCGCCCGTCATCCCGTGGTCGAACAGGCCTTGCGGCGGGAAGGTAAGCCGTTCACCGCGAACGACGTGCGGCTCGACGCCGAAGGGCAGGCGGGCGCGCGACTGCTGCTCGTCACCGGGCCGAACATGGCGGGGAAGAGCACCTATCTGCGGCAGGTCGCGCTGCTGGCGATCCTGGCGCAGGCGGGGGCCTATGTGCCGGCGCGGCGGCTGCGGCTGGGTGTGGTGGATCGTGTGTTCTCACGCGTCGGCGCGTCGGACGATCTGGCCCGCGGGCGCTCAACCTTCATGCTCGAAATGGTCGAAACGGCCGCGATCCTGAACCAGTCCGGCCCGCGCGCGCTCGTGGTGCTCGACGAGGTGGGGCGCGGCACCGCAACGTTCGACGGCCTAGCCATCGCCTGGGCCGTCGCGGAGCACCTGCACGAAGTGAACCGTTGCCGGGCGGTGTTCGCCACGCACTATCACGAGATGACGGGCCTGCCCGATCGGCTGGCGAGCGCGGCCAACGCGAGCCTGCGCGCCAAGGAATGGAAGGGGGACCTCGTCTTCCTGCATGAGGTCGCGCCAGGCCCGGCGGACCGCAGCTACGGGATCCAGGTCGCCAAGCTCGCCGGTCTGCCGCGTGCGGCGGTGGAGCGTGCGCGCGCGGTGCTCACGCGGCTCGAAAGCGGGAAGGGCGGGCGGATGTCGGGCGGGCTCGACGCGTTGCCGCTGTTCGCCGATGCGCCGCCGCCGCCCGAGCCGTCGGTGGTGGAGGCCAAACTCGCGGCGCTGGATCCGGACTCGATGAGCCCGCGCGAGGCGCTCGAGGCGCTGTACGCGTTGAAGAAGCTGCTGGGGTGACGGCGGCCAAGCGCGACACGCCCCCTCAACCGACTTGCGAACGCGCCGGATGAGGGGAAAAAACGGGCGCGCGAATTCTCGCGATCGCGCGTTGCCCGAAATGGCCGAACTTTGAGGCGGCTTAGCGCTGGGGCGTGATCGGCGCCGTGGGATCGCCGCGGAGCGCGTTTGACGCGGCGGCGATGGCCGCGCCACGGGCGACCGCGTCCTGCGCGACCGGCAGCTGCGCGACGGACGCCACGTACATGAGGCTGGCGCCCATCACCATGCCCAGCACGAGCCCGCCCATGCCCCATTTGGCGGCGGCGAACCAATAGGCGGAGGAGCGCTCGCGCCGCATGAGGCTGCGCATGGCGCGCGTTTCAGCGGCGAAATCCGGAGCGGGCGCAACGTCGTATCCTCGCGGCGCGGCCGGCGTGGCGGCCTTGGTGGACTCATAGCCCGAAGCTTCTTCCACGGGCGTCAAACGAACCCGGCCTGCTGGACGCATGCGTGCCTCTCCCCGGCGAAAAAAGCGGGGGTCCCACCGCAGCAGGACCATTCCAAAAGCGTAAGCCGGGCCCCCCCGGCGTTCCTAGTGAACGATCCGTTAAAGGCGAAGATAGGGCAAGCCCGGATGTGGAGTCGGCGCGCAACGCCGCAGGGTTGCGCCTTGGCGGGGCAGGCGCCGCACAATAGGGTCGCGCCATGAGCACCACCGTGCGCCGCGTGCGCCTGAAGCCCGCCAAGATCGAGGACGTCGTCGACGGTCTCAAGCTCCGCGCCCAGCTGACCGCCGCCGCCCTGGACCATATCGGCGACGAGGGCGGCGCCCGCAAAGCCGCAATGCGCCTGCTGCACGGCGCGCTGTTCCGCGGGCGTATGATCGCCAAGGAGCGTCTGGAGGACGGCGCCTCCGGCCACGAGACCTCGCGCCTGCTTTCGAGCGTCGCCGACGAGGTGATCCGCGCGCTCTACGATTTCACCACGGTGCACATCTTCCGCTCGCGCAACCCGACCGCCGGTGAGCGGTTCGCGATCGTGGCGGTTGGCGGCTACGGCCGCGGCCAGCTCGGGCCGTCGTCGGACATCGATCTCCTGTTCCTGCGCGCCTACAAGATGACGCCCTGGGCCGAGAGCGTCACCGAGTACCTGCTCTATGCGCTCTGGGACATGAGCCTGAAGGTCGGCCACTCGTCGCGCACGGTGGACGAATGCCTGCGGCTCGCCCGCGAGGACCACACGATCCAGACGGCGCTGCTCGAAGCGCGCCACATCGCCGGCGATGCGACGCTCACGGAAGAACTGCGCGCGCGCTACCGCAAAGAGGTCGCGATCCCCGGCCACCGCGCCTTCGTGCAGGCCAAGCTGAAGGAGCGGGATCTGCGCCACGCGCGCTCGGGCGAAAGCCCCTACATGGTCGAGCCGAACCTGAAAGAGGGCAAAGGCGGTCTGCGCGATCTGCACACGATCTACTGGATCCTGAAGCACCAGTACGGGTTCGAGAATTTCGGCGCCTTCCTGCGCTCCGGCATCTTCCCGCGCGAGGACCTCGCGCGATTCATGCGGGCCTCGGACTTTCTGTGGACGGTGCGTTGCCATCTGCACTTCCTCACGGGACGCGCCGAGGAGCGGCTGACGTTCGATCTGCAGCCGGAGATGGCGGTGCGGATGGGCTTCGGCGATCGCGGCTCGCAGGCCGGCGTGGAGCGCTTCATGAAGCGCTTCTTCCTGGCGGCGAAGGATGTCGGCGCGCTCACACGGATCTTCGCGGCGCGGCTCGAAGTGAAGGCCGTGAAGGGGATGGACCTCGCCGCATTCTTCCCGTCCCGTACGGCCAAGGCGCTCGATCCCCCGTTCGCGCTGGAAGGCCAACGCGTCACGATCGCGGATCTCGCCGCGTTCGATCGCGATCCGGTGAACCTCTTGCGCCTGTTCCAGATCGCCGATGCGCGCGGCTACGACATCCACCCCGATGCGCTGGCGCATGCGGCGAAAAGCCTGCGGTCGATCACGCCGGCCGTGCGCCGCGATCCCGAAGCGGCGCGCGTGTTTCTGGACTGCGCCGCCGGCAAAACTCCGGGCCGCACGCTCGCGCTCATGAACGAGGCCGGCGTGCTGGGCCGGTTCGTGCCGGAGTTCGGCGCCATCGTCGCGCAGATGCAGTTCAACATGTACCATCACTTCACGGTGGACGAGCACACGCTGCGCGCTGTCGAAGTGATTTCCGAGATCGAAGGCGGGCGGTTCCAGGCCGAGCATCCGCTCTCGACCGCGATCTTCCCCAAGATCATCCACCGTCGCGTGCTCTATCTCGCGATGCTGCTGCACGACACCGGCAAGGGCATCGGCGATCAGCAGATCGAAGGGGAGAAGAGCGCCCGTGCGGCTTGCGAACGCCTGGGGCTGCCGGCGGAAGAGGTCGATCTCGTCGGCTGGTTGGTGCGCAATCACCTCGCGATGAGCGACGTGGCGCAGAAGCGCGACATTGGCGATCCCCGCACCGTGGCGAACTTCACGGCGCTGGTGGGCGACGTCGAGCGTCTGCGTTTGCTCCTGGTGTTGACGGTGGCGGACATCCGCGCCGTCGGGCCGGGCGTGTGGAACAGCTGGAAGGGCCAGCTGCTGCGCGATCTCTACCGCCTGACCGAAGCCGCGCTGCACGGCGGCCAGACGGACGAGGCGGGCGTGCGCGAGCGGCTGGCGGCGCAGGCCCGTGCGGCGAAGGAGGATCTCGTCGCGCGCCTGGGCGGGATCACGCCCCAACTCGAGACGTGGCTCGCCAGCCTCGACGACGCCTACTGGATCTCGTTCGACGCCGACGCCCTCGCGTGGCATGCGCGCGAATCCACGCTTACGGCGCCTGGCGGCGTGCACGTCGCCGCACGCACGGACGAGCGGCGCGGCGTGACGGAAGTCCTCGTGCGCGCGGCGGACCGTCCGGGTCTCTTCGCGCGGCTCGCGGCCGCGCTTGCCGAGTCCGGCGCCGACGTGCGCGATGCGCGCGCCCACACCACGCGCGACGGGCGCGCGTTCGACCTGTTCTCCGTGCAGGATGCGGCCGGCATGCCGTTTTGCGGCGACAACGCGCATGCGCTCGAGCGGCTGCTGGCGCGCGTGAAGCGGGCCGCCGAGGACGACGCGCCATTGGCCACGCCGGCGCGGCGCCCGGCGATGCGGCGCGCCGCGGCGTTCGCGATCGATCCGTGGGTGCGGATCGATGACGACGTCTCCCACGCCTCGACCGTGATCGAGGTCTCCGGCCGCGATCGCCCCGGCCTGTTGGCGGCGCTCGCGAAGGTGCTGGCGGAAGCCGAGCTTTCGATCGTGTCCGCCCACATCGACGCCTACGGGGAGCGCGTCGCCGACGTGTTCTACGTGCAGGAGAAGGGCGGGGGAAAGCTGCGCGACGCCGCGCGCGCCGAACGTGTCACCGCCGAGCTGATCGCGGCGTTGCGCGACGGCGAGCCTGACGCCCCCGCCGATCCGCGCAAGCAGAAGCTGGCGGTCGCGCGCGCGTCGCAGGGGCGGTGATCGCCTAGAGGCCCGGCGCGAACGTGCTGAGGGCCCAGCCCGCGCCGGCGCCGAGCGCGACGATCAACACGGGCGAGGCTTTCGCGAAGCGCAGCAGCGCATAGAGGCCAAGCGCGATCGCGGCCTCCGCGAGTCCCGGCGCGCCGGTGCGCGCGATCGGATCAACGAACGCCGCGCCGAGAACGCCGACGACGGCGGCGTTGGCGCCGGCCATCGCCCGCTGCGCCAATGGGGCGGCGCGCACGGCCGTCCAGAACGGCTGGACCGCAAGCAGGATGAGGAAGCCCGGCGCAAAGATCGCCAGCGTCGCGAGCGCGGCGCCCGCCATGCCGCCGGGCCCTGCGTCGGCGCTGGCGCCAAGAAACGCGCTGATCGCGAACAGCGGGCCGGGCGTCGCCTGCGCGGCGGCATAGCCGGCGAGCACGTCCGATTGCGGCATCCAGCCGGCGCGCGTCATCTCCGTTTCGAGCAGCGGCAGCACCACGTGACCGCCCCCGAACACGAGGGCGCCCGCGCGATAGAAGGCGTCGGCCAGCGCGAGGCCGCCTCCGGCGTCGTGCGCGGCGGCGATCGGCCCGAGCACGAGACCCGCAACGAAAAGGCCGCCACACAGAACGGCAAACGCCTTGCCGCCCTGCGGGGGCGACGGGCGCGGCGGCAGTGGCGCATCCCGGTTCAAAAGCGGGCCGGCCAGCAGCCCGAGCGCAACCGCCGCGATCTGCGCCAGCGGCGACGCCATGACCACGAGCGCCACGCCAATCAGCGCAGCGAAGACCCGGCGCGGCCAATCCGGGCAGAGCGACGTCGCCATGCCGACGAGCGCATGCAGCACGATCGCCACGGCCGCGATCTTCAGGCCATGAATGAACGGCGCGGCGGCGGCCGGATCGATCCGGTCGAGACTGACGGCCAGCAGCGCCATCATCAGGAAGGAGGGCAGCGTGAACCCGACGAACGCCGCGAGCGCGCCGGGCAGCCCCGCGCGCAGACGGCCGATCGCGAACCCGACCTGGCTCGAGGCTGGTCCCGGCAGGAACTGGCACAGAGCGACGAGATCGGCATAGGCGGCGTCGTCCAGCCATTTGCGGCGCGTGACGAACGCCTCGCGGAAATAGGCGAGGTGCGCCACCGGGCCGCCAAACGACGTCAACCCGAGGCGCAGGAACGTGAGGAAGACATCCAGCAGCGAGGCCATGGCAGCTCTTGGCCCGTTCGTCCGCCCGCTGCAATCACGACTTGATGACGGCCGGGCCGGCGGGGCGCTCAGGTCCGCTCGGTCAATCCGTTCTGCTTCATCCGCCACAGAAGCACGTCGATGCGGTCCTGGCCGAAGAAGGGCTCGGCGTTGAAGCCGAACGTCGGCACGCCCCAATGGCCGAGGTCGGTGAGCGCCTGCTGGTTCGCTTCGATCTCGGCCTCGTAGCGATCCACGTTCGCCACCGCGGCGGCGTCGAGTTCGGCGAGGTCGAGGCCCGCGCGCGCCGTGGCTTGTGCGAGCTGGTCGCCGCGGGTCCAGTCGTCGGTCTGTCCGCCCCAGATCAAGGTCGAGACTTCGTCGAGGAACGGCAGCCCGCGCCCGCGCTCGACGGCCGCCATGCCCAGGCGCGTGAGGCGGTGGATGTAAGGCTGCTCTTTCGCGACGTCGCCGGTCGCCATGTCCATCACGATCGGATCGGGGCGCGGTGGGCCGTAAGGCAAGCCCTCCATCTGCGCGATGCGCCAGGTGTCGCGCGCGAGATAGCGCACCCACAGCGGATCGACCTTTTTGAAGAAGCCGTCCACGCGCACCGCCAGCGGATAGACCGGCCGAACACGGACGGTCACGTCGTAGGTCTTCTCGATCGCCACGATCCGTTTCGTCGCGAGGTACGAGTAGGGGCTGCGGAACGACCAGAACATGTCGAACGTGAGTGTCATGGCGTCTCTCCGGGGGCGCGGCAGGCTGGATCGAAAGGCCGGGGCTAAACTGAAAGGAACGTGCGCTCGGCGAACCAGAACACGCCGAGGCCGAGCAGGGCGGCCGCCGCCACATCGCGCGTCCAGGCGCGCGCGGGGGCAGGGGCGCGTGCGACGAGCGCGGCGGCGACGCCCATCACCGCAAGCGCGATGAGCTGGCCGAGCTCGACGCCGACATTGAAACCGAACAACGCCGGCACGATCCGATCCTGCGGCAGCTTCAGCACGGCGAGCGCGCCCGCAAACCCCGCGCCATGCACGAGCCCGAACACGGCGGCGAGGGCGGTGGCGTGACGGCGTGAAGACTCAGGCCCCAGCAGCGCAGCGCACGCGGCGAACACGGCCGCGCCGACATAAACTGCAGCCGGCGGCGGCCGGAAGCCGATCAGGGCGGCGACCAAAGGCGTCACGAGCACGAACGCGGCGAACGCAAGCGCCCGTAGCCGCAGCGCGCCGCCGCCCATCGCCTCGGCGGCGGCAAACGCGATGGTGAAGCCGATCAGCAGCTCCACGGCGGATTCCACGGGCGCGACGACGCCGAACGTCACCAGCGCCAGCGTGATCGAGTGTCCGAGCGTGAAGCCGGTCGCGGCCCATGCGATCCGCCCGATCGAGCCGGCGAGCAGCGCCAGCGCGGCGAGAAAGGCGAGGTGGTCGAAGCCGCTCAGCACGTGCTCTGCGCCCGAGACGATGAAGCCGATCAGCGAGCTCGGCCCGGCGGGGCCGGAGAGCGCGAGCGTCGGCGTGGCCGCGCTCATCGCCGCCTCGATCGGCTCGGCGCCGTCGACGCGAACATAATGGATGTGCCCGGGCGAGATGCCTTCGAACAGCCGCACCTCGAGGGTTGTCGCGGCTTCGGCGAGCGGTCGCGGGCAGGTGAAGGCGAGGCCCACGCGCACCATGCCGATCTCGGCGGGCTGCGGGGTCGGCGCGGCCACGCTGCAGCGCACGCCGCCCTGCGTGACGTGCACCCGGTCAGCGGCGTGCGCGGCAAGCAGTGCGGGGTAGTCGGTCTGCGGCAGTACGCTGGCGAGTTGCGTGACGCGGCGCGCGTCCGTTTCCACGACGCCCTCGACGCGCGCGCCTTCGATCGTCCAGGCCGAGAAGGAGCGGCTGGCCGTGTGCGCGAACGCCGGCGCAGCGAGCGCGAGCCACGCGATCAGGACGGCAAGCAGTCTCACCGCGGCGCGTCCGGGGCGTAGCGCACGTCGGCGTTGCGCCGCAGCGTGTCGAGATAGCGATCGAGCGCGCCGTCTTCGCGGCGGCGCCGCCATTCCGCTTCGACGACGGCGCGCACGCTCTCGAAGGGCGGCGGCGCGCTTTCGATCCGCTCGATGGCCTGCACGAACACGACGGCGGAGCCGGCCTCGATCGGCCCGGCGATCTGGCCCGGCGCGAGGCGGAACGCGGCTTCGGCCGGCGTCGGGCCAAGATAGGTGCGCAGGTCCGCCGGCGATAGGCGGCGATCCGGGACCGGCGCGATCTCTTCGCCCAGCGCCTGCGCAGCCTGCTGCAGGGATTGGCCGGAGGCGACGGCGTCACGCAGCCGGGCCACGCGCTGCGCGTCTGCGGCCGGCGCCGCGACGGCCACCACGCGCATCTGCGGCGCGCTGGCGAACAGGCTCGGCCGCTCGGCGTAGAAGGCGCGCAGATCGGCCTCGCTTGGCTTCTCGTTCAGCGCCTGCGCCGTCGCGAACTGCACCATCGCCTGCACGATGGCTTTGCGCACGCTCGGGTCTTCGGCGGCGACGCCCAAATCGATCCCGCGCTGCACGAGCGCTTCCTCCTCGATCAGGCGGCGCAGCGCGAGCGCGCGGTCCGCGTCGGTGAGGGGATTGCGCTTGTCGGCCTCCATGGCGGACAGCGCGCGGGCGAGGTCTTCGCGCGAGATCGGCGTTTCACCGACGACGGCGACGGCGTCACGCGGCACGCCGCGCGGCAGCCCGGCCCCGAGCGCGACGGCGAGCGCCGCGAGGAGCCCGATGGTCGCGCCCGCCAGCATCAGGCGCGTGCGCCATCGGGTCCCGCCGGCGTCCGTCACGTCCTGCCGTATCGCCTCACTGGACACGGCCGAACAGGGGCTTCGGGTAGCTGAAATAGATCGGCGACGACCACGCGCGCTGCTCGACCTGCGCGACGCAATCGTCATTGCCCGAGCGCCAATCGCCCACGCAGAGCGGCTTGATCTTCTGGCAGCGGCCGTCCTTGTCGCGCTCGAGGCACTCGATCGGCTTGCCGTTGATCAGGCCGTCCGGCTCCTGGATCGCGCGCACGTAGTAGATCGTGTCGCGCTTGGTCTTGCCGTAGTCCGGATCGGAGAACTTCACGCTGCAGCCCATGCCTTCGTCCTTGCAGGGCAGGACGAGGAACGGATCTTCGATCAGCGCCTCGACGGCCTCGCCGCGCTGCGCCTGCGGGCGGATGCGCACCACCTCGAAGCGCGTGATCTTCATGCGCTGGTCCGTGGGATTGTAGCACTCGCCGGAGCACAGGGTTTTCAGGCGGTCGGCGTCGACGCCGGCGCTGGCGAAGTCCGGGCAGCCGGGCTTCTGCTTGAAGGCGCCGAGCGCGCGGGCTTCGAACGTCGGAACCTTGTCCGTCGTCACTTCCGCGCCCATCGGATCGCGGGCCTTGCCGTCGACGCGATCGAACCAGAGCAGGATGCGCGGACCGGACGTCGCGTAGGTGTGGCGCTGGTTCAGCGCGTCCCAGATCGCCTCGCGCGAGCGCGCTTTGGCGTGCACGGCGGCGAGGCCGCCAGTGGTGAAGAACGCGGATTGCCGCTCGAGCTCCGTCATCTGGAAGCCGGCCATGCGCATCAGCTGGTCCTGCGGGATCAGCACGGAGCGCGTGACCTTCTCCTTGGCCTTGCCGAGCATCAGCTCGCGCGTCGCCTGATCGACGGGGCCGCTGGACTCTGTGTTCACGCGGCGATCGACGGGCTTGTAGCCCGTGCCCGGGCGGGCGCGGTGATTGTCCGAGGAGCCTATGAAGCCCCAGGTGAACCGGGCCGGATTGTTGGGGTTCTCGTCGAAGCGGCGGATCGCCAGCCCGTACTGCACGGAGGTGCGCGGGCGGTGCATGAAGGGCGGCACGAAGCAGTCCGTGCACTGCCCGGAATCCACCCAGTCCTCGGCTTCCGCGCCGGGCACCGAAAGGTGATACGCGATGCCCATGTTGGCCGCGTTGGAGCGGGCCTCGATGGCGCGGTTGGCGCACTCCTGCGCGCTCGCGCCTTCTTTCAGGCAGCGCTGCTCGATGATCTGGCCGGCGCGCCAGCACGACGGCACGTAGTTTTTGGTCGGCTCGGGGCAGAAGCCCGTGCGCCCGTCTGGGGAGGCGACGATGTCCTGCCAGGGGCGGAACTCTTCCGAGTTGCCATGACCGGAGAAGACCTCGATCAGGCGGAAGCGCTCGGGGTGGTCTTCCGGCGCCAGCGCCTTGTCCCAGCTGGTGCCCGGCGGCGTGTAGAAGCCCCACGAAGAGCCGTGCGGAATGACGAGCGGCTTCAGCTTCTGCTCGTCGAGCTTGCGCACGAGATCGCCCGGCGTCGCGGCCTGCTCGAAGCAATCCTTCGGCAGTTCGTTGGAGGGCTTCGTCGCGTCGCAGTCCGGCACCTTCTGGGCGTTGCGGATGAAGCGGTTGAAATCGAAATAGGGCTGGCGGTTCGGCCAGTCGCGCAGGGCCACGACGGGGTTGATGCCCGTGGCCTGGCGGCGGAGCGTATCGGTCGGCACGCCAGCGGCGGCGATCGGGCGCGCGGCGACTTCGTCCTCGTTCAGCGTTTCGAAGATGACGTTCTTGTGCCCGAAATGCTCCTGCGGCGTCCGGCCGACCTGCGTCCATTCGAAGCCCAGGAAGGTGATGAGATCCGGCGTCTGGCCCTGGCCCGCGGTGGCCTGGCACTGCCGCACGGCCTCCTTCGTGCGCGTCCAGCGCAGTGGGGTGGAGGCCTCGGCGTGATCGGTGATCGACCAGAAGTCGAGGCCCGAGCAGAACCGCGCGAAATCACAGGCGTCGGCGACGGGGTGGGCGCCTTTGCCGCCGTTCATCGGCAGGGACCAGAGGAAGGCGTCGGTGGAGTAGGTGGTGTGGACGTGCAGGTCCCCGAACAGGATCAGGTCGTCCTCTCCCTCCGCGGCGGGGGGCGCGCCGGCGAGGCGGGCGGCGAGCACGTCCGCCGGGACCGGCGAAGCATTTGGCGTGCCGGCTGCCAATTCATGGCCAAAAAAACCGCGGCCTGCGCCGACGTAAAAAACGCCTCCGGCCGCGACGACGGCCAGGACGACCAGGACGATGCCGATCAGGATACGCCGCATGTGCTCCCCCCAAGGGACTGGCCGTCTGACGCGGCCGTTGCGGCACGAGCCTACACGAACGTGTGAGTTTGGCGAGAGGGCGAAGCGGGGTTGGGGGTGCGGCGCGGGCGCTCAGGTGAACCGCTGCAGGCCTTCCGCAATCGTCGGGTCGACCTGCACGTCTCTCGGCGTGAGCGGGCGCGTCAAACGAAGGCCCGCCATGCTGGTCGCGCGCGAAAGCGCCACGTAGGTCTGCCCCGGCGCGAAGGCGCCCCGGCCGAGATCGACCTCCACGGCGTCGAGCGTCATGCCCTGCGCCTTGTGGATCGTGATCGCCCAGGCCGGTGCGAGCGGAAACTGCAGGTAGCGGAACTGTTCTTCCGCTTTCATCGTCTGGGTCTTTTCGTCGAACGTCCAGCGCTGCTGCGGCCACGACGAGCGGGCCACGAGCACGTCGTCGTCCTGCCCGTCGATCCGCACCCGGACGGCCTCGCCCTCGAATGCGCGCACCGTGCCCAGCGAGCCGTTCACCCAGCGCGCCTCGGCGTCGTTCTGCGTGAAGATCACGCGCGCGCCGACCTTGAGCGCGAGCTGCATCGGCGCGGGCAACCGGTCGGACGGCGCCCCGGATTTCGGCACGTCGCCCTGCAGCGCGCCTTCGAACACCTGCGCCGCGCCGGGCAGGGCGGCGAGGCCGCGCGCGTTGTACTGGTCGGCAACGGCGTTCGTCGCAGTCAGCAGGACGGGGGAGGGCAGCCGCGGCGCCTCGTGGCAGTGCACATTCAGCTCCGCCACGGCCTCCTCGACGCCGCGCCGGTCGCGCAGGCTTTGCAGCAGGCTGATGAACACCGGATCGGTCTGGCGGCGGATCTCGGTCAGTTCGAAGGCGCTCACGGTGGCGTCCCGCAACGCATGCGCGGCGAAGGCGTACGCGCTCGAATACCCCGCATCCTCCAAGAGCCGGGCCTCGTCCCCGCGCACCACCGGCGGCAGCTGGTAGAAGTCCCCGACCAGCAGCATCTGCACGCCGCCGAACGGCTGGATCGATTTGCGCGCCTGCCGCAGCTTCTTGTCCATCGCGTCGAGCACGTCGGCGCGCAGCATCGAGATCTCGTCGACGATGATGCGCCGCAGCGCCCGGACGTTCTTCGTGAAGAACCAGTTCGGCTTTTCGTCGAGACCAAGCAACGGCCGGGGCGGGAAGCCGAAAAAGGAATGGACCGTCTGCCCGCCGATGTTCATGGCCGCGAGGCCCGTCGGCGCCAGGACGACCTGCGGCGTCAGCGGATCCTTCCGCAACAGCTCGCGGATGAACCAGCTTTTGCCCGTGCCGGCGCGGCCGGTCAGGAGCACCACGGGCGTCTTGTCCTTGAGGGCGTCGCGCGCAGCGCCGGCGGCGGGGTCAACGGGCGGCGTGGCCCCGGGCTTGCCGATGAAAATCACCATGAGTCGAGCTTAGCGGCGCCCGCCGCTTCAAGCACGCCCGAACGCGGAAAACCGTGTTGCGTCGGGTGACGGCGTGGCGACGACGGCCGGCGCGCCGACCGCGCGCACCCGGCCGCGGGCGATCTCGATCTCCACGTCGGCCTGCCGGAGGAGGGCGGGCCGGGTGGTGGCCATCAGAATGGTCGTGCGGCCGCGCAGGGCCGCCGCGATCTCGGCCACCAGCGTTTCCCCCGCGGGATCGGCCGCGAGCGCGGCGTCATCCAGATCGAGCAGCAGCAGCGGCGGCCGGCGGGCAAGCGCGCCTGCCATAGAGAGGCGCAGGCGCAAGGGCGCGATCGCAGGATCATCCGCCGCCAGAGCGATCTCGTCGAGCGTGGTCGACGGCGTCACGCCCAGCGCCGCCAATCCGACGCGCTCGAACGCCGCGACCGCGGCGGTGTCCTCCGCAAACGGCGCAAGCCGGCGCACGAGCTCCAGCGCGGTCGCGCCCTGCGGCGCCACGAGCCGCCGTCCGACCACGCCGATCTCCGCGCGATACGCGATGGCGTCCACGCGCCGAAGATCACGGCCGCCCACGAGAATTGCGCCCTCGTCCAGCGGGGTGAGCCCGGCGACGGCGGCCAGCAACGTGCGCGCGCCGCCATCGCGCGGGCCGGTCAGGGCGACGACGTCGCCGCCCGCGATCGTCAGCGCCGGGACGCGGATCAGCACCGCGCCGGTGTCCTCGTCGGCGTCCGCGGCCTCGGAGGGCGCGCTGGCCGCCACGTCGCGGAACGTCAATGCGGCGGGCGTCTTGAGGGCAAGGCGCGTCAGCCGGCGGCGCTCCTCCGGCGCCCGCTCGAGGGCATGCGCCGCCTCGAAGGCGCGCATCGCATCGCACAGCGTGGCGCTTTCGCGCGCCAGCACCATCAGCGGCGCGGCGGCGAGCAGCAAGCCGGTGACGTGGCCCGCGAGATCGGCAAGGCCGCGGCCGCTCGAGGCCCAGGCCGCCACGGCCGCGGCTGCGGCAACGCCCACGATCGCCTGCGCCGCCGCGGTGACGAGCACCGAATGGTCTGCGCGGCGAAACGCGGCCAGGCCGGGGCTTACCGCCACGCCCGGCTCGGCGACGGCGGCGAGCGCCATGCCGCGTTCGCGCGTCGCGAGCAGGAGCACCGCCAGCGCGAGGGCGGCGAAGAGGGGGGCAATCGCGCCCGATCCGCCGATGGCCAGCGTGCCAAGGCACGCCGCGACCACCGCGACCGCGTCGAACGCCGCCCCGGCGACGCCGCGGGTGACGCTGGCCGGCAGGCCTCCAAACCGATCGACGGCGGCGTTGTCCGTCGGATCCGGCGCCGGGTGGTGCAGCGCCCGCTCGGCCGCGAGGCTGGCGAGCCGGTGTTCGAGCCGCACGGCCGCATGGGCGAGCACGCCGTCGCGGATCCAGCGCGCGCCGAACGCGGCGGCGGCCAGGCCCGCAAGGCAGGCCCCCGCGACGAAGCCGCCGGCGGCGGCGTCCCTTGCCAGCCACGGCGCAGCCCCCGCGAACGCGACGACGGGCAGCGTCAGCGCGCCCGCGCGGGCGATCGCGTCGCCAACCCCGAGCATCGCGCCGTGGACGGAGGATCGGCAGCGGTCATCCGCCGCCTCGACGACGAGGACACGCATCGGCGTCCGCGTCGGGGCCGCCCGCTCGTCACGCAGCGCCTCGGGATTGCGCGCGAGGACGACGCCGTCCACGCCGATGCGGGTCAAAAGCAGCGGGCCGCCGCGCGTCATCGCGAGCGCGGGCAGATCGCCGGCGGTGAGCAGCCCCACGAACGTCCAGCGCCAGCGGCAGCGCAGGCCGATGCGGTCGAGCACGGTGGCGAAATCGTCGGCGGTTTCCAGGCGTCCGCCTTCGGGCAGGGCGTCGAGCAGGCCGCGTCGACCGCCACGCCAGCCGCGCGCCTTGAGGAACGCGCGCAGGAGAACGTCGAACGGGCGCGCGCTCCGGCGATCCGCGACGCCGAGCGTCACTGCGCGTGGTCCTTCGCGGGGCGCGGCGCCGTCAGCGCCAGCAGCGGATCGCACAGGCGCGCCGCCAGGATCGCGCAGGCGGCGGCCTGTCCAAGCCCGATCTCGCCACGCGCGGCGGCGCCTAGCGCCATCAGGCCGGCAATCGCAAGCGCGGCGTCCCGCGCGGTGGCGGCGATCGTGATCTGCCGCGCGCGCGCGGCGACGATGTCGAGCCGCGGGGCGCGGCCATGGGCGTCGCGCATCTCGAAGCTGCGGGCGAACGCCATCTCGAGGCCGCCTGCCTTGACGAAGCTCGGGAGACGCAGCGGCGCATCCAGCGTGGCGCGCGCATCGTCACGGGCCGCATCGGCGTCGCGCTCGGCGACGACGGCGTGATCGCCAAGCCAGATGATCGCGGCCGCGGCGAGCAGCGCGAGGACGATGGCTGCAAGGCCCGCTGGCGCATGCCAGCCCAAAAGGAGCCCTGCCGACACCGCAGCGACGCCCAGGTCCAGGCGGCGCGGCGGGGTCAGGCCGCCATAGACCGCCGCTGCATCGGTCCAGGACCGGCCAAGGCGCACCGCCGCCTCGACCGCCACGAATCCGGCGATCGCCAGAGCGGCCGAAAGCCCGCGCGCCTGTTCGCCGGCGAGGGCGGCGTCGACACCGCGAGCCAGCAGGAGAGGTGCCCCGAGTGCGAGGGCGGACAGCGCGATGGACCATCCATCCGGAACCGGACGATCCAGGCGCGCCGTGGCGGTGGCGAGAAAGTTCCGAACCTGTGCCGTCCGGGCGGCCATGACCTCCCGGACGACCCGCGCGGCTTGCGCGGTCCGGTCGAGACCCTTGCGCCAGCCGATCGGGGGCGCGGGCGGAAGGTTGGCGGTCGACATCGACGGTTCTTCGCGAGCGTGACCTTCCGTCCACATGGTTGACGAAAGGTTCCCGCCGGGCCGTCGCCTTGCGCGTCCGGGTAAAAATCATCCGAAGACGGACGAGCCGTCCGGATCCGGAGTGTATGGAGCGCCCCGCCGCCCGAGGGACTCACCCCGCCAGGCGGCTCGCCAGGCCCCGGACCTCGGCGGCGGCGATCACCGTCTTGGCGAAGGTCCACGCGCCGCCGGTCTCGAGCTCCGCCAGCGTGGCCCGCGGCGCCGCCGCGAGCGGGCCGAGTCCCTCGATCCAGGCGCCCACCGCCTTGGCGTCGCCGCCAACCGCCGGCGCGCGCGCGGCCGCCTCGGCGATCACCCGCTGGTCCTCGAACAGCTCTTCGAGCGTGCGCCGCAGGGCGAGGCGCTCCCAGTGCTGGTCAGGCCGCAAAGCGAGGGCGGCGGCGCGCAGGCGATCGAGCCCGAGCGTCTCTCCGACGGCGCGGTACACGCGCGCCGCGTCGAGCGGGGCGCGCCCGAGCTTCGCGGCGAGATCCGCGACGTCGAGCGCGCTCACCAGCGGGCTCAGCGCGCCGACGCGGCGGGCGAGGTCTTCGGGAGCGCCGGCGCTTGTGAAGCGCTGGGCGCGGCCAGCGGCGCGGTGGCGCTCCAGCGGCGTCAGCGTTTCCCACGCCGCGGCGGACTGCGCCTCCACGGCGTCGCGATAGGCGGCGATCGTGTCCGCCACCGGCGCATCGGCGCGGCGTCGCGCGAGATAGATCGTGATGCGGCGCAGCGCTGCGGCGAGCTCCAGATGCAACTCCGTCTGCGTCGTCGCGGGGACGGCGGCGTCGAGCGCGTTGATGTCTGCCGAAAGGGCGTCCAGCGCGAAGATGCAGCGGCCAGCCTCGAACGCGGCGGCGATGGCCGGCGCAGAGGCGCGTGCGGTCTCGCGCACGCGCTCCACGAAGGTCGGCCCGCCGAGATCGACGATGTCGCCCGCAAGGCTGGTGGCGATGATCTCGCGGCGCAGGCGGTGCGACCGCATCGCTTCGGTCAGGCCGTGCAGCGGCGCGGGGAAGTAGGCTTTCAGCGTGGCGAAGAAGTGCGGATCGTCCGGCAGCGGGCTCGCGACGAGCTGATCGAAAAGGTCGATCTTGGCATAGGCGATCAGCTTGGAGAGCTCCGGTCGCGTCAGGCCGAGGCCCTGATCGCGCAGCGCCCGGATCTGCTCGGCGGAGGGCAGGCCCTCGACCTTGCGGCTGAGCTTGCCGGTGCGCTCCAGGCGCTCGATGAGGCGTTCGTGCGCGTCGAGATCGGCCGGCGCGCTGGCTTCGGCCAGCGTCAGCGCGAGCGTCTGGTCGTAGTTGTCGCGCAGGACAAGCTCGCCAACCTCGTCCGTCATCTGCGCCAGAAGCGGCTCGCGCTGGGCGCGCGGCAGCGCGCCCGTGCGCATCGCGGCGTCGAGCAGGATCTTGATGTTGACCTCGTGGTCCGAGGTGTCGACGCCGGCGGAGTTGTCGACGGCGTCCGTGTTGATCCGCCCGCCCGCGCGCGCGTAGGCCACGCGCCCGGCCTGCGTGACGCCCAGATTCGCGCCTTCGCCGATCACCTTGGCGCGCACCTCTTCGGCGTCCACGCGCAGGGCGTCGTTGGCCTTGTCGCCGGCGTCGGCGTGGCTTTCGCGCGCGGCCTTCACGTAGTTGCCGATGCCGCCGAACCACAGAAGGTCACAGGGCGATTTCAGCAGCGCGTTCATGAGGTCGGCGGGCGTGGCCTGCTCGGCGGCGAGCCCCGTGAGCGCCCGGATGTCGGGGGAGAGGGGGATGAGCTTGTCCGAACGGCTCCACACGCCGCCGCCCGGTGAGATCAGGGCGCGGTCGTAATCGGCCCAGCGCGAGCCGGGCTTGTCGTAGAGGCGCTTGCGCTCGGTCCAGGCGGCTTCGCAATCGGCCGGGTTCGGATCAATGAAGATGTCGCGGTGATCGAAGGCGGCAAGCAGGCGAATCTTGCGCGACAACAGCATGCCGTTGCCGAACACGTCGCCCGACATGTCACCCACGCCGATCACGGTGAAGGGCGTCGTCTGGATGTCGACGCCGGTCTCGCGGAAGTGGCGCTTCACCGCCTCCCACGCGCCGCGCGCGGTGATGCCCATCGCCTTGTGGTCGTAGCCGACGGAGCCGCCGGACGCGAACGCGTCGCCCAGCCAGAAGCCATACTCGGCGGCGAGGCCGTTGGCGGTGTCGGAGAAGGTCGCCGTGCCCTTGTCGGCGGCGACGACGAGATAGGGGTCATCGCCGTCCCATCGCACCACGCGCGCCGGCGGCGCGATGCCCGCGTCGGCGATGTTGTCGGTGATGTCGAGCAGGCCGCGCAGGAACGTCTTGTAGGCCGAGACGCCGGCCTCCGCGAAGCCGGGCGCGCCGCGTGCGGGCAGGCGTTTCGGGAAGAAGCCGCCTTTCGCGCCCACGGGCACGATGATCGCGTTCTTCACCTGTTGGGCCTTCACGAGCTCCAGCACCTCGGTGCGGAAGTCGTCCCGCCGATCGGACCAGCGCAGGCCGCCGCGCGCGACGGGTCCGAAGCGCAGGTGCACGCCCTCGACCTCGGGCGACCACACCCAGATTTCGCGATACGGCTTCGGTTCGACGAGATCGGCGACGGCCCGGCTGTCGATCTTGAACGACATGTAGGCCTTCGGCGCGCCATCGGCGTCGGTCTGGTAGAAATTCGTGCGCTGGATCGCCGAGACGAGCCGCGCGATGCGGCGCAGCGCCCGGTCGGCGTCGAGGCTCGCCACCTTGTCGAGGGCGGCGTCGATCTGCTTTTCGAGCTGTCCGCCCCACGCCGCGCGTTCGGCGGTCGTCTCGGGGATGTCCGGATCGAAGCGCACGCGGAACAGGCCGAGCACGAGACGCACGATCTCCGGATGGGCGGCGAGCGCATCCTCCTGCACGCGACTGGAGGGATCGAGGCCCGTCTGCTGGCGCCAGCGGGCCAAGGCGCGCATCAGCGCGGCCTCGCGCCACGATACGCCGAGCTTGAGGATCAGGCGGTTGAAGCCGTCATTGTCGGCGCGGCCCGTCCAGATCGCGGCGAACGCGTCCGCGAGCGCGGCTTCGACGGCGTCGAAGGAGAGCGGGGCGCCGTCGGCCGAGCGCGCCGCGATGTCGTGGATCACGATGTCCGGCCCACCGGCGGGGCGCACGCGATAGGGCGTTTCGCTTTCGACGAACAGGCCCAGGTTCTCGAGGATCGGGAACACGGACGACAATGGCAGGGGGCCGCCGCGCACGTAGATTTTCAGGTTGAGCGCGGCCGGATCCTGGGCGCGGATCGGGCGCACGCGCACGGTGTCGGCGTCGCCCGCGCGCACGATCTCGGCGATGTCGGCGACGGCCTCGTCCGCCCCGAAGCGCTCGCGATAGCCGGCGCCGAACGCGCGGCCGAAGCGCGCGAAGCTGGTGTCGAGCCCGGCGGTGCGCAGGGCGGCGTCGAGATCGTCTTCCCAGGAGCGGGTGAGGGCGGCGACGTCCCGCTCCAGCGCGGCCATGTCCGGGTCCGGACGGTCGCGGTCGATGTCCTGGATGATGAAGCGGATACGGGCGAGCGGGCCGTCGCCCAGCTCGGGATAGAAGGCCGCAACCTGACCGCCATAGGCCTCCACGAGGCGCGCGCCAACGGCCTCGCGCAGCGCCGAATTGAAGCGGTCCTTCGGCAGATAGGCCAGCGCGACGACGAAGCGGTTGAACCGGTCGCGCCGCACGAACACCCGCGGCCGGGGGCGCGCCGAGAGCGTCAGGATCTCCGTCGAGACGCGATAGAGATCGTCCTCGCCGATCTGGAACAGCTCGTCGCGCGGGTAGGTCTCGACGATGTTCTGCAGGATGCGCGCATTGTGGCTGCCCGGCGCGAAGCCGGCGCGGGCGACGACGCGGGCGGTCTTCTTGCGCAGGACGGGAATGTCGCGCGTCATCTCGTTATAGGCGTCGGACGTGAACAGGCCGACGAAGCGCGTCTCGCCCACCACGCCGCCCATGGCGTCGTAGCGCTTCACGCCGATATAGTCGGCGGGCGCGCGCCGATGCACGCGCGAAGCATAGCTCGATTTCGCCACGACGATGGGGGACGGCTCCTCCAGGAAGCGGCGAATTTCGCGCGTCACGATCGCCGGCTCGGAGCCGCGCCGCAGCACGTAGCGTTCGGGCGCGCGCAGGATGCCGAGCCCGGTTTTCTCCAGGATGATCGGCTCGTCCTGCACGAACTCGCCGGCGGCGTCGCGGGCGAACGCATAGTCCCGTGCGCCGAGGAACGTGAACGCGCCGGACAAAAGCCAATCGAGGAAGGCGAGCGCCTCGTGACGCTCCTCCGTCTCGACGCCGAGGGACGCCGCGAGTTCGGTGCGGCACGCGTGCATCCGCGCCTTCAGCGCTTCGAAGTCGTCGACGGCGGCGCGAACGTCGGCGAGCGTGGCGCGCACGCCGTTCGCCAGCGCATCGGCCCGGGCCGGCGCGAGATCGCCCAGATGCACCTGGATCAGGCTTTCAGGGCCGCGCCCGCGATCGACGATCGGGTGGAACAAGGCGTGCGTGGAAAGGCCCTGTTCGGCGACTTCGCCCATGACGGAATCGACCAGGAACGGCATGTCGGGGCCGGCGACGTCGAGCACCATGCGCCCGGCCGCGGCCCGCACGCGCACGACCTGGGCGCCCGCGGCGGCCGCGCCAGACCAGGTCCAAAGCCCGTTGATCGCCGAAAGCAGCGCCGCGGGAGACAGCCCGGCGTACTCCTCGGCGTCGGCGTCGCGACCGACCTGCTCGAGGAAGGCGCGCGCCGGGGCGTCCAGGGGGGAGGACTTGCCCTCCGCATCCACCCAGCGCCCGGATTCGGCCAGTTGGACGAGGTCGTGTTTGGGAAAATCTTTCGCGGAACCGCCCGTATCCATGGATATCCTGCCTCGCGCGCTAAGATTGAGGGGCGCGTTTTTGTCTCTTTGCGCTCTCTTTAGCCTAATTCGCGCCGGAGACGAACCCGCATCGACGAGTTCGCGCAAGGCCATGTGCGCGGGCGCTTGGCGGGGTGCGGAACGCAGGCCATAAACCGCCGGTCGGCGCGTCAGGCGCGGATCGGAGGCGGGCATGAGCGAAGGCGCAATCTTGATCGGCAAGAGCCCGGACGGGCCGCAGACGCTCACGCTCAAGCGCGCCAACCGCCACGGGCTCGTCGCCGGCGCGACCGGCACCGGCAAGACGGTGACGCTGCAGGTGCTGGCCGAAAGCTTCTCCCGCGCTGGCGTCGCGGTCTTCGCGGCTGACGTGAAGGGCGATCTCTCCGGCATCGCCGCGGCCGGAGACATGAACCCGCGCTGGGTCCAGCGCGCGACGGACGTGGGCGCGACCGGCTACGCCGCCGAGGCGTGCCCCGTCGTGTTCTGGGATCTCTACGGCGAGCAGGGCCACCCTGTCCGGACGACCGTGACCGAGATGGGCCCGCTGCTGATCTCGCGCATCCTCGATCTCAGCGACGCGCAGGAAGGCGCGATGACCGTCGCCTTCAAGGTCGCGGACGACAAAGGCCTGCTGCTGCTCGACCTGAAGGATCTGCGGCAGGTGCTGACCTACATCGCCGAGAACGCCGACGAGATCGGCAAGACCTACGGCCTCGTCTCGCCGCAATCGGCGGCGGCGATCCAGCGCAAGCTGCTCCAGCTCGAGATGGATGGCGCCGACGGCTTCTTCGGCGAGCCGGCCCTGGAGCTGGCCGACATGATGCGCGTCGACGCCAACGGCCGCGGCGTCGTCAATCTGCTCGCCGCGGACAAGCTGATCGCCAGCCCGCGCCTCTACGCCACGTTCCTGCTGTGGCTGATGTCGGAACTGTGGGAGGAACTCCCCGAAGCCGGCGATCTCGACAAGCCGAAAATGGTGTTCTTTTTCGACGAGGCGCACCTGCTGTTCGACGATGCGCCGAAAGCGCTGCTCGACCGCATCGAGCAGGTGGCGCGTCTGATCCGCTCCAAGGGCGTCGGCATCTACTTCATCACGCAATCGCCGTCGGACGTGCCGGACGCGGTGCTCGCGCAGCTCGGCAACCGGGTGCAGCACGCCCTGCGCGCCTATACGCCGGCGGACCAGAAGGCCGTGCGCGCGGCCGCGCAATCGTTCCGCGCCAATCCCGGCGTCGACGTCGCGAAGGAGATCCAGGAGCTGAACGTCGGCGAGGGGCTGGTCTCGACGCTCGACGACAAGGGCGCGCCAACGCCGGTCGCGCGCACGCTGATCGCGCCGCCGCGGTCGCGCGTGGGGCCGCTCGCCGCCGCCGAACGCGCCGCGCTGTTGAAGGCGAGCCCGATGGCCGCGAAGTACGACGCCGCTGTCGATCGCGAGAGCGCCTACGAAATCCTGACGCAGAAGGCCGCCGCGTCGGCGGAGGAGGCGGAGCGCGCGAAGGCGAAGGCCGCCGCGGAAAAGGACGCCGCCGCGCGCGCCAAGCAGGCGGACAAGGACGCCGCCGCCCGGAAGAAAGCCGAAGAGCGCGAAGAGGCGCGGGATGAGGCCGCGCGCGCGCGCCAGACGAAAGCCGTGTCTCGCGCCGCGACGCGCGTCGCCACGCGGGTCGGCGGCAACGTGCTGAGCGCGGTGGGGCGCGAACTTGTGCGCGGAATCTTCGGCGGTCTGAAGCGCCGCTGACGTCGCGTTTCGTCTCTCGACTAGATCACGAAAACTGCGACGAACTGGCGCAATCTGCGCAATCACTGCTGCGTACTTGTTCAAGTAACCAATTTACAACGCGTCTCACGACACCGTGACGGCAGCTTCATTTCTGGGGCTGCTCTGCGCGGGAGGCCGTGGTGTCGGCATCGTCGTTGAAGGAACGTCTCAAGTTCATGGGAATCGGGCCGACGGAGATCGCGCTGCTGCGCGAGCTCAAACCGTTGGTCGAGACCGAACTGCCGGGCGTGCTGGAGGCGTTCTACGAGGAGCTCGCGCGCTGGCCGCAGATGTCCGCGCTGTTCCGCGACAAGCGCCACATCCAGCATGCGCGCGACGCGCAGCTTGCCCACTGGCTGCTGATCGTGGAAGGCCGCCTCGACGAGAGCTATCTCGAAAGCGTGCGACGGATCGGCCTTGCGCACGCGCGCATCGGGCTCTCGCCGCAATGGTATCTCGGCGGCTACAGCCACATCATCTCGGGCATCCAGTCCGCGCTCGTCGACAAGCTCGGCGACGCCGCGCCCTTCACGAAGAAAAGGAACATCGCCCGCACCAAGGCGATGCTCGCGGTGTTCCAGAAAGTCACGCTGATCGATATCGACTACGCGATCGCCGTGTATCTCGAAGCGCTGGAGGAGCGCGCGGCTTCGGAGCGCGCGCAACGCGAAGCGGAGGAGGCGCGCGTCAACGCCGAACAGACGCAACTCGTGGAGGCGCTCGGCGTCGGGCTCGGCCACATGAGCCAGGGCGACCTCACCTTCGAATTGCGCGACGCCGTTCCGCCGCGCTTCGCCAAGCTGCGTGACGATTTCAACGCCGCGATCGTTCGGTACTGCAGCGGCCAAAACGGTCTTCTTCATGGGGCGTCTCCTTATCGAAACGCCCGTTCGGCCGCTTCGTCAGGTGGACAACGGGGCTCCCGAGGATTCATTCCCGC
>JAGWZE010000056.1 GCA_018969015.1 Alphaproteobacteria bacterium
GGGGCCATGGCCGCCGCCAAGGCCGCCGGCAAGCCGCCCCGCGCCGTCGCCGAGGCCGTCGCCGCGCGCCTCGAGGGCATTTCGGTTGAGATCGCCGGCCCGGGCTTCCTCAATCTGCGCGTCGATGATGCGCGGCTCACCGCGCGCGCCGCCGAGATCGCGGCCGATCCGCGCGCTGGGGCGAGCCTCGTGGCGCAGCCGCGCCGCGTCGTCGTCGATTATGGCGGCCCCAACGTCGCCAAGCCGATGCACGTTGGCCACCTGCGCGCGTCGATCATCGGCGAGGCGCTCAAGCGCCTGTTCCGCGCCCGCGGCGACACCGTATGGGGCGACGCGCATTTCGGCGACTGGGGCTTCCAGATGGGCCTCATGATCGCCGTCATCGAGGACGAGTTCGGCGACGCCTTCTCGCCCGAGAAGCTTTCGCTCGACTGGATGCAGGATCGCTATCCGGCCGCCGCCGCGCGCGTGAAGGACGACGCCGCCTTCCGCGACCGCGCCCGCAAGATCACCGCGAAACTGCAGGAAGGCGATCCGCGCTACCGCGAGATCTGGGGCCATCTGCGCGCCATCTCGATGGCGGCGCAGAAGATCGATTTCGCCGCGCTCGGGGTCGATTTCGATCTCTGGCACGGCGAGGCCGACGCCGATCCCTACATCGCCGGCATGGTCGAGGACCTGAAGGCCAAGGGCCTCCTCGTCGAGGACCAGGGCGCGCTCGTGGTGCATGTCAGCGGTCCGGGCGAAACCAAGAAGCGCAAGCTCGAGGACGGCACGGTCGTCGAGGCGCCGGCGGTGCCGCCTCTGCTCGTGGTCTCGAGCGAAGGCTCGGCCATGTACGGCACCACCGATCTCGCCACGATCGTGCAGCGCGTGAAGGAACTCGCGCCCGATCTCTGCCTCTATTGCGTCGACCAGCGTCAGGCCGACCATTTCGAGCAGGTGTTCCGCGCCGCCGCGATCGCCGGCTATATGGCGCGCGACAGGCTCGAGCATATCGGCTTCGGCACGATGAACGGTCCCGACGGCAAGCCGTTCAAGACGCGCGCTGGCGGCGTGCTGCGTCTCGCCGATCTCATCGGCCAGGCCCGCGACAAGGCCCGCGCGCGCCTCGTCGAGGCCGAGATCGGCGCGGACTATCCGCCCGAGGAGCGCGAAGCGATCGCCGACAAGGTCGCCGTCGCCGCCATCAAATTCGCCGATCTGCAGAACTTCCGCGGCACGAGCTACGTGTTCGATCTCGATCGCTTCATGAGCTTCGAGGGCAAGACGGGGCCGTATCTGCTCTATGCGGTCGTCCGGATGCGGTCGATCCTGCGCAAGGCGCGCGAGCAGGGCCTCGCCCCCGGGCCGATCGCCATCGCCGCGCCGGCCGAACGCGATCTCACGCTCGCGCTCGACGCCTTTGCCGGCGCGATGGAGGCCGCCTACGAGAAGCGTGCGCCGCACGTGCTCGCCGAACACGCCTTCACGCTCGCGCAGGCGTTCAGCGCCTTCTACGCGCAATGCCCGATCCTGCCCGAGCCCGATCCCGCGGTGCGCGCCTCGCGCCTCGCGCTCGCCGACGCCACGCTGCGCCAGCTCACGGCCACGCTCGGCATTCTCGGGATCGACGCGCCGGAGCGCATGTAGCGCGGCGGTCGTGGCGCGCGTCCCTCACTTGCCGCCGACGCGATCCTGCGTCTCGGGCCGCTGCGCCTCGGGCTCTGACGCGCGCGGCAAGGACGGCGCAGGCGATCCGGCCTCCTTCTGCGTCCCGTCGACCTGGTAGGTCACGTTCGTCGGGAACGGGATCGTCACGCCCGCGCGATCGAGCGCTTCCTTCACGCTGCGCAGAAGATCGAAGCGCAGCTGGTACAGATCCGGCGTCGCGCACCAGACCGAGGCGAGGATCGTCACCGAGAAATCGCCGAGCGCCTTCACCTTCACGAGCGGCGCCGGCTCGCCCAGGACGCGCCGGTCGGCCCGCACCGTCGCATCGATCACCGCCGTTGCGACGGCGAGATCGACATCGTAGGCGACGCCGAAATCCAGATCGAGCCGGCGCGTCGGCAACGCCGTGAAGTTGCGGATCGGCGCGCCCCAGCATTGCCCGTTCGGCAGCACGATCTTGATATTGTCCGGAGTCGCCAGTTCGGTCGTGAAGATGTTGACGTCCTTCACCGCGCCGATCTGCCCCGCGACCTCCACCACGTCTCCCAGCCGGTAGGGGCGAAACAGGACGAGCATCACGCCCGCCGCCACGTTGGAGAGCGTCCCCTGCAGCGCGAGGCCGATGGCGAGCGTCGCCGCGCCGAGCACGGCGACGATCTGCGTCGTCTGCACCCCGAAGCGGTCGAGCACGGCGATGAGCACGATCGCGATCAGCACCCAGCGCACGATCGAGGCGAAGAAGGCCGCCAGCGTGTCGTCGATGCGCTTTTGCCGCTTCGAGATTCGCCGCACCCAGCCCGCCACCGCGCCGGACGCCCAGATGCCGATGATCAGCAGCAGCGTCGCCAGTCCGGCGTTGATTGCGCTGTCGGTGAACTTCGCGGCGTATTTGACCCAGATTTCGTGCGGCGACATGGGCGGACCTGATGGCTCCTGACGGATGGCGAGCGGTGCTCTAGCCCGGTCGCGGGCCTAGAGGGAAGGGCGCCCTTTTCTCGCCGCGGTTCGCGCCTTACGGTCTCGTCATGATCGAAGCCGAAGCCCTGGTCTACGATTACCCGTCCAAGCGCGCGCTGGACGGCGTGTCCTTCACCGTCCGCCCCGGCGACGTCTTGGCCCTCGTCGGCCCGAACGGCGCCGGCAAGACCACGCTCCTGCGCCTCCTGGCCGCTCTGGACCGCCCGTTTTCCGGGCGCGTGCGGGTCGATGGCCGCGACGCCGTCCTCGAGCCCCGCCGCGTCCACGAGCGCATCGGCTATCTCCCCGACTTTTTCGGCCTCTATGACGACCTCACCGTCGCCCGCTGCCTCACCTACGCGGCCCGCGCGCGCGGCGTCTCGGCGCACCACGTGCGCGCCGCCGTGGAGAAGGCGGCCGTGCGTGTCGGCCTTGCCGATCGCCTCGGCGCACGCGCCAGCGAGCTCTCCCGCGGCCTGCGCCAGCGCCTCGCCATCGGCCAGGCGATCGTCCACGAGCCGTCGGCCCTGCTGCTCGACGAACCGGCCGCCGGCCTCGATCCGGAGGCGCGCGCAAGCCTTTCGGACCTCATCCTCGCGCTCGCGGCCGAGAAGATGGCGATCATCGTGTCGTCGCACATCCTCGCCGAGCTGGAAGACTACTGCTCTGCGATGCTGATCCTGCGCGACGGCAAGCTGGTGCGCGGCGGGCCCATCCATGCCGGCGGCGGTCCGGGCATGACGCGCCTGCGCATCGGCCTCACGGCCGCCGATCCGCGCCTGGCGCAGCTGCTCCCCACGATGCCCGAACTGCAGGTGCTCGAACTCGGCGATGGCGGCGCACTCGTCGAGCTGCGCGCCGATCCGGAGGCGGCCGCCGATCTTCTCGCAGCGCTGGTGGGCGCCGGCCTCCGCGTCACCACGTTCGCGCCCGAGCGGCAGTCGCTCGAGCAGGTCTATCTCGGCGCAGCGCGGGAGGTCGCGCGATGAACCCCGAACTGCAACGCAATGTCTGGCTGGAGCTGAACCCGACGCGTCTCGCCGTCATGCCGCTGGTGATCGGTCTGATCATCATGGTCGCAAGCCTCGGCGGCGGCATGCGGTCCGTGATGGAAGCGGCGCAGATGCTGTTCGTCGTCATCGCGGTCGTGTGGGGCGCCTTCAAGGCGGCGCGCACCGTCACCGACGAGGTGCGCGATCGCACGTGGGACAGCCAGCGAATGTCGGGCCTGTCGCCCTGGGCCATGACGTTCGGCAAGCTGTTCGGCGCGACGATCTATTGCTGGTACGGCGGGCTCATCGCGCTCGCGATCTATGCGGCGACGCGCATGATGGCGCCGGCGGAAACGAACGTGACGGCGCCGCTCTGGCTCGATCTCCTGCGGCTCGTGCTCGGCGCCGCGTTCGCGCAGGCCGTCGCGCTGAGCGCGAGCCTTGCCGGCGCCCGCCGCCGTCGCGGTCAGGCGCGGGCCGATTCCTTCCTGTTCTTCGCCGCCGGCATGGCCGCCTATATCGGCGCGGAAAGCCTGCACGGCGCGAACTCCGTGCTCAACTCGATGAGCGAGACCTTCGCGGGAGAGGTGATGCGCGTCACCTGGTGGGGCGCCCCCGTCGACGCCGCCGTCTTCGGCGTCGCCTCGCTGGCCTTCTTCACCCTGCTCGCCGCGCTCGCGGCGTGGCGCTTGATGCGCGTGGAGCTGCAATCCGCCGCGCAGCCGGTGGCCTATGCCGTGCTCGCCGCGGCGGCGATCCTGTGGTTCGCCGGCTTCCAGCAGGACGGCCCCGATCGCGCGCTCGCCGCGCTCGTCGTGTGCATCGGCCTCACCTGGGCGACGGTGTGGATCGAGCCGAAGGACGTCGTGGCCTGGCGCGCGCTTGCGCAGGGCGCGCCCGGCGCCGGCGCGCTCGTCCCGGCCACGCTCACCGCGCTCGCCATCACCTGGACCACCGCCATTGCCGGCGCCGTGCTGGTGGCGACGCAGGGGCCCTCGAACGAACTTGCGAGCGCGCTCGCCGCGCCGGCCTTCGCCGCCTTCGTCACCCGCGACGTGCTGGTTTTCGCGTTCTTCCATCTCGGCGATCGCCAGAAGCGCGGCGATTTCGCCGCCGTGCTGACGATCGTGCTGCTCTACGGCTTCGCGCCGGCGCTTTTGTCCGGCGTGACGGGTTCGACGCTCGTGAAGGCGGCGTTCTACACCGACGCCGCCGACGGCTTCACCGCGAATACGGTCTCGCTCGTGTCGGCGCTCATTCAGGCCGCGGCGTTCGGGGCGATGGCCTACGCGCGGTTCCGCGCCCGCGCGGAGGGTCTGCGGCTTCAGCCGGCGGCGTCCTGAGGCAAGAGGCGCTCCAGCGTCTCCAGCGTGTCGGCCTCCGCGGCGGGCTTGTCCCAGCGGATGCGCGAAATGCGGGGGAACCGCATGGCGACGCCCGAACGGTGGCGCGTCGAGCGCGCCAGCCCCTCGAACGCGATCTCGAGCACGAGGCCGAACTCCCGCGTCGCGGTGACGGCGCGCACCGGCCCGAAGCGTTCCGTGGTGTTCTCGCGCACGAACTTGTCGAGCAGGCGCAATTCCTCGTCAGTGAACCCGAAATAGGCCTTGCCGACGGGCGCCAGCTCCTGGCCGCGCCACACCCCGAAGGTGAAATCCGAATAGAACGAGCTGCGCTTGCCGTGCCCGCGCTGCGCATACATCAGCACGCAATCGACCGTGTACGGATCGCGCTTCCATTTCCACCACAGGCCTTTCGGACGCCCGGCCTCGTAGGCGCTGTCCCAGCGCTTCAGCATCAGGCCTTCCACGCCCGCCGCCGGCGGCGCCGCGCGCGCCGCGGCATAGACCTGCCAGGTCGCGCCTTCGACGAGCGGGGAGAGGTCGATCCGCGGCGAAGCTGCCTGCGCCACGAACGCCTCCAGCCGCGCCCGCCGCGTGCGGAACGGCGCCCCGCGCAGATCCTCCGCGCCATCGAACAGCAGATCATAGGCCCGCACGAAGGCCGGAAACCGCGCCGTCAGTTTCTTGTCGGCGGTCTTGCGGTTGAGCCGCTGCTGCAGATCGTTGAACGCGCCGACGCCGCCGTCCGCTCCCTGGCGCACCAGCAGCTCGCCATCGATCACCCCGTCGAACGTCAACGCGTCGAGCAGGTCCGGAAACGCCGCCGAGAGGTCCTCGCCCGCGCGTGAATAGAGCCGCCGCACGCCGCCCACGTGCGCCGCCTGTACGCGCACGCCGTCCCATTTCCACTCCGCCGCGAACGCCGCCGCATCGAGCTTTCCAAGGTCGGCCTCCTCGAGCGCGTGCGCCAGCATGACGGGCCGAAACGGCGCGGCCGCGCGGGCGTGCGGCTTCTCCGCGCGCCCCTCCAGCCACGCGAACAGGTCCTCGTACGGCGGCGAAAGCCCGTGCCACAGCTCCTCGATCTCGCTCACCGGCTTGCCATAGCCCTCGGCCAGCGCCTGCTTGGCGAGCCGTGCGCCGGCCCCGATCCGCAAGCCGCCGGTGACGAGCTTCAGAAGCGCCCAGCGCGCGCTCGCGTCGAGCGCGTCGAGCCAGCGGGCGATCAGCCCGGCCGCCTGCGCCCGCGACGCCGCCCGCAACTCCTCCACGACCTCGCTCAGCGCCGGCGCACGGTTTGCGCCCGGCTGTGCCGGCCAGACGAGCGCGATCGTCTCGGCGAGATCGCCGACATAGTCGTAGGAGAGCGCGAAAAGCTCCGGGTCCATCCGGTCCGCGATCAGCGCGCGCAGCGTCGCCGGCTTCGCCGCGCCCAGGTCCAGGTCGCCCGCCACGGCGGCGAGCGCCCAGCCGCGATCGGGATCCGGCGTGGCCCGGAAATGGTCCTGCAAGAGGACGAGCTTGCCGTTCCGGCTTGGTGTAAGCAGAAGGCTGTCGAGGAGAGACGCGAAGGCGCGCATCGGGGGAGGCGCGCAATCTAGCCCAGCCTCGGCGGCGGGCGAAGGGGGGAGATCGATGCGCATCGGGGAGATTGTCGCCTGGGGGGCGGGCCTCGTGTCGGTCGGCGTCGGCGCGGCGTTCCTGACGGTCGGCTTCGGCGGGGGCGGCGGCGGCGGACCGAAGGCCGAGACCGCCGTGGCCCAGACCTGCCCGCCGCGCGTCTCGATCGCGCCCCGCGGTCCCGGACAGCCCCCGGACGACATCCTCGGTGTCCGCCTCGGCTTCACCATTTCCGATGTCGCCGCCACGCTCACCTGCATCGACGACCGCTACAAGATCCGCTTCGAAAGCGTCTGGCACACGATGGAGCGCAGCGCCGGCTCCGATCACCGGCAGCTCCTCTATGCGGAACGCGATCGCGAGCTGCTCGCCGCCGGCCTCGTCGGCGCTCCGGGCCAGGAGCGCGTCGCCGCGCTCTGGCGCACGATCCGCTACGACGAAAAAAAAGCCCCCGCGCGCGCCGATCTCGAGGCCGAACTCGTCAAGCATTTCGGCGCCGCCCACGCCGTCGAGCAGACGAGCCTGCGACGGGTCCTGATCTGGTCCTACGATCCCAACGGCCTCCCGTTGAAGCCCGAAGCCGACGGCTCCACCGCCGGCGGCGTCCTGCAGCGCGTGGGCGACTGGATCGCCGGCGCCGTCACGATCCCTCAGTGTGCGGAGCACCTGAAGGCCTCGCCGCTCGATCGGCCCGAGTTCTCCGAACAGTGCGGCCTCACCATCCGCGCCGAGATCGAGGGCGATCTGCAGGCGCCAAGCCGGGCCTCCGCCGTCAAGGTCGCGCTCGCCGACCAGGCCCGCGCCAAGGCCCTGATCGAGGGCTACCGGGCAACACGCGCCAAATGAGGCGGGCGCGGCCGCGCTGCGGTCCATAACGCAGACGTGACCGGGCGAACCGTCGCAGCCCCGCTAGCGTGACCGCTTCGCTTCCGAGGCCCGCGCGCATGTCGACGTCCGAACTTTCCGCCCCGCCCCGCCGCCGTGGCGCGCTCGATCTCGTCGAGCGCTTCGGCAACGCGCTGCCCGATCCGGTCTTCCTGTTCATCTGGCTGATCGCGATCCTGATCGGCGTGTCGGTCTTCGGCGCGCAGGCGCAATGGTCGGCGGTGCATCCGGTCAGCGGCGACACGCTGGTGGCGCAAAGCCTGCTCTCGGAAAAGAACCTGACGTCGCTGTTCGTCGACATGCCGCGCACGCTGACGAACTTCCCGCCGCTCGGCCTCGTGCTCACCGTCATGCTCGGCGCCGCGATCGCGGAGCGCACGGGCCTGTTCGCCGCCGCGATGCGCGCCTCGCTCGCCAACGCGCCGCGCGCGATCCTCACGCCGTGCGTCGTGTTCTTCGGCATGGTCGCCAACCACGCGTCCGACGCCGCCTATGTCGTGTTCATCCCGCTCGCGGGCCTCGTCTACGCCTCCGTCGGGCGCCATCCGATCGTCGGCATCGCCGCCGCCTTCGCCGGCGTCTCCGGCGGCTTCTCGGGCAACATCTTCCCCGGCCAGCTCGACGTGCTGCTGCTCGGCATCACCGAGCCGGCCGCGCGCCTGATCGACCCGACCTGGACGATGAACCCGCTCGGCAACTGGTGGTACATCGTCGGCATGGTCGTGCTGTTCACGCCGATCGCCTGGTTCATCACCGATCGCATCATCGAGCCGCGTCTCGGCGCCTGGACGCCGCAGCCCGGGGCGCCGGTGCAAACCGAACTCGAGAACGCCGCCCTCAAGCCCGAAGAGAAGCGCGGCCTCGCCGCCGCCGGCCTCGCCACGCTCGTGGTGATCGCCGGCTTTGCGGCGCTCGCGCTGTGGCCCGGCTTCACGCCGCTGATCGATGAGTCCAAGCCGGGCCCCGAACAGCTGACGCCCTTCTACCGCGCGCTCGTCGGCGGGTTCATGCTCGTGTTCCTCGCCGCCGGCTGGAGCTACGGCGCCGTCGCCGGCACGGTGAAGAGCCACCGCGACATCGTCGCGATGATGGGCGAGGGGATGAAGACGCTCGCGCCTTATCTCGTGCTCGCCTTCTTCGCCGCGCACTTCGTCGAGATGTTCAAGTGGTCCAATCTCGGGCCGATCCTCGCGATCCACGGCGCGGAAAACCTCCGCCAGTTCGACATGCCGGCGCCGGCGCTGCTCGTCTCCGTCGTCGCGATGTCGTCCGGCCTCGATCTCTTCATCGGTTCGGCGAGCGCGAAATGGAGCGTGATGGCCCCCGTCGTCGTGCCGATGCTGATGCTGCTCGGCGTGTCGCCGGAAATGACGACCGCGGCCTACCGCATGGGCGACAGCGTGACGAACATCATCACGCCGCTGATGGCCTATTTCCCGCTGATCCTTGCCTTCGCGCAGCGCTGGGACCCGCGCTTCGGCATCGGCTCCCTGATGGCGACGATGCTGCCCTATTCGATGGCCTTCCTGGCCGCCGGCCTCGCGATGACAGCCGCGTGGGTCTATTTCGACATCCCCGTCGGCCCCGGCGCGCCGGTGACGTACACCGTGCCCGTGGCGGCGAAGTAGGGGCTGACACCCCTCATCCGTCTCGCCCGCTGACGCGGGCGATCCACCTTCTCCCACAAGGGGAGAAGGTCGCCGCAGTGGTCCTTCTCCCCTTGTGGGAGAAGGTGGCGGCGAAGCCGCCGGATGAGGGGTGAACCACCCGGGCTCCGGTCACCCCGCCTTCGCGAACATCTCCTTCGCCCGCGCATAATCCGCCTTGCCGTTCGGCGCGCGCGGCACGACGTCCACCACCGCGATCTCGCGCGGCGCCTTGTACGCGGCGAGCTTGTCGCGCACG
>JAGWZE010000031.1 GCA_018969015.1 Alphaproteobacteria bacterium
TCACGATCACGAACTTGTCGTCGGCCGCCAGTTCGAGGAGCTTGACGACGAACTCCTTGTCGCGCCTTTCGGCTGAACGAGAACGACGCCGTCGCGCCCTGCGCGGCGGCGTTTTTCTTTGCGGGGTTCACGGAGCGGTTTCGGCGGCGTTTGGTTGCGCCGAATTAACGCCGGTGCGGCGCGAGCGCCAACGCGCCGTTCGGACTGGCCGGTTTGCCTCCATTGCGGAAACCGGTAAGGTCGCGCCGGGATCGCGCGCCTCGAACGGGCGTGGTGGAGGAGCATCGATATGAATCGCGTCGCAGCCGCGACGGCGCTAGCCGTGATTTTGGCGCTGGGAGGCTGCAAGCCGCCGCCGAAAGCATCGTCCGATGTTCCGCCGCAGCAGGCCGCGCCGCTCATTCCCCGCGCCGCCCTGTTCGGCAATCCCGAACGGGCGCAGGCGCGCATCTCGCCGAAGGGCGACTATATCGCGTTCCTGGCGCCGAAAGACGGCTATCTGAACGTGTTCGTCATGAAGACGGGCGACGACGTCGCCACGGCCAAGCCGGTGACCACCGACACCAAGCGCGGCATCCGGCGCTTCATGTGGGCCGAGAACGGCGCGCAGATCCTGTTCCTGCAGGACAATGGCGGCGACGAAAACTGGCGGCTCTACGCGGTCGACGTCACGACCGGCGAGGTCAAGGACCTCACCCCCATGACGGGCGTGCAGGCGCAGATGATCGGCGCGAGCTCGCGCGAGCCCGACGCCGTGCTCGTCGGCCTCAACAATCGCGATCCGCGGTGGCACGACGTCTACAAGATCGACACGCGCACCGGGAAGCGCGCGCTCGTCCAGCGCAACACCGAGCAGTTCGCGTCGTTCTTCGCGGACCAGGACAACATCATCCGCCTGGCCACCAAGGCGCTGCCGAACGGCGCCGTCGAGGTGTGGGCGTTCAACGGCGAAGGCGGCTGGCGCAAGACCTCCGAGATCCCGTTCGAGGACAGCCAGACGACCGAGCCGATCGCGTTCGAGGCCGACGGCAAGTCCTATCTGATGTTCGACAGCACGAACCGCGACAAGGCCGCGCTCGTGCGGGTGGACGCGGCGACCGGCGCGAAGACCGTGCTGGGCGAAAGTCCGAAGGCGGACGTTTCCGACGTCTGGCTCGACCCGAAGACGCTCACGCCGGAAGCGTTCGGCGCGGAGTACCTCAAGCTCGAATGGTCGGCGCTGACGGAAGAGGCCAAGGCCGATCTCGATTTCCTCAAGGCCAATCTCAAGGGCGAGGCTTCGGTCGTGTCGCGCACCGACGACGATGCGAAGTGGATCGTCGTCGAGGACGGGCCGACGACGCCGTCCGCAAGCTATGTCTATGACCGCACCGCCAAGACGCTGACGCGCCTGTTCGACAGCCGCCCGGCGCTTGCCGGCGCGCCGCTGACGCCGATGATCCCGCTGGAAATCCCGGCGCGCGACGGGCTTACGCTGGTGTCGTACCTGACACTGCCGCCCGGCGCCGACGCCGACGGCAACGGCCGCCCCGAGACGCCGCAGCCGATGGTGCTCGTGGTGCATGGCGGCCCGTGGGCGCGCGACAGCTACGGGCTCAATGCGACGCACCAGTGGCTCGCCAATCGCGGCTATGCGGTGCTGAGCGTGAACTTCCGCGGCTCCACCGGCTTCGGGAAGGCCTTCATCAACGCCGGCAACAAGGAATGGGCCGGCAAGATGCACGACGACCTGCTCGACGCGGTGCAATGGGCCGTGAAGGAGAAGGTGGCGCCGGCCGACAAGGTCGCGATCTATGGCGGCTCCTATGGCGGCTACGCGACGCTCGTGGGCCTCACCTTCACGCCCACGACGTTCTCGTGCGGCGTGTCGATCGTCGGCCCGTCGAACCTCGAGACGC
This sequence comes from Alphaproteobacteria bacterium, assembly GCA_018969015.1. GTDB lineage: Bacteria > Pseudomonadota > Alphaproteobacteria > Caulobacterales > Aquidulcibacteraceae > REEB506. Next base: position 1,899 of record JAGWZE010000031.1, read on the forward strand.
TGTTCACGTCGATCCCGTCCTATTGGGAGAGCTTCAAGACGCAGTTCTTCAACCGCGTCGGCGATCCGCGCACGCCGGAAGGCCGCAAGTTGCTCGCGGAGCGCTCGCCGCTCACGAAGGCCGGCGAGATCCAGCGTCCGCTGCTCGTGGGCCAGGGCGCCAACGACCCGCGCGTGAAGCAGGCCGAGAGCGACCAGATCGTGACGGCCATGCAGGAGAAGAAGATCCCGGTGACCTACGTTCTGTATCCGGACGAAGGCCACGGCTTCCAACGCCCGCAGAACCGCACGAGCTTCAACGCGATCACCGAGTCGTTCCTGGCGAAGTGCCTTGGCGGCCGTGTGGAGCCGATCGGCGCGGACTTCCAGGGCTCGAGCCTGCAGGTGAAGGACGGCGCGGACCTGATCCCGGGCGTCAAAGAAGCACTCGCCGCCCTCGCGCCGCCGGCCGCGCCGCCCGCGGCCACGCCCGCCGCGGCGACGGCCGGCGCAGCCCCGGCGGCGACGCCTGCGAAGGCGCCGTGACGAAGCCGCCGATCCTCGCGCATCCGGGGCTTGGCGCCTTCGAAGGGCTGTTCGGCCAAAGCTACGAGGTGCGTCGCGTCGGCGGCCCGCCGGAAGAGATCGACGCGCGCGCGGCGGTGGTGATCGGTTCGATCGGACTGCCCCGCGAGGTGATCGAGCGGGCGCCGAACCTGAAGCTGATCGCCTGCTTCGGCGCCGGCACGGACGGCGTGGATCGTGCGCTGTGCGCGGCGCGCGGCATCGCGGTGACGAACTGCCCCGCGGTGAACCACGAGGACGTCGCCGATGTGGCGATTGGCCTTCTGATTTCCACCACGCGCAACATCGCGGCGGGCGATCGGCTCGTGCGCGCCGGCGGCTGGAGCGGCCCGCTCGGCCTGCCCCCGGTGCGACGTCTGCGCGGACGCAAGATCGGCGTCGTCGGCCTTGGCGCGATCGGCGCGGCGGTCGCGGCGCGCGCCGTGGCGCTGGGCCTCGAGGTGCGCTGGACGGGGCCGCGGCCGAAGCCGGGCGCGCCCTACCCCTATGAACCGGACCTGCGCGCGCTCGCGACCTGGGCCGACGTGCTCGCCGTGTGCGCGCCGGGAGGTCCGGACACGGACAAGCTGGTGAACGCCGACGTGATCGCCGCGCTCGGGCCCGACGGCGTGCTTTTGAACGTGGCGCGCGGCTCGCTCGTCGACGAGGACGCGCTGATCGCGGCGCTGAAGGCCGGCAAACTCGGCGGCGCGGGGCTCGACGTGTTCGTCACCGAGCCGACGCCGGCCGCGCGCTGGGCCGACGTGCCGAACGTGACGCTGACGCCGCATCTGGGCGGGGCGACGCGTGAGGCGATCATGGAAAGCGCGCAACTGGTGCTGGAGAACCTGCGCCGGTTCTTCGCGGGCGAGCCGCTGGCGACGCCTTTGCCGCCGCCCTGAGGCTGCGCGCGGCTCACGCGCCGCAGCGGATCGCTTCGCGTTCGGTGAGCACCCAATCGAGACGCATGTCTTGCGGCCCGCGCGGGACGGCCTCGATTTCCTGCACGGCGTAGGCGAGGCCCATGGCGACGACGCCCTGGGGCCGCAGGCGCGCGAGGATGCGGTCGTAATGGCCGCCGCCCTGCCCGAGACGGCCGCCGGCGCGGTCGAACGCCAAAAGCGGCGTGAGGATCAAACGCGGGCGGGCTTCGGGCGCGTCGGCCGGCGGCGCGGGCACGCCGAACGCGTCGGGCGAAAGATCCCCGCGCGGCGGCCACAGCAGGAAGCGCGGCTGGCCGGAGCGATCGGCGATGCGCGGAAGCGCGATCTCGCCGCCGCTGGCGCGCAGGCGATCGATCAGGGGCAGAGGGTCGAACTCGCCGCCGAGGGGCCAATAGGCCGCCACGACGCCAGGCCCGGCGAGCGCGGCGGGAAAGTGGGCGGCGGCGGCCTCGCCCGCGCCCTGCGGATCGGCGGTCTGCCGCGTGCGCCGCGCCTCGAGGCGGAGGCTGGCTTTGAGCGAAGCAAGATCGGCCGGATCGGTCATGGCCGCATCATGCCACGGCTGACGGCGATCCGGCGACCGGCGCGTCACGCCACGATCATCGCGGCCTTGGCGAGGAACGGCAGCGCGGCGGTGGTGAAGACGACAGCGGCGATCGAGAGGGAAGCGAAGCGGATCATGCGGGTCTCTCCGGTTGGTGGGCCGCGGCCCGTGCTCGATGAGGAGAGACTAGGCGCGGGGCGCGCGGGGGGCTGTGACGCGGGGCACGGGGTGGGAGGAGCGCCGGCCGATGGTCTGGTGTGGACGCTCGTCGGCTCGCCCTCGCCGTCCGCCCCTGGATCCCGGTCTCGCGCGCGCCGCGAGCGAGCGAGCGGACTCTGAAAATCTTAAGGGGCAAACCCCGCTTTCGCGCTCGGAAATCGGCCCAGTGACGGCTGTTGCCTTCACGCTCCGGCGCGCCTCACAATACCTTTATGAACAGCGTTACCCGAAACGCCCGCGCCCCGGCGCGCACGGCCAAACCAGGCTTCTTCGAAGCCATGGGGCTGGCTGCGTTGGCAATCGCGTTCATCGGATTCGCCAAGACTTTCATCGCACCGCTGGCGAGCGGTACGTTTCACGCGCCCGCGGTTGTGCACATTCATGGCGCTTTCGCCTTCGCTTGGGTGCTGATCTTCGCGACCCAGCCGCTATTTATCCGGACCGGAAACTTTCCCTTCCATCGCATGCTTGGCTTCACCGCCCTCGCCGCTGCGATCGGATTTGCCGCGACTGCACCCTTCGTTGGCGCGTACGCAGCCGCGCGAGACTTCGCCAATGGAGGCGGAGAGACGGCCATCTCTGGCATTGTCGGCACATTCACCTCAGCCTTGATCTTCCTGTCGCTGGTTTTTGCTGGCTTCCTGAATCGCAAGCATCCTGAGATCCATAAACGCCTCATGTTGTTGGCGACCATAGTCGTTCTCTGGCCGGCTTGGTTTCGTTTCCGACATTATTTTCCAGACGTGCCGAAGCCGGAAATCGTCTTCGGGGTCGTGCTCGCCGACAGTCTCATTCTCATCGCAGCCGCTCGCGATTGGCTGGTTGAGCGACGCATCCATCCGGTTTGGCTCTTCTGCGGTGGAGCGCTTGTTTTCGAGCACGTCTTCGAAGTGCTCGCCTTTGACTCCGGTCCCTGGCGTGCCGCGGCGCATTTTCTATTCGGACTGGTCCACGGCTGACGATGATGCACGGGGCAAAAGTTCTCGGCGGCCTTTAGCGGAAATCTTATTTCTTGGCGTCTGTGAGGGAGGCGGACGCGAAGGACGCGCGGCGGGACGCCTTTGTCGCCCGCGGCGACCCGGCGATGTTCGCCCCGTCCCCTCACGCCACGATCATCGCGGCCTTGGCGAGGAACGGCAGCGCGGCGGTGGTGAAGACGACAGCGGCGATCGAGAGGGAAGCGAAGCGGATCATGGGGGTCTCTCCGGTGTGGGCCGCGGCCCGTGTTCGATGAGGAGAGACTAGGCGCAGGGCGCGCGGGGGGCTGTGACGCGGGTCACATAGCGAGTGGGTGTCCGGCTTCGCTGGATCCGCGCTGTTCCGGCGACGCCCGTCATCCTCGGCGCGCCGAAGGCGTGCCGAGGATCCAGCGTCGTGAGCACGGTCTGGATCCCCATCCGCGCTGCGCGCGGCTGAAGATGACGGCGTCGTGTGCGAGGTTTCAGATCGCGCCACTGCGCAGCAAAAAAGGTTGGACGGCACCACCGACGCCGGAGCGGCGACTCATCCCCTCGGACCTGGACAGACCAGGTGGGCGCCGCGTGATCCAGGCCACGGCCCGGGCCAGAGGCAGCTCCCTCGAGAGATGATAAGGTCCCCGGGATGCAAGTCCGCTTCGTACGCAGCAGGAACCGTCCGACGCGGAAGGTAGGGGCGCGCGGGCCGATGCTCAAGCGCGAGGCGGTTCGAACCGTGGACGCTTGCGGCCTGCGCGGCGGCGTCCGAAGAATGGGCGCGCCGCGCCATGTCGATTGACCCTGCCCCCTCGCCCGAGAGCGTTTCACCGCAGCGCGTATTCGTGCTGGGCGCGACGGGGGCGATCGGGCGGGCGACGGTGCGGGCGCTCGTGGCCGACGGGCACGAGGTCGTCGCGTTCGTGCGGCCCGCCCCGGGACGCGAAGCGGGGCGCATCGAAGGCGCGGAGATGCGGCTGGGCGCGGCGGACGATCCCGTTTCGCTGCGGCGCGACGGGATGCGCGGCGAGCGGTTCGACGCGCTGGTGACGTGCATGGCCTCGCGCACGGGCGCGCCGGACGACGCCTGGGCGATCGATCATCGCGCGCAGGCGGACGCGTTCGCGGCGGCGCGCGAGGCGGGCGTGCGGCACGTGGTGCTGCTCTCGGCGATCTGCGTGCAGAAACCGAAGCTTGCGTTCCAGCATGCGAAGCTCGCGGCGGAGCGGGCGCTGCAGGAGTCGGGCCTCGCCTACTCCATCGTTCGGCCGACGGCGTTCTTCAAATCGCTGTCGGGCCAGGTGGCGCGCGTGCAGGCGGGCAAGCCGTATCTGATGTTCGGCGACGGTCGGCTGACGGCGTGCAAGCCGATCAGCGACGATGATCTCGGGCGGTTTCTCGCGCGATGCCTCACCGATCCGGCGCTGCGCAACCGCATCCTGCCGATCGGGGGGCCGGGCCCGGCGCTAACGCCGCGCGACCAGGGCGAGCAGCTTTTTGCGTTGCTGGGCCGGCCGGCGAAGTTTTCGCAGACGCCGGTGGCGCTGCTGGACGGGATCATCGGCGTGCTGTCGACGCTCGGCGCGGTCGTCCCCGCCCTGCGCGCGCGGGCGGAGCTGGCGCGCATCGGGCGCTACTATGCGACGGAATCGATGCTCGTGTGGGACGAGGCCGCGGGCCGCTACGACGCGGATGCAACGCCCTCGACCGGCACGGAGACGCTCGCCGCCCACTATGCGCGCCTGATCGCCGGCGATCGCATCAACGAGCGGGGCGCGCACAGCGTTTTCTGAGGACGCCTCGAACCGGACGGTCGTGCGTGCTAGTCCGGGGCGAGTGGAGGGTGAGCCATGGCCGACGTCTTCGTCTCTTATGCCAGCGCGGAAAAGGACAAAGCGCGACTCGTGGCCGAATCGCTCGAGGCCGCCGGCTTCTCCGTCTGGTGGGATCGCGCGCTCAAGCCGGGCGAAACTTTCGACAAAGTGATCCAGCGCGAAATCGAGCAGGCGAAAGCCATCGTCGTGATCTGGACCAAGACGTCCGTCGACTCGCAGTGGGTGCGCGAGGAGGCCGACGTGGGCCGGCAGCGCGACGCGCTGGTGCCGCTGCTGATGGACGACGTGGCGCCGCCGATCGGGTTCGGCCGTGTGCAGGCCGCGCATCTGCACGAGTGGACGGGCGATCCGAAACATCCCGACTGGGTCGAAGTGGTCGAGAGCGTGCAGCGCCTCGTCGGGCGCGCGGCGACGCCGCTGTTTGCGCGGCGGCGGCCGCAGCCGGTGCGCAAAGGCGCAGGCGGCGGGCGGAGCCGGTGGCTGGTGGGCGGCCTCATCGCGGTCGTCGTGGTGTTGCTGGGGCTCGTCTCGGTCCTGGCCGACGGCTTGAAAACGCTGGCGGATCCGCAGGCGCAGGAAACGCTGCGCGCGATCACGGCGGCGCAATCGGCTTCGCAGGGCGCGACGCCCGGCGCGGCGCCGCCGCCCGGGCAGCAACCGACGGCGCCGGCCGCGGCGGCGGGCGCTTCGCCGTCCCAAATCTACACGCCGCCGGCGGCGCCGGTGACGACGGGCGTGGATCCCTATGCCCAGGCGCTGGCCCAGATCAGTCCAGCCGCGGGGCAGCTGCAAATGACCGCGCGCGCCGCGGGGCTCACATATGTGTGTGTGACGCCGCAGGGATGGTGCCCGATGAACCAGCCGCTGGCGCCCGCCGCGGCCTGCTGGTGCCCGAACGCGTACGGCCAACCCGTGACGGGCGTGACGCAGTAGCGGCGCGCACGGCGCGGCACGCACCTTGCTCCAGGGCGCGCGCGCAGCCTTAACGAAGGTCCGGCCCGGTGGACGAACCGGCCTGCCTTGTCTAAACAGCCGCGCAAACTTCCAACCCAGGCGCCAGCTCGCGACCGCGCATCGGACGCGCCGCGCCGCACCCAGGAGCGCTTCATGGCCGTTCGCGTCGCGATCAACGGATTTGGCCGCATTGGCCGCAACGTTCTGCGGGCCATCGTCGAGTCCGGGCGCACCGACATCGAAGTCGTCGCGATCAACGATCTCGGGCCGGTCGAGACCAACGCGCACCTGCTGCGCTTCGACAGCGTGCACGGCCGCTTTCCGGCGAAGGTCACGGTTGACGGCGACGTGATCAATGTCGGCCGCGGCCCGATCAAGGTGACGGCGATCAAGAACCCGGCCGAGCTGCCGCACAAGGATCTGGGCGTCGACATCGCGCTCGAGTGCACCGGCATCTTCACCGCGCGCGACAAGGCGGCCGCGCACCTCGACGCCGGCGCCAAGCGCGTGATCGTCTCGGCGCCGAGCGACGGCGCGGATTTCACCGTCGTTTACGGCGTGAACCACCAGCAGCTGACGAAAGAGCACGTCGTTATCTCGAACGCCTCGTGCACGACGAACTGCCTCGCGCCGGTGGCGAAGGTGCTGCACGACGCGATCGGTATCGAGCGCGGCATGATGACGACGGTGCACTCCTATACGAACGATCAGCCCTCGCTCGACCAGATGCACAAGGATCTCTATCGCGCCCGCGCGGCGGCGCTGTCGATGATCCCGACGACGACGGGCGCGGCCAAGGCCGTCGGTCTCGTGCTGCCGGAGCTGAAGGGCAAGCTCGACGGCGTGTCCGTGCGCGTGCCGACGCCGAACGTGTCGCTCGTCGATCTGAAGTTCGTGGCCAAGCGCGCGACGACGGCGAAGGAAGTGAACGACGCGATCCGCGCCGCCGCCGACGGGGCGATGAAGGGCGTGCTCGGCTACACGGACGCGCCGAACGTCTCGATCGACTTCAACCACGATCCGCACTCGTCGATCTTCCACATGGACCAGACGAAGGTGATGGACGGCACGTTCGTCTCGATCATGTCCTGGTACGACAACGAGTGGGGCTTCTCGAACCGCATGGCCGATACGGCCGTCGCGCTCGCCAAACTGATCTGATCCGATTTCGGACGACAAAGGAGGCAGCGATGCCCTTCTCCATGCATGACGCCAGCGTCGTCACGTTCTCGCGCTTCCTGCGCGCGCTCGACGCCAATCTCGACACGCTCGCCAAGCATTGCGAGACGACGAAGGTGGATCCGGCCGTGTGGCTCGGCGCCCGGCTTTATCCGGACATGTTCCCGCTCTCGCAGCAGATCCAGATGACGTGCGACTTCGCCAAGAACGCCGGCGCGCGCCTGGCGGGCGTGGAGCCGCCGTCGCATCCGGACACGGAGCAGACGATCCCCGAGTTGAAAGCGCGCATCGCCAAGACGCTCGAGTTTCTCGGCGGGCTGGACAAGGCGGCCGTCGACGCCGGCGCGGAGCGCATGGTGAAGTTCCGCACCGGGCCCGAGACGTTCACCGAGCTGCCGGGCGCGGCCTATCTCGCCGGGTTCGTCGGGCCGAACTTCTATTTCCACGCCACGACCGCCTACGCGATCATGCGCCACAACGGCCTGCCGCTCGGCAAGCGCCAGTTCTTCGGGGCGATGTGATGTCACTCGCGTTCCGCCGTCTCGAGGACGCCGACGTCGATGGCAAGCGCGTGCTCGTGCGCGTCGATTTCAACGTGCCGATGCAGGACGGCAAGGTGAGCGACGACACACGCCTGCGCGCGGCGCTGCCGACGATCAAGGCGCTGCAATGGCGCGGCGCGAAGGTGATCCTGCTCGCGCACTTCGATCGCCCGAAAGGCAAGCGCGTTCCCTCGATGTCGCTCGCGCCCGTGGCCCCGGCGCTCGCCAAGCTGCTCGAAGCGGACGTCGCGTTCGCGGACGATTGCGTCGGTGACACCGCGAAGGCCGCGATCGAGAAGCTGCCGCGTGGGCGCGTGCTGCTCCTGGAAAACACCCGCTTCCATGCGGGCGAGGAAACCAACGATCCCGCGCTCGCGGCGGCGATGGGCGACCTCGGCGATCTCTACGTGAATGACGCCTTCTCGGCGGCGCACCGCGCGCACGCCTCGACCGAAGGTCTCGCGCGCGTGCTGCCCGCCTATGCCGGCAAGTGCATGGAGGCCGAGCTCGACGCGCTGAACCGCGCGCTGGGCGATCCGCAGCGGCCGGTGATGGGCGTCGTCGGCGGCTCGAAGGTGTCGACCAAGCTCGACCTCCTGCGCAACCTCGTGACGAAGCTCGATCGCCTCGCGATCGGCGGCGGCATGGCCAACACGTTCCTTTATGCGCAAGGCTGGGAAATCGGCGCGTCCTATTGCGAGAAGGATCTCGCGGAGACGGCGCGCGACATCATCCGCCTCGCCGGCCGCAACAAGTGCGAACTGCTGCTCCCGATCGACATCATCGTGTCCGAGCGTCTGGCGCCGGGCGCGCCGGCGCGTGTTCGCGGCCTTGGCGAGATGGACGACGACGAGCGCATCCTCGACGCCGGCCCCGAGACGATTTCGCGCCTGACGCGCGCGATGGACGACAGCCGCACCCTGATCTGGAACGGCCCGCTGGGCGTGTTCGAGACGCCGCCGTTCGACCACGGAACGGTTGCGGCGGCGCGGCACGCCGCACGGCGCGCGGCCTCCGGCCGGCTCGTCGCGGTGGCGGGCGGCGGCGACACCGTCGCGGCATTGAACCATGCGGGGGTCGCGGACGATTTCACCTTCGTCTCGACCGCCGGCGGCGCCTTCCTTGAATGGATGGAAGGCAAACCCCTGCCAGGCGTCGAAGCGCTGAAGCCGTAGGCGCGCCTGCGCGCGCGCCGCGACGCTGGGGCGACATCTTTCTGGGTTGGAGGACGTGATGAATCTCGCAGAGCTGAACAAGATCGCCGAAGCCATGGTGGCCCCGGGCCGCGGTATCCTCGCGGCCGACGAAAGCACCGGCACGATCAAGAAGCGCTTCGACGCGATCGGCGTGGAGAACACCGAAGACAACCGCCGCGACTATCGCGAGCTGATGTTCCGCGCGAAGGAAGCGATGAGCTACGTCTCCGGCGTCATCCTGTACGACGAGACGATCTGGCAGAAGGCGGCCGACGGCACGCCGCTGGCCAAGCTGATCCAGGATGCGGGCTCGATCCCGGGCATCAAGGTCGACGAGGGCACGGAAGAGCTGCCGGGCTTCCCGGGCGAGACGATCACCAAGGGCCTCGACAATCTCTCCAAGCGCCTGCCGAAGTACTACGAGGCCGGCGCGCGCTTCGCGAAGTGGCGCGCGGTGATCGACATCGCCGCCGGCGTGCCGACGGCCGGCGCGGTGAAGGCGAACGCCCACGCGCTCGCGCGCTATGCGGCGCTCTGCCAGGCCGCGCAGATCGTGCCGATCGTCGAGCCGGAAGTGCTGATGGACGGCGACCACGACATCGAGCGCTGCTTCGAAGTGACGGAGTTCGTGCTGAAGACGGTGTTCGACGAGCTGTTCCAGCAGCGCGTGCAGCTGGAAGGCATCGTGCTGAAGCCGAACATGGTGATCGCCGGCAAGAAGTGCCCGCGCCAGGCGAGCGTCGACGAGGTCGCGGAAAAGACGATCGCGTGCCTCAAGATCACGACGCCGAGCGCGGTGCCGGGCATCGCCTATCTCTCGGGCGGCCAGTCCGACGTCGATGCGACGGCGCACCTCAACCGTATGAACCAGATCGGCGGCTTCCCTTGGAAGATGACGTTCAGCTACGGCCGCGCTTTGCAGGCCGCGCCGCAGAAGGCGTGGTCCGGCAAAGCGGGCAACGTGCCGGCCGCGCAGGCCGCGTTCCTGCACCGCGCGCGCATGAACGGCCTCGCCTCGCTGGGCAAATGGACGCCGGACGGCGAGAAGGCGGCGGCGTAAGCCGAAGCCGAGCCGCATCGATGACGGCGGGCCCTCCCCTTTTCGGAGGAGGGCCCGGCAGATGACGCATAAACGCGTTTCTTCTATACTTGGGGCGTGGTTGATCTCGGCTCCCTGACGAGTTTTGCGCTGGCCCAGGCGCGCGCCCATTTCGGCGACAACGTCGAAACCGTCCGGCTCAAGAGCGGGACGGACTTCGCAGGTGATCCGGCGCTGACGGTGACGGTACTCGTCACGACCTATGATCCGACGGTGTTCCGATCCGGTCGTGCGACCGCGTTCTTCCGCGCGATAGTTTCCGAACTCACGAGACACGGTGATCCACGCTTTCCATACGTTCATTGGGAGGCGCGCGATCTCGACGATGTCGACGCGCTTGACGTTGCGCATGGCGATTGATGTGGACCAGCTTCTTTGGCTGCATCATGAGGCGCTGAGGCGTCGTGACCGCGCCGCGGGGCGCCCACCCCAAGCGATCCTCAGGCGAACCGTTTCGAACGCCTACTATGCGCTGTTCCATGAGCTCTGCGCGCAGATCGCCGATTTGCACGTCGGTAGGGCGCACCGCGGGACGTTTCGATACAACGCGATCTACCGTGCGATGGACCATGGGCGCGCACGCACGCAGTTCAGACGGCTTGCAACCGACCCGGATCAAGGCCCGCGCGCAACCGAAGTGGCCGAAGCGTTCCTTCACCTACAGAGCGCGCGGCACGACGCCGACTACAATCCTTCGCCCATCTTCGGTTTGGCGCCGACGCTCTGGCTCGTGGAAGCGGCCGAAGCCGCGATCGCCTGCCTGCGCGCCGGGTTCCCCGAGCGGGACGACGTGCTTACCGCCCTGCTCGTCGCGGCGCGGAGCTGATCACCAGGCGCCCCAGCGCAGGCCGATTTCCGCGCGGGCGCGCTCGAGATCGAAGCGGGCGTAGCGGAGGCGGCTATAGGCGTCGTCGAGACGGCGACGGGTGCTGCGGCGCTCGTCGTGGAGGCGATCGATTTCGCCGCGCAGGCGGTTGCGCTCCGCTTCCGGAACATTGGGCTGGTCCAGGGCGTCCTCGTTCATACGCAGCTTCCGGGCGAGGTCGTCGAGCCGCGACTGGGCGCTGGAAATGTCGGACTCGGCCGAGCGGACGGCCTCCAGCACGTCGTGCGCGCGGGCGCCTTCGTTGAAGGCGATCTGGAACTCCGCGGCCAGATCGGCCGGGCACACGCCGCGATAGCCGGCGCCGGAAAGCCCCTCTCGGAAGCCGCGCGCCGGCACGCAGTAGCGCGTCAGCCCGATCTCGCGGCCGATCTTGTAGGTGTTGAAGTCGGACGCGAACCCGGCCTTGGCGCAGTCGCGGGTGCGGGCCTCGAAAAAATCGAGCGAGCGGCCGGCCTCCCCGTCCTGGACGCCGAGTGCGCGCCAATCGGCGACGGCGCACTGTTCCGGCTCCATCGTCGCACAGGCCGAAAGCCCCAGCGCCGCCAATCCCGCCGCCGCACTCAACGCACCGATCGCCCACGCCCGCATCACCATCTCCCTCGTTCGAGCTTGATCCTGCCGCGTCGAAGTTGAGCCGGAGATGAACGGCGCGTAAGGGGGAGCCCATGACAAGGTGTCGACTTTATCTGATTACCCCGCCTGTGCTCCCGCCCGATTTCGAGGACGCGTTCGCGCGGGCGCTGGGGGCCGGCGACGTCGCCTGCGTGCAGCTGCGGCTGAAGGGCGCCGACGACGCCACGATCCTGCGCGCCGCCGAGGCGCTCATGCCGCTCGCCTTGGACAAGGAGGCGGCGTTCCTGATCAACGACCGGCCGGACCTCGTCCTGCGGTGCGGCGCGGACGGCGCCCATGTGGGCCAGTCCGACATGCCCTATGCGCAGGCGCGCGCCCTGCTGGGGCCGGATCGGATCGTGGGCGTGACCTGTCACGACTCCCGCCATCTCGCGATGGAGGCCGGCGAAGCGGGCGCGGACTACGTGGCGTTCGGCGCCTTCTACCCGACGGCGACAAAGGACGCGCCGACGCAGGCCGCGCCAGAGCTCCTCGAATGGTGGGCGCAGCTGATGGAAGTGCCGTGCGTGGCGATCGGCGGGATCACGCCGGACAACGCCGAGCCGCTGGTGCGCGCGGGGGCGGATTTCCTCGCCGTCTCGGCGGGCGTGTGGGCGCACCCGGAGGGCCCGGCCGCCGCCGTGCGCGCGTTCGACGCGTTGTTCGATCGCGTGGCCGAGGGCTGACGCGCCCGGTTGCCGAGTGCGCGCGCGTCGCGACGCTCCGGGAGCGGACGAAGCCCTCCCCCAGCGGGGGAGGGTTGGGAGGGGGAGAAGGGCGCTGGCGCGCCGCGGGTTTCGGGCTCGGCAAGCGCAGTGCGTGTTCTCCCCTCCCCTGGCCCCTCCCCGCTGGGGAGGGGAAGGCGTTGTTTACGTCGCGGGCGTGACCTTCAGGACCTTTCCGTCGAGATCGTCCGTGAGCAGATAGAGCGCGCCGTCCGGCCCCTGTGCGACGTGGCGGAACCGCGTCTGCTGATCCTGGAAAAGGATCTCCTGCCCGACGACCTTGCCGCCCTCCATATCGACGCGGCGCACCTGCGAGCCCGCGAGCGCGGCGATGAAGATGTCGCCTTTCCATTGCGGGAAGAGATCGCCGGAATAGAACGCCGCGCCGGAGGTGGCGATCGAGGGCACCCAGTAGGCCAGCGGCTGCTCCATGCCCGGTTGTTCCGTGTACGGCGTGATCATCGCGCCGTTATAGTCCTTGCCGTACGTGATGACGGGCCAGCCATAGTTGCGGCCGAGCTGGATGAGGTTCAGTTCGTCGCCGCCCATCGGGCCGTGCTCGATCCCGTAGATGGCGCCGGTGGCGGGATCGCGCGTGAGGCCCTGCGGGTTGCGGTGGCCATAGCTCCAGATTTCCGGGCGCGCGCCCTGCTTGCCGACGAAGGGGTTGTCGGTAGGGATCGAGCCGTCGTCGCGGATCCGGATGATCTTGCCGAAGTCGGTGTCGAGGCCCTGCGCCTTTTCGCGGTAGGCGAAGCCTTCGCCGACGCTCATCAGCAGCGTGCCGTCGGGGAGGAACAGCATGCGGGCGCCGAAGTGGGCGCCGCCCTTCTTGTCCGGCGAGGCGCGGAAGATCTCCTTCACCTCGGTGAGGGCCTTGCCGTCATATTTGGCGCGGATGACGCGCGTGCCGTTGGCGCCTTTGTCGCCCGCCGCGAAGCTCAGATAGACGAGACCGTTCTGCGCGAAGTTCGGATGCAGCACGACGTCGAACAGGCCGCCCTGGTTGTCGACATAGACGGGCGGGACGCCGGCGATGGGCGTCGGATCGAGGGCGCCGTTGCGGATGACGCGGAGCCGGCCTTCGCGCTCGGTGACGAGCATCGAACCGTCCGGCAGGAAGGCGATGCCCCAGGGGAACTCGAGGCCGGAGGCGATCGTCTGCACGGCCGGCTTGACGGTCGAGGCGACGGGCGCGGCCGGCTCGGCCTTCGCGGCGGAGGGCGCCGAACACGCAGAGAGCCCCAAGGCGAGACCCGCCGCAATCACCCCAGCCCACATGCTCGCGCGCATCTTCGTCTCCGTTGTCGTCGCCGCCGAACCAAATTCGAGTATGTAGGGTTTAGCGGAGGGGTCGTCATGCTGTCTTGGATTCGCGGATACGTTATCGCCGTGCTCGTCGGCGCGGCCCTGGGATCGTTCGCGTCCACCGCGTTCGTGCTGTCGGGCCTCGCGGCTCTGCGCGGCCCCATCCCGCTGGACGCCAGCGCGACGATGGCGCTGAACGACCTCGCCGGGCTCGGCCCGACCTATGCGGCGGTGCTGGCCGTGCCTTTGGCCGTGCTGTTCGGTATCGCGGGCTTCGCGGCCCGGAGCCTGCCCGCGGCGCGGCTGCCGCTGCTGGCGCTGGCGGGCGGCCTCGCGTTCGCGGGCGTTCTTTATGGGCTGACGGCGGTGGTGGGCACGCAGGTCATCGCGGGCGCGCGCGAGCCGGCCGGCTTTGCGGCGCAGGTCGTGGCGGGGCTCCTGACCGGCCTCGTGTTCGCGCTGGCGCACCGGCCCCGCCCGAAGGCGACCCGGGCCGCCGCAGAGGCCTGAACCGGCGGCGGGCCAGCTTGCTCGCCCGGCCGCCGGGTGATAGCGCTCCCCGCCTCCCCCGCTTTCCAGCCGCCTAGCCACGGATCGGCCATGCCGCAAACCTCCGCGCTGATGACCGTGATGATCGCCGCCGTCCGCAAGGCGGGACGGGCGCTGGCGCGCGATTTCGGCGAGGTCGAGAACCTGCAGGTCTCGAAGAAGGGGCCGGGCGATTTCGTCACCGCAGCCGACATGCGGGCGGAAAAGATCCTGTTCGAGGAGCTCTCGAAGGCGCGGCCGGGCTACGGCTTCCTGATGGAGGAGCGCGGCGCGGTCGAGGGCTCGGACAAGACGCACCGCTGGATCGTCGATCCGCTCGACGGCACGCTGAACTTCATGCACGGCCAGCCGCATTTCGCGATCTCCGTCGCGCTCGAGCGCGAGGGCGAACTGGTGGCGGGCGTCGTCTATGACGTCGTGAAGAACGAGCTCTTCCAGGCCGAAAAGGGCCGCGCGGCGTTCTGCAACGAGCGGCGCCTGCGGGTGGCGAGCCGCACGAAGCTCGTCGAGTCGGTGGTGGCGACGGGCATTCCCTGGGCCGGCCGGCCGGGGCATGGGCCGTATCTCAACGAACTGTCGCGGGTGATGAACGCCGTGGCGGGCGTGCGCCGCTACGGCGCGGCGTCGCTCGACCTCGCCTGGGTGGCGGCGGGACGCTTCGACGCGTTCTGGGAGCGCGGCCTGAAGCCCTGGGACATCGCGGCGGGCGTGGTGATCCTGCGCGAGGCCGGCGGGTTCGCCCAGGAGATCGACGGCGGCGACTTCATGCAGACCGGCGCGGTAGTTGCGGGCAACGAGCGGCTGCTGCCGGCCCTGGTCACGACCTTGCGAGGCTGAGGCCCGCGCTTTGACTTTCCGCCCGGGCCGCGCACGATCGCGGTCGAGACGCGCGGGGAAGCGCGCCGGGAGGATCACATGACCGACGACGCCCGCGTCACGGCGCAGGGACCGCTGCGCCTGACTGCGTTCGCCTTGCCCGCAGCGCCGCTGCTGGCGCTGTCGGTGCCGCCGCTGGTGTTCCTGCCGCCCTACTACAACGCCCATCTCGGCATCGACCTGGCGGCGATCTCGGTGATCTTCCTCGCCGCGCGGATGTTCGACATCGTCGCCAATCCGATCATCGGCGGGCTGCAGGATCGCACGCAGTCTTCGTTCGGGCGGCGACGGACGTGGCTCGCGGCGGTGACGCCGCTGCTGATGCTCGCCGTGTGGGTGGCGTTCATCGCGCTGCCGCCGGGCATCCCGGCCTTCGTCGTCGGGCTCGCGATCATGGTGCTGTACTCGTCCTTCGCGGCGATGATGATCGCGCATCTCGGCTGGGCCGGAGAGCTGCGCCCGGACTATCACGGGCGCACGAAGGTGCTCGGCGCGGTGCAGGTGGCCTCGACGATCGGGCAGATCGCGGTGATGACGGCGCCGGCGATCGTGGAGGCGCTGGGGCTTGGCGGGCTGCGCGAGGGCGTGCACGCGATGGGCTGGGCGATCATCGTGCTGCTGCCGGTCGCGACGGCGATCTGCCTGTGGGCCGTGCCGGAACGTCCGGTGGCGGAGCATCGGGCGAAGCCGGCGCCGGGCGCGGCGTGGCGCGCCATCGTGGAGAATTCGGCGCTGCGCGCGATCCTCGCGCCGGACTTCCTGATCGGGGTGTCGCAGGGCGTCACGGGCGCGCTGTTCCTGTTCTATTTCCAGCACGCGCTGGGCTTCAAATCGCAGTCCTCGATCATCCTTCTGATCTATTTCGTCTCGGGCCTCGTCGGCGTGCCGATCTGGGTGGCGGCGGGGCGCAGGCTCGGGAAGCATCGCGCGCTGCAGGTGGCGTGCGGCTGGGCGGCGGTGACGCTCGCCTGCATTCCGCTGATCCCGGCGGGGAACTTCACGTTCGCCGCGGTCGCGATGGTGATCGCGGGGCTCGCCTCCGCCGCGCCGACGCTGCTGATCCGCTCGATGATGGGCGACGTCGTGGACGCCGACGAGTTGGCCTCAGGGGCGCAGCGCTCGGGACTGTTCTTCGGGCTGATGCTGACGACGACGAAAGTGGGCCTCGCGCTTGGCCCGGTGACCTACGCCGTGCTGGCGTGGTTCGGGTTCGACGCGGCGCTCGGCGCGGGCAACTCGCCGGAGGCCATGACGGCGCTGACGGTGCTGTTCGCCGCGGGACCGGCGGCGCTCAACGCGCTCGCGATCCTGACGCTGCAGGCCTATCCGCTCGACGCGAAGCGCCAGGAGGAGATCAAGGTCGCGCTCGCGGCGCGCGCGGCGGCCGCGACGACCGCGCCATAGGGCTCAGGCGCCCTGCCCCCGCTTGAGGGCGCGCAGGGCAAAGCGCGACGGGTGGATGGCGTTTAGGACATCGGCGTCGAGGACGTGCGGGTCGCCGCAGGCGTCGCTGGCGATCGTCTCGGCGAGCAGCGGCGCGAGCGAGAGGCCGCGGGCGCCGAGGCCACCAAGAACGAAGAGGCCGGGCAATGCCGGCGGCGGGCGCGCCAGATCAAGGTCCCTGCCGTGCGCGAGGCCGGCAAAGCGCGCGCGCCAGGCCGGGAGGTCCGCCGCGAGGCCGGCGATCGGCGCGCGGTCCGGCATGGTGGCGCGCACCGAGGCGCGCGAGATCAGCACCGATCCGGCGATGGCGGCGGCGTAGTCCGGCGCGAGGCGTGCGAGATCGGCAAGATTGCGGGCGCGCGCGGCATCGGAAACGGCGACATCGTCCGTGTCCGCCGGATCGAACGTGGCGCCGAAGAGCAGCCCGCCCCGGAAAGGCGCAGCGTAAGGGCCGGCCACGCGCGCAGGGCCCGCCACCGCGCCCGTAGCGGGCGGCTGCGCCCATTCGATCTGGCCGGCGCGGCGCTCGATCGGGATATCCACGAAAGCGCCCAGGGCCGGGCCGGCGGTGACGATAACGGCGTCGACGACGTCGGCCCCGCGCGTGGTGTCGAGGCGCCAGCCGCCGGTATCGACTGGGGCGATCGTGGTGACGGCCGTCTCGAGCGCGAGATCGGCGCGCGCCGTCCAGCGGGAGATCCAGTCCGCGGGCACGACGAGGCCGCCGCCGCGGTGGCGCAGGCCGTCGGGCGGCGCGGGGACGAGGAAATCGTCCGGAAGCGGCGGATCCGCGGCAAGATCGGCGAGCGCGGCGACGTCGCGCGGGGCGGCGGCGCGCTCGATGACGTCCATCTCGACGAGGCCGCCGGCATAGGCGTCGAGGGCGGCGAGATGGGCGGCGCGGAAGAGGCGCGCGAGCGGCGTGTCGCCGCGGTCGAGGCGCGGCATCACGAGGCCGGCGGGATTGCCGCTGGCGCCGGCGCCGAGGCGGTCCGCACGCTCGAAAACGCGTACCGCGACGCCCCGACGCGCGAAGGCGGCGGCGGTGGCGGCGCCGGCGATCCCGCCGCCGATGACGGCGACGCGCCGCGGCGGGGCGCTGCCGCCCTCCTCCGTGTACGGAAGGACGCCGAAGCGCGGCGGCGGCGCGGGGCCGACGAAGCGAGCTTCCAGGCGCTCGCGCTTGCCGGCGAAGCCGGGCTTCTTTTCGACGGCGAACCCCGCAGCGGCGAGGCCGCGCCGCACGGCGCCGGACACGGAATATGTGGCGGCCCGCGCCCCGGGCGCGGACAACGCCGCCATCCGGGCGAAAATCGCCTCGCTCCACATGTCGGGGTTTCGGGCCGGGGCGAAGCCGTCGAGGAACCACGCATCGACCCGCGCGCGCAGGCCGGCAAGGCCGTGCGCGGCGTCGCCGATCAGGACGGTGAGCGCAAAGCCGTCATCCTCGAACCAGAGGCGCTGCGGGCCATAGGCGGCTTTCGGCCAGCGCGCGAGGAGGCGCCGGGCGCGCACGGCGATGGCGGGGAAGGCCGCCAGCGCACCGGCGGCGTCGGCCTGCGGCAGCAGACGATCCTCGGTGGTGACGAAATGGAGCGTCGCGCCGGGCGAGCGGGTGCGGGCCCACAGGTCCCAGGTGGCGACGGCGTTCAGACCGGCGCCGAAGCCCAGCTCGACGATGGTGAAGCGCGGGCGGCCGCTCCAGCCCTCCGGGAGGCCGCAGCCGGCATGGAAGACGAGCGCGGTTTCGTCGAGGCCGCCGTCCCGCGAGAAGTAGATGTCGTCGCTACGCGGCGAGACGAGCGCGCCGTCGCGCCAGACGGCGTCGGAGGGAGGCGGACGGCGGGGCACCGCGGGGCAATGGCCGAAGGCGGACGAAGTGTCCAGTGCGGCGCGCGTGGTGTGACGGGGGCCAAAACGAAACGGGCCGCCCTTTCGGGCGGCCCGTCCGTAAAGGCGTAAGCGGTAAAGCTTACGGAGCCTTCGGGGCTTCGGCCGGAGCAGCCGGAGCCGGAGCGGCCGGAGCCGCAGCCGGATCGGCCGCCGGAGCCGGAGCCGCAGCCGGGTCAACCGCCGGAGCCGGAGCCGGAGCCGGAGCTTCCGCAGCGGCCGGAGCCGCCGGCTCTTCCGTCTTCGCAGCTTGCGGGCCGCACGCGGCCACACCGAACGCGACCAGAGCGGCGATCGAGGTCGCCAGACCCAGTTTCAGCTTCGTCATAGGTATACCCCTCGTCCCGGCGCGATTCTTTCGTCGCCGGCGCTGAGGGATAAAAAGTCTTTTTGGAGAGTGCAAGGGTTCCTTACATGAGCGCAATGCAATTTTAGCGCTCAAGGGCCCAAAGTGCTGCTTTTCCGGGCCGTTGCGGACTGCAACGCGCCCGAAAAGAGCGGTCCGGACGGTCGTTTCGGCCTAGACTTCGGCCGCGTTGATGGCCTCTTCGAGCTGCGCGAAGGACGGCTGATAAGCCGACGGGACGGCCCCGCGGCCGATTTCGACCGACACCTGGGCGGCGTTTCCATGCAGGTGGGCGACCATCACGTTCTTGATGATCTTGTAGAATTGCGACTCCTCGTCCTCGACCGAGGCGAATCGCGCGGCCATCGGGCCGACCAGGCCGTAGGCCAGGAACACGCCGAGGAACGTGCCGACGAGCGCGCCGCCGATCAGCAGGCCGAGCTTTTCCGGCGGCTCGTTGATGGCGCCCATCGTTTTGATGATCCCGAGCACGGCGGCGACGATCCCGAGCGCCGGCAGCGCGTCGGCCATGTTCTGGAGCGCGTGGGCCGGCTTGTGGGCCTCGTGGTGGTGCTTTTCGAGCTGCTTTTCCATGACGTCTTCGACCTGGTGGGGGTCGTCGAGGTTCATGGTCATCATGCGGAAGGTGTCGCAGATGAAATCGACCGCGAAGTGGTCTTTCAGGATCTTCGGGTACTTCTGAAAGATCGGGCTTTCCTCAGGCTTTTCGATGTGCGGCTCGAGGGCGACCACGCCCTTCGTCTTCACCATCTTGGTCAGGGCGAACATGAGCGTGAGCAGGTCCTGGTAGTCCTGCTTCTTCCACTTGGAGCCGCCCATGATCTTGCCGAAGCCGCCCCCGATTCCCTTGATCGTCCCGAGATCGTTGCCGATCAGCGTGGCGCCGATGGCGGCGCCGCCGATCATCATCATCTCGAACGGGAGCGCGTGCAGGATGACGTCGAAATGGCCGCCGGCCAGCACGAAGCCGCCGAACACCATGACGAACAGAACGACGATCCCGATAATCTGAAACATGAAAACGGTTGCCTGAAGACCCGGTCGGTTCTTACGCCACCGCGCTTTAACATCGCGTTGCGGGCTCAACGGCGGGAGTGTTATCGGCTGGTTAATGACCCAGGACCCGCCGCAGCGCGCACAAGGCCTTCTCCTCCTTTGCGCCGCGCAACTCGTCGTCGGCGTGGGAAACTCGATGCTGCTGGCGCTGCTGCCGCCGCTGGCCCGCGAGATCAATCTGCCTGACGCCAGCGTTGGCGCCATCTTCTCCCTCTCCGCCCTGATCTGGGTGTTCGCGAGCCCTTTCTGGGGGCGCGTCAGCGACGTGCGCGGCCGCAAGCCGATCATCGCGCTGGGGCTTGCCGCCTATGCGGTCTCGATGGCCGGCTTCGGCACGGTGGCGGCCATGGGCCTCGCCGGCTGGCTCGCCACGGGAGTGATGTTCATCGGGCTGATGCTGACGCGCTCGATCTTCGGGCTGGTCGGCTCGGCGACGAGCCCGGCGGCGCAGGCCTATATCGCCGACCACACCCCGCCGGAGCGCCGCACGGAGCAGCTGGCGACGCTCACCGCGGCCTTCGCCGTCGGCCAGACGATCGGCCCCGGCCTCGCCGCGGCCATCACCGCAGAGCTCGGCTATATCGCGCCGATCGCCGGGGTGGTGGTGCTGGCGACGATCTCGGCCATCGTCGTCTACCAGAAGCTGCCCGACCCGCCCCGCTCCGCCGAAGCCACGGCCGCGGCGGCGCAGAGGCCGCGCGGGGGCAACATGAAGCTCGCCCTCGATCCGCGCGTGCGGCCGTTCATCATCTATGGCGTGGGGCTTTCGGTCGTCGGCGGCACGCTCGCGCAGACCTATGCGTTCTTCACGATGGACCGGCTGAACGTGACCGGCACCCATGCCGCCGAGCTCTCCGCGGCGGGCTTCATGGTGGGCGCGCTGGCGCTGCTGGTGGCGCAGCTGGGCGTTCTGCCCCGGCTGAAGGCGCCGTCGCGCGATCTGATGGTCTGGGGCGCCGTGGTCTTCCTTTCAGGCGTCGTGATCCAGGCTTTTGCGAGCAATCTTTCGTCCCTGCTCGTCGCGCAGTTCCTGCAGGGGCTGGGGGGCGGCCTCGCGCGACCGGGCTTTTCGGGCGGCGCCTCGATCGCGGTGCGCGCGGAGGAGCAAGGGTCGGTCGCAGGGCTCGTCGTCGCCGCCAACGGGACCGGCTTCATCATCGCGCCGCTGACGGGCGGCGTGTTGTACGACGTGGTCGGGCCGATCGCGCCCCTGGTGGTGGCGGGCGCCATCCTGGCCTCGATGGCGGCCTACGCCCTGATGAGCCGCAGCCTCAAGGCGGCGCACGCGCCGCCGCCGCCGGAGGTCAGCGACCAGCTTTGACGGCGGTGCGGGCGCGCTGGAGGATGAAGGTCGTGGCGCGTCCCGTGGGCGAGAGCCCCATCCGGCGCTCGAAGGCGGCGATCGCCGCGCGCGTTTTCGGCCCGACGAGCCCATTGGGCGGACCGATCGCGAAGCCGAGCCGGTTGAGGTGGCCCTGCAGCTCACGGATCGAGGCTTTGGAGCGCAGATCAGCGGCGGCGTCGCGATCGGCCTCGATCGGGTTCACCACCGCCGGCGCCGGCGCGCCGCGGATGCGGTCGAGCAGCGCCCGCGTCGGCCAGCCATCGGCGGGGAGCCCCTCGGCCTGCTGGTAGGCGCGCACGGCGCGGCGCGTGTTGGAGCCGAACATCCCGTCGGCGCCGCCGGAATCGTAGCCCTTCGCGGCCAGAAGCTGCTGCAGCTCGATCATGTCGGCCCGCTGCAGCGCGCCCTGATAGCGCGGCCAGGAGGCGACGATGCCGCCGCGGCCGGCGTAGCCGCGCGCCAGGAGGCTGACCGCGAGCGCGTAGCGATCCGAGGGGTTGTAGGCGCGGATGGACCGGAAGTTCTGGAACAGCACGAGCGCGGGGCCCTCCGCGCCGGCCGGCAGGAAGAGTTGCGCCTGCAGGGCGCGGGTGGCCGGGCTCCAGGGGGCGCCGTCCAGACGCGTCACGCCGAAGCCCTCCCACTCGGCGATCGAGCGCATCGTGCCGTCGGCCAGCGCGTAGTCGAACTTGGTCGGCAGGCGGACCTCGTCGAACACCGGATCGCCGGGGGACCAGCCGCGGCGGGCGAGGTAGTTGGCGATCGAGGCGAGCGCATCGCCCGTGTTGGTCCAGATGTCGCGCTTGCCGTCGCCGTCCCAGTCGACGGCGTCCTGCAGGTAGATGTCCGGCATGAACTGCGGCTGGCCGAGCGCGCCGGCCCAGCTGCTTTTGAGCTCGGTCGGCCCGGCATAGCCACGCTCGACCATCTGGATCAGGGCGACGAGATAGCCCTCGAACTGCGCCCGGCGGCGGCCTTCCGCCGCGAGCGTGGCGAGCGCGTTGACGGCGTCGTAGTTGAGCGGCGCCGCGCCGTAATTGGTCTCGATCGCCCAGATGCCGGCGATGATGTCGGCGTCGACGCCGTATTTGGCCTGGATGGCGGAGAACAAGGCCGCGTTCTCGGCGCGCTTGGCCTGGCCGTCGGTGATGCGCCGGGGCGTGACCGCGCGATCGATATAATCCCACACGGGCCGCACGAATTCGGGCTGGTTCTGGTCGGCCTGGACGACGCGGGGGTCCGGGGCGGCGCGCGACAGGACGGAGCGGACGACCTCAGGCGACCGGCCGGCCATGATCACGCGGCGGGCGAAGTCGGAGCGCCAGGCGTCGAAGCCGGGATCGCCGGAGCTTTCGAACACGGTCGGATCGACCCCTTGCGCACGGGTCATGGGCGCGACGCCGGCGACAGCAGCAAGAACCGCCAGGCCGAGCACAAAGGCTACGCGACGCAACATCGGCATTCCCCGCGGCGATCCCAGCAGCGTCGGTTAAATCGCGTCGCCGCTGCCGTAAAGTCGGCGCCCAAATCGAGGTGCAGTCGCGGCTTTTGGGCCACGGGATGGGGCGCCGCGCGCTGGCCTCGGCGACCGGCCGTGGTAAACTCGTCCACATGAGTGAGGCGCCGATCACGATCGACGACCCGGACCTGATCCGCGAGCTCCGCATCGTCGCGGAGGGACTTGGGATCAGTACCGCCGCCGTTGCGCGTGCGGCCGTTCGGCGCGGTCTGGACGCAAACGCGACCCGCCCCGCGAAGGCGACGCGGGATCCAGCGCAGATCGCGCGCCTTCTCTCCGAAATCGACGCTCTGCCACACGTGGGCGCGCCTCTGACCGATCGCGACCTTTACGGCGCGGACGGCCTGCCTCTGTGATCGTCGTCGACGCTTCGGCGCTGCTCGCGATTTATCTCAACGAACCAGAACGCCCTGAGTTTTTGGCGGCGATCGAGGCCGTGGAAAGTCCAATCATCGCCCCCGTGAACGTCTGGGAGGCTTTGGTGCGCGCCTACAGCCTTCACGGCCCAGCCGGCCGGGACCGCATGGCGGATTTGATCGTGCAGTTGGGGCTCTATACGCCGCCCTGCACCTTGGACGACGCGCGAGAAGCGGCGTTCGCGTTCGAGCGGTTTGGCCGCGGGCGCCCGGCCGGCCTCAATCTCGGAGACTGCTTCGCCTATGCCCTCGCGCGGACGCGGGGAGCGGCCCTGCTTTTCAAAGGCGAGGATTTCCGCAAGACGGACGCAGTGGTCGTCGAGTAAATTTGAGGCCTCGATGGGGCGCGCTTGGCGTCCGAACCACCGCCCCGCCCCCGCTTTGCATTGACTTCCGGTCGCCCGGCCCTTATGCACCCCGCTTCCCGTTTCCGCTCATTTTTCCGGACGCCGCGGCCATGAAGGTCAAAAGCTCGCTCAAGACGCTCAAAACCCGCCACCGGGCGTGCCGCGTGGTGCGCCGCAAGGGCCGTGTGTACGTGATCAACAAGGTTGATCCGCGCTACAAGGCCAAGCAGGGCTGAGCCCACACTTCCTGAAGACTGGATGATGAGACGGCCGGCCGCACGCCGGCCGCCTTTCTTTCGCCGCGCGTTCACCGCAGAGTGCCCGAGGGCTGGTGACACTTCGATCGCGGAGGCGTCGATGCGTGGGGATTTCGTGCGTACCCTGACCGGCGTGGCCCTCGCCGCCGCGCTCGCCGCGTGCGCGCCCGAGGCGAAGGCGCCCGAGCCCCCGGCCAATCCCAAGCTCGACGTGCTGTTCGCGCAGCTGCAAAAGGCGCCCGACGCGCCGACCGCGAAAATGATCGAGGACCAGATCTGGGCCACCTGGGCCGAATCCGGCAGCCCGACGATCGACATCCTGATGGAGCGCGCGCAGATCGCGACCGCCTCCGGCGACACCGAGCTCGCCAAGCAGTATCTCGACGAAGCCACACGCCTGAAGCCCGACTTCGCCGAAGCCTGGAACCGGCGCGCCATCCTCTCCTACGACCAGGAAAACTACGGCGCGGCAATCGAGGACATCCAGGAGGCGCTGAAGCGCGAGCCCCGGCATTTCGGCGCGCTCGCCGGGCTCGGCATGATCTACGAATCGCTCGGGCAGGAGCGCGCGGCGCTCGCGGCCTACGAGGATGCGATCGCGGTGAACCCGCACCTGGAACAGGCCAAGCAGGGCGTGGCGCGGCTGTCGCCCAAGATCGCGGGCCGCGAGACCTGAATGCTGGACATTGCGGCAGGGGTTGTCGGCGTCCTCGCCGCAGGGGCGGCGTATGGGTCGGCCTATGCCGCCTGGGCCAACGCGCGCTGGCCCGCGCGCGGGGAGCGCCTGCGTGTGCCGGGCGGCGTCGCGCATCTGGTGCGCCGGGGCGACGCGGGCCCGAGCGTGGTGTGCCTGCACGGCGCGAGCGCCAACGGGCGCGAGTTCGACGCGGTCGTCACCGCGCTGGACGGGCAGGCGCGCTTTGCGATCATCGATCGCCCCGGACATGGCCATTCGACGCGCCCGGCGGGCGCCGCGGCGCTCGATCGCGCGGCGGCGTTCGTGGCCGATGCGATGGCGGCGGCGCGGATCGGGAAGAGCATCCTCGTGGCGCATTCGCTGGGCTCGGCGACGGCGCTGCGCCTTGCCCTCGACCGGCCCGACCTCGTGGCGGGGCTTGTGCTGATCGCGCCGGCCGCCTGCCCCTACCCGGGGCCGAACGCATGGCACGCCACGCTCGCGGCGCGCCCCTTCATCGGGCCGGTGTTCGCCCGGCTGGCCGTTCCGCTCGCGGGGCCGCTGATGGCGCGATCGGCGATCGCGAACACGTTCGCGCCGGCCGCGCCGCCGGACGGCTATGCACGGGCGGCGGGCGTGGGGCTGCTGTTCCGGCCCAAGACGTTCCGCGCCAACGCGCAGGACGTGGTGGCGACCAAGGCCGAGTTCGAGCGGCAGTATTTCCGTTACGACGAGATCGCCGCGCCGACGATCGTGATCACCGCCGACGCCGACCGCGTGGTGAGCCCGCGCATCCATGCGCATGCGCTGACGCGCGCGCTGGTCAATGCGGAGCTGGTGGTGACGCCGGGCGCCGGGCATATGCCGCACCAGATCCGGCCCGAGGCCGTCGCCGCCGCTATCCTCAGGATCGCGCAGGCGGAGGCAGGCGAATCAGTCCGCGAACCTCTACGCTCCGGGCGTTGACCGTTTCCAGGAGCTTAACATGGCCGACGATGCCGGTTTCGGCGGCGTATCCGCCGCCCCCCAATCGCTGACGCAATCCGCGAAGGAAAAGCTGAAGCAGATCGTCTCGCGGATCGAGAAACTCGAAGAAGAGAAGAAGGGCATCGCGGCGGACATCAAGGACGTCTACGCGGAAGCCAAGGCGGTCGGCTACGACACGAAGGCGTTGCGCAAGGTGATCTCGCTGCGCAAGATCGACCGTCAGGAGCGCGAGGAACAGGAGATGGTCATGGATCTCTACCTCGCGGCGCTCGGCGAGATCTGAGGCCGGTGGCGCCGCGCGAGGTCGATCCCAAGCGCACGCGCAAAGCCCTGCGAATGGTGCGCAAGCTCGCCGCGCGCTCGGCCCAGGCCGCGGCGACCGCCGCCGCATCCGTCGATGATCCCGCCACGGCCGAGCCCGCGTCGCCCGACGAGGCGGCCGACTATTCGGAGTGGGAGCGCACGTTCCTGACCGAGGTCGAAACGCGGCTCGAAACCTACGGCTCGGCGTTCGCCAATCTCGCCAAGGGGCGCCCGGACGAGGCGCTCTCCACGTTGCAGGCGCAGAAGCTGCGCGAGATCGCGGCGAAGGCGGCGGGCAAGCCCGCGCGCGCCGGGCTCAAGACGCGCAAGCCGCTGCGGGCGCGCGCGCCGATGCGGTCCGGCGGGCCGCGATCCGCCGCCGCGCGCGACGACGATCAGGACCAGGAAGACTGATGTTCGCGCTCGCGCCCTTCCGGCTGCGGCCCTTCCGCGACCACGACGCCCCGCGCTGCGCGCGGCTCCTGGAAGAAGGCTGGCGGGACGCCTTGCCCAACCGCGCGCGCGCGATCGATCTCGACGCCTTCGCCGAGCAGACGCGCGGGGAGCGGATCGTCGTGGCGGCGCAAGGGCTCGCCGGCGTGATCGGCTTCGTGTCGGTGGATCACGATTTCATCCACCATCTCTATGTCGACCGCGCGCGCCGCGGGCGCGGCGTGGGCGCGGCGCTTCTGGCCGAAGCGGTCGCGATGGCGAGCGGGCGCGCGTCGTTGAAATGCGCGCTCTCCAATCTGTCCGCGCTCGAGTTCTACCACCGGCTCGGCTGGACGTGGGGCGAGCGCGGTTTCGATCTCGACGGGCCGTGGGTGAGGTTGTGGTCGCCGTGACGAGGACCGGGCGCGCCGGGCCGCATCAGCCGTCGACGATGCCGCGGCGCCATTCGGCGTCGCGCCGCTCGGCGGCGAGGTAATCGCGCGCGCGCATTTCCATCAAACGGCTCGCCGTGCGTTCGAATTCGAAGCTCTGATCACCCGCGGGATAGAGGGCTTCGGGCTCGGCGTCGGCCGCGCAGATGAGCTTCACTTTCGCTTCGTAGAGCGCGTCGACCAGGTTGCGGAAGCGCGCGGCCTCGTCGCGGCGGGCGGGGCCGAGTTTGGGAATGTCGTCGATCAGCACGGCGTCGAAACGCTCGGCGATCTGGATGTAGTCCGCCGCGCCGAGCGGGCGTTCGCACAGCTCGGCGAACGTGAAGCGCGCGCAGCCTGCGGCGGTGCGCGGGGCGACGAGCGTGCGGCCGTCGACGTCGATCTCCAGCGGGCGCGGCGCGGCGCCGACGGTGAGCCGGGCCCAGGCGCGGTCCATGGCCTCGGATGCGAACGGGCCGAGCGGCGCGAAATAAACCGGCTCCGCCATCAGGCGCTGCAGGCGGTAGTCGCGGGCGGCGGGCAGCTCGAGCACGTCGAGCCGCGCCTGAAGCAGCGCGATGAACGGCAGGAAGAGCTGGCGGTTGAGACCGTTCTTATAGAGGTCCTGCGGCGGGCGATTGGAGGTGGCGACGATCACCACGTCCTGCGCGAGCAGGCGCTCGAACAGGCGGCCGAGGATCATGGCGTCGGCGATGTCGGTGACCTGCAATTCATCGAAGCACAGCAGGCGCGCGCGATCGGCGACGTCCTTGGCGCAGGCCTCGATCAGCTGGTCCTGGCCGGTTTCGCCGCGGGCGCGGGCGGCCTTCATGAAGCCGTGGCGCGACAGCATGAACTCGTGAAAGTGCGTGCGCCATTTGCGGGCGACGGGCGCCGACTCGAAGAACAGGTCCATGAGCATGGACTTGCCGCGCCCCACCCCGCCCCAGACGTACAGGCCGCGCGGCGCGGCGCCGCCGCCGAACCAGGCGTTCGGCTTCCACTTGGCGAGCTGATCGGCAAGGCCGTCGAGGCGCGCGGCGACGGCGGCCTGCGCAGCGTCGTGCTCGATCGCGCCCGCGGCGACGCGCGCGGCATAGGCCGTGGAAGGCCGCATGGGATCGGCGCGGGGCGGCATCAGGCGCCGGGCGCCACGTCGCGCGCGATCTGGCGGAGGTCGGCGGCGTCCGCGCCGGTGGCGAAACGCCATTCGCGGCCGGCGCGCCAAAACACCATCGGGAACCGCAGCGGCGCATCGTTGGCGGCCACGACCGCGCCGATGCGATCCTGCGTCGCGCGGCCCCATTCGATGTACCCGTCGATCGCCTCGGGATCGAGCGCGCCGGCTTCGCACCCGCTCTGCGCCTTCGGGAAACAGGCGCGGTAGACGAGCCAGTCCTGCCGGGCGGCCACGACGGCCACGCGGGCGCGGGTCGCGTCGTCGGTCGTGGCGTCGCGCGGGGCGAGCATCATCACGCGCACGCCGACGCCGCGCTCGGCGAGATCACGGATGGCCTGGGCTTCGAGCGCGGCGCACGCGGCGCAATCGGGCGTCGAGACGATCCACACGCCGGCCGCGCGCTCGCTGGCGACGAACGGACCGTCCGCCAGCGCGTCCGGCAGGGCGGCGCGGTCGACCGCAACGACCTGCCATCCGGCCACGTCGGTCTGGGCGCGCCAGAGCGACCATCCGGCGGCCGCAAAGGCCAGGACGGCCAGCGCCAGCACGCCGGAGAACAGCATTGGCCGGGTCACGACGGCATGCGCCACGGGGAAACCTCTCGCGTGGGCGTTGAAGCGGCTTCGCCAACGGATGGCAAGGCGTCAGTGTCGGCGTGCGCGCGCTTTTGGGACGTCGGCGGAACTGCAGGCCGACGACAGGTCGGCCGGGGCCGCCCTCTTCCCCCAAGGCGCGCATCATGGTCAGGTGGCCTTGCAGTTGAGGATTCTCATGGTCGACGCCGCCCAGCCTTTGCCGAGAGCCGCCGCAGGCGCGTTCCGCCAGAAGCATGTCGTCGATCAGCTGATCGAGGAACGTGCGCCGACGCTGGCGGCAAGCCCGGCTTGGCCGGCGATCCGCCCCGGCCTGTACTCGATCCTGAACTACGCCAAGGCCCGCACCATGGCCGACGCGATCGGCCCCATGGACGGGCGCAGCGCGCTCGAACACATCAGCCGCCTGCTGCATCTGCAGACGCGCGTGCGCGGGCTGGAGAACCTGCCGGCGTCTGGCCGCTGCGTCGTGATCGCCAACCACCCGACCGGCATCGCCGACGGCATCGCCGTCTATGACGCGCTCAAGGGCAAGCGGCCGGACGTGTGCTTCTTCGCCAACGCCGACGCGCACCGTGTGTGCCCCGGTTTCATGGACATCCTGATCCCCGTCGAATGGGTGCAGGACAAGCGCACGATCGAGAAGACGAAGCGCACGCTGCGCATGGCGCAGCAGGCGTTCCAGGATGAGCGCCCGATCATGATCTTCCCGGCGGGGCGTCTCGCACGCCGGATCGAGGGCAAGATCCAGGACCCGAGCTGGGAGCCTTCGGCCGCATCCCTCGCCCGCAAGCACAAGGCGCAGATCGTGCCGATCCACGTGATCGGTCCGTACCCGTTCTTTTTCCACACGTTCGACCGCTTCTCGAAAGAGCTGCGCGACATCACGCTGTTCCACGAGCTCCTGAACAAGGAAGGCCGGCTGTTCGATCTCATCATCGGCAAGCCGATCGCGCCGGAGACGCTGGTGGGCGACGCCGAGACGG
This sequence comes from Alphaproteobacteria bacterium, assembly GCA_018969015.1. GTDB lineage: Bacteria > Pseudomonadota > Alphaproteobacteria > Caulobacterales > Aquidulcibacteraceae > REEB506. The sequence continues at coordinate 31,090 of JAGWZE010000031.1, forward strand.
TGACGCTGCAGCTGAAGCACTATGTCGAGTGGGAGCTGCCCGAAGCGCCGGACGGAGCGTTCGCACCGCGCTGAGCGCGCGGCTTCGGGAACGGGGATCGCAACCGATGATCTATGACATCACGCAGCCTCTGCGCGCGGGGGTGCCCGTATGGCCGGGCGATACGGCCTATGCCGAGATGCGCACCTGGACGATGGAGGGCGGCGGCGTGGTGAACGTGTCGCAGATCACGCTCTCCACCCACACCGGGACGCACGCGGACGCGCCGCTTCACTACGACGCCGGCGGCGCCGCCATCGGGGCCGTCGATCTGACGCCGTATCTCGGTGTGTGCCGGGTGGTGGACTGCCGCGGCGCCGGCGGGCGCATCGAGCCGCACCATCTGCCGCGCGAGCTGCCGCCGCGCGTGCTGTTCCGCACCTTCGATCCGTTCCCGGAGGATAACTGGCCGGCGACGTGGACGACGATCGCGCCGGAAACGATCGACGCGCTTGCGGATGCGGGCGTGATCCTCGTCGGCCTCGACGGGCCCTCGCTCGATCCGGAGACGTCGAAGACGATGGACGCGCACCAGGCCGTGCGGCGGCGCGGCCTCGCGATCCTCGAAGGCCTGATGCTCGAGGGAATTCTGGCGCGCGAGTACGAACTGATCGCCCTGCCGCTGAAGCTCGCGACGGCGGACGCCGCGCCCGTGCGTGCGATCCTGCGGACGCTGCCGTGATCCCCGACGCGTTTGCGCTGCCGCCCGGCCAGATCTATCTGCTCGGCCATTCGCTTGGCCCGGCGCCGAAGGCCGCGCTCGACGCGGTGACGCGCGCGGCGGCGGTGGAGTGGGCGCAGGGGCTCGCCGCGAGCTGGAACGACGCCGGATGGTTTGCGGCGCCGGGGCGGCTGGGCGACAAGGTGGCGCGGCTTTTGGGCGCTCCTGCGGCGGCGGCCATCGTGGCGGACTCGGTCACGGTCAATGTCTTCAAGCTGGCGTGCGCAGCGCTCGCGCTGGCGCCGGGGCGACGCACGATCCTGCTGGAAGCGGAGACGTTCCCGACCGACGGCTACGTGATCGAGGCGCTGGCGCGCCTGCGCGGCGACGAAGGACTGCGCGTCGAGCGTCGTCCGCATACGGAGCTGTTCGAGGACATCGGTTCGGACGTCGCGCTGATCGTGACGGCGCAGGTGGATTTCCGCACCGGGGCGGCGTTCGATCTCGCGGCCTGCACGGCGGCGGCGGCGCGCGCGGGCGCGCGGGTGCTGTGGGACCTGAGCCATTCGCTCGGCGCGCTGGCGATCGACGCCACGGCGATCGAGCTCGCGGTGGGGTGCGGCTACAAATATCTCAATGGCGGGCCGGGCGCGCCGGGATGGGCTTTCGTCGCGCCGCATCTCGCCGAGGCGCTGGAGACGCCGCTGCCGGGGTGGTTCGGCCACGCGGCGCCGTTCGCGTTCGAGCCGGCCTATCGCCCGGCCGCGGGCGCGCAGAGGTTTGCGGCGGGCACGCCGCCGATCCTGTCATTCGCTGCGCTGGAGGCCGCGCTGGACGTGGCGCTGCGCGTTGCGCCGCGCGATGCGGAGGCGCATGTGCGCGCACTGCAGGCGGCCTTCCTCGACGCGCTCGGCGACGCCCTGCCCTGCGTCACGCCGGCCGCATGCGGGGCGCACCTCGCCTTCACGCATCCCGAGGCGCTGGCGCTGAAGACGGCGCTGATCGGCGCCGGCGTGGTGGGCGATTTCCGCCCGCCCGACACGATCCGCTTCGGCTTCTCGCCGCTGTTCCTCACCGAGCGCGACGTGATCGACGCGGCGCGGATCGTGCGGGAAACGCTGGCGCAGGACGACTGGCGCGGCGCGGCGCATGCGGGGGTGGTGACCTAGGGCTGAGCGCCGCGCGCCGTGTGCGCCCGGCGGCGCGCGACTGACGCCGCCGCCAGCCCTAGCCCAGCAAGGTCTGCGCCTCGCGCCAAAGCCGCGACACGATCCGCCCCGCCGGTTCCTCCCGCGCGAGACTTGCGGCCTGACCGGCCCACATCTGCATGAAGCGGGAATCCTGCGCTTTCGCCGCGGCGGCGCGCATGCCGGCGAGCGCCGCGCGCTGATACGGATATGCGAGCGTTTCGGCGTCCGACGTTTGCGTCCATTCGTTGCGTATGGCGCGGGCGAGACGTCCGGTGAACGCGCGCGTCTGCACGGTGTCTTCCGGCAGGGTGCGGGCAAGCGCCTGCGACCACGGACCTGGCGTCTGCGCTTCGGGGCTGCGCAGGAACGCGGTGCCGACCTGGACAGCAGACGCTCCCAGCGTGAGCGCGGCCGCAAGCGCCCGGCCGTCGGCGATCGCGCCCGCCGCGATGATCGGGATGCGCACCCGATCGGCCACGATCGGCAACAGGGAGAACAAGGTTCCGCCCATGCGATCCGCCGTATCCGGATCGAACGCCGGACGATGCCCGCCGGCCTCGACCCCCGAAACCACGACCGCATCGGCGCCCGCCGCCTCTGCCTGGATCGCTTCGGCGACCGAGGAGACGTTCGCGAACCACAAGATGCCGCTGTCCTTGAGGCGGCGCGCGATCTCCGGCGGCCAAAGCCCCATGATCGAGGAGGCGATCTGCGGCCTCAGCGCGATGATGGCCGCGCATTGCGCGTCGAAGTCCTGCCCGGCGGCGCCTGCCGCCACCGGGCTGACGTCATGACCGAAGGCGCGCAGGCGATCGCGAAGGCGCGTGAGCCTGTCGGCGTCGAGATCGGGGAGCGCGGCGGGAATCCACGTGTTGATTTGGAGCGCGCCGGTCGACAGGGCTCGGAACGCCGCAGTCCAGGCGACGATGTCCTCGGCGGACATGAGCACCGCGCCGAGCGCGCCAACGCCGCCTTCCTCCGCGACGGCGGCGGCCAATGCCGGCGGCGAACTGCCGGCCATTGGTCCCATCAGGATCGGGATCTTGACGCCAAGCCAGGCGCAGAACACCCGCGCGCGTTCGACAGCGACCATGGACATGTCCGTTTCGTTCTCGTCAGCACGAGGGGCCTAGATGGATACGCCACGTCGCACGCCGTTGAAACACGGTCGCGCCGCGCGGGCGGTGGGCTTGGGAATCACTGCCGCCCGCCAGATCCGCATCGCCCGAGGGCGAGCGCTTGCAATGATATCATTGCGCTGGTAAGGTGCGTTCATGGGCCAGATCCTCGTTCGCAATCTCGATGACGGCGTGATCGCCGCGCTGCGGCGCAGAGCGCAGCGAACCGGCATTTCGCTCGAAGAGGCGGCGCGGCAGGCTTTGGCTGCGGCCGTCGGCGTCTCGCGCGAGGAGGCATTGGCGAAATTCGACGCCGTTCGCGCCAGGATCGGCCGGATCGAAGGCGACCGATCGTCGGCCATTTTGCGGGCAGACCGGGATCGGGACGGGTGATCGTCGTGGACGCGAGCGTGGCGCTGAAATGGGCGCTCGACGAGGACGGGTCCGATCGCGCGCGCTTACTTCTGCAGACCGACATCCTCATTGCGCCCGATCTGCTCTGGATCGAGTTTGCCAACGTCATGTGGGTCTATGCACGTCGCGGCCTGATCTCGCCGACGAATGCTGAGGCTGCGCTTGCGGCCCTCGACGCCGCCCCGATCACGCCGCTGCCAACGCGCGCCCTGCTCACCATCGCGCAGCGGGCCGCGTTCGATTTGGACCATTCCGTCTATGACTGCGTGTATCTCGCGGCGGCGATGGAGGAGCGCGCGATGCTGGTGACGGCGGATGCAGCGTTTGCGGCCAAAGCCATGCGATCGGACGCCTACGGCGCGTTCGTGCGGAGTTTGTGAATCGATCGGCGACGGGCTTCAGAAGATGCGGAATTCGCCGCTTAAACGGCAATCGGACGAATGAGATCGCGAGGGTTGCGGACGGCGTCGTGGCTGGCGGCGTGGTTAGCCGGATTTATCGCCATCGTCATGTCGTGCTTTGTGGGATACGTCCTTCTGCGACCTCTGACTCTTCCCCCAGATCGGAACGTTGTTCTCCTCGCCGGAACAGAGTTCGATGCATTCGTCTATCCGCCGATTGTTGTTCTTGCGCTGATCTGGGCTGCGTTTGTCGGTTGCCGGATTTGGCGCATTTGGGCGTCGCGCAGGCCTTAGACGCGACGCCGCCCGCGTCGGGTTCGTGCAACGCTATCGCAGTGCGGCGGAGTGGGGCGCGGGCCAGGCACTGGACGCGAATGGACGCGTTCAACGCATCATGGAAAAAGAGCCGGTGGTAAGCGCGCGGACACTGCGTGCAGATAGTGCACGATGACGTAGAACCACCGGCGCGGCGCCGCGCATGGTGGTGACGGACGCGGCGTTCGGCGTCACTTCCGGCTTTGGCGCACGCGGACGTCGACGGGCTCGATCGAGAACCGTACGCCGTTGATCGTGTAGCGCACGTCGCCAGCGTCGTCCTCGCCTTTGGCCGCCCAGCTTGCCGGCGTTGTCTCGAACACGTAGCGGACGCCCACGCCAGCGGCGTCGAAGGATACGCGCTCCAGACGATCAGTCCCTTCGGTATCGAGAAGCTGTGCGCCAAGCAGCTCTTCGAGGGTTTCGGCGGGCAACGCCATGCCGGCGCCGGCGCGGGCGGGCGCTGCGGCGCGCCCGTTCCCGCGCGGGATCAGAACACGCCCCTTCCCCGGCGTGATCGCGAGTGTCGCCAGGTCGATGCGATCGCCGGGCGCCAGCTGGCTCAGAGAAACGCCGCGCACCGCGAACCGACCTTTGGAGCTGGCGCTGCCCTGTGCCGCGCGGGCGTCGAGCACGGCCACGGCCCCGGAGCCGGCGACGACGGCTGTATTCCGGGCGAGATCGACGACGAGCGCGGTGTCTTCATCGATGCCGAAGCCGATGCGCGCGGTCGACGCAAGGTCGGTCAGCGCGCGGGCGAGGCGGCCGAGGCGCGCCCTCTGGCCGAAATGCTGATCGACCAGACCGGACGGAAGAAAGCCGAGCCCTTGGCTCAGCAACAGGCGGCCGCCTTCGAGTTCGGCCTCCGGTGCGCCGCGCGCAAGAAGGGGGCGTGTGAGTGCGACGAGGCTGTCGCCGCGGGCGATCATCGTCGGGCCCATGATCGCCGCCCCCGCGCTCGTGCCGCCGATTGCGGCTCCCGCAGACAGGCGGGCGCGCAGCGCGGCGAGCATCGGCGTCGCGCTTCCGTCCGGCGTCAGGAGGGCGGCCGAGACGCGGAGCTGATCGCCGCCGGTGAACCAGACGCCGCCGGCGGCTTCGATCTTGGCGATCTCGGCGGCGTTGGTCGCGTTCGTCGCCCAGGCGCTTTCGTCGACGTCCGGCGTGGACTCGTCGTCGATGACGGCAAGGCGGACGATGTCGATGCGATCCGCCGACACGCCGTAGACGGCGAGCGTTTCGACATAGGACGCCGCCGACAAAGCGGGCTCGCCGGACGCGGCGGGGATGACGGCGATGCGGGCGCCCGGCCCCACATGGGAAAGGAAGGCGCCGTGTACCCCGGCATTGTCGCGCGCGACCCCGCCGCCTGCGATGACGAGGCGGCCGGGTTCGGCGGCGGCCGCGCCCGCGAAGGCGGCCGCAGCAGCGGCGGCACACATCGCCACGATCAAGGCGAGCCGCATGGGTGTCGTCTCCAGTCTGGCCTGCGCCCTGTGCTGGGATCGGCGCGCCTCTGTGTCGGCGAAAACAGGCCGGAACGGAAGACCGGGACGACGGCTCGATCCCGGCAAAAGAAAACCCCGCCGCTTGCGCGACGGGGTTTGATCCGGAACCGGATGAAGTCGAGTGCGGGGGCTTACTCCGCCGCGTCGGCCTTCGACTTGCCGCTCTTCTCGAGGTCTTCGCCGGTGGTCTGGTCCACGGCGCGCATCGAGAGGCGAACCTTGCCGCGATCGTCGAAGCCGAGCAGCTTCACCTTCACGATGTCGCCTTCCTTGACGACGTCGCTCGGCTTGGCGACGCGCTCGTTCTTCATCTGCGACACGTGGACGAGGCCGTCCTTGGCGCCGAAGAAGTTCACGAAAGCGCCGAACTCGACGACCTTGACGACCTTGCCGTCATAGATCGCGCCGATTTCCGGCTCGGACGTGAGCGACTTCACCCACTTCACGGCGGCGTCGATGTTCTCCTGGTTCGGAGAGGCGATGCGCACCGTGCCGTCGTCGTTGATGTCGATCTTGCACTGCGTTTTTTCGGTGATCTCGCGGATCGTCTTGCCGCCCGAGCCGATCACTTCGCGGATCTTGTCCGTGGGGATCGTGATCTGGACGATCTTCGGCGCCGTGGCGCTCATCTGGCCGCGCGGCTGGGCAAGGCCCTTCGCCATTTCGCCGAGGATGTGGATCCGGGCGTCATAGGCGCGCTTGAGGGCGACCTTCATGATCTCCTCGGTGATGCCGGCGACCTTGATGTCCATCTGCAGCGCCGTGACGCCGACATCGGTGCCCGCGACCTTGAAGTCCATGTCGCCGAGATGGTCCTCGTCGCCGAGGATGTCGGTGAGCACTTCGAAGCCGTAGTCTTCCAGGATCAGGCCCATCGCCACGCCCGCGACCGGACGGGTGATCGGGGCGCCCGCATCCATCAGCGCGAGCGCGCCGCCGCAGACCGACGCCATCGAGGACGAGCCGTTGGACTCGGTGATCTCGGAGACGAGGCGCACGGTGTACGGGAACTGTTCCTGCGTCGGCAGAACGGCCTGCAGCGCGCGCCAGGCGAGCTTGCCGTGGCCGATTTCGCGGCGGCCGGGCGAGCCCATGCGGCCCGTCTCGCCGACGCTGTAGGGCGGGAAGTTGTAGTGGAGCATGAAGCGCTCCTTCACCGTCCCGCCGAGGCCGTCGATGTACTGCTCGTCTTCGCCGGTGCCGAGCGTGGCGACGACGAGGGCTTGCGTTTCACCGCGGGTGAACAGCACCGAGCCGTGCGTGCGCGGCAGGCAGCCGACCTGCACGTCGATCGGGCGGACCTTGTCGACCGGGCGGCCGTCGATGCGGGCCTTGTCCTTCACGACGCGCGAGCGGACGATGTCGCTCTCGACCGCCTTGAAGGCTTCCTTGAAGACGTTGGCCTCGAGGCCCGTGGGGTTCGCGTCGGACTTCACCAGCTTTTCCGCGGCCTGCTTGCGGGCGGCGGCGACGGCGTCCTGGCGCTCTTCCTTCTTCACGATGCGGTAGGCGTCGCCGATCGCGGCGCCGACGAGGTCGACGATCGCTTTCTTGGCCGGCGAGATGTCCTTCGGTTCGAAATCGAAGGGCGGCTTGGCGGCCTTTTCGGCGAGCGCGATGATCGCGTCGATCACGGGCTGGAAGCCCTTGTGGCCGTGCATGACGGCCTGGAGCATCTGCTCTTCCGTGAGTTCCTTGGCTTCGGATTCGACCATCATCACCGCGTCGGCGGTGCCGGCGATGACGAGATCGAGCTGCGAGCCCTTCATCTGCTCGATCGTCGGGTTCAGGACCGGCTTGCCGTCGATCCAGCCGACGCGCGCGCCGCCGATCGGGCCGAGGAACGGCACGCCCGAGAGCGTCAGCGCGGCGGAGGCCGCAACCATCGCCAGCACGTCGCTGTCGTTCTCGTTGTCCCACGACAGCGTGGTGATGATGACCTGGACTTCGTTCTTGAAGCCATCGACGAACAGCGGGCGGATCGGGCGGTCGATCAGGCGGGAGATCAGCGTTTCACGCTCGGTCGGGCGGCCTTCGCGCTTGAAGTAGCCGCCGGGGATACGGCCCGAGGCGAACGTCTTTTCCTGATAGTTGACCGTCAGCGGGAAGAAGTCCTGGCCGGCTTTCGGTTCTTTCGCGAACACGGCGGTCGCGAGAAGGGCGGTGTCGCCATAGGTGGCGTAGACGGAGCCATCGGCCTGGCGGGCGATACGGCCGGTTTCGAGCGTGAGCTTGCGCCCCGCCCAGTCGATGGAAACGGATTGGGTGTCGAACATTCGTGTGGACCTACATCAGGCTCATTCAGGCGAGCGAGCCCCATGCCCGGTCGCCGCGGCGGTTGCGGTTTCCTCCACGTGCGGAAGAAACCCTGCTCCCTCGCTTGCGGGGGAGCTGGCGCGAAGCGCCTGAGGGGGGCGGCGAGTTTTTCGCCCTACGCCCCCCATCGGCCCCTCGGGCCACTTCCCCCGCAGGCGGGGGAAGATGCGCCCCCGGGAACGGGCGGCGCGCCCCTGCACGCAGGGGCGGAACGCGTTGGGTTAACGACGCAGACCGAGCTTCTCGATCAGCGATTGATAGCGGGCCGCATCGCGCGACTTTAGATAGTCGAGCAGGCGACGACGCTGCGACACGAGCTTCAGAAGCCCGCGGCGGCTGTGGTTGTCTTTCTTGTGCGTCTTGAAGTGCTCGGTCAGGTTCGAGATCCGTTCGGACAGGATCGCGACCTGGACCTCGGGCGAACCCGTATCGCCCTTCTTGGCGCCATGTTCTTGAATCAGAGCGGCTTTCCGCTCGGTCGTAATCGACATCGGGTTACTCCCGGTTGAGGTGGAACACGCGGGTTGGGCTGAATTTGCCCGCCCGCACGTCACCCAGAGCAACGGCGACCCCTTGGAACAGCGCCACCGCCGCACGCGAGGCGTCCTGGCCTGCGATCGTGCGGGGACGGAACTGGCCCTTGAGCCCCTCCACGACATGCGGGAGGAGCACGATCGGCCGCCCTTGCTTGAGCTTGAACGCATCCTCGCCGTTTATGGCCAGCGCCGGGATGTCGGCCAGCGCGGTCTCAACAGGCATGAGGCGTTCGGACGCGGCGTCCTTATGGCTCAAATCCCGCAGCGCGTCGAGACCAATGGCGTTGGCCTCCGTGAACGGGCCGACGGCGGTGCGCCGCAGGGCGGCGACGTGCCCCTCCGCGCCCAGCTTCGCGGCCAGATCGCGGACAAGGGCGCGGATATAGAACCCCTTCCCGCAGCGAACCGTGACGACGGCGGTATCGGCCTCGGCGCGCTGCAGGGTGGCGGTATGGAGCACGACGCGGCGGGCCTTGAGCTCGACGGCCTCGCCGGCGCGGGCGAGGTCATAGGCGCGCTCGCCGTCCACCTTGATGGCGCTATAGGCCGGGGGGACCTGATCGATTTCGCCGACGAACGTGGCGAGCGCGGCCTCGATGGCGGCGCGGTCGGGGCGGACGTCGCTCGTGGCCGTCACCTCGCCTTCCCGGTCCTGGGTTGTGGTCGAGACGCCCCAGCGGACGGTGAAGGCATAGGCCTTGTCGGCCTCGACCAGCCAGGGGACGGTCTTGGTCGCCTCGCCCAGCGCGATCGGCAGGATGCCGGAGGCGAGCGGATCGAGCGTGCCGGCATGGCCGGCCTTGTTGGCGTTGTAGAGGCGGCGAACGATGGCGACGGCGTCGGTCGACGTCACGTCCTCCGGTTTGTCGAGGACCAGCCAGCCGTCGACGTCTTCGCCCTTCTTGCGGCGGCCCATGTCAGTGCTCCTGGCGCGGATCGGCGTCCGAAGCGCCGGATTGGGCGGCGTCGTCCGCGTCATCGTCGTCATCGTCGTCGTCGCCGCGCGCGAGATCGCGGGCGACTTCGGGGCGGCGCAGCAGCGCGTCGATGTGCTGGGCCTCGTCATAGGAGACGTCCGGCAGGAAGTGCAGCTGCGGGGTGAACTTGAGATCGATCTGGCGCGCGAGACGGCCGCGCAGGAAGCCGGCGCAGCGCCCCAGCGCGGCGGCGATCTTTTCCGGCTCGTGGTTTCCGAGCGCGGCGACGAACGCGGTCATGTGCTTGAGATCGGGCGAGGCGCGCACTTCGCCGACGGTGACAGAGACGCCCGCCAGCGCCGGATCGCGCAGGTCCTCGCGGGCCAGGATCTCGACGAGCGCATGACGCACCAGTTCGCCGGCGCGCAACTGGCGCTGGCTCGGCCCGGCGGCGTGGCCGCCGCGGGCATGCTCGCGTTTTTTGGACATGCTCTTCTCCAACCGCGCCGGGATCGGACCGGCGGCGGCGTCTTCAGTTCAGCGTGTAGGCGTAGACGGCGCAGACGCCCGGATCGGCGGGCGCGTCGGCGCCCGGCGCGCCCGGACCTTCGAACGCGGCGATGCGGAACATCCATTCGCCATCGGCGGCGACATATTCCGAGATCGCCACGTGCGACGGCCGCTTGGCGCCACACAGGCCGCCCTGGACCGCGACCTGATCGACGTTTTCGTCGGCGATTTTGTAGATGTAGACGCCGGCCTTCGGATCCCCGCCAAGGACCTGGGCGAAGCTGTCGCCGTTGGGAAACGTCTTGTCGGCGCCGGTGACCAGCGCGGTGGTTTCGAGCGAGACCGTGACGCCGTTGGCGAAGGCGAGCACCAGCGGTCCGGAGCGGCCATCGGGCTGGCTGGCGGTGAGGTTGCCGAGCGCGGTGCGGGTGCGGTCATCGCCGGCGCGCCATTGCAGGCGATCCTTGCCCGGCTCGCCGGTTGCGACGTCGGCAATGCGCGTTTCCGACCAGCCGTTGTGGCCGCTGGATTGCGACGCGCCGCCGCCGAGCACGCGCCCGAACGTATCGGACACCTGATCGCAGCCGACTGCGCCCAGACACAGGCAAAGACCCAGGGCTACGGCCGCAGCCGCCCTCATTCCCCGCATGTCACGCCCCCTCAGAGCGACCGCTGGACCGTCTCGAGCAGGTAGCATTCGACGACGTCGCCAGGCTTGATGTCCTGGTAGTTCTCGAAGCTCATGCCGCATTCCTGGCCCGTCTGCACTTCGTTGACGTCGTCTTTGAAGCGCTTGAGGGTATTGAGCTTGCCGCCTTCGTGGATGACGACGTTGTCGCGCAGGAGGCGGATGCGGGCGCCGCGCTGCATCTTGCCTTCCGTGATGAGGCAGCCGGCGACCTTGCCGATCCGCGCAATCTGGAAGGTGTCGAGCACGCGCGCGTTGCCGAGGAAGGTTTCGCGCTGGAGCGGCGCGAGCATCCCGGACATGACGCCTTTGATGTCGTCGATCACGTCGTAGATGATCGCGTAGTAGCGGATCTCGACGCCTTCGCGCTCGGCCAGTTCGCGCGCTTCCTTCGAGGCGCGGACGTTGAAGCCCACGATCGGCGCGTTGGAGGCCTTGGCGAGCGTGACGTCCGCCTCGTTGATGGCGCCGACGGTGGCCTGCAGGACGCGGGCGCGGATTTCGTCCGTGCCGAGCTTTTCCAGGGCCGCCGAAATGGCTTCCGCTGAGCCCTGCACGTCCGCCTTCACGACGACGGGCAGTTCGCTCGTGGACTTGTCCTGCGCCTTGGCGAGGAGCTGTTCGAACGAGGCGCGCGGCGCCGGGGCCGAGGCCTTTTCGCGGCGACGACGCTGGCGGAACTCCGCCACTTCGCGGGCGCGGCCTTCGTTCTCGACGACGACGAGGTGATCGCCCGGATCGGGAACGCCCTCGAGGCCCATGATTTCGGCCGGCTCGGACGGGCCGACTTCGGACAATTGCTGACCGCGCTCGTTCACCAGCGCGCGCACGCGGCCCCACACGGAGCCGGCGACGACGATGTCGCCGCGCTTCAACGTGCCCCGCTGGACGAGCACCGTGGCGACGGCGCCGCGACCGCGATCGAGCTTGGCTTCGATGACGGACGCTTCGGCCGGGCGCTTCGGATTGGCCTGCAGCTCGAGCACTTCGGCCTGCACGAGGATGGCGTCGACCAGCTGTTCCAGGCCGATGCGCTTGGTGGCCGAGACGTTCACGGCCTGCACGTCGCCGCCGTTGGCCTCGGTGACGATCTCGTACTGCAGCAGCTCGTTGATGACGCGCTGCGGGTTCGAGTCTTCCTTGTCGACCTTGTTGACCGCCACGATGATCGGCACGCCCGCCGCCTTGGCGTGGCTAATGGCCTCGATCGTTTGCGGCATGACGCCGTCATCGGCCGCAACGACCAGGATGACGATGTCGGTGACCTGGGCGCCGCGGGCGCGCATGCCCGAGAACGCCGCGTGGCCGGGCGTATCGAGGAAGGTGACGCGCTGGCCGTTGGCGAGCCGCACCTGATACGCGCCGATGTGCTGCGTGATGCCGCCCGCTTCGCCGGCGGCGACGTCGGTCTTGCGCAGGGCGTCGAGTAGCGAGGTCTTGCCGTGGTCGACGTGGCCCATGACGGTAACGACCGGCGGACGCGCGACCATGTCCTCCGGGGCGTCGTCGCCGCCGGTCAGGCCTTCTTCGACGTCCGATTCCGACACGCGCTTGACCTGATGGCCGAAGTCCGTGGCGATGAGCTCGGCGGTGTCGGCGTCGAGCATGGTGTTCATCGTCGCGATCGTGCCCTGACGCATCAGGTACTTGATGATCTCGCCGACGCGCGTGGCCATCCGCTGGGCCAGGTCCTGCACGCTGATCGCTTCGGGAATGATGACGTCCCGCGTGACGCGCGGCTGGTCGCCGCCGCCGGTGGCGCGGCGCTGCTTTTCGCGTTCGCGCGCACGGCGCAGCGCGGCGATCGAACGGACCTTCTCGTCATCGCCCTCCGTCATCCGCTCGACCATGTCGAGCGTCAGGCGGCCTTCGCGGCGCTTGGGTTCGCCCTTGGGCTTGGCCGGCTTGACCGGAAGCGGCGTGGCTTTGGTTTTGACGCGGCCGATCTCGGCGAGGCTCAGCTGGCGCTGGGCGCCGCCACCGCCACCGCCGCCGCCAGCGGCCTCGCGGGCCGCGGCCGGCTGGGCCGCAGGCGGCTGCGCCTGGGGCTGCTGGGAACGGAGCATCGGGCCCGGCGTGCCGATACGCGGCCCGGCCGGCGCGGCCGGGGCCGCGGGCTCGGCGGCCCGCGCCGTTTGCCCGCCGCTCTGGGCGGCGGCGCGCTCGAGTTCTTCCTGTTCGCGGCGGCGCTCGGCTTCGGCGAGCTCCTGCTGGTGGCGCTCCTCTTCGAGGCGCTTCAGGCGCTCGGCTTCGCGACGCTGGGCTTCTTTTTCCTGCTCCTCGCGCTGGCGCGAGGCGCGGGCCTGCTGATCGGCCAGGGCCTGCTGCACGGCGGCCTGGCGGCGACGCTGCTCGTCGTCGTTCAGCGAGCCGGCCGTCGCGGGCGCGGCGGGGCGCGCGGCCGAGCTGGCGGCGGCTGCGGCAGGTT
>JAGWZE010000032.1 GCA_018969015.1 Alphaproteobacteria bacterium
CGGGCTCGGAGAGGGTGACGCCTCGAAGAGTTGCGGTCAGGACCTGAGAAATCCCACCTTGAAGTGGGGTCGCCCCCGTGTGGGTGTGCGCGCCTATCTCAAGCCGGGTGAGGGCGAGCTCCGGCCTCGGGTCTCAAGGAGGATGCGAACGCTGACGTACGCGCCGAAAAGGTAGGCGACCAAATCAGCTACTAGCCCCTCGCCAGGTTGACCAAACCGGCGCGCCGAACGCGGCGGAGAGGCCGAAAGCCACTCCACCCCCAACGCATGCAAACCAGGGTCGGCCGACCCAGGCTCACGCCTCTCCGCCGCGTCCCTTTTTCGCTGAACCCGCAGGCGCAGGCGCGCCGTGCGGCCGGACGTGCGTTACACGTCCACCTGATCCACGAACCGCGCGTTCGCCTGGATGTATTGGAAGCGCAACTCCGGCTTCTTACCCATCAGCGTCTCGACGAGGCTTTCGATGTCGTCGCCGAGATGTTCCGGGGCCGTCACGCGCGCGAGGGTGCGCGTCGCCGGGTTCATCGTCGTTTCCTTCAGCTGCGCCGGCATCATTTCGCCGAGGCCTTTGAAGCGGCCGATCTCGACCTTGCGGCCCTTGAACTTCGTCGCGAGCAACTGGTCCTTGTGCGCGTCGTCGCGGGCGTACAGCGTCTCTTTGCCGGCGGTGATCCGATAGAGCGGCGGCAGCGCGAGATAGAGCCGGCCCGAACGGATCAGGCCCGGCATCGAGCGATGGAAGAAGGTGATCAGCAGCGAAGCGATGTGCGCGCCGTCGACGTCGGCGTCGGTCATGATCACCACGCGCTCGTAGCGCAGATCGTCGAGCTTGAATTTCGCGCCCGTCGAGACGCCGAGCGCCAGCGACAGATCGGAAAGCTCCTGGTTCGACGCCGCCTTCTCGCCGCCCGCGCTCGCGACGTTGAGGATCTTTCCGCGCAGCGGCAGCACGGCCTGAGTGTTGCGGTCGCGCGCCTGCTTGGCGGAGCCGCCGGCCGAGTCGCCTTCGACGATGAAGATCTCGGTGCCTTTGGCTTCCGAGCGCGCGCAGTCCGCGAGCTTGCCGGGCAGGCGCAGGCGCCGCGTCGCGCTCTGGCGCGAGACCTCTTTTTCCTTGCGCCGTTTCAGCCGGTCTTCGGCCTGCTCGATCACCCATTGCAGCAGGCGATCGGCCTCTTTCGGCGCCGCCGCGAGCCAGTGGTCGAACGGATCGCGCACGGCCTGTTCGACGATCTTGGCTGCTTCCGTCGTGACGAGGCGGCCCTTCGTTTGCCCCTCGAACTGCGGTTCGCGGATGAACACCGACACGAGCGCCGCGCCCGTGCCCATCACGTCGTCCGGTGTGATGATGCCGGCCTTGCGCTCGTTCTTCAGCTCGGCATAGGCGCGCAGCCCCTTGGCGAGCGCGGTGCGCAGGCCCTGTTCGTGGAAGCCGCCATCCGGCGTCGGGATCGTGTTGCAGTAGGAGCGGAGGAACCCGTCGGCGTCGCCGAACCCGTCCTCGATCCACGCCACCGCCCACTCGACGCGGCCATGGCCTTCCTTCTTCTCGCTCTGGCCGAAAAAGGGCTCCGCCGTGACCGCACGCTTCGACGCGATCAGCTCGGCGAGAAAGTCCTTCAGACCGTTCGGGAACTTGAAGATCGCTTCCGTCGGCGTCTGGTCGCCGTCGCGGATGCGCTCGGGCGCGCAGCGCCAGCGGATCTCCACGCCGCGATGCAGATAGGCCTTGGAGCGCGCCATCTGCAGCAGACGCGCCGGCTTGAACGCCGCGTTCGGCCCGAAGATTTCCGGATCGGGATGGAAGCGCACGGTGGTGCCGCGCCGGTTCGGCGCCTGGCCGATCTGGCGCAGCGGCCCCAGCGGCGCGCCCTTCGAATAGTGCTGCGCGTACAGCTTGCGATCACGCGCGACTTCGACTTCCAGCTTGTCTGCGAGCGCGTTGACGACCGAAACGCCCACGCCGTGCAGGCCGCCCGAGGTCTGGTAGGCCTTGTCCGAGAATTTCCCGCCGGCGTGCAGCGTCGTCAGGATCACCTCGAGCGCCGACTTCTTCGGGAATTTCGGATGCGGGTCGACCGGGATGCCGCGGCCGTTGTCCGTGACCGAGAGCGTGCCGTCGGCGAAATACTCCACCTCGATCCGGTCGGCATGGCCGGCGACGGCCTCGTCCATCGAGTTGTCGAGCACCTCGGCGAACAGATGGTGCAGCGCCCGTTCGTCGGTCCCGCCGATATACATGCCGGGCCGGCGACGGACGGGCTCGAGCCCCTCGAGGACTTCGATGTCCTTGGCCGTGTAGCCGCCATTGGCGGTTTCGGCGGAGAAATCGAAGGCGTTCTGCTTCTTCGCGCTTTTCATCGGGCCTCCTTGGCACGAGTCCGGCCGGTAGGCCAAGCGACCGGCGCCGCGGCCAGGGGCGTCCCGGCGTCCGGCGCCTGCGTCCGCGGCGCCGGGGCGAGCCGGATCGGCCCGAAGGTCGCGGCCCAGAGCAGCGCCGTCACCACCGCCGCGCCCAACGGGGCCTTGGCCTGCAGGCTTGCGAGCAGCACCGTCGGCATCGCCGCGCCCAGGAGCGCCAGCCAGGCCAGCCGGTGTCCCGGCCGAACGTGAGGCGCCGCCGCGAGGGTCAGGGCGAAGGCGCCCGCCAGCGGCGCGAGGTCATAGTCGAACAGATAGGGCGAGGCGAACGCTGGCGCGAGCGCAACCGCCAGCGCCCGTGCCGTGGGCGAACCGCTGCGCCACAGCCGCAGCAGGGCCGCGAACGCCAGGACCGCGACGCCTCCATGCCCCGCAAGCGCGAGCCCCGTCGGCGCGCCGGACAACCGAAGCGCGGCGAACGGCGTCACCATGCGCGACAGCGGGAGATGTCGATCGGCCGTGCGTTCGGCCTGCGCCGCGACCGCGTCGAAGAACGCGCGCCACGGCTCGACGCCGCCGGCCGCCAGCGACGCGAGCGCGAGGCCCGCCGCCATCGCGCCCGCCGCAGCCAGCATCCGCCAGCGTCCATCGAGCGCCATGAGCACGCCGACGCCCATGGCCAGCTGCGGCTTCAGCGCCAGAAGCCCCAGCGCCGCGCCGGCGAGCAGGGAGCGCCGGGCGCCGTCCTGCGCGATGACCGCCGCAAGCGGCGGCGCGAACGCGCTGGTCTGCCCGCACGCCAGCACGACCCCGAGCCCCGGAAAGCCGAGCGTCGCCACCGCGCCGCCCAGCCGCCGCGTCGCGATCCATCCCGCAAGCCCGGTCGCCGCGACGCTCGCCGCCAGCCACAGCCACAGCGCCATCGTCGGCGGCGCCCGAGCCAGCGCCGCCAGCGGCCACAGGGTCGGCGGCGGATACGCGAACGGCGCGGTGTTCACCAGCGGCGCCGTCGTGTGCGCCTTGGCCGTGGCGGCGAGGCGGCGCAGGTCGTAGGGATCGCCGCCTTCCGCCGCCAGCCGCCCGGCGGCGTAGAACACCAGAAAGTCTCCGGCGGGCGGCTCGCCGGTCGCGGCCTGAAATCCCGGCCCGGCCGGCGCCACGTAGCGCATCACCAGCAACGGCCCCGTCGCGGCCAGGACGGCCGCGAGCAGAAGCGCCCCGGCGAGAGCGAGCGCGCGCGCCGCACGGTGCGCCGGTGAGGGGCGAGGGAGGATCATGTCTGGCGCCAACGCGTGACGCCCGGAACCGTTCGCCCGTCAGTCGAGGCGCCTGAACATCACCAGCGCATCGACGTCGCCCGCGGCGGGATGCCGGAACGCGCCGGGCAGCCGGCCGACAGTCTCGAAACCCAGCGCCGTCCACAGCGCGACGGCCCGCGTGTTCGTGCTCACCACGAAGTTGAACTGCATCGCCCGGAACCCGCGCCGCCGCGCGCGCTCGAACGAGTCTTCGGCCATGGCGCGCGCCACGCCCCGGCCCGTCGCCCAGGGGGCCGTCATGTAGCCGCAGTTGGCGACGTGATCGCCGCCGCCGGCCTGGTTGGCGCGCAGGTAGTAGGTCCCGCACACGGCGCCGTCGCGTTCGGCCACGATCGTCTCGTGCGCGGGCGCCAGCCAGTAGGCCAGCGCCGCCGCACGCGGGATGTCGCGGGGCAGGGCGTAGGTGTCGCCGGCGCGCAGCGTGGGCTCCAGGATCGACCAGAGCGCGTCATGGTCGGTCGGCAGGGCGGGGCGCATCAGCATGCCGGCGATGTGGCGAGACGCGCGGCGGGGCGCAACGAAAAACGCCCGGGCCGAAGCCCGGGCGTTTCGCACGTCGTCGCAAAGGCGCGACTTACGCCTTGTAGTACATGTCGTATTCGACCGGGTGCGGGTGCATGCGATACCGGTCGTTCTCTTCGCGCTTCAGATCGAGATAGGCGTCGATCATGTCGTCATCCATGACGCCGCCCTTCTTGAGGAAGTCGCGGTCGGCGTCGAGCGAGTTGATCGCTTCCTCGAGGCTGCCGCACACGGTCGGAACCTGCTTCAGCTCTTCCGGGGGAAGGTCGTAGAGGTTCTTGTCGAGCGGCGGGCCCGGATCGATCTTGTTCTGGATGCCGTCGAGGCCGGCCATCATCAGCGCCACGTACGTCAGGTACATGTTGCCGGCCGGATCGGGGAAGCGGACTTCCACGCGCTTGGCCTTCGGGCCCGTGCCGTACGGAATGCGGCACGACGCCGAGCGGTTGCGCGCCGAGTAGGCGAGCAGAACCGGGGCTTCGTAGCCCGGCACAAGGCGCTTGTAGGAGTTCGTCGTCGAGTTCGCGAAGGCGTTGATCGCCTTGGCGTGCTTGATGATGCCGCCGATGTAGTATTTGCACATCTGCGACAGGCCGGCGTAGTCGTCGCCCGCGAACAGGTTCTGGCCGCCCTTCCAGATGGACTGGTGGACGTGCATCCCCGAGCCGTTGTCCTTGTAGTAGGGCTTCGGCATGAACGTCGCCGATTTGCCGTACGACTGGGCGACGTTCTGGATGATGTACTTATAGAGGTTCATGTTGTCGGCCATACGCGTGAGCGTATTGAACTTCAGGCCGAGTTCGTGCTGGGCGGGCGCCACTTCGTGGTGGTGCTTTTCCGGGTTGAGGCCAAGCTCACCCATGATCGAGAGCATCTCGCCGCGCATGTCTTGCAGGCTGTCGATCGGCGGGACGGGGAAGTAGCCGCCCTTCGGGCCCGGACGGTGGCCCATGTTGCCGCCTTCGTAGGCCTTCGCCGAGTTCACCGGCAGTTCGGTCGAGTCGAACGAGTAGCCCGTGTTCCACGGCTCGGTGGACCAGCGCACGTCATCGAACACGAAGAATTCGGCTTCCGGGCCGAAATAGGCCGTGTCGCCGACGCCGGACGACTTCAGATACGTCTCGGCCTTCTTGGCGATCGAGCGCGGATCGCGGTTGTAGGGCTGCATCGTGCCCGGCTCGAGGATGTCGCAGAACATCGCGAGCGTCGTTTCCTGATAGAACGGGTCGATATGGGCGCCGTCCGGATCGGGCAGCATGACCATGTCGGACTCGTTGATCGCCTTCCAGCCGGCGATGGAGGAGCCGTCGAACATCGTGCCGTCCGTGAAGATCGCGTCGTCGATCATCGACACGTCGAACGTCACGTGCTGCATCTTGCCCCGGAGATCGGTGAAGCGAAGGTCCACGTAGCGGACTTCGTTCTCTTTGATCTTCTTTTTGATTTCTTCCGACATTCCTCACTCCATCAGCGCCGGCGCAACACAATGCTCACGCGGGCCGCCGGCGGCCCCGGTTGTTTCGTTCCTCGACCGGTCTCGACGCCGCAGCCCGCGCTGCGGCGCCTCGCCTTCAGACCGCCTGCGCGCCCGTTTCCCCGGTGCGGATGCGGATCACGTTGATGACGTCGGTCACGAAGATCTTGCCGTCGCCGATCTTGCCGGTCTTGGCGGCCTTCTGGATCGCTTCGAGCGCGGCGTCGACCTGCTCGTCGCCGACCACGACCTCGATCTTCAGCTTCGGCAGGAAGTCGACGACATATTCCGCGCCGCGGTACAGCTCGGTGTGGCCCTTCTGGCGCCCGAACCCCTTCGCTTCCACGACCGTCATGCCCTGCAGGCCGACTTCCTGCAGCGCCTCTTTCACGTCGTCCAGCTTGAAGGGCTTGATGATCGCCTCGATCTTTTTCATCGCGTCCGGCCTTTCCTTGCGGTTCGCCCATCGCCGAGGCTGGCTTAAGCCCCGCGTCGGCGTATCGCAACGCCGTTCGAGCCTGCTGCGTCAACGGCGCGCGAAGAGGGGCTTCGACCGCTCTTCATGGGCGCCGTTTCTGCGGGCGCCCGGCGCCTACGCGCTGTGCTGCCCTAGCGTCAAGATGGACAGCCGCGCCGCCCGGCGCATGCTGGGGTCATGACCGATCCCCGCACCCCCGTTTTCGTCGGCGCCGGCCAGTTCGTCGGCCGCGACCGCGCCCCGCTCGGCCCCCGCCGGATGATGGCGATCGCCGCCGAGCGCGCCGTGGCCGACGCCGGCCTCACGCCTGCGCTCTGGCGCGAGGTGGACACCATCGCCGTGGTCGGCTTCGCGATCGATGCGCCTGAAACGGGCGAGCGCCTGCCGGCGCCGCGTCTCGCGGATCCGCCCGCCGCCTTCGCCCAGGACATGGGCGCGTCGCCGCGCCGCGCGGTCTACACCCACATGGGCGGCAACACGCCGCAAGCGCTGGCGAACTGGGCCGCACAGCTCATCGCCGACGGCGAAGCCGACATCGTCTGCCTGGTTGGCGCGGAGTATCTCGGCAGCCTGATGAAAACGCTCGCGAGCGGCGGTGATCTCTCCGCGTTCGGCGGCGGTCCCGAAGGCGATCCCGTCCGCTGGGGCGATGACCGCGCCGACTGCACGCCGCAGGAGCGCGCGCACGGCCTGTCGTTCCCGACGAACACGTATCCCTTGTTCGAGAACGCGCTGCGCGCCCATCGTGGCCGCACGCTCGACGCGCACCAGAAAGCGCTCGGCGCTCTGATGGCGCCGTTCACCCAGGTCGCCGCCGCCAATCCCTATGCGTGGTTTCCGAAGGCGCGCACGGCCGAAGAGCTCATCTCCGTGGCGCCCGACAACCGCATGGTCGGCTTCCCATACCCGAAATACCTGAATTCGATCATCCAGGTGGATCAGGCCGCCTGCGTGCTCGTGTTGGCGCAGGAGAAGGCCGACGCGCTCGGCGTCGCCGCGGAGAAGCGCGTCTATCTGCATGGCTGCGCCGATGCGCACGATCTGTGGAACCCGCTCGACCGCGTGAACTATCACTCCGCGCCGGCGATCGGCGCCGCCGGTCGTCATGCGCTCGCGATGGCGGGCGTCTCGATCGACGATATCGCGCAGTTCGATCTCTACTCGTGCTTTCCCGTCGCGGTGGAGATGGCATGCCAGGAGCTTGGCGTCGCCGAGGACGATCCGCGCGGCCTGACGGTGACGGGCGGATTGCCGTATTTCGGCGGGCCGGGAAACAATTACGTGATGCACTCGATCGCCGAGATGATGGCGCGCCTGCGCGCACGCCCCGGCGCGTTCGGCCTCGTCACCGGCAATGGCTGGCATCTCACCAAGCAATCTGTCGGCGTCTATGCGAGCGCGCCCGTGCGCGGCCGCTGGTCCCGCGGCGACGCCAAGGCCCCGCAGCGCGAGATCGACGTCCTGCGCGGGCCCGAGATCGTCGCCGCGCCGGAAGGGCCGGCGACCATCGAAACCTACACCGTCGTGCATGCGCGGGAGACCTATCGCATGGGCATCGTCATCGGCCGCGACGCGCAGGGGCGCCGCTTCGTCGCCAACACGCCGAGCGACCCCGCCACGCTCGCCGATCTCGAATCGAGCGAAGGCGTCGGCCGGGCAGGGACGGTCGCGGCAGGCCCCAAAGGCCGCACGGTGTTCACGCCGCAATGAGCGCGCGGCTGTTCCTCGTCCGCCACGGCGAAGCCGCCGCCGCCTGGGGTGACGATCCCGATCCCGGCCTCAGCGCGCTCGGGCGGTCGCAAGCCGAAGCGGCGGCGGAGCGCCTCCTCGCAACGGGCGTCACCCGCGCACTCACGTCGCCGCTGCTGCGCTGCCGCGAGACCGCCGCGCCGTGGGAGCGCCGCGCGGGCGTCGGCGCATTGATCGAGCCCGCCGTCGCCGAGATCCCGACACCCGCAGGCGTCGCGGATCGCAAGGTCTGGCTGCGCACGTTGATGGCCGGCGCCTGGCCCTCGCAGGACGACGCGCCCGATCTCGCGGCGTGGCGCGCACGGCTCGTCGCGACGCTGCGCGCACAGCCCGGCGACACGATCGTCTTCACCCATTTCGTCGCCATCAATGTCGCGCTCGGCGCCGCGCTCGGCGTCGAGGACGTCGTGGTGCGCCAGCCCGCGAACGCCGCGATCGTCGCCTTCGAAATCGAGGCCGGGCGCCTGCGCCTCGTAGAGGCCGGCGCGCAGGGCGCCGGCGCCGTGCTGTGAGCGCGCACGGCCTCATCACCGTCGCCCAGATGCGCGCGATCGATACGCGCAGCGCCGAGCTCGGCACGCCGACGCGCACCTTGATGGAAGCGGCAGGGCGCGCCGTCGCAGACGCGATCGCGGCCCGCTACGCGCCGCAGCCCGTACTGATCCTGTGCGGCCCGGGCGGCAATGGCGGCGACGGCTTCGTCGTCGCGCGCCTGTTGGCGGCGCAAGGCTGGCCGGTGCGCGTGGCGCTCCAGGGCGAGGCGGCGCGCTTGACGGGCGACGCCGCCGACGCCGCAGGCGCCTGTCCGGTTGCGATCGAGCCGCTCGACGCCGCGCTTCCCGTCGAGACGATGCTGGTCGTCGATGCGCTTTACGGCGCCGGCCTCTCGCGCCCGCTCGATGCGCTCTGCGCCGATCTCGCGCGCCGCGCCCGCCGTGTCGTCAGCGTGGACGTGCCGAGCGGCGTGCACGGCGACGGCGCGGCCCCGGTGGGCGAAACGTTCCGCGCCGATCTCACCGTCACGTTCGTGCGCAAGAAACCCGCGCACGTCCTCGAACCGGGCCGCACGTGCTGCGGCGAGATCGTCCTTGCCGATATCGGCGCGCCGGCGCAGGCGGTGGACGAGGCCGGCGTCACCGCGTTCGAAAATCATCCCTCTTTGTGGGCGCTGCCATGGCCCGATGCGGCGGCGCACAAGCACGCGCGCGGACGCGTCGCCATCGTCGCCGGGGCCGTGGGCATGTCCGTCACCGACGGCGCCGTGCGCCTCGCCGCGCGCGCCGCCCAGCGCGCCGGCGCGGGATGGGTGAGCGTCTACACCGCGCCCGAGAAGGCCGCGCTCTACGCCCACGAACCAGCCGCGCTCGTCGTGCGCGACGCCGCGCAGCTCTCCGCCGCGGCGGGCTACAACGCGATCGTCTTCGGCCCTGGCGCCGGCCGCGCGCCACGAACCGCCGCTCAGGCGATCGCGCTCGCGCAATCCGCCGCGCGCCTCGTGCTCGACGCCGATGCGCTTTCGAGCGCGGCGGACGATCCCGATCCGTTGTTTCTCGCGCTGCGCCGGCCCGGCGCGCCGCCGCACGCCGTCTTGACGCCGCACGCCGGTGAGTTCGCACGCCTTTTCCCTGACGCCGCCAGCGGCAGCAAACTCGAGCGCACGCGCGCCGCCGCCGCGCGCAGCGGCGCGGTGGTGCTGTTCAAGGGCGCCGACACCGTCATCGCCGCGCCGGACGGCCGCGCGATCGTCAACACGCACGCCACGCCCTGGCTCGCCTCTGCCGGCACGGGCGACGTGCTCGCCGGGATCATCGCCGCGCTCCTCGCGCAAGGCCTGCCGGCCTTCGACGCCGCCGCCGCCGCCGCGTGGCTGCACGGCGACGCCGGGCTGCGCTGCGGCCCGGGCCTGATCGCGGACGATCTCCCCGCCGTTCTTCCGGCGGTGCTCGACGCGCTCGCGCCCGCCGCGCTGCGCGCGAAAATGTAGGAAGGAACATCGCGGCATCGCCCTCGTTGGTGCTCCGGTTCAACGAAGGAAGCGGTGATGGCGCGCATCAAGAAGGCGGCGAGCGTCGGCGCGGGCGACTGCGCCAGCGCCTTGGCGCGGGGCATTGCCGTCTCCGCTGGAGGGGCGGGCCATCCGCCGTCAGCATGCGGACGAGATGGTCGCGATGAATCCCGCGGCCCCGGTGACGTGCTGGCCGCGCTCGACCTTCGCGCCGCGTCTTCGGCGGCGCCATGTGGGGTGTGATGCCCGCGGCGGGGATGGGCCTGCGCCAGCAGCTGCTCACCGGCTCCAAGGAGCTCGTCCCGGTGGGGCCTTCGGGCCGGCGCGGCGGCGCGCGTCCGGTGGCGGACTATCTCGTGGAGCGCATGCGCCTTGGCGGCGCGACGCGCCTGTGCGTCGTCATCGCGCCAGGAAAGACCGATCTCGTGGCGCACTATCGCGATGCGACGGAGGGCCTGCCCGTGGCCTACGTCGCCCAGCCGTCGCCGGCGGGCCTGTGCGACGCGCTTTTTCGGGCGCGCTGCGTGATGGCGCCGCGCGAGGACGTGTTGATCGGGCTGCCGGATACGGTGTGGTTCCCGAAGGACGGGTTCGCGCGTCTGCCGGCCGGCGGCGTCAGCCTCTTGTGCTTTCCCGTTGCGGATCCCAGCGCCTTCGACGCCGTCGAGACGGCCGGCGACGGCGAGACCGTGACGTATGTGCGCGTCAAGCGCAGCGGTCCGCGGGGCGCGCTGGTGTGGGGCGCGCTGCGCTGCAGCGGTCCAGCGTTCGCCGATCTGCATGCGACATGGCGCGACCGCGCCGGCGCGGACGTTCCTCTCGGCGGCGTGCTCAACGCCTACATGGCGAACGGCGGGCGTGTGCGCGCCGTCGCCGTCGACGGGCCGTACTTCGATATCGGGACGCCGTCCGGGCTCGCCGCGGCCAATGCGGCGCTGGCGCGCGCAGGTCTGGGACAATGACCGGCTCCGCACCCTGACGTCTTCGTGCGACAGGGCCTCACAGCCGCATCGACACTGGCGTGAGCGGCGGCATGTCGGCCTCGACGCCGCCGGTGCGCAGGAGCGCGCGCAGCTCCACGTCGAGCGCCAGCGCGCCGGCGCGGGTTTCGCCTTCGTAGCGCAGCGTCAGGGCGGATTCGGTCAGTGACGGGCGGACGAGGAGCCACCCTGTGTCACGCTCGAGGCGCAGGCCGTCGGTGCGGTCCAGACGCGCGCCGGCGTCGCACGCGGCGAACGTCTCCAGCGCGTCGAGCACACGGCGCTGGCGGGCGTCGTCGAGCGGAAGGCGCAGCTCCGGGCTTGCGACACGGGGCGGCAGGCTCGCGCGGAAATCACGCAGGGTGAGCTTGGCGCGCGCCAGCGCTCTGAGCGTTCGCAGCGCTGCGTAGAGGCCGTCGTCGAGCCCGGTCAAGCCATCGGCGAAGAAGATGTGGCCGCTGAGTTCGCCGGCGAGGGGCGCTGCGTTTGCGCGCATGGCGGCGCCGAGCCGCACATAGCCGGTCGGCGCCATCACCGCCGCGCCGCCCGCGGCGGCGATGCCTTCGAACAGCGTGCGGCTCGATTTCACGTCGGCGACGATCGCGGCGCCGGGTGTGTCAACGAGCACGTCGCGCGCGAGCAGGAGCAGAACGTGGTCCGGCCGGACGATCACGCCATCGCCGTCGACGAAGCCCACACGGTCGCCGTCGCCGTCGAACGCGACGCCGAGATCGGCGCCGACGTCGCGCACGGCCTTGCTGAGCTGCGCGAGATTGGCGTCCACGGCGGGATCGGCGTGGTGCGCGGGGAAGCGGCCGTCGACCGCGACGTTGAGGCCGAAGTGGGCGCCGCGCAGGCGCGTCATCGCCCGCTGCAGGATCGGTCCCGCCGCGCCGGAGCCCGCGTCCCACACGACGCGCATCGGCGGCAGTTCGGCGATGAGATCGAGGAGGGCCGTCATATAGGGCGCGATCGGATCGCGCATGAAGCGCGCGCCGCCGCTGGCCTTGCGGCCGGGCGAGGCGACGAGTCCGGCGAGCGCATCGCCCGACACGCGCGCGCCGTTGAGCTCGATCTTGAAACCGTTCTCGTCGGACGGATTGTGGCTTGCCGTGACGACGACGGCGCCATCGAGACCGAAGCGCCGCGCGGCAAAGCCGACGACCGGCGTGGGCGCGACGCCGAGCGCGTGCACCGCGACGCCGCCGGCGGTCAGCCCGTCGACGAGCGCGGCTTCGAGCGCCGGCGAGGAGAGCCGCCCGTCACGACCGACGGCCACGCCGGCGCCGCCGCTATCGCGCACCATGGCGGCGAAGGAGAGGCCGATCTTGTAGGCGTCGCCGGCGGTGAGATCGACACCGACGCGGCCGCGAATGTCATTGGCGCGCAACACGGCCGGGCAACGGGCGGCGGCCCGCCCTTGTTCCCGCACCGGGCATCAGGCCTGGGCGCTTGCGGCCTCGAGCGCTTCGGCGGCGGCGAGCCAGGCGGCTTCGGCCTCGGCGAGCCGTTCGGCGGCGGCGGCGCGATCACGCGCCAGCGCCGGACCTTTCGGCGACGGACCGGCGAACGCCGCGGGATCGGCGATCGCGCGGTCGAGCGCGTCGATTTCCTTCTGCAGCGCAGCGACGCGCGCCTCGGCTGTGTCGAGCGCTTTCTTTGCGGAGGCCGCCGCACGGCGCGCGTTGGGATCGAGCCGCGGCGCGGGCGGTGGCGGCGGCGGTGGCGGCGCGTCCTTTTGCGCGGCGGCCGCGCGATCGCGCGCGACGCGATCGGCGCGCTCGGCCTTGGCGGATTGGGCGAGCATCGCGCGGTAGTCGTCGAGATCGCCGTCATAGGGCTGCGCGCGGCCGTCCTTCACGAGCCACAGGCGGTCCGCGCAGCCTTCCGCGAGATAGACGTCGTGCGTGATGATCAGCACGGCGCCGGCGAAATCGTTGAGCGCGACGACGAGCGCTTCGCGGCTGTCGACGTCGAGGTGGCTCGTGGGTTCGTCGAGGATCATCACGTGCGGCTTGGAGAGCCCGATGAGGCCCAGCAGCAGGCGCACCTTCTCGCCGCCGGAAAGGTTCTGCACCGGCGTCTCGATCTTCTCGGGGCCAAAGCCGATCTGCGCGGTGACGCTGCGCACGCGCGCGGTGGGCGCATCGGGCATCAGCGTGCGCACGTGGTCCAGCGGTGTTTCGCCTTCGCGCAGTTCGTCGAGCTGATCCTGCGAGAAATAGCCGATGCGCAGCGACGAACTCGCGCGCCGTTTGCCGTCGAGAAGCGGAAGGCGGGCCGCGATGGATTTCACCAGCGTCGTCTTGCCCTGGCCGTTGGGGCCGATGATGGCGATGCGGTCGTCCGCGTCGAGGCGCAGGGAGACGTCGCGCAGCACCGGCGCGCCGGAGGCGTAGCCGAGGGCGGCGTGGTCGAGCTGCAGCAGCGGGGAGGCGAGCTCCGGCCCCGCCGCGAACGAGAACGGCGTCGTGCGGTCCGCGAGCGGGACGGTGATGATCTCCATCTTCTCGAGGCGCTTCACGCGGCTCTGCGCCTGGCGCGCCTTGCTCGCCTTGGCGCGGAAGCGGTCCACGAAGGCCTGCAGGCGTTTGCGTTCGGCGTCCTGGCGCTCGGCGAGCGTGGCCTGCTGCGCCATCTGTTCGGCGCGGCGGGCGAGATAGGCGCTGTAGCCGCCGGGGTGGACGGAGAGCTTGGTCTTGTCGAGCGCGAGGATGTGCGTGACGGCGCGGTCCAGCATGTCGCGGTCGTGGCTGACGAGCAGGACCGTGCCGGGGTAGCGCTTCAGATAGGTCTCGAGCCAGGCCGCGCCTTCGAGATCGAGATAGTTCGTCGGCTCGTCGAGCAGCAGGAGTTCGGGCGTCGTGAAGAGCACGCCCGCGAGCGCGGCGCGCATGCGCCAGCCGCCGGAGAATTCGCGGCTCGGGCGCTCCAGATCGCCCGGCGAGAAGCCGAGGCCGGCGAGCACGGCGGCGGCGCGGGCTTCGGCGCTGTGGGCGTCAATGTCGACGAGGCGCATGTGGATGTCGCCGATCCGTTCGGGATCGGTCGCCGTCTCGAGTTCGGTGAGGAGGGCGGCGCGTTCGGTGTCGGCGTCGAGGACGACGTCGAGCAGGCGGCGGTCGCTCGGCGGCGCCTCCTGGGCGACGTGGCCGACGCGCGCGGTGCGGGCGATGCGCACGCCGCCTTTGCCGTCGCGGTCATGGGCGGCGGCGTCGATGATGTGGCGCAGGAGCGTGGACTTGCCGGCCCCGTTGCGGCCGACGAGCCCGACCTTCCAGCCCTCGGCCAGAAAAGCCGAGGCGTGGTCGAGCAGCACCCGCGCGCCCATGCGGATCGTCAGGTCTTCGATCTGAAGCATGCCGTGTCCTAGGCGCCCGGGGCCTTCCGGTCAAACCGGACCGGCGGCGGGGGCGGCCGGACGCCGGGATCAGGCGCTCTTGATCTCGCGCTTGATGATCGGTCCCGCGAACCAGAACAGGATCGCCGGCACGATGCCGAGGAAGGCCGCGCATACGAGCACCCAGCGCACGCTCTCCCCGCCGGCGAGCGGTTTGAACGCGTCCGAGAGCATGCCAAACACCGAGGGCCCAAGCCCCATGCCGATGAGATTGACGATGAACAGCATGATGGCGGAGGCGAGCGCGCGGGCCTGCGGCCGCACGAGCATCTGGGCGAGCGCGAAGGTCGGCCCGTAATAGAGGCTGTTGGCGATCGCCGGCAGGAAGATCAGCGCCATCGCGACGCGCCAGTCCGGATGGGTGTAGCCGAAATAGAGGAAGGGCGTGGCGAGCGCCATCGCGATGGCCGGGGCCGTCACGTAGTGGCGCGGGTCCTTCTTGCCGAAACGGTCGCCCAGCCAGCCGCCGAGCCACATGCCCATCATGCCCGCAAGG
Organism: Alphaproteobacteria bacterium; assembly: GCA_018969015.1. Lineage (GTDB taxonomy): Bacteria > Pseudomonadota > Alphaproteobacteria > Caulobacterales > Aquidulcibacteraceae > REEB506. The sequence continues at coordinate 14,785 of JAGWZE010000032.1, forward strand.
CCGGCGGAGATGCCGAGCCAGAGGCCCACTTCCTTGAGCGGCATGCCGTGGATGCGGGCGAACAGCATCGTCGTCCACATGCCCTTGCCGTAGCCGAGGAAGGCGATCACCGAGGCGCCCGCGGCCAGGAGCAGGAAGGCTTTCGAGCTCAGCACCTCGCGCACGGCCTCGCCGAGCGGCATCGCCGGCGGGGCCGCGGCCTTGGCGGCGGACATGGCGGCCGCGACGCGCGGCTCGCGCAAGGTGAAGACGACGACGAGCGCGAGCGCAACGCCCGGCAGGCCCACCATCATGAACGCCGCGCGCCAGCCATAGGCGTCCGCGAGCCACCCGCCGAGCGCCATGCCGAGCAGCCCGCCCAGCGGCACGCCGAGGCCGTAGAAGGCCATCGCGGAGGCGCGTTTCTCGCGCGGCACGTAATCAGAAATCAGCGAGTGCGCGGGCGGCGTGCAGCCGGCTTCGCCGACACCAACCCCGACGCGCGCGAGCAGCAGTTGCACGAAGTTCTGCGCCATGCCGCACAGCGCCGTCATGCCGGACCACAAGGCGAGCGCGCCGGCGATCAGCATCGGGCGGTGGGACGAGGGCCGATCGGCGTAGCGGGCGATCGGCACGCCGAGCACCGTGTAGAACAGCGCGAAGGCGAGCCCGCCCAGGAGGCCAAGCTGCGTGTCGGAGAGGCCGAGATCCTTCTGGATCGCCGGGGCGAGGATGTTGACGATCTGCCGATCGAGGAAGTTCAGCGTGTAGACGACGAGCAGAAGCCCGAGCGCGTAGCGCACATAGACGGGCGACACGGCGCCGGACGCAGGCATGGTGAGCGGCCGCGCCGCCTCTTCGTTCGTCGCCATCGTTTCTCTCCCGGGGTCGACCGCTTGGCGCGGTTCTTCACGGTGAGACTGACCGGTGACGGCGGCGAGGGCAACGGCGTTCGCTGATCCGTGATCTGCCGGCCGCAACATTCTTCGGAGTGTCCGCGCGCAGGGCGGTCGGGCGGCCACGCGGCGGCCAAAGAGCCGAGATTCGGGAACGCCGCCGGATCAGACGCGCGAGGCGAGGCCGCCGCGCAACGTGACGAGGCACGACGCCTCCTGCGCCATCAGGCGATGGCGACGCACCATGGCGTCGAACGCCGACCACCGGGCGTCGGCGTCGGTCAACGGGACGGTGATGCGATACACGAAGGCCGGCTGCGGGGCTTCGAGATCCGGCGCCACGGCGACGTCGATCGCTTCCGGTCCCAGGCCGAGCTGGGTCGCGGCGTCGCGGGCGCTCTGGCGGACGCACGCATTGACAGCCTCCCGCAGGAGGGCGGTGGCGTCGAGCGTATCGGTCTCGGGCGCGGCTCCGATCCCCTCGAGCCCGGCGGGGGCGAGAGGGCAGGAGGCGCACGGGTTGGCGCAGGCGGCTGAGCAGTCGGACATGCGTGCGATCGTACCCGGCTTTCCGTCCGGCGAGGATAAGACGAGAGTCTGACTCCAACAGGCGGTCAACGCAATGGTTGGTTCAAGTCAACGTCCCGGATACTGCACCGATTTCAAGAATCCGCCGATCTCGCGGGTGAACACGGTCATCAGGGCCTCGGTGAAGTCGTGGCCCATGCCGGGAACGGCGACGAGTTTGGCGCCCGGGATGGCCTTCGCGGTCGCCTGGCCGCACTCGACCGGCACGAGCGGATCGTCCTCGCCGTGCAGAACGAGCGCCGGCAGCTTGACCTTGGCCAGAAGCGGCCCGCGCGGCGGCGAGGCCATGATGGCGGCGAGCTGGCGCAGGAAGCCGGTCGGGCAGACGCCGCGGTCGATCACCTGCTCGCCGATCCGGCGCAGTTCGCCCGGCGCCGCGGGATAGCCCGGGCTGCCGATGACGGTGAAGGTCTCCATGAAGCGCTTGATCAGCGTCTCGCGCTCCTGATCCGGCGCGGGCGTCAACAGCGCCGCCATGGCTTCCGGCTTGGCCGGCGGCAGGCCCGGATCGCCGGTGCTGGACATGATCGAGGTGAGGCTGAGCAGGCGGCCGGGATGATCGATCGCCATCTGCTGCGCGATCATGCCGCCCATCGAGGCGCCGACGACGTGCGCCTTGGAAAGGCCCAGCGCGTCCATCAGGCCGATCGCGTCCTTGGCCATGTCGGCCAGGACGTAGGGGGCCGGCGGCGGCGTTCCGGTCGCGACCGCGGCCATCAGCGCGCCGAGATCGGGCACGCCGAGATTTTCGAGCTTGGTGGAGAGGCCGACGTCGCGGTTGTCGAACCGGATCACCTGGAAGCCGCGCTCGACGAGGCTGCGGCAGAAGCCCGTGGGCCACAGGATCATCTGCGAGCCGATGCCCATGATCAGCAGCACGGCCGGGTCGCTCGCGGCGCCGAACCGGTCATATTCGAGGGAGACGGGGCCGACCTGGGCCTGCGGCATCGGGTGTTCCTCCTGCTTTTCCGCTCAGGCTAACGGTCCGGTTCGTCGGCGGAAAGCGCTTTTGCGACCGGCCCGGTCCCGTTAAGGATGGCCCCACACGGACGGCCCAGACGGACCGGGGGCGGAGGGGATCCCATGCGGCGCACGTTGCACGACCATCTCGACCCCGCGAACGGCCCCAAGCGCATCCTGGCGCTGGACGGCGGCGGCGTGAAAGGCATCCTCACGCTCGGCCTGCTCGAGGCGATCGAGGCCGAACTGCAGCGGCGCTCCGGCAATCCCGCGCTCGTCCTTTCCGACTATTACGATCTCATCGGCGGCACCTCGACGGGCGCGATCATCGCCTCGGGCCTCGCGCTCGGCCTGCCGGTGCGCGATCTCGTGGCGATGTATCTGGATCTCGGCCCCGCCGTGTTCGGCCGCACCGTCGGCGACGGCGGGCTGTTCCGCGCCAAGTTCGACGCCAAGAAGCTGCGCAAGGCGCTCGACGGCGTGCTGGGCCGGCGCACGCTCGGTTCGCCGGATCTGCGCACCGGCTTCGCGCTGTGCGCCAAGCGCATCGACACGGGCTCGGCCTGGGTGCTCACCAACAATCCGCGCGCGAAGTATTTCGAATCCTCCGGCCCCGGCACGATCGCGAACAAGAAGTACCGCCTCGCCGACATCGTGCAGGCGAGCGCCGCCGCGCCCACCTTCTTCGACGAGGTGCGCATCGACATTTCGCTGGCCGAGCACGACGAGGACGACCGCCCGCAGCCGCTGGAGATCGGCTATTTCGTCGACGGCGCGGTGAGCGCGAACAACAATCCGAGCCAGCAATTGCTGATGCTCGCGCTCGTCGAGGAGTACGGCTTCGGCTGGAAGCCGGGCGTGGGCTCGCTGATGATGACGTCCTGCGGCACCGGCCTGCGCCGGCCGCGCATCAAGGGTGAATCCTTCCGCAGCCAGCCGCCGGGGCTGCGCGGCATCCATGCGCTGCGGTCGATGATCTTCGACACGCAGATCCAGGGCGTGGTGCTGATGCAGTCGCTCTCGAATCCGGCGCGGCCGTGGGTGATCAATTCCGAACTGCTGGGGATGGAGCGCAGCCTCATCACCGACCAGTACATTCTCGATTATCAGCGCCTGGACGTCCGGCTCGAAAAGGCGCGGGACGACGCCTTGCGCAGCGCCATGTTCTACGTCGAGGACCTGCTCGGCCGCGAGCTGAGCGACGCGCAGATCGACGCGATGGATCAGCTCGCCAACGGCAAGCCGGCGAACATGGAGCTACTCCTGGAGGCCGGGCGCGCGGCGGCGCGGCGCTATGTCGGCCCGGATTATCCGAACCCCTATTTCGATCTGCCGGAATGGACCTCCGGCGCGGCGCGGCGCAGCGTCTGAGATGGCGCGCACGGGGGAACGGCGCCCGCGGCTCCGCGTAGGCGTGACGGGGCATCGTCTCAATCAGCTGCCGGAAGACAGCCGCGAAGCGTTGCAGGCGACGATCTCGGCTGCGCTCTTCGCGCTTGGCGACGTCGCGCACGACATCGGCCGCGATCGGCCGCGCCCCGAGCTCTACACCGCGCTCGCCGAGGGCGCCGACCGCTACGCCGCGCATGCGGCGCTGGCGCTCGGATGGCGTGTTGCGGCGGCTTCGCCGTTCGGGCTCTCGCGCTACATGCAGGATTTTCCCGACCCGGCCGCGACGCGCGAGTTCCGCGATCTGTGGGCGGCGGCGCAGAGCCACGTGATCCTGCGCGACGGCGCGGCGCCCTATGCGGCGATCGGGCGCTGGGTGGCCGCGCGCAGCGACGTGCTGCTGGCCGTCTGGAACGGCGCGCCGCCGAACGGGCCGGGCGGAACCGCCGAGGTGTGCGCGCTCGCGGCGGGCGCCGGCAAGCCGATCGTGTGGCTCACGCCGGACGGCGCCGCGCCGCGTCTCGTGGCCGACGCGAGCGACCCCCATCCGGGCAGTGCGCGCCAGCGCTTGCATAAGGCGCTTCGTGGGCGTTTCGAGGCCGTCGCGCGGCCCGCGGAGATGCGGCGCGCGGGATGAGCGGGTGATGCGCATCTGTGTGATCGGCGGCGGGGCGGTGGGCCTGTTCTGCGCCTGGCGGCTGGCGCTGCCCGGGGCGCACGTGACGCTCGTCGAGCCGCGCCCGCTCGTGACGGCGGATCCCACGGCGGCGTCCTGGGCGGCCGCCGGCATGCTGGGCGCGGTTTCGGAGTGTCTCGGCGAGAGCGCGGCCGCGCTGCCCGCGCGGATCGGGCTCGGTCTGCGCGCCGTGGAGGCCTGGCGGCGCGCCGCGCGCGATCTCGCGCCGGCGGCGATGCTGTTTCCCGTGGGCACGCTGACGCTCGGCGATACGCCGGACCGCGACGCCGCGCTCGACGCGCTGGCAGAGGCGGCGACGGCGGCGGGCGCGGAGGTCGAGATCGTGGCGGGGGCCGCGCTTGCGGCGCGGGGCGCGCCGGTGGCGGCGCACGTGGCGCGCGCGCTCGTGGCGCCGTTCGAGGCGCTCGTGGACATCCCCACGACGCTGCGCACGCTGGCGACGGCCGCTGCGGCGGCGGGCGTGCGCTTTCAACCCGGCGCGGCGGTGGCGGTGACGCCGTCTGGCGACGGCCTTCATGTGGAGGTGAAGCACGGCGCCGGCGCGCACGCGACGGTGACCTGTGATGCGGTGATTGCCGCGCCGGGCGTGGGCCCGCATGCGCGGCTCGCCGCGACGATCCCTGCGCTCGCTCATCTCGCGCCCACGAAAGGGCAGATGGCGCTGCTCGATGCGACGGCGCCGGCGGTGGTGCGTGCGTCCGGCGTCTACATGGCCCCGCGGCCGGAGGGGCTCGCGATCGGCGCCACGATGGAGCCGGGCCACGCGGACTTCGACATCGATCCCGAAGCGATCGCCCGGCTGCGCGCGGCCGCTGTCCGCGCCGCGCCGTGGCTCGCGGAGGCGCCGGTGCTGCGCGCCTGGGCGGGGGTGCGGCCGATGTCGCCGGATGGCGCGCCGCTGGTGGGGCCGTCCGGCCCGCCGGGGTGTTACGTTGCGGCAGGACACTCGCGCAACGGGTGGTTGCTTGCGCCGCTCACCGCAGAGATCATAGCCGACCTCGTTTTCGGGGCGGGGACGACGCCGGCGGCGTTCGATCCCGCCCGTTTCCCGCCCGCCCGTTCGTGACGTTGACCAAGGACTTCGCCCCATGAGCACCGACGCCGTCGCCCTGCCGATCGACCTCACCGACGATCAGCGCGCCATCAAGGACAGCGTGCAGAAGATCTGCGCCGCCTATGACGACGGCTACTGGCTCAAGACGGACGAGACCGGCGTCTTCCCCGAGCCGTTCGTGGCGGACCTCGCGGCGGGCGGGTTCCTCGGGATTGCGATGCCGGAGGCCTATGGCGGTTCGGGCCTTGGCCTCACCGAGGCGTCGATCGTCATGCAGACGATCACCGAGAGCGGCGCGGGCTTTTCCGGCGCCTCGGCGGTGCACATCAACATTTTCGGGCCGATGCCGATCGTGAAGTTCGGATCGGACGAGCAGAAGCGCCGCTTCCTGCCGCCGCTGATCGCGGGCGAGGACAAGTCCTGCTTCGCGGTGACGGAGCCGAACTCCGGCCTCGACACCTCGAGCCTGGAGACGCGCGCGGAGAAGGTGGGCAATCGCTGGCGCATCACGGGCCGCAAGATCTGGACGACGGGCGCGCAGCGCGCGACCAAGATCATGATCATCGCGCGCACGACGCCGAAGGATCAGTGCCGCCGGCCGACGGACGGGCTGTCGCTGTTCTATACCGAGTTCGATCGCACGAAGATCGAGGCGAACCCGATCCCGAAGATGGGCCGCAAGGCCGTGGAATGTAACACCATGTTCCTCGACGGGCTCGACGTGCCGGCGGAGGACCTGATCGGCGAGGAGGGCAAGGGCTTCCAGTATCTGCTGCACGGGCTCAATCCCGAGCGCGTGCTGTTCGCGGTGGAGGCGGTGGGGCTCGGGCGCGCGGCATTGCGGCGCGCGGCGCAGTACGCGAAGGAGCGCGTCGTGTTCGGGCGGCCGATCGGCCAGAACCAGGGCGTGGCGCATCCGCTGGCGAAATCCTGGGCCGAACTCGAAGCGGCCAATCTGCTCGCCTACAAGGCGGCCGCGCTCTACGACGCCGGCCGCGAGTGCGGCGCGGAGGCGAACGCGGCGAAGTATCTCGGCGCCGAGGCCGGATTCAACGCCTGCGAGGCGGCGGTGCTCGCGCATGGCGGCATGGGCTACGCGAAGGAGTACTTCGTGGAGCGCTACTTCCGCGAGGCGATGATCGCGCGCATCGCGCCGGTCTCGCGCGAGATGATCTTGAACTTCATCGCCGAGCGCGTGCTGGGCTTGCCCAAGAGCTATTAACCTCTCGTTTACCGGCGCGCCGTGCCATGCGCCCATGGCGACCGCGGCGATTCCGGGCTTTGAGTCCTTCATGCAGGGCGCGGTTGGCCAGGCGTTGAGCCGGGCCGCCGACGCCACCGGCGTGGATTTCGGCCAGCTTCTCGAGACCGCGCGCCGCGAGAGTTCGTTCGATCCGCGCGCGAAGGCGCAGACGTCCTCGGCGGCCGGGCTGTTCCAGTTCATCGAGAGCACCTGGCTCACGATGGTGGCGCGCTACGGCGCGCAGCACGGCATGGCGGCGGAAGCAGCCGAAATCGACATGTCGAGCGGGCGGCCGCGCGTGGCCGATCCCGCGGCGCGCGAGGCCATCCTCGCCAAGCGCTTCGATCCCGAACTCGCCGCGCGCTTCGCCGGCGAACTCACGCGCGAGAACGCGGCGGCGCTGGAAAAAAGCCTCGGCCGGCCCGCCTCGCGCGGGGAGCTCTACATGGCGCACGTGCTTGGCGCGGGCGGCGCGGCGCGGCTGGTGCGCGCGGCCGCGGACGGCGCGCCCGATGCGGCGGCGCTGTTTCCCAGAGAGGCCGCCGCCAATCGCGGCCTGTTCTATCGCAAGGACGGCGCGGCGCGCGCGGCGGACGAACTCGTCGCGCGGTTCGCACGCATGGTGGAGGGCGGCGGGCCGCTCAATGCGCCGGCCGCGGTGACGCCCACTGTGCAGGCCGGCGCGGTGTCGGCGTCGAGCGCCGTGCGCGGGGCAAGCGTCGCGCCGAGCCGCGAATCCGCGATGATCGATGTGGAGCAGCTGCGCGCCGAGATGACGGCGACGGCGCTGCGCGCGCTGTTCGATCTCGTGTCGCGCGCGGGCGAGACCGGGGATCGCGGCGGCGACTTCGGCGCGGGCGGCGGGGCGGCGTCGCGGCTGTTCGGCCTCGACGCCTACACGCGTCTCACCCGGCCTTGACGGCGCCTTCCGCGATCAGCGCGTCGATCTCAGCGGCCGAGAAGCCGTAATCCGCGAGCGCGCTGCGCGCGTGCTCGCTGGGGCCCGGCGCGGCGCCGCGCGCGGTCTGATCCACGCCCGGAAACCTCACGGGGCTCGCCGGCATCGGGCCGGACGGCGTCTGCACGATCCCGCCCGCGGCATGCAGCTGCGGATCCTTCACGGCTTCCGCGGCCGTCTGCACCGGCGCCCACACGAGATTGGCCGCGTCGAGCCGTGCGGTGGCTTCGGCGAAGGTGAACTTCGCGAACGCGGCGTCGATCGCTTCGACGAGCGCTTCGGCGTTGAGGCGCCGCTCTTTCGCACGCTGAAATCGTGGGTCGTCGGCGAGGTGGTCGAGCTCCAGCGCGCCCCGGAGCGCCTTCCATTCATCGCCCGTCTGGCGCGGCACGAGGCAGATCCAGCGGTCGTCGGCGGTCTTGAAGAAGTTGGCGAGCGGCTGCACCGCGCCCTTGCGCGGGCGGTTGGAGGCGACGCGCCCGAACGACATCATGATCGCGAGATCCACGCCGATCGCAAACGACGCCGTGCGCAGGAGCGAGGCTTCCACGACGCGCCCCTCGCCGGTGCGCTCGCGCTCGTACAAGGCGGCGAGGATGCCGGCGGCGGTGGCGATGGAGGTGGTGTGGTCGCCCATGGCGGTGCGGATGGGGAAGGGGTCGGAGCCCTTCGGCGTGTGCAGCGCGGCCATGCCCGAACGCGCCCAGAACGACGCGATGTCGAAGCCGGGTTTGTCCGCATCCGGACCGTCGAGCCCATAGCCGGTGACGGTGGCGTAGATCAGGCGCGGGTTCAGGGCGCGCAGGCTCGCCGGATCGAGGCCTGAGCGCTCGAGCCCGCCCGGGCGCACGTTGGTGAGGAAGACGTCGGCGGCCAGGGCCATGCGCCTCAGCGTTGCCCGGCCGGCCTCGCTAGCGGTGTCGATCATGACGGAGCGTTTGCCGCCATTGTCGAACTCGAAGGCGGGGTTCACGGCCGAGTCGACGCCGATCGAGCCGAAGAAGCCGCGAATCGGATCGCCGGCGGGCGGCTCGACCTTCACGACGTCGGCGCCCCAGTCGGAAAGGATCAGTCCGGCGCCCGGCGCGGCGTGGTACGTCGCGTATTCGACGACCTTCAATCCTTTCAACAGCATGCGCTCCCTCCCGGCGTTTTGTTCTAAGGTTCAATACTTCCTTAAGCACATAGGGAAAGGGTGCGCGATGGTCTCCACACGGAGGCCGGACGATTTGGACATCCAATGGCTGTCGTGACCATGCGCACAACCCTGACCGAGGCCGACATCCGGATGCTCGTCAAGGGTTCCACGGACGAGGATCGCGCCTATGCGGCGCACAAGCTCTGCCGCCAGATCGACTATGCCGACCTGAACGACGGCGACCGCAGTTACGCAGCGGAAATCCTGCGCATCATCGCGGGGGACGCCGCGGCGCTCGTGCGCCGGTCGCTCGCCACCGCGCTCAAGGCCTCGCCCAAGCTGCCGCCGGACATCGCCCGCCAACTCGCCAACGACGTCGACTCGATCGCGCTGCCGATCCTGGAGAACTCGCCCTCGCTCTCCGACGCCGACCTCGTCGAGGTTCTGCGCGCCGCGGGGCCGCGCAAGCAGGTGGCGGTCGCGAGCCGCCCGACGCTGTCGGAAACCGTGACGCAGGCGATCGCCGAGCACGCGGTTCAGGAGGCGCTGGAGAAGGCGCTCGCCAACGACAATGCCCGGTTCGGCGCGCCGGGCCTGATGGCCGCGATCAAGCGCTTCCCGGATCAGGAGTCGGTCACGGTGGCGATGGTCAATCGCCGCGCGCTGCCGGTTTCGGTGGTCGAGAAGCTCGTGACGATGGTGACCGGCGACGTGTTCGACCGTCTCGTCAATTCGCACCAGCTGCCGCCGCAGCTGGCCATCGAACTCGCCACCAACACGCGCGAGCGCGCGACGCTCGATCTCGTCGAGCAGGCGGGCCTGCAGAGCGACACCAAGCGGTTCGCGCAGCAGCTCAATATCCAGGGCCGTCTCACGCCGTCCTTCGTGATGCGGGCCTTGTGCCTGGGGCACATGACGTTCGTCGAGCATGCGATGGCCGAACTCGCCGGGCTCAATCACCACCGCACGTGGCTGATGATGCACGACGCCGGCCCGCTCGGCCTCAAGACCTTGTTCGACCGCACCGGCTTGCCGCCGCGGCTTTACCCCGCGTTCCGCGCCGGCGTGGACGTGTTCCACCAGCTCGAGCGGGAAGGGCTTTCGGGCGATCGGGAGCGGATGCGCCAGCGCATGATCGAACGCGTGCTGACGCTCTTCCAGAGCATCCCGCCGGACGATCTCGATTATCTGATGGAAAAGCTGGACGCCTGCTCGGTCGAGCGCGCGCGCGCCACCGCCAGCTGACGCAACGGCGTCGCGGCGACGTCGGCCGCGTCGAAGCCATGCGCCTGCAACGCGCGGACGTCGTCCGGCGCACCCGTTCCCCCCCAGACCGAGAGCGCGCCGCACGCCTGCGCGGCGGCGAGACGCTGAGCGAGCGCCGGGCAGGCGCACGCGTCGCGCCAGGCGCCGTCGACGACGATCGCACCGAACAGAGCGCGGTCGCGGCCCGCAAGCGCCGGCGCGGCGCCGGGGCCCGTGCGCAACGTGAGGCCCCAGCCGCGCGCACGCAGGCTGGCGAGGGCGGCGAGGCGCGGGGCGTCGAGCGCGAGGTCGCGCACGTCCCAGGCGATGCTGCGGGGATCGAGGCCGGCGGCTTTTGCGGCGGCGTCAAAGGCGCCGGGATCGGCGAAGGCGGCCGCGGGCGCGGGCGCGGCGATGAGGCCCGCGTCATCGCCGTCGGCGCGGCGGCGCGCCACGATCGCCTGCACGAGCGTGCCGGCGTCGATTTCCGGCGCCGCCTTCAGCACCCGTGCGGCGACAAGTCCCGAGACCAGATCGATGCGCAGGGCGAAACTGTGGACACGTGCAGTCAAACTCGGCTCCGGGCTGGCGTTTCCGCGCGTCGCGGTCGATGCTTAACCCCGGTGGCGTTAACGTTCGGCCCCGTCCGTGCGGTTAACGTCGCGTGAAAACAGGCGCGTGGCGCCGCCGCGGGCGGTGAACGAACGACAAAAGAACGACAAAAGAACAGAAAGAAGAGGGAGGGGGAGATCATGAGCGAGGAAGCGCGCGCGGTTCCGTCGTCGACGATCCTGATGATCCGCACCGGCGAGGCGCCGTGCGAGGTGCTGATGGTGGAGCGCCATTATCAGATCGACTTCGCGAGCGGCGCGCTGGTGTTCCCCGGCGGAAAGCTCGCGGCGGAGGATCACGCGCCGGACTGGGCCGATCATGTCGACGCCGCGCCGGGCACGGACGATCAGGCCTACCGGATCGGCGCGCTGCGGGAGGCGTACGAGGAGTCCGGGCTTCTTCTCGCCCGGCCGCGCACGGCGCGCGGACCTGGCGCGCCGCTCCTGGGCGCGGCGGCCCTGCAGCCGTTGTTGCCGCATCGCGAAGCGGTGGCGTCGGGCAAGGCCTCGTTCCTCGCCTTGATCCGCGAGGCCGGGCTCGTGCTCGCACTCGATACGCTGACGCCGTTCGCGCACTGGGTCACGCCCAAGGGCATGCCGAAGCGCTTCGACACCTGGTTCTACGTGGCCGTTGCGCCCGACGAGCAGATCGCGGCCTGTGACGGCTCGGAAGCGGTGGACGCCTGCTGGATCGCGCCGCGCGCGGCGCTGGACGCGGCGGTGCAGGGCACGCGCAAGATCATCTTCCCGACCCGGATGAACCTCGAAATGCTCGCGGCGACCGACACGGTCGAGGCCGCCCTGGCGGCGGCGCGCACGCGCAGGATCGTCTCCGTGGAGCCGCAGGTGATCCGCGACGAAACGGGCGCGCTGATCCTCACCATCCCGGAGGAGGCGGGCTACCCCGTCACGCGCGAACCGCTGGAAGGCAATGCATGAACGCCGCGCTGCCCTGGGGCGGCGCGGCGCTCATCATGTCGGGGAAGCGGCGGCGGCGCGGGGCCGCGCGGGCCTTCAGAGGATCTCGAGGCCCTTGGTGAGGTCCTTCACGCGCGTCTCGAGTTCGACGGCGAGGGCGCGGCCGGTCGGGTCCTCGTCGGAGCGGATCTGGGCGCGCACGGCCGCCTTGATCGCATCGATGTGGGCATCGACGATCGCCACGTTCTCGCGGGCGACGGCGCGCTGCTCGGGCGTCTCGATGAAGCGGCACAGCGAGCCGGCGATACGCGTGACGAGGGGATATTCGTAGGTCGTGCCCATGCCCTTGGCGTCGTGGGCGCGCATGAACACTTCGGCCATCGTTTTTTCGGTCCAGCCGGCCGCGCGCGCCGTATTCCGCGCGGTGTCGAGCTTGATGACCTCATCTTCCATCCAGGTCTGGAACTGACCCGACAGGGATTTCAGGGCAGCTTCCGCACGGGCAAGGGCGCCCGGATCGATCGCGGGCATGCGGCCGATCTTGTCGCGAAGGGTGCGTTGCGGCTGGATCAATTGAACGTCGGACATGGCGGCCCCGTTGACTTCGGCGGGACGCTACACGCGACGCCATGAACAAAGGGTTGCCGGATCGCCGTTTGCCGGCGTCAAACGGTGAATTGCTCGCGCAGGATACGTTCGTCCAATGCGTGGCCGGCGTCGAACAGCATGGTGAGCTCGGACCCGAGGTCCTCGGCCACGTGCACGGCGACGACGTCGCGCACTTCCTGGCTGTCAGCCGACGCGCTGACCGGACGCAGGTCGGCGTCGAGCACCTCGAACTCGACTTCGGCGGAGTGGGCCAGGAGCGCGCCGCGCCACCGGCGGGGGCGGAACGGGCTGATCGGCGTCAACGCCAGGAGCCGGGCCGAGATCGGCAGAATGGGGCCGTGGGCGGAGAGATTGTAGGCCGTGGAGCCGGCCGGGGTGGCGACCAGGACGCCATCGCACGCGAGTTCCGGGAGGCGTTCCCTGCCGTCGACGGCGATTCGGATGCGCGCGGTCTGCGCCGTCTGGCGCAGGAGCGAGACCTCGTTGATCGCGCGGCGCTCGAACACCTCGCCGCCGCGGGTGCGGGCGCGCATCACCAGGGGGCGGATCCCGACGGGCTCGGCGGCGGCGATCCGCTCCAGCAGCTCCTCCTCGCGGTACTCGTTCATCAGGAAGCCGACGGTGCCGCGGTTCATCCCGTAGACCGGCTTGCCATCGCCCAGACGGCGGCGGAGCGCGTCGAGCATATGGCCGTCGCCCCCCAGCGCCACCACGACGTCGGCCTGGGCCTCGCCGGCCTCGCCGAACGTATGGCGCAGCCGGCGCAGGGCTTCCTGGGCCTCGGGGCGGGGACTGGCGGTGAAGTGCAGGCGCATGGCGTCGTCCGATGGGCGGGACGACGTTTGACACCTTGCGGCCCGTTCGTCACCCTCCCGGCGACTGAGCGCGCCGGCCACGGAGACCGCGCGCCCCGGGAGGATGAGCCATGGCGATGGACGGTTCGGTCGGCGGAAGCTTGAAGGGTCAGGTGAGTGCGGAGGAGTGGGCCGCGCGCGTGGATTGCGCGGCGCTGTACCGCCTCGTCGCTCACTATGGGTGGGACGACATGATCTTCACCCACATCTCGATGCGGCTGCCGGGGCCGGAGCACCACTTCCTCATCAACCCCTACGGCCTGTTCTTCGAAGAAATCACCGCCTCGTCGCTGGTGAAGGTCGATCTCGACGGCAATATTCTCTGGGCGCCGCCCGGCATGTTCATCAACCCGGCGGGCTTCACGATCCATTCGGCCATTCACGCGGCCCGCGAGGACGCAATGGTCGTCATGCACGTCCATACGGACCAGGGCGTCGCCGTTTCGTGCCAGAAGCGTGGGCTATTGCCGATTTCTCAGACGGCCATGGGCGTCATCGGCGACCTCGCCTACCACGACTATGAGGGCATTGCGCTCGACCTCGACGAGCGGGAGCGGCTCGTGGCCGATATTGGCCAGAAGAACCTCCTGATGCTGCGCAATCACGGCACCCTGACCGTCGGCAAGACGGCGGCTGAGGCCTTCACGCGCATGTTCTTCCTCGAACGCGCCTGCAAGATGCAGGTGCTCGCGCAGGCGGGCGGCTCCGAGCTTCTCGAATGCGATCAGGCGATGCAGGACAAGGTCGGCAAGCAGGCCGCCCCCGGCTTCACGATGATCGGCGAGCGCCTGGCCTGGCCGGGCCTGAAGCGCCTGCTCGATCGCCACCTTCCGGGCTACGACGCCTAAGCCGCGCCTGCGCCGCCCTGCGGACGTGGGGCGGCGCTCTCTGGCTGGCGCTGAGCGCCGCCCCGGCGCTGGCCTCGCCCTGGATCGCGCCGCGCGAAGAGATCGCGTGGATCGGCTATAGCGAGGGCGCCGACTCCCGCGTGATCGAAACCGGCGCGTCGGCGGAGCAGGGCTTCGCCGGCGATCGCGCATCCGTGATCGTCGAAACCTGGAGCCGCGACGCCAGCGACGAGCGCCGCCTGCGCGGCGGGGTCGGGCTGAAGCTTTCGTTGCATCGAGGTCCGCACTGGGCCGTCGCCGTTCAGGGCGGCGGCCTTTTCGTCGATGGCGCGGAAAAAGGCGTTCCCGATCCGGACTCTGGCGGGCCCCGCTGCGTCGGCGCGGGCGGCGAAGGGCGGGTCATGGTCGGCCGGGCGCCGCGCGCCGCCGGCCGCGGCCCGTTCGTCACGGTCGAACTCGCCTCACGCGCGCAAGGCGGTTGCGCCTCCGCCCTGGTCGACGCCACAATAGGGTACGAAATTGAACATAAATGGATTTTGCTCGCTCAAGCTTTTCAGGACCGCGGCCTTCACGGGTCTGAAACGCTCAATGTGCAAGTATCAGCCGTGAGACTCCGGCGGATGCGCGGCCTCCAGATCGGACTGCGCGCCCGATTGGATGGCGCCGAGCCGGAACCGGCGGTCATAATTGGGTTATGGCGGCGCGACCGCCGTGGACAATGACGGCTGCCGGGTCATATCCCGGGAGCCGCCAAGGGGTTCGTTGATGACGTCGCCGTTTGCAAAGTACGGATTCGCCGCCGTGGTCGCGGGCGCGCTGGTGCTCGCCGCCGGGGCCGTGGCGGTGAAGGGCCTGAGCTCGGGCGGCAAAGGGCAGGGCGGCGGCGGCATGCAGGCGGCGGCCGGGCCCGCGGGCGGGGCGCCGCGCGGCGGCCCGGGCGGCGGTCAGGGCGATGTCCCCCTCGTCGAGGTTGGCGCGGTCGCGATGCGGCCGTTTGCCGACACCGTCCAGGCGCTCGGCACGGCGCAGGCGCGCGAGTCCATCGTCGTCGCCTCCAAGGTCACGGACGTGATCAGCGCCATCCGGTTCGACAGCGGCGACCGGGTGAAGAAGGGTCAGGTGCTGGTCGTTCTGTCGAACGTCGAACAGCAGGCCGATCTGGCCGAAGCGCGGGCGGCGCTGACTTCGGCCACGCGCGAATACGACCGCTTCAAGGAACTGGGCGACCGCGGCTTCGCCCCGAAAGCGCGGCTGGAGCAGGCGCAGGCCGCTTATGAGCAGGCGCGCGCCCGCGTCGCCGCGCTCGAGTCGCGCATGGCCGACCGCACGATCCGTGCGCCGTTCGCCGGCGTGATGGGGCTGCGCACGGCGAGCCCCGGCGCGCTGGTGCGCCCCGGCGATCCGATCGCGACGCTGGACGACACCTCCGCCATCAAGCTCGATTTCGACGTGCCGGAAGTGCACCTCGCCCGCATGAAGCCAGGCGCCACGCTGCGCGCCGCGACGGCCGCCTATCCTGGTCGCGATTTCACCGGGCGCATCGACAATGTCGACAGCCGGATCGATCCCCGGACGCGCACGGTCAAGGTGCGCGCGGTGATCGCCAACAAGTCCGGAGACCTCAAGCCCGGCATGCTGATGACGGTGAACGTGGACGCCAATCCGCGGAAGGCGTTGGCCGTGCCGGAAATGGCCGTGATCGAAACGATGGACGGCGCGAGCGTGTTCAAGGTCGTCGAAAAGGACGGCAAGACCATCGCGAAGCCGGCCGAGGTGAAGCTCGGTGGCCGCTCCGGCGGCTTCGTCGAGGTGCTGTCCGGCCTTGCCGCCGGGGACCGCATCGTGACGGAAGGCGTGCAGCGCGCGCGGCCGGGCCAGCCGATCCGCGCCGATGCGATCGCGGCCGACGGCGCGCCGGAAAAGCCGGACGGACTCGCGGGGGGCAAGCCTCCGTCGGCGGCGTCGGCGGCGCGTCTTTAAGCCATGACCCTTTCGGATCTTTCCGTCCGCCGGCCGGTTCTGGCCACGGTGATGTCGCTGCTGATCATCGTGTTCGGCGCGATCTCGTTCGGCCAGCTGCCGCTACGCGAGCTGCCGGACGTCGATCGCCCCGTCGTCGGCATCGACGTCAGCTACCGCGGCGCCTCGGCGCAGGTGGTCGAGACGCAGGTCACGCGGATCATCGAAGACCAGCTTTCGGGCATCGAAGGCGTCGACCTCATCACGTCGACGAGCCGTGACGGCCGCTCGAGCATCAACATCGAGTTCAAGCTGACGCGCAATCTCGAGGATGCGGCCAACGACGTGCGCAACGCCGTCTCGCGGTCGCTCGGGCAATTGCCGCTCGACATCGATCCGCCGGTCGTCACGAAGACGGACGCCGACGCCGATCCGATCATCTGGCTCAACATGCAGTCGACGACGCTCGATCGTGTGGCGCTGACCGACTACGCCGAGCGCTTCATCGTCGATCGCGTCTCCACGCTGGACGGCGTCGCGAACGTGCGCGTGGCCGGCGGCTTCAGGCGCTCGCTGCGCATCTGGGTCGATCCCAACGCGCTCGCTGCGCGCGGCCTTACGGTCGACGACATCGAGACCTCGCTGCGCTCGCAGAACATCGAACTCCCGGCGGGCTCCGTGGAAGGCCGCACGCGGGACTATTCGCTGCGGGTCGAACGGCCGTTCCAGACCGCGGAAGAATTCGCGCGCCTGCCCGTAGGCCGCGCCGGGCTCGTGCCCGTGCGCCTGGGCGACGTCGCGCGCGTGGAGATCGCGCCGGAGGACACGCGCCGGCTGTTCCGCGGCAACGGCGTCAATCAGGTCGGTCTCGGGATCGTGCGGCAGTCGAAGTCGAACGCGCTCGACGTCGCCGCCAAGGTGAAGGCGGCTGTCGAAGAGCTGCGCCCGACGCTGCCCGAGGGCACCGACATCGTCGTCGCGTTCGACACGACGGTGTTCATCGACAAGGCGATCGGCAAGGTCTGGGAGACGCTGATCGAGGCGCTGGTCCTCGTCGTCGTCGTGATCTTCCTGTTCCTGGGAACGATGCGGGCCGCGGCCATCCCCGCGGCGGTCATTCCGGTCTGTCTGCTCGGCGCGTTCGCGATTCTGGCGCTGTTCGGCTTCTCCATCAATTTGCTCACCCTCCTGGCGCTCGTCTTGTCGATCGGCCTCGTCGTCGACGACTCGATCGTCGTGCTGGAGAACGTGCAGCGGCGGATGGACGTCTATGGCGAGCCGCGCGCGGTGGCCGCGCTCAAGGGCACGCGACAGGTGGCGTTCGCGGTCATCGCGACGTCGGCGGTGCTGATCGCGGTGTTTGCGCCGCTCCTGTTCGTCGGCGGCTATGTGGGGCGCCTGTTCGTGGAGCTCGCCGTCACGGTCGCGGGCGTGATCGCCATCTCGGCCTTCGCGGCGCTGACGCTGACGCCGATGATGTGCTCCAAGCTCCTGCGCCCGGTGGGCGAGGGCACGGTGGTGTCGCGGGCGGTCTCGCGCATGCTGGACGTCGTGCGCGCCAGCTACCGCGCCTCGCTCGAGGCGGCGCTGGCGAACAAGCCGATCGTGCTCGGGGCGTTCGCCCTGGTGCTGCTGGGCGGGTTCCTGCTGAGCCGGTCGCTGCCGTCGGAGCTCACGCGCGCGGAGGACCGCGGCAACTACCTGATCAGCATGCAGGCGCCGGAAGGCGCCGGGTTCGAGTATTCGGCGCGGGTGATGACCGAGGCCGAGAAGGTGCTGCTCGGGTACGTGAAGTCCGGCGAGGCGACGCGCATTCTCGTCGTGTCCCCCGGCTTCAACGATCAGGGCACCAACCGCTTCAACAGCGGCATCGCGCGCGTCTTCCTGCAGGACTGGGAAGACCGCGAGCGCGACGGCCAGACGATCCTGGGCGAGCTGAACAAAAAGCTCGGCGAGATCCCCGGCGCGATCTTCCGCGCCCGGATGCAGAGCCCCTTCCAGGGCGGCCCGGGCGGGGACGACGTGTCGATCGTGCTTGGCGGCTCCGAGTACGAGCCGCTGGCGGCGATCGCCGAAAAGGTGGTGTCGCGGGCGCGCACGGAGAACCCGCAGCTGATCCGGCCCCGGCAGAACTACCAGCCGAACGCGCCGCGCGTCGTCGTCGACGTCGACCGCGAGCGGGCGGCGGCGCTGGGCGTCTCCGTGCAGGCGATCGGGCGGACGCTCGAATCCACAATGGGCGCGCGCCGCATCAACACCATCACCGACCGCGGCAAGGAATATTACGTCTTCCTGCAGGCCGAGCGGGACGAGCGCAGCGAGATCGTCGATCTCACCAACAAGTACGTGCGCTCCGATCGCACGGGCGAACTCGTGCCGCTGAGTTCGGTGGTGTCCTACAAGACCATGGGCGACAGCGCGGAGCGCCGGCGCGTGAACCGCCTCGCCGCGGTGACGATCTCGGCGACGCTCGACAACGGCTACACGATCGGTGAGGCGCTGGACTGGCTCGAGCAGGCCGTGCGCGAGGAGGCGGCCGGCACGCCGGTGAAGGTCGACTACACGGGCGCGGCCAAGCAGTTCAAGGACTCGAGCGGCGCGATCCTGTTCGCCTTCGGCTTCGCGCTGATCATCGTGTTCCTGGTGCTCGCCGCGCAGTTCGAGAGTTTCGTGCACCCGTTCGTCATCATGCTGACGGTGCCGCTGGCGCTGGCGGGCGGCGTGCTGGGCCTGTTCCTGACGGGTGACAGCCTGAACATCTACAGCCAGGTGGGGCTCATCATCCTGATCGGATTGGCCGCCAAGAACGGCATCCTGATCGTGGAGTTCGCCAACCAGCTGCGCGACGAAGGCCGCTCGATCCGCGAAGCCGTGCTCGACGCGAGCGACCTGCGCCTGCGCCCGATCCTGATGACGAGCATCGCCACCGTGGTGGGCGCCCTGCCTTTGATGTTCGCCTCCGGCGCGGGCGCGGAAAGCCGCGAAACGATCGGCGTGGTGATCGTCTATGGCGTCACGCTCGCGACGATGATGACGCTGTTCGTGGTGCCGGTGTTCTACGACCTGCTCGCCAAGTACACGCGCTCGCCCGAAGCCACCGCGCACGAGATCGACCGGTACGAGGACGAGACGAAAGCCGCAGGCCAACCGGCGGAGTAAGCGCCAGCCCCTAGCGGGCGGGGTCGGCGCTCTGCGCGGGCGCGCGCGGCTCCAGAAGCGCCGCGGCGACGTAGGCGGCGATGGACGTCACGGTGGAGATCAGGAACGCGCCGTCGATGCTCACCGCTTCGCCGGCCGCGAGGAGCACGACAGCGTCGCCAAACGTCGCGCCGGCGCCCATCTCCGCCGCGATCGGCCACGCGACCAGCGTGGCGAGATTGACGACGATGCACGTCCACAACGCCGCCGCGGCCGCGCGCCGCCCGCCGAAGCGGCTGAACATGCCGAACATCACCGCGACGAGGATGCCGGCCTGTCCGAACACGGACGTCAGCGCGATGAGCTCGTAGATCGTCTGCCCCGACAGTGCGATCGCGAGCGCGACGAGCCCTGCGCCGATCGTGGTGGCGCGGGCGATCTGCAGCTTGAGGCGCTCGCTGGCGCGGGCGTGGAGATCGCCCATCACGTTGACGGTGAGCATCGAGGACACCGACAGCAGGTTGGAATCCACCGTCGACAAGATCGCCGAGAGCAGCGCGGCGGAGAACACCAGGAACAGCACCGGCGGCAGCACTTCGGCGGCGAGGCGCGGGAGGAAGGCGTCGCCGGCGTCGGCGGCGCCCGGCAGGTGCGCGCCGGATAGGCCGATGAGCACGGGGATGGAGCCGAGGCCAAGATAAAGCGCCGCGGCCGCCAGCGTCGCGTGCCGCGCGAGCTTCGGGGATTTCGCCGCGAGGAAGCGGCTGATCGCCTCCTGCGTGATCAGGCTGCCGAGCACCGGGATCGCCCAGGCGTCGATCCGGGCGAGCCAGCTTTCGCCGGGGCCCACGAACGCGAGCTGCGCCGGTTCGATGCGCGCCAGCATCGGCTCTATCCCGCCGGCGTTCTGCGCCAGCGCGGTGAACACCAAGAGCACGCCGCCGATGAGCACGACGCTCTGGACCATGTCGGTCACCACGTCGCCCATCAGGCCGGAGAACGAGGTGTAGACGATCACCACCAGCGTCGCGACGATCAGCGTGACCGATTGCGGCCAGCCGAGCGCGACGTGCAGGATCGAGGCGAGCGCGAGCAGCTGCGCCGCCGCCCAGATGACCGAAACGACCACCGTGACGAGCGCGGCGACGCGCTCCGTGTGCGGATCGAACCGGTCGCGGAAGAAATCCGCCAGCGTGACGTAGCCCCGCGCGCGGAACTGGCCGGCGACGAGGAACGCCATGGCGAGCAGGCAAAGGGCGTAGCCGAACGGCTCGGCGCGCGCGCCGGACAGCCCTTCCGAGGCGATCGCCGCGGTGGAGCCCACGAGCGTCTCGGCGCCGAACCAGGTGGCGAACACCGAAAGCGCGATCGGCCACAGCCCGAGGCGGCGGCCGGCGAGGAAATAATCCTCGTCGGTGCGGACGTTGCGCCCGAACCAGACGCCGATGCCGATCTGCAGGAGGATGTAGGCGCCGAGCACGAGCCCGGCGATGAGCGGATCTATCGGCGGCACGGCGGTTCTCCTCCCCGCCGTCGTTTCTGCCGCCGCGGGGGCGGGGGGTCAAACGCCGCCCGCGCCTTCCTCCCGAGCGCCCTACCCCAGATGCAGGCCCTTGCTCAGCGCGTGGATGAGGAGGCCCACGAGACCGCCGACGATCGTGCCGTTCATGCGGATGTACTGCAGGTCGCGCCCGACGCTGCCCTCGAGCTTCTCGGTGATGGTCGCGGCGTCCCAGCTGCGGATGGTGTCGGCGACGAGCCGGGCGACGTCCTCGCCGTGGCGGGCGGCGAGCGCGGCGAGGAGCGCGCGCAGGCGCACGTTCAGCGCTTCCCGCGCCGGCGCGTCGCGCAGGAGGGCGGCGCCGGCGTCCGCCAAGGCGCGCGCGAGGCCGTCGCGCAGGCCGCCGTCCTTGCGCTCGGCGGCGGCGCGCATCCCCGCCTTCAGCTGGCGCCAGATGTCGTCGAGATAGGCCGAGACCGCCGGATGCGAGAGCAGATCGGTCTTGGCCGCCTCCACCCGCGCCTGCAGATCGGGCGAGGTTTTCAGATCGCGGGCGACGCCGGCGAGCGCTGCGGTGATGCGCGCCCGCGTGGGATGGTTCGGCGTGGTGGCGATCTCTTCGAGCGTGTCGCGCACGGCGGCGATCAGGCTGTCGGCGGCCTGCACGTCGACGCCGGCGATGCGCCACAGCCAGCCCGTGCGTTCGCGCACGCGGGCGCGGAACGCCACTTCGTTTTCCGAAAGCGCCTTCCAGCCTTCGACGATCGCGGCGTCCACCAGCGCCTGGTGCCGCCCCTGCTCGGTGAGAATTGCGAGCGCCTCCCCGATCAGCGGCGCGGCGCGGAACTCGCGCGCCTGCGCCTCCACGATCCGCTGCAGGAAATCGGCGACGCGGCGATCGTCCAGCGTGTCGAGCAGGGCGGGGACGGCGGAGGCGAGGCCGTCAGCGACCCGCTCGGCGGTTTGCGCGTCGGCAAGCTGGCGGGCGAGCCCGTGCGCGAGATCGACGCCTTCGAGGCGGCGTGCGACGAGCTCGGGCGCGAGGAAGTTCGTGACGATGAACTGGCTGAGCGTCTCGGCGATCCGGTCCTTGCTGTTGGGGATCACCGCCGTGTGCGGGATCGGCAGCCCGAGCGGGCGGCGGAACAGCGCGGTGACGGCGAACCAGTCCGCCAGTCCGCCCACCATCGCGGCTTCGGCGAAGGCGCACACATAGCCCCAGGCCGGATGCAGCCCCGCCATGCCGGCGGACGCCACATAGACGAGCGCCATCGCCAGCAGGAGCCCGGTGGCGAGGCGCCGTGCGCCGGCGTAGGTGAGGGGAGCGCCGCCTTTCGAGGTCATCGACCGATCAACGACCTTTCCCGATGCGGGGTCTGCGCGTGGCGGACGCCCTTGTTCAGATCGCCTGGCCGGCGGCCCAGCCGCTCGACCATGCCCATTGGAAATTGTATCCGCCGAGCCACCCCGTCACGTCCACAGCCTCGCCCACGAAGTGAAGGCCGGGCACGTCGCGCGCCGCCATCGTCTTGGACGAGAGCGCGGCGCATGAGACGCCGCCGGCGGTGACTTCGGCTTTGGCGTAGCCTTCGGTGCCCGCGGGCGTGAGCGACCAGGCGCGCAGCGCTTCGGCCGCGGCGCGCAGGTCCGCGTCGCGCCATTCGGTGAGCGGCTTTTCCGGCCATTCGGCGCTCATGAGCTCGGCGAGCCGGCGCGGGAGCAGCGCGGCGAGCGCGGTGCGGGCGGTGGCCTTGGGGCGCTCGCGCTTGGCGGCCACGAGGGCCGCGCCGAGATCGCCGCCGCCGCCGAGATCGATCGTCACCGGTTCGCCGGGCCGCCAATAGGAGGAGGCCTGCAGAAGGGCGGGGCCCGAGAGGCCGCGATGGGTGACGAGCAGCGCCTCCGTGAAGGCCGGGCCGCGCGCGGCGCGCACGGCCACGGGCGTCGAAACGCCCGCCAGCGGCTCGAGGCGCGCGCGATCGTCCGGCGTCAGCGTGAACGGGACGAGCGCGGGCCGCGGCGGCACGAGCGGCAGGCCGAAGCGCAGCGCGACGTCATAGGCGAAGCCCGTGGCGCCGATCTTCGGAATGGACAGGCCGCCGGTGGCGATGGTGAGCGTCTCGGCGTCGATCGCGCCGCGGGAGGTCTCGATGCGGAAGCGGCCGTCGGCGTGGGCAATGTCGCGCACCGTCACGCCCGTGCGCACCTGGACCTGGGCGGCGGCCGCTTCGTCCAGCAGAAGCTGCACGATGCGGCGCGCGGCGCCGGCGCCCTCGCAGAACAGCTGCCCGAGCGTCTTTTCGTACCAGGCGATCCCGTGGCGCTCGACCAGGGCGAGGAAATCGGCGCTCGTGTAGCGGGCCAGCGCCGAGCGGGCGAAATCCGGCGTTTCGGAGATGAAGTTTTGCGCGCCGACGACGCGATTGGTGAAGTTGCAGCGGCCGCCGCCCGAGATCAAAATCTTGGCGCCGATGGTGTCGGTGTGCTCCAGAAGGCAGACGCGCCGGCCGCGCTGGCCCGCCGTCACCGCGGCCATCAGGCCCGCCGCGCCGGCGCCGATCACCAGCGCATCGACCGTTTCCGCCTTTGCGTTCACGAGACCTCACATGGCCGATGACGACGCTCCCCGCCGCCCGCCGCAAAAGCCCGAGGCGCCCCGCGCCCGGCCGCCGCAGTCGGAGAAGGAAGCGCGCCTCGCGGCGGCGTTACGGGCCAATCTGCGCCGGCGCAAGACGCCGAGCGAGGACGGGGAAAGCTGACGCCCGCCGGGGTTCGGGCCGTGCGGCTCAGGCCTAGACCTGCGGCGCGAGCGCGGCGTCGATGCAGCGCGCATAGAGCGCCGGCGCCTCGGCCCCCACACGCGCGACGCGCCGGTTGAACACCATGGCCGGGACGCCGCCGACGCCCATGCGATGGGCGCTGGCGTGGTGTTCGAGCACGGTGTCGCGGTCGCGGTCGGTTTCGAGCAGCTCGGCGACGACCGCCGCATCGAGACCGCCCTGGGCGGCGACGTCGGCCAGCACGGCGGCGTCGCCGATGTCGCGGCCTTCGGTCCAGTAGGCCTTGAACAGCGCCTCGACGACTGGGCCGAGTTTGTCCTGCCCGAGCGCCCACAGCAGCACGCGCTGGGCGTCGATCGCGTTGGGCATGCGCGCGGGGCCTTCGGGATGCATCTCGGCGCCGACATCGGCGGCGGCGGTGGCGAGCGCCTGCCGCATCGCGATCCAGCGCTCGGGATCCTCCTGCATGCGCGCGGCGAAGAAGGCGCGGCGGTCCGTGCCCTCCGCGGGCGCGTCGGGGCGCAACAGGAAGGGGCGCCAGATCACGTGCAGCGTGACGTCCGGGCGCAGCGCGGCGCCCGCATGCAGCGCGCGCCAGCCGACGAAGCACCACGGGCAGGTCGGATCGGCGAAGAGGTCGACGACGACGTCCTTCATGCGTTGGCCGCCCATCTCGAAACGCCGGCGAGCGCGCGCGCGAGAAGGCCCGCGCCGCTTTCGCCGGGGGCCAGCGTTGCGACCGACGAATGGAAGCTCAACGGCCCCGCCGCGCCATCGGTTGCGAAGGCGGTGCATTCGCCGACGGCGGCGATGCGCGCGAGCGCCGTTTCGGCGGCGGCGGCGTCGAGCGCCGGAAGCGTGAAGAGCAGCGTCGTCTCGTCCCACACGGCCGCGAGGTCCGCGTCGCGCACGAGACGCGCGGTGATGGAGGCGGCTTCGGAAAAGGCGCGCGCCCACACGGCCGGATGCGCGGGCGTGGCGCCCGGCGCGGGGCCGAGCTTCAGCGCCGCGATCGAGAGCGGACGGCCCGACAGATGATGCCGCCGCGCGAGCGTCTCGACATGGCGCTCGGCGAACAAGGGATTGGCGAGCGCGGAGCGCGGTTCGGCCACGGCGCCGGCGATGGCCGCGAGGTCGGCCTCGACGGCGCGGCGGCGGCGCTCGAACGCGACGGCCCGCAAAAGCCAGGAGAACGCGATCGTCGGCGCCTGATCCACGGCCGCGATGACGGCCGCGCCGCGCTCGGCCGCGTCCTGCGCCACGGCGCCGTCGGCGGCGGTGACGAACAAGGTCGGCAGCGTGTTGAGCTCGGAGTTGCGTCGCAGCGCGCCGCACAAGGAGAGCGCGGCGCCGGTGTCGCTCGCGCCGTTGATCAGGACGGCGTCGAAGCGCTCGTCGTGCAGATGGTCGAACGCGGCGAACGAGGTGAGCGCGGCGGTGAGGTCGACGCCGGCGCGCGTCGCGGCGCGCTCGATGGCGAGGAAGTACGGATCGGGACGGCCGACGAACAGGATGCGCGCGCCCTTCGGCGCGATGCTCGCGGGGCGCGGGCGGCTGAGGCCAAGCGCGGACAGGGTTTCGATCCGGGCGTCGCGCTCGTCGGCGCCGATCGCGGCGCGGGTGACGAGATCGATGTGGCGGAGCAAGGCGGCGTCCGGCGCGTCGACGTCGAGGACGTCGAGCGTCGGCCCCTCGGCGGACGCCGCGTCGGC
>JAGWZE010000033.1 GCA_018969015.1 Alphaproteobacteria bacterium
GGCGGCCTGCCGGCGTGCGCGCGGGGCGGCTCGGCGGCGGGCGGCGTCTTGCGCTGGCTGCGACGTTGCGCGCGGCGGCGCCGTGGCAACCCGTGCGGCGGCGTGAACGCGGCGCACGCGCCGGCGTCGTTCACGTGCGGCCTGATGACGTGCGCCTGCAACGGCGCATCGAACGCACCGAAACGACGGTGATTTTCCTCGTCGACGCGTCCGGATCGGCGGCGCTGCATCGCCTCGGCGAGTGCAAGGGCGCCGTCGAACTGCTGCTGGCCGAGGCTTATGTCACGCGCACGCGCGCGGCGCTGGTCGCGTTCCGCGGTGTCGGCGCAGAGATTTTGCTGGCGCCGACGCGCTCGCTGGCGCGCGCCAAGCGCGCTCTTGCGGATCTGCCCGGCGGCGGCGGCACGCCGCTTGCGGCCGGTCTCGAGGCCGCGCTGCACCTCGCCCTGAGCGAGCGCGCGAAAGGCCGCACCGTCACCGTCCTCGCGCTGACGGACGGCCGCGCGAACGTGACGCGCGCCGGTGTCGGCGGGCGGGCCGAGGCCGAGGCCGAGGCGCTCGCCGCCGCGCGCGGCTTCCGGCTGCACGGCGTCTCCGCCGCGCTGATCGATTCCGCGCCACGCCCGCGCCCGGAGACGCGAACTCTCGCCGAGACGATGGGCGCACGCTACGCGCCGTTGCCGTTCCCGCAAGCGGCGTCGATGGCCCGCGTGGCGCGGACGGTCATCCAATGACGACGAAGCTCGTCTGGGACACGGACGGGCGCGACTGGCCGCAGCGCGAGGCGAGCCGGTTCGTGACGGCCGGCGGCCTTCGCTGGCGCGTGGTGGCGCTCGGGGCGGGGCCCGTCGCGTTGCTGCTCCACGGCGCGGGGGCCTCCGCCCATTCGTGGCGCGACGTCGCGACGCGACTGGCGCCGCACCTGACCGTGATCGCGCCCGACCTGCCTGGACATGGCTTCACCGAGACGCCGCCGCCGCACGGGCTTGCGCTGCCGGCAATGGCGGACGCGGTGGCCGATCTGACGGCCGCGATGGGCGTCGCGCCAGAGGTGATCGTGGGACATTCGGCCGGGGCGGCCGTGGCGCTGCGCATGGCCGCCGCCGGGCGGGCGTCGCCGCGCGCGATCGTGGCGTTCAACGGCGCTCTCAAGCCGTTTCCAGGCGCCGCCGGCAGCCTGTTTCCGATGTTCGCGCGGATGCTGTTCGTCAATCCCGTCGCGCCGCATCTGTTCGCGGCGCGGGCCCGGTGGCCGGGGGCGGTGGATGGCCTGATCCGCCAGATCGGCTCGCGCCTCGACGCTGGCGGCGTCCGGTTCTACGAGCGGCTGTTCCGCAGCCCCGGCCACATCGCCGCGACGCTCGGCATGATGGCGGCCTGGGACCTCACCGCGCTGCCCGCCGATCTGGCGCGCGTGGAGGCCGACGTCACGCTTTTGACCGCCAGCCGCGACCGTGCCGTGCCACCCGGCGACGCCGCGGAAATCGCGCCGCGCCTGCCGCGCGGACGCGTCGTCGATTTCGGGCCGCTCGGCCACCTGGCCCACGAAGAGCAGCCGGACCGGGCCGCGGACGCCGTGCGCGCCGCGCTCGCGGCTACACGCGGTTCGTCCGGGGCCGGCTGAAGCGCCGCTGGAAATAGAGGATGAGACTGACGCCGATGATCGTCGGCATCGACCAAAGCGCCGGGTTGAACACGTGCTCGGGAATGAGGCGCACCGCCCCGAAGGCGAGAAACGCCGTATAGACCGAAATTCCCGCCCCGACGCTGGCCTTGATGTGTTCGAGGACGTGATCGCCCGGCGTCGGTCGCGGCTTGAAGCTGAACACGAGATTGGTCACGCCCGACGCGATCCCGATCGTCGCGATCATCACCATCAGGATCTGGCCGATCAGCAGCCCCTGGATCGCACAGTTGAGGGCGGCGGCGATCACCACGAGCTGCAGACCAACGGCGAACGGGCGGCGATTGGCGCTGCGATCGCGGGCGTTGGTCACGACGGTCACGCCGTGCCACGCGAGGCTGATCGTCAGCAGCGCGAGATAGATCATCATCCAGCCGAAAATGCCGGAGACGAAGCGGGCGTCGGTCTGGTGCGGGTGGGTGCCGAGCGGATCGAGCAGCGTGCATGTGGCCATTGCCACGGCCAGCGAGCCCGTCGCGAGCATCGCCAGGGCGAAGCGCCGGCCCCAGACGCGGTGCGCTTGCGCGCCCTTGCGTGTCAGCACGGGGACCCAGAACAGGACGAGGCCCGTGGCGCCGGTGACGATGTGGCCATAGACGAACAGCAGAAACGGCATCATCGCGAAACGTCCCGGTCAATCGGTGAGAACAGCGGCGGCCACGGCCACGAGGCAAATGCCCGACAGCGCGGCCGTGCCCACCCGCAGCGGACCGACCCACGCCGGAAGATGTCCCGACTGGGTGGCGCGCAGATCCCAGGCCAGTTGCGCGCCGGCCGTCGCCAGCAGGAGGAACAGGGCTTCGTGGGTCGGCAACAGCAGGGCCGCCCAGCCGACGACGGTCGCGGCGGCGGCGGCCGTCAGGCGCATCGGATTGGGCGCGGACGGCGCGCGCCGCAGTTCCGCGCCCCACCGTAGCCCGCCAAGGAACCCCACCACCACCGCGCAATAGGCGACGAGGGCATGCGAGGCGGGCACGGCATGGGCGCCGTTGTCCGTCATGGCGGCCGAGGTGAGCGCCAGGATCGGCGCGCATCCTGAAAGAACGAGCGCGCCGATCAGGCGCGGGCGCTGAAGCGGGGGGGCGATTGGCTGAGGCATGTGCCCTCCGCAGGCGTCCATCCGGAAAAATGGACGATATGTCTTGTCCACACCGCTTGTCACTCCCCTTGGGGTGGGCTTAATGTCTAGCGATGTTGACACATGCATCGCCCGGACCTGCGGTCGAGGCGCCGCCACCGTCTCCCGGGGGCCGGTCCGATGCGAGGCCGCACGCCGTCGTCATCGGCGCCGGGTTCGGCGGTCTGGCGGCGGCGATCAGGCTCGGCGCACGCGGCTACCGCGTCACCGTGCTCGAGCGTCTCGACCAGCCCGGCGGGCGCGCCCGCCAGTTCCACCAGGACGGGTTCGCGTTCGACGCGGGCCCCACCATCATCACGGCGCCCTTCCTGCTGGAGGAGCTGTGGGCAATGTGCGGCAAGCGCATGGCCGACGACGTCGACCTGCGCGCGATGGATCCGTTCTATCAGATCCGGTTCGACGACGGGCACGTGGTCGCCTGCTCGGCCGACGCCGATCGGATGCGCGCCGAGATCGCCCGGATCTCGC
Source organism: Alphaproteobacteria bacterium (assembly GCA_018969015.1). Lineage (GTDB taxonomy): Bacteria > Pseudomonadota > Alphaproteobacteria > Caulobacterales > Aquidulcibacteraceae > REEB506. The sequence continues at coordinate 3,291 of JAGWZE010000033.1, forward strand.
CGCAGGACGTGGCCGGCTATGACCGGTATCTTGAGGCCAGCCGACGCGCGTACGAGATCGGCTTCCTGCGGATGGGCACGGTGCATTTCGCGAAGGTGGCGACCTTCCTGAAGCACATCCCCGACGTTCTCAGTCTCAGCGGCCAGCAGTCCGTCTACGGGTTCGTGTCGCGGTTCTTCAAGGATCCGCGCCTGCGCACCGTGTTCAGCTTCCACCCGCTGCTGATCGGCGGGAACCCCTATTCGGTGACGTCGATCTATTGCCTGATCGCCCATCTGGAGCGGACCTACGGCGTCCACTCGGCCATGGGCGGCACCGGCGCGATCATCTCCGGCCTCGTGCGCCTGATCGAGGGGCAGGGCGGCGCGGTGCGCCTGAACGCCGACGTGGACGAGATCTTGCAGGCCGATGGCGCCGCGGTCGGCGTGAGGCTGGCCTCGGGCGAGACGATCCGCGCCGCGCAGGTCGTGTGCAACGCCGATGCGACATGGGCCTATGCGAACCTGATCCGCGGCCCGCGCAAACGCTGGACGCAGGCCAAAGTCGCGCGGTCCGAATACTCGATGGGCCTGTTCGTCTGGTACTTCGGCACGGATCGTCGGTATCCGGAGCTCCCGCACCATTCGATCCTTCTCGGCCCGCGCTATGGCGGCCTGTTGAACGACATTTTCCGCCGCAAGCGCCTCGCGCCGGATTTCAGCGTCTATCTGCATCGGCCGACCGCGACGGATCCCGCGCTCGCTCCACCCGGCTGCGACACCTTCTATGCGCTGTGCCCGGTGCCCAATCTCGACGCCGACGTCGACTGGACGATCGAGGCCGAACGGCGGCGGGCGGCGATCCAGGCGCGCCTGGAGGCGACGGTCCTGCCGGATCTCGGGCGCCATATCGTCACGTCGAAAATCATGCACCCGCTGCATTTCCGGGACGAACTCAACTCGACGAAGGGCGCGGGCTTCAGCCTCGAGCCGCTGCTCTGGCAGAGCGCGTGGTTCCGGCCGCACAACCGTTCGGAGGAGTTGCGCAATCTCGTCATGGTCGGCGCGGGAACCCATCCCGGCGCCGGCGTTCCCGGCGTGCTCACCAGCGCTCAACTCATTGACCAGTTGGTCCCCCATGCGACGTGACTCTTTTGCCTCCGCCCAGGACCGTGAAGCCTGCCGGGCGATGATCCGGCACGGCTCGAAGTCGTTCTTCGCGGCCTCGAAGCTCTTGCCCGCCGACGTGCGCGACGGGGCCTTCGCCCTGTATGCGTTCTGCCGGATGTCGGACGATGTCGTGGACGTCGAGGGCGGGCGCGCCGGCGCCATCGCGCGGCTGAACCAGCGGCTCGACGACGCCTATGCGGGCGCGCCGGGACCGTCCCCGGTCGATCGCGCGCTGGCCGATACGGTGCGCGCCCACGCGATCCCGAAGACGCTGCTGGCGGCTCTTCTGGAAGGCTTGTCGTGGGACGTCGACCAGCGGCGCTACGAAACGATCGAGGCGCTGACCGCCTACGCCGCGCGCGTCGCGGGCGCCGTTGGCGCGATGATGACCGCGCTCATGGGCGCGCGCTCACCGGCGCTTGCCGCGCGGGCCTGCGATCTCGGCGTCGCCATGCAGTTCACCAACATCGCGCGCGACGTGGGCGAGGACGCGCAGGCCGGGCGGCTCTATCTGCCGCTTGCGTGGATGCGCGAGGAGGGGCTCGATCCGGACGCCTTCCTTGCCGCGCCCGCGCCGTCGCCGGCGTTGACGCGCGTGGTGCGTCGTCTGCTCGACCATGCCGACACGATTTATCGGCGCGCCGACGCCGGCGTTGCGCGCCTGCCGGCGCCGTGCCGGCCGGCGATCGGGGCCGCGCGCCTGATCTATGCCGAGATCGGCGCCGAGGTGCGCCGCGCGGGCTATGACAGCGTGCGCCGTCGGGCGCGGGTCTCGGCCGCGCGCAAGCTGGCGCTGGCGGCGCTGGCCTGCGGCCGGGCTTTCGCGCCGCTCGCGGATGCCCAGCTGCTCGCGGCGGCGCCGCTGGCGCAGACCAAGTTCCTGGTGGACGCCGTGGCGCGCCCCGAAGCGCGGGCGCTGCGCGCGGGCGGATCGCCGTTGACGTGGATTGATGACAACTGGGGCTGGGTCTGGGATTTGTTTCAGCGGATGGGGCAGCGCGAACGTCCCGCGCGCCGTGGATGACGGACATCCGCTCGAAGGAGTAGCGCATGGCATACTGGCTCGGTCTGGCGTTTCTCGCAGGCGCGGTGGCGTTCGTGGTGAACGCGTTACGCTATCGGACGCGGGCCCGCGCGGAACTTGCGCGCCTGGCGGCCCGCGGGGAGACGCCGCGGTCGCTGCACCCGTCCTTGTCGATCCTCGCCGACGCGGCGCCGGCGCTGGTGGCGTTCTTCCTGTTCGCGGCCGGCGCGCTCACGGTCGTCGCATTCTTCGCTGTCGGCGCGCAGCGCTTCCTGTCGCTGTTCGACCTGTTCGGCTATCTCGCGTTCCTGGCGTCCTACGGATTCTGGCTGAACGTGAAGACGACCTACCGGATCACGGATTTTGTCGGCGCGCCGGCCTCGGCCCAGGCCGACTTACGCGACGCGGCATCCTGAACCCCAGCAGCGCCTGCACCCACGCGGATTCGAAGCGGTCGAGGTCGAGGCTTTCGTGCACCGTGGCGGCGCACGGGTCGGCCGCGTCCAAGGCGATCTTGGAGCGCGTGTAAAAGGGCGTGTCCTCCCACACCTGCGCGAGCCGCGGCGGCGTGTGGGCGGCGACCGGACGGGCCACGCCCCAGAAGCCGGGCGGCAGCGCGCGCAGCGGCGCTGGGGCGTCGGTCGTCATCGCGCCGTCGGCGTCGATACGGATCGCAAGCGCGGCCGAAGACCCGTCCCGCCGAGCGACATCGAATTGCACCTCGGCATGATCGCGCGCCGCCGTGCGCGCCCAGGACCACGATTTGAACCCCGCCGCGAGCGGCTCGGCGCCCCAGTTGGCGTCGAGATAGCCGGCGCCGCGCCAGGCGAGACGCGGCGCGTCGAGTTGCACCTCGACGTCCGCCAGGGGCGCGATCGGCCGCCAGATGTGGCGGGCGTCGGCGTCGAGCGCGAAGGCGAGGTCGGTCGTCACGCGGGGCCGCACGTGAACGACGCCGCGCAGCGGAACGGGGACCGGCGTGCAGAGTTCGTTCAGATCGATCCGCAGCCCGTCTGCGCTCCAGCTCATCGCGCTCGGGCCGACGCGGAGCAGATCGGGTGTGCGGGCGAGGTCGCCGCGGCCGCGCTCGGTCATCGCCCAGCGCCCGGGGCGTCCATACACCGCGACATTGATGGCGCAGTGGTCTTCCGGGGCCGGCGTGCGGGCCGCCTTGTAGTAGGGCGAAAACACGCTGCCGACGAAGCCGATCAGCGTCAGGCCGTGGGCGCCGTCCGCGCTGATGGCGTCGACATACCACCACGCGTAACCGCCGGGCGGGACCTCTGCATCGAACCCAGGTCCGCCGCCACCGCGCGCGCAGCGGACTGGCCGGATAGGCACGCCATCGGCACGCCCGCGCCCGGATGGACGCTCCCGCCCGCCAGATAAAGGCCGGGAATCCGCGTGCGCGCTCCCGGACGGCGAAACGGCGCCGACCAGCCGTGCGTCGCCATCCCGTAGAGCGCGCCGCCCGTCGCCGGGAACAGCGTCTCGAACTCCCGCGGCGTCACGCACACGCGCGTCGCCTGCGTCAACTCCAGGCCCGCCGCACCCAGACGGTCGAAGGTTGTCCTCGCACACTCGGCGATCTCCGTCGCGCTGGGGGGGGAAACGTCGCCGCGGGCGGGCGCATTGACGAGGACGAGCAGGCGATCGGCCGCTGGCCCGGCCGCCATATCGTCCCGGTCCTGCGCGCAGACATAGACCGTGGGATCCGCGGGAAGGCGGCCACCAGCGATGTCGCGAAACTCGCGGGCATAATCGGACGAAAAGAACACGTTGTGGCGCGTCAGGGGAAAGCCGCTGGCGCGGCCCCGGACGAGCCATGTCACCGCAGACAGCGAGCGCGCCGCCGGCGCGCCGCCGGCCGATCGCACCGATGGCCCGAAACGACCGGCGGACAGGGCCGCGCGGTCGCCGTTGAAGATCACCGCGTCGGCGCAGAAGCGGCGCCCGTCGGTCGTGCGCGCTGCCTGCGCGCGGGCGCCCGACGTCTCGATCGCGCAGACATCCGCGTCGAAATGAAAACGGGCGCCTTTCGCCGTCGCGGCGCGCGCAAGCGCGGCGGCGAGCGCGTGCATGCCGCCCGAGATCGACCAGACGCCGTCCTGCTCGACATGGGCGATGAGCATCAGGGTCGCGGGCGCGAGAAACGGCGAGGCCCCGCAATAGGTCGCATAGCGCCCGAACAGCTGGCGCAGGCGCGGATCGCGGAAATAGCGCCCAAGGCGCTCCCACATCGTCGCGAACGGGTGCAGGGCGAACAGGTCGCCGCACCGGCGCCAGCCGACGCGGGCGCCGAGCTGCAGCATGTCGGGACGGTCGCCCGCCAGATAGGGCGTCTTCAAGACCTCGAACATGCGGAGGGCGTCGCGATGGAAGCGACGGAAGCCCTCGGCCTCGGCCCGGCCGGCAAAGGCGTCGATGGCCGCGACCGAGCGGTCGATGTCGGCGAACAGGTCCAGGCGGCTGCGGTCGGGCCAGTCATGGCGGGCCAAGACGTCGAGCGGCGTCAGCGTCACCAGATCGTCGAGCGCGAGCCCGGCGCGGGCGCACAGCGCATCGAAGGTCCATCGCATCGTCATCACGGTGGGCCCGGCGTCGATCGGCGCGCCGTCGACGACGACCTGGCGCATCTTGCCGCCGACCGTGGGGGCGCGTTCGAGCACGTCGACCTCGTAGCCCCGGGCCGCGAGATCGAGCGCCGCGCTCAGCCCGCCAATGCCCGTGCCGATAATGACGACCCGATCGCCGGCCACGCCGATCTCCCGCTGTCTCATTGACACTATGCCGAGAAGTGTCCAACAATGTCGACGCTTAAATGTGTCAATCGGTCCGATCGGAGCCATCCCCATGACGCTATCCCGGATCGAACTGGCGCTCGAGGCCGCCGTCGGCGCCGCCGAGGGCAAGGGCTGCCCGCCCGAACTCGCCAAGGCGTTGCGCTATGCCGTGTTCTCCGGCGGCGCGCGGGTGCGTCCGCGCCTGTGCGTCGCGGTTGCGGCGGCGTGCGGAGACGACCGCCCCGGCTTCGCCGACGCGACGGCGGCGAGCGTCGAACTGTTGCACTGCGCCTCCCTCGTACATGACGACATGCCGTGCTTCGACAACGCGAGCCTGCGCCGCGCCAAGCCGACGGTGCACGTCATGTTCGGCGAGCCCGTCGCCATGCTGGTGGGCGATGGCCTGATCGTTCTCGCGTTCGAGACCATCGCGCGCGCCGCCGTGCGCTGCGGCGCGACGGAGCGCCTCGCGCGGGTCATCAAGATCGTCGCGCGCGGCGTCGGCGCGCCGAACGGCCTCGTCGCGGGGCAGGCGTGGGAAAGCGAGCCGGTGATCGACGTCGACCGGTATCACGAGGCCAAGACCGGCGCCTTGTTCGTCGCCGCCACGATGGCCGGCGCCGCAGCCGCCGGCGCCGATCCGACGCCGTGGCGGGCGCTGGGCGCGCATCTCGGCGCGGCCTACCAGATCGCCGACGATCTTCTCGACGCACTCAGCAGCAGCGAAGACGCCGGCAAGCCCGTCGGCCAGGACCGCGCCCACGATCGCCCGAGCGCGGTGCACGCGCTGGGCGTCGACGGCGCGCTCGCGCGGTTGCGGGCCCAGATCGAAGCCGCCGTGGCCGCCGTTCCCGATTGCGCGGGCGCCGAAGATCTGCGCGACCTCGTCCGACTGCAGGCCGCGCGGCTCGCTCCGAAAAGCCTCGCGCGCACCGCCGCCTGACGCCGAATGGCGGCGCTCCCGTTCCTGCCGGCGCGTTCGCCGCCCTCCGGTCCGCGTTCGGCGCACGAGCGGTTCGTCACCCTGCGCAACCGACTGCTGCTGAACCCGCGCTTCCACGCGTGGGCGGCGCGGTTTCCGTTGACCCGCGGGCTCGTCGCGCGTCGGGCGCACGCGCTGTTCGATGTCATTGTCGGCTTCGTTTACGCCAAGGTCGCGGCCGCCTGCGTCGAGCTCGGCCTGCTCGACGTGCTCGCCCGCGGCGCCGCCACGCGCGCGGCGCTCGCCCAGGCCATCGGGCTTGCGCCGGCGCAGGCCGACGCGCTGTTCAAGGCTGCGGCGGCGCTCGACCTCGTGCAGCCGCTGGGGCCCGAGCGACTCGCGCTCGGCATGCAGGGCGCCGCGCTGCTCGGCACGCCGGGGGTGCGCGACATCGTGCTGCACCACGCGCTGCTCTATGCCGATATGGCCGATCCGGTCGCATTTCTGAAACGGTCCGGTCCGGGGCGTCTGGGCGCCTACTGGAGCTACGCCGCCAACCCCGAACCGCAGCACGTCACGGGCGACGCGGCCGACGCCTACTCCACGCTGATGGCGCGGTCGCAGCCGATGGTGGCCGCACAGGCCGTGGCGGCCTATCCGTTCCGGCGCGCGCGCGCGATCCTCGATGTCGGCGGTGGCGAGGGCGCCTTTCTCACCGCCATCGCGCCGGCCGCGCCGGACGCGCGCCTGATGCTGTTCGATCTGCCCGCGGTGGCCGCGCGCGCGCGTTTGCGGCTCGACGCGGCGGGTCTTGGCGCGCGCGTGGACATCCATGCGGGCGATTTCCATGGCGGCGGGCTGCCCCGCGGCGCCGATCTCGTCACGCTCGTGCGGGTTCTGCACGACCACGACGACGCGCCGGCGGCCGCGCTGCTGCGCGCCGTACGGGAGGCGTTGCCGCCCGGCGGGCGCGTCGCCGTGATCGAACAGATGGGCGGACGCTCCGCCGTGAGCGACGCGTTCTTCAATCTTTATCTTCTCGGCATGGGGGCCGGACGGGCGCGCACGCCGGACGAGATCGCACGCATGCTGCGGGCTGCGGGCTTCACGCGCACACGTCGCATCGCCACGCCGACGCCGCTGATCGCCGAAATCGTCGAAGGCGTCGCGGGCGCCTGACCGTTGCGGGCGTAAAATATGATTGACAATTTAGGGCGTCAACTTAGCCTGACGTTTGCTCTCCGTGGTCGGTCGATCGCCGGGGGCTGGGCAGATTCGGCCCGGAGAAGGCCCCCATGGACACCATCGCCGTTCTTCTGGAGGAGCCCGAGAGGATCGCATTGCGCCGCCTCGAACTCCGGCCGACCGACGTCGACGATGTGGTCGTCGACATCGAATGGAGTGGCATCTCCACGGGCACCGAGCGCCTGTTCTGGTCGGGGCGTATGCCGACATTTCCCGGGATGGGGTATCCGCTCGTCCCGGGCTACGAGTCGGTCGGGCGGGTGGTCGCTGTCGGCGCCAACGCCCAAAGCCGCCTCGGCGAGCGTGTTTTCGTGCCTGGCGCGGCCTGCTACCGGGACGCCCACGCCCTGTTCGGCGGCGCGGCTCGCCGGGTCGTCGTGCCCAGCACGCGCGCCATCGAAATTCCCGAACGTCTGGCCGAACGCGGCGTTCTCCTTGCACTCGCGGCCACCGCCGAGCACGCCATCGCCGGCGGTGCGCCGCCCGACCTGATCGTCGGGCACGGCATGCTCGGCCGGCTGCTCGCGCGCCTCACGCTCGCCTCCGGCGCCCCGGCGCCGACCGTGTGGGAAAAGAATCCCGAACGCATCGGCGCGCGTCAGCCCTATCCCGTCATCGATCCGGCCTCGGACGATCGCCGCGACTATCGCTCCATCTACGACGCCAGCGGCGATTCGGCTCTGCTCGACCAGCTCGTCATGCGCCTCGCGAAGGGGGGAGAGATCGTCCTTGCGGGGTTCTACGAGGCGCCGCTGTCGTTCGCCTTTCCGCCGGCCTTCATGCGCGAGGCGCGCCTGCGCGTCGCGGCGGAGTGGCGGCCGGAAGATCTCACCCGCGTGAAGTCGCTGATGCGGGCGGGCCTGTTTTCGCTCGACGCGCTGATCACCCATCACGCCGACGCCACCAAGGCCGAAGACGCGTATCGCACCGCCTTCGGCGACGACCAGTGCCTGAAAATGGTGCTTGATTGGAGAGGTTGCGCATGAGCGTGACATTGATCGCCCAGAAGCAGCTCCGCGCCGAAGCGGAGATCGAGCCCGATCCCGTACCCACGGGCGAGGCCGCCAAGAAGACCCAGATCATCGCGATCTACGGCAAAGGCGGCATCGGCAAGAGCTTCACCCTTTCGAACCTCAGCTACATGATGGCGCAGCAGGGCAAGCGCGTGCTGCTGATCGGCTGCGATCCGAAATCGGACACGACGTCGCTGCTGTTCGGCGGCAAGGCCTGCCCGACGATCATCGAAACCTCCGCGAAAAAGAAGCTCGCGGGCGAAGAGGTGCGCATCGAGGACGTCTGCTTCAAGCGGGACGGCGTGTTCGCGATGGAGCTCGGCGGGCCGGAAGTCGGCCGCGGATGCGGCGGTCGCGGCATCATCCACGGCTTCGAGCTGCTCGAGAAGCTCGGCTTCCACGAGTGGGACTTCGACTACGTGCTGCTCGACTTCCTGGGCGACGTGGTGTGCGGCGGCTTCGGCCTGCCGATCGCGCGCGACATGTGCCAGAAGGTCATCGTCGTCGGCTCGAACGATCTGCAGTCGCTCTACGTCGCCAACAACGTGTGTTCGGCGGTGGAGTATTTCCGCAAGCTCGGCGGCAATGTCGGCGTCGCGGGCCTCGTCATCAACAAGGACGACGGCACGGGCGAGGCCCAGGCCTTCGCCGATGCGGTCGGCATCCCGGTGCTCGCCGCGATCCCGGCCGACGAGGACATCCGCCGCAAGAGCGCCAACTACGAGATCGTCGGCAAGCCCGACAGCCGGTGGGCGTCGCTGTTCGAAGGTCTGGCGCAGAACGTGGCAGATGCGCCGCCCCAGCGCCCGAAGCCTTTGACGGGCGACGGCCTTCTCGGCCTGTTCAACGCCGACGAGACGGGGGCGGCCTTCAAGCTGCTGCCGGCGAGCCAGGCCGACATGCGCGGCGCGGCGTTCGTCGAAAAGACGTCGCTCGAAGTGGTCTACGACGAGGTCTGACGGATGGATGAACGCTCCTCCGACTTCGCCGACGCTGGATCGGCCTCCCCGATGGCCTCGGGCGCGACGTCTGCGAACGTCGACGCGCTCGGCTGCGCCTCGGGGGGCGAACTCGCGCGGGCGGCCGAAGCGGCGGGCAAATCGGAGATCCTGGCGCGCTATGCGAAGGACTATCCCGTCGGGCCGCACGACCAGCCGCAGAGCATGTGCCCGGCGTTCGGGTCGCTGCGCGTCGGCCTGCGCATGCGCCGGACCGCGACGGTTCTGTCCGGCTCGGCGTGCTGCGTCTACGGGTTGACGTTCACGTCCCATTTCTACGGCGCGCGCCGCACCGTCGGCTACGTGCCGTTCAATTCCGAAACGCTGGTCACCGGCAAGCTGTTCGAAGACATCCGCGACGCCGTCTACCAGCTCGCCGATCCGGCGCTCTACGACGCCGTCGTCGTCACCAATCTCTGCGTGCCGACGGCGTCGGGCGTGCCGCTGCAGCTCTTGCCGAAAGAGATCAACGGCGTGCGGATCATCGGCATCGACGTGCCGGGCTTCGGCATCCCCACGCACGCGGAAGCCAAGGACGTCCTCGCCGGCGCCATGCTCGGCTATGCGCGCCGCGAAGCCGAGGCCGGCCCCGTCGCGGCGCCGCGCGAGCGGGCCGACAAGCCCACGATCACGCTGCTCGGCGAGATGTTCCCGGCCGACCCGGTCGGCATCGGGCGCATGCTGGCGCCGATGGATCTCGCCGCCGGCCCCGTCGTGCCGACGCGCGAATGGCGCGAGCTCTACGCCGCGCTCGATTGCGCGGCAGTCGCGGCGATCCATCCGTTCTACACTGCCTGCGTGCGCGAGTTCGAGGCGGCCGGGCGCACGGTGATCCCGTCCGCGCCCGTCGGCCGCGACGGTACGGCCGATTGGCTCGAGGCCGTCGGCGAGGCGTGCGGCGTGGCGCGCTCGAAGATCGATGCGGCGAAGAACGCCGTGCTGCCGGCCATCGCCGGCGCGCTGGCGGGCAAACCAATCAAGGGCCGGATCACCGTCACGGGCTATGAAGGCTCCGAACTTCTGGTGGCGCGGCTGCTCGCGGAGAGCGGCGCGGACGTCGCGTATGTCGGCACGGCGTGCCCGAAGACGCGCTGGTCCGATCCGGATCGGGCCTGGCTCGAAGCGCGCGGCATCCCGGTGCAGTTCCGCGCCTCGCTCGAAAATGATCTGGCCGCCGTCGACGCGCTCAAGCCCGATCTCGCGATCGGCACGACGCCCGTGGTGCAGCACGCCAAGCAGAAGGCGATCCCGTCGCTGTATTTCACGAACCTGATCTCCGCGCGGCCGCTGATGGGGCCTGCGGGCGCGGGCTCGCTCGCCCAGGTGATCAACGCCGCGCTCGGCAACAAGGACCGCTTCGACCGCATGCGCGCCTTCTTCGAGGGCGTCGGCGAAGGCCATGCCGCCGGCGTCTGGGAAGACACCCCGCAGGACCGTCCCGAGTTCAAGGCGCGCTACGCCAAGCTGGCCGAAGCCGCGCGCAAGGCAGAGGAGGCCGTCGGCACATGATGCGGAGTCGGACTCGTCTCTTTGCGTTCTGGATGGAGGGCGGCGGATGCTGATCCTCGATCACGATCGCGCCGGCGGCTATTGGGGCGCCGTGTACGCCTTCACGGCGATCAAGGGCCTGCAGGTCATCATCGACGGCCCAGTGGGCTGCGAGAACCTGCCGGTGACGTCGGTGCTGCACTACACCGACGCGCTGCCGCCGCACGAACTGCCGATCGTCGTCACCGGTCTCGGCGAAGAAGAGCTGGGCAAGACGGGCACGGAAGGCGCCATGAAGCGCGCCTGGAAGACGCTCGATCCCGCGTTGCCGGCGGTGGTCGTCACGGGCTCGATCGCCGAGATGATCGGTGGCGGCGTGACGCCGGAAGGCACCAACATCCAGCGCTTCCTGCCGCGTACGATCGACGAAGACCAGTGGCAGAGCGCCGATCGCGCGCTCGCATGGCTGTGGTCGCAGTTCGGGCCCAAGAAGATGCCGAAGCCGCGCCCCCGCAAGGACGGCGAGCGGCCGAAGGTCAACATCATCGGGCCCATCTATGGCGTGTTCAACATGCCGTCCGATCTCGCCGAGGTCCGCCGCCTGATCGAGGGCGCGGGATGCGAAGTCAACATGGTGTTCCCGCTCGGGAGCCACCTGGCCGATATTCGCAAACTCGCGGACGCCGAGGTGAATGTCTGCATGTATCGCGAGTTCGGGCGCGGCCTGTGCGAGGCGCTCGAGCGGCCCTATCTGCAGGCGCCGATCGGGCTTTCGTCGACCACCGCGTTCCTGCGCAAGCTGGGCGAACTCACGGGCGTCGATCCCGAGCCGTTCATCGAGCGCGAGAAGCACACGACGATCAAGCCGCTGTGGGATCTGTGGCGCTCGGTCACGCAGGACTTCTTCGGCACCGCGAGCTTCGCGATCGTCGCCGGCGAAACCTATGTGCGCGGCGTGCGCAATTTCCTCGAGGACGATCTCGGCCTGCCATGCACGTTCGCGATCGCGCGGCGCGCGGGCGTCAAGCCGGACAACGCCGCCGTGCGAGACGCCCTCAAGGATACGCCGCCGCTCGTCCTCTTCGGCTCGTATAACGAGCGGATGTATGCCGCCGAACTCGGCGTGCGCGCAATCTACGTGCCGGCCTCGTTTCCCGGCGCGGTCATCCGCCGGCACACGGGCACGCCCTTCATGGGCTACTCCGGCGCGACGTATCTGGTGCAGGAGGTGTGCAACGCGCTGTTCGACGCGTTGTTCGCGATCCTGCCGCTCGCTTCGCAGATGGACGCCGTCGAGGCGACGCCGGCGCGCGCGCACCGCGAACTCCTCTGGGAAGACGGCGCGCGCAAGGTGCTGGACGATCTCGTCGAGCGCCAGCCCGTACTTGTCCGGATTTCGGCGGCCAAGCGGCTGCGCGACGCGGCCGAGCGCGCCGCCCGCGAGGCTGGCGACGCCACCGTCGACGAGCGGCGCGTCGCACGCGCCTACGCAGAGCTTTCGTCGGGGCAGGCCGCATGATGCGGATCTTCGCCCCGGCTCCGGCGGGCCATGCCCGTCCGCACTTCGCCGATCGTCCGATACCGGACGACAGGCGCAACAGAGTCGCCGCGGCGTTCGCGCCGCGACGCGCCCCGCCGCGGGGGTCACGCGCGGCTTTGCCTCTCGCGGGGCACATCCGGAGACAGAAGAATGGCGGAAAAAGACGATAGAAGCGGGTCCCTATCGGGACTGACCGAGAGTGAGGCCAAGGAATTCCACGGCATCCTTCTCACCAGCATGGGCGCCTTCTTCGTGATGAACTTGATCGCGCACTACCTGGTTTGGAGCTGGCGTCCCTGGTTCTGATCCAAACGCTGATGGGAGATCGATAGCATGTGGAAAATTTGGCTCCTTTTTGATCCGCGCCGCGCGCTGATCGGGATTCTGGCGTTCGCCTTCTTCATGGTGATGGTGAACCACTTCGTGCAGCTCAGCACGCCGCGTTACGGCAGCTGGCTCAACGAGCCGTATCCCGCTGCAGCGAGCCAAGCGGCCCCGGCGGCAACGCCGTAAAGGCTGCGGGCGGGGTTTCGCGCTCGCGCGGTCCTCGCCCGCCGCTCTCTGGTTCCGGCCGCCACCCGCGGCCTTCAACGAGAACACCCAGCGCGGCGCACGTGGCGTCGACGCGGAGGATCAGGCCATGGCCTTGTTGAGCTTCGAGCGAAAGTATCGGGTGCGGGGCGGAACGCTGGTCGGCGGCGATTTGTTCGATTTTTGGGTCGGCCCGTTTTATGTCGGCTTCTTCGGCGTCACGGCCGCCTTCTTCGCAGCGCTGGGAACGGCACTGATCTTCTATACGGCCAGTCAGCAGGGGCAGTTCAATCCCTGGCTGATCTCCGTCGATCCGCCTGACCTCAAATACGGTCTAGGCTTCGCGCCGTTGCGTGAGGGCGGGATCTGGCAGGTCGTGACGTTCTGCGCGATCGGGGCGTTCGTGTCCTGGGCGCTGCGCGAGGTCGAGATCTGCCGCAAGCTCGGCATGGGCTATCATGTGCCGCTGGCGTTCGGCGTGGCGATCTTCGCGTACGTGTCGCTCGTGGTGATCCGTCCGGTTCTCCTCGGCGCCTGGGGCCACGGCTTCCCGTACGGGATCTTCACCCACCTCGATTGGGTGTCGAACGTCGGCTACCAGTACCTCAGCTTTCACTACAATCCGGCCCACCTCATCGCCGTGACGTTCTTCTTCACGACGACGTTCGCGCTCGCGCTGCACGGCTCGCTGGTCCTTTCGGCGACCAATCCCGGCGAGGGCGAACTCGTGAAGACGCCGGAGCACGAGGACACGTTCTTCCGCGACCTCATCGGCTACTCGATCGGCACGCTCGGCATCCACCGGCTTGGGCTGTTTCTTGCGCTCTCGGCCGGCTTCTGGGCCGCGATCTGCATCATCATCAGCGGGCCGTTCTGGTCCCGCGGCTGGCCGGAATGGTGGACCTGGTGGCTCGACCTGCCGATCTGGCGCTGACGAATAGGGGAGGGCCGGGCTATGGCTGGCTATCAGAACATCTTTACGCAAATTCAGGTTCGCGGGCCGGTTGAAACCGGGGTTCCGCTGCCTCGATCGGACGGCGCGCGCGACTTCGGCGCCTTCATGTCCTACCTCGCGGGCAAGATCGGCAACGCGCAGATCGGACCGATCTATCTGGGCGGCTACGGCGTCGTGTCGCTGCTGTTCGGGCTCGCCTGGTTCGAGATCGTCGGCCTGCACATGTGGGCGTCGGTCGGCTGGGATCCGGTGCAGTTCCTCCGGCAGCTGTTCTGGCTGTCGCTCGATCCGCCGGGGCCGCAGTACGGCACGCAGCTCTTCGTGCCGCTCAACGAGGGCGGCTGGTGGATCATCGCCAGCTTCTGCTTCCTCGTGTCGCTGGTCCTGTGGTGGGTGCGCACCTACACCCGCGCCAAGGCGCTGGGGCTCGGGACGCACGTCGCGTGGGCCTTCGCGTCCGCGCTCTGGCTCGTGCTGGTGCTTGGCCTGATCCGGCCGCTGGCGATGGGCTCGTGGAGCGAGGCGGTGCCTTACGGCGTGTTCCCGCACCTCGATTGGACGTCAGCGTTCTCGATCCGGTACGGCAACCTTTTCTACAACCCGTTCCACTGCCTCTCGATCGTGTTCCTCTATGGATCCGTGCTGCTGTTCGCGATGCACGGCGCCACGATCCTCGCGGTTGGCCGCTATGGCGGCGAGCGCGAGATCGAGCAGATCACCGATCGCGGGACGGCGTCGGAACGCGCCGCGTTGTTCTGGCGCTGGACCATGGGCTTCAACGCCTCGATGGAATCCATCCACCGCTGGGCCTGGTGGTTCGCGGTTCTCACGACGCTGACGGGCGGCATCGGCATCCTGCTGACGGGAACCGTCGTCGACAATTGGTATCTCTGGGCCGTGGAACACCACTTCGCGCCCGCCTATCCGGCCGTGCACGGCGTTGTGACGGATCCGGCCGCCGCCACGGGAGCAGCGCCATGACTGGAACATTCCGCCGTATCGCGCTTGCGCTCGCCGGCGTCGGGCTTGCGGTGACGCTGGCCGGCTGCGAAGCGCCGCCCCAGACATCGAAGCAGACCGGGTATCGGGGAACTGGCATGGCCCAGATCACCAGCCCGGAGCTCGAGGCCTATCTGAAACAGGCCAACGTCGTGCCGCCTCCGCCGTATCCGCTGGAGCCGTCGGACGCGCCGCTCGCCAAGGACTTCTACCAGAACGTCCAGGTGCTCGGGGACATCAACGCGGACGAGTTCAACCGCCTGATGTTGTCGATCACCGAATGGGTGGCCCCGACCGAAGGCTGCAACTACTGCCACAACCCGGAGAACCTCGCTTCGGACGAGGTCTACACGAAGGTGGTGGCGCGCCGGATGCTGCAAATGACGCGCACGATCAACGCGTCATGGACGGATCACGTCAAGCAAACCGGCGTGACCTGCTATACCTGCCACCGCGGCAAGCACATTCCCACGAACGTGTGGGCGCGCCCCGCGCCGGAGGATCTTCGCGGCAACTTCATCGGCGCGAAGCGCGGGCATAATGACCCGGTCGAGTCGGTGGCGTTCTCGTCGCTGCCGAAGGATCCGTTCACCCCCTATCTTCTGGGAGCCGAACCGATCCGCGTGCAGGGTCACACGGCGCTGCCGAGCGATGCGGCGCATCGCTCGATCGCATCGACCGAGAAGACCTACGGGCTGATGATGCACCTGTCGAAGTCGCTCGGCGTGAACTGCACCTACTGTCACAACAGCCGCGACTGGGCGAACTGGAGCGACAGCACGCCCCAGCGGGTGACGGCCTGGTACGGCATCCGCATGGCGAGGCAGATCAACGCGGAGTACATCGAGCCGCTGAAGCCGGTGTTCCCCGCCACGCGCCTCGGTCCGTTGGGCGATCCGCTCAAGGTGAACTGCGCGACGTGCCACCAGGGCGCCAACAAGCCGCTGCTCGGGGTGAGCATGCTGGCGGACCATCCGGCCCTCGCCGGCCCGCGCACACCGGCCGTCGCTCCGGACGCAGCCCCACCCGCCGACGCGCCGGATCCGAAAGCGCCCGCCAAGCGGGCGCCCGGCTGAGACCAAGCTCCCTCGCCGACTGCAAGCCCCTGCCTCGCGGCAGGGGCTTTTTCTTTGCCGGGCGGCGGCGTTGTTGTGCGGGGACCGCGACCGGCGCGGGGTGGCGCGCACCCGGTGCGGGGCCAGTACGCGACTGGCGCGGGTCAGCGCAACGCACGTCTGCGAGCGCACACCCGTGGGCGCGATGCACACCCGCGCGCGCGACGCCGCCCCCGCGCGCAGCGATCGGGCGCACGCTGCGTCGTCGAGGCCGGGGAGGCGGCGGCGCGGCGGCGATGCGGCGTTGGCGATGACCGCACCGAGGGGGCGGCGAAAGCGGCGGCGGCGATGCGCAGCCGCGGACTGACATATGTCGTCAGCATACGGACGGGATCGCGCTGGCGCGCGCGCCACGCCTGGCCCGCGCAATCGCGAGCAGGCTGGCGCGAACAGGCTGGCGCGAACAGGCTGGCGAGAACGGGCCGGTCTGCCCACGGCACGCGTTCGGATGCGGTGCGCCTGATCGATGGGGCGACCCCGGTGCGTGTGAGGCCTTGAGTCCGGCGGTCGCAGCGCTTCGAGGACAGCGCATCGCGCGGCGCAAGTGCTGACGTCCGGCTTGCGATTGCGGATCGCGCGCGGGTGAGGCGCGCCCCGCGCCGTTTGGCGATCCGGCCGCGCGCGGGACCTGCTCGAGCCGATGGACCGTCGCGAAGGGGCCTTGTGGGCGCGCTTGCGGCGGGGCGGCAGAGATCGGTGAGAGCGCGGCGGCGTCAGCGGCGTGGTGTGGCCAGCGCGCGTGTCCGGGCGGTGTCTGGCAACAGGCGCGGGGCGCGTGGGAGCGGGCTGCCGATGCGCGTTGGCGATGGCGTCTGCGGCTGTGGCCGAAACGGGGCCTGGCGGCGCGCGCGGGCGATTACGGCGGCCGGCGCGGCCTCGCCGCGCGCGGGGGACCGCGCCGGCTTCGGTGCTCAGCTCAGGTTGAGCTCGGCCCAGCGGCGCAGGTAGATGCGGAACCAGGGCGCGAAGGCTTCGGGCTCATCGAGCGCGCGGCGAGCGAGTTCGTCGGGCTCGGCCCATGCGATCTCGCTGACCTCGTCCGGATCCGGATCGAGGCGGGCGCCGTCGGCCAGATCGGCGCGGAACACCTGCACGCGCTCGTGCTCGATCAGCCCCGCGCCGACATCGGCGCGGTATTCGATGGTCGCGGTCGCGCGCACGTCGGCAACGACACCGAGCTCCTCGCGCAGGCGGCGGCGCGCGCTCGCGTCGGGCGCTTCGCCCCAATGCGGATGCGTGCACACCGTGTTCGCCCACTGACCGCCGGAATGGTATTTCCCGAGCGCCCGGCGCTGCACGAGCAGCCGGCCGGCGCGGAACGCGAAAACCGAAACGGCGAGATGGAGATCGCCCCGCCGGTGCGCCTCCATCTTCTCGATGCGGTACAGCGAGCCATCGGCGGCGATCGCGGGGATCAGGATCGGCGCGGTTGCGCCGCCGTCGCCGTCGCCTTCGCCATCGAGCCGGAGGGCGGTCGCCGTCGTCACGCCGCGGCGGCCTTGCGGGCGAGTTCGCAATGCGACCAGATCTCCGAAAGCGCCTGGACGAGGTGCTCGATGTCCTCGTCGGAGTGCAGCGGCGTCGGCGTGATGCGCAGACGCTCGGTCCCTTTGGGAACGGTCGGATAGTTGATGGGCTGCACGTAGATCCCGTGGTTCTGCATCAGCCAGTCGGAGATCATCTTGCACTTCTTGGGATCGCCGACCATCACCGGGATGATGTGGCTTGGGTTGTCCATCGTCGGGATCCCGAGATTGGCCAAGCGACGGCGCACCTTCGCCACGCGCTCCTGGTGGCGGGCCCGTTCGGCCCCGCTGACCTTGAGATGCTCGATGCTGGCGCGCGCGCCGGCGGCGATCGCCGGGGGCAGGGCGGTCGTGAAGATGAAGCCCGAAGCGAAGCTGCGGACGAAGTCGCACAGCGCCGTCGACGCGGCGATGTAGCCGCCCATCACGCCAATAGCCTTGCCGAGCGTGCCCTCGATGACGGTGAGCCGGTCCATCAGGCCCTCGCGCTCAGCGACGCCCCCGCCGCGCGGGCCGTACATGCCGACCGCATGGACTTCGTCCAAATAGGTCATCGCGCCATGGGCCTCGGCGACGTCACAGATCTCCGCGATCGGCGCGATGTCGCCGTCCATGGAATATACGCTCTCGAACGCGACGAGCTTCGGCCGGGACGGATCCATGTCGCGTAGCAGCGCGTCGAGGTGCTCGGGGTCGTTGTGGCGGAAGAGGTGGCGCTCGGCGCGGCTGTGGCGGATGCCCTCGATCATCGAGGCGTGGTTGCCGGCGTCCGAGAGCACGATGCAGTTCGGGATCTTCTCGCACAGGGTGCCGAGCGCGGCCCAGTTCGACACATAGCCGGACGTGAACAGCAGCGCCGCCTCCTTGCCGTGCAGGTCGGCGAGTTCGCGCTCGAGCAGCACGTGGTGATGGTTGGTGCCGGAAATGTTGCGGGTGCCGCCGGCGCCGGCGCCGCACTGGTCGAGCGCGGCGTGCATTGCATCGAGCACGACACGGCTCTGGCCCATGCCGAGATAGTCGTTCGAGCACCACACCGTAACGGCGTCGACGCCGTCTTCGCTGTAGCGCTTCGCGCGGGGGAAGGATCCTGCGATCCGCTCGAGCTCGGCGAACACGCGGTAGCGGCCTTCCTCGCGCAGCTTCGCGAGCTCGGACTCAAAGAAAGCTTCGTAGTTCAAGGCATCCTCCCCGGATCTTGCAAGTGTCGGTTGGACGCGCCGGCCGAAGCCCAGCGCCAGAGAACGGAGTCGCGGAATGGCGCGATCATGAAGGCGTGCTCGACGAGGGCGAGCGAAACGAGTGCGAACGTAAGCGTGAGCCCGACCTGCGCGGCGCCGCCCGTCTCGGCGGCGAGGGCGCCCGTTGCGCTCGCCACGGCGATGGCGAGGCCACCCAGCACGGACACCGGGAACAGCGCATTGAAGGCGCGGCGGCGGAAATAGCTTTTCAGGTAGGCGAGGTGCGGCGGCAGGAAATCGTCGGTGAAGTTCGGAACGCCGAGGAAGAGGTTGAGCTTCGCCGAGATGCGCATCACGAACAGCACGCCGTAGCACCACACGGCCGTCTGGTTCGGCTGGCCCCACGTGATCGCGAGCAGGATGAGGCCCGTCACCGCCAGGGCGATCTCGTGATAGATCAGCGTCGCCGCCGCGAGTCGGAACCGCAGCCAGCCTACCGCACCCGCCGGGCACGGCTCCGTCCGCGGGCCCGCCACCGCGCCGCTCAGGAAGCTGAGCTCGTGCCAGGCCCAGATCGCGAGGGCGCACGAGAAGGCGGCGTAGGCGCCCATCGCGCTGGTGTCTGTCGCCGATCGGGCGATCCCGACGAGCGCGGCGCCGCCGATGGCGGTCGCGGCCAGAAGCCGAAGATTGGCCGAAGTCCGCGGCTGCCGGTCAAGCCACAGCACCACGCCGGTGGAAAACCACCACGCGAAGAGCGCAAACAGCAGCGGCGGACCGTGAGCCGAAATCATCGTGTCTCACCACGCCTGCGCGAGAAGGACGTTCTGCGGCAGGTCCTGCCGCTTCGCCGGGAGCAGATAGAGCCCCGCGAACGTCACGGCGGCCTGAACGCCGAGCGCCGCCTGCGTGAGGACGCCGACGATTCCGCCCTTCGCCTTCGCGGCGTCCATCCCCTCGTTGATGCGGCGGAGCTTCTCCATGCCGGCGGTGAACTTCGGATGGTCGATGTCGATCGCGACCGGGAAGACCTGCGTGCAGATCTCGTTGCAGACCTGGAACACGCGCTGGTCGTAGGCGGTGACATCGAGCCCGAGCGCCTTGTGAAAAGCAGGGCGCGTGTGATCCCGGACGTACATCGTCGCGTAAACGGAAAGCAGGAAGAACTTGATCCAGCCGAGATTGCCCCCGCGCAGAAGTTCGGGATTGGCGCGCATAAGGAGGGCGAACGCTTCGCCATGACGGTACTCGTCGTTGCACCACTCGCGGAACCACTTGAAGATCGGGTGGAAACGCAGTTCGGGATGACGCTCGAGTTGGCGATAGATCGTGATGTAGCGCGCGTAGCCGATCTTCTCGGAGAGATAGACGGCGTAGAAGATGAATTTCGGCTTAAAGAACGTGTATTTCTTGGCCCGCGTCAGGAAGCCGAGATCGACGCCGATGCCGAAGTCCTTGAGCGTCTCGTTGATGAAGCCCGCATGGCGGGATTCGTCACGCGTGAGATAGCGGAACAGCGCCTTGATGTCGGGGTTCTTCACGTGCTTGACGATTTCGGCGTAGAGCACGCAGCCGGAGAACTCCGAGGTGACGGAGCTGACGAGGAAGTCCACGAACTCCTTGCGCAGGTCGGCCGGGAGCGTCGGCAGGATGTTCTTGAACTCGTCGGTGCGCTTGAAGTGCGTGCGGTTCGGATCGCTCGCCATGATGGCCATGAGCGCGTCCCATTCGGCGCGCACGGGCGTCACGTCGAGCTTGTCGAGCGCGTCATAGTCCGTGGTGTAGAAGCGGGGGGTCAGCACGGTGTCGCGCTGGGCGAGCTTCGTGGTGTCCTCGAAGGGCAGATCGTCCGCCGTCATCGTGGTCATAGGCGTCTCCGCGAGGTGAAGCTGACTTCGTACAATTCGGTGAGCAGCATGGTCGCGCTGAGGCGCGTCCAGAGCCGCTCGATCCAGGTGGCGCGTTCGACGGTCGCGACGCGGGACAGAACCCGCCGCTCGCCGAACGGAATGTGGATGGGATCGCCGTGAACGAGCACGCGATCGCCCGGCTCGGGCCGCAGGCCGTCGGCGAGTTCGACGTGCGCGTGCAGATGATCCGCCGTGTGCTCGATCTCGATCGTGCACGGGGTCTGGAACGATTGGCGCGAGAGGATGGGAAGTGTCATGAGCGCGCGACGGGCTCCTTCGCCAGGAAGCGGGCGAACGCCGCCTTATTGGTAACGCCAAAGGCGCCCAAGTCGATGTGACGTTCCGTCTGGGGATCGACGAGCACGAGGCCGCCGTCCGTCAGCCGCCGCAGCGCGAAGGGCGCATCATGGGGCGTGGCGTTCAGCGTGCGATGATAGGCCAGGCCGCGCATGACGCCGCGGACGAACCCGTCCTCGCCGGCCGGCAGCGTCGCGACGACCGCGCGGGTGGCGGCGTCACGCACGACGATCGCGCCGGCGGCGCCATCCTCGAAAATGAGATCGCGCTCGACCGCGACCGCCGCCTCGGCATGGGCCCGTGCGAACGTGTCCTGGTAGGGCAGCACGCCGAGCCTCACGCCCGCGACCATCGCAAGCGACGCCGCGATCATGACGCCTGCCGCGATGAGGGCGCCGCGCGGAAACGGACGATCGTCGATTGCGCTCATCGGGAGCTCCTCAGGCCGGGTGCGCGGCGCCGACGGGCGGCGCCATGCGGGGGGGGATCGATGCGGGCGTCACGCCGGCGGGGACCGGTTCGGGCGCCGGCGACGCGGCCTGCGCGGACGCGGCGCGCGCGGCGAGGGCGGGCTGCGCCTCCGCGAGCGCGGACGCCAGGATCGACGCGACGCCACGAACGTCGGCAAGGCCACGCAGGCTCGGTTCGGCGCGGCCGTACCGGAACGGCCGCACGTGCGGCCAGAACGCCAGGTAGCTCACGCGCGAACGCGGCGTGAGCGCGAGGGCGATGTCGCCGCGGCCGTCACGGTCGGCTTTGACTGCCGCGCCCGCGATCGCCGCGAACGGCACGTTCACGGCCTTCTCGAGGGCCATCCCGAAGCGGAACACGACGCGCTTGTCCGTGACGGTGTACACCGTCGAGCGCGCGCTGAGCGCCGCAAGACCGGCCAGAACGCCGAGCGTCAACGCCGCCGGCGCCGCCATGCCGAAGAACTCCAGCGCCGCGCCGCCCGCCCCCACGCCGGTGGCGAGCGCGTAGGCCGCTTTCGCCGCCCCGAGCAACGCGAAGTAGACCGCCACCTCGCGCATGCGGAACGCGCCGCGCGCCAGACCGGCGAACGAGGGCGCGCCCTGCCACAGGATGCGCTCGCCTTCCGGCAAGCGCTCCGGCAGGCCGCGGATGGGCTCGTGCTCGAATTCCCTCACAGCTGGGCTTCCTTCCGGGTGGGCAGGGCGTAGAGATAGCCGGCGCCGAAATAGCCGCTGATCTTGTCCTCTTCGTAGAGGGTGATCTCGTCCGCGCTTGCGGGCGTCGGCGCGCGGGCGAGCTGGGCGGCGGTGACGGCGTCGCAGCGCACGAGGCGCTTGGCGCGATTGACCGTGAGCATCGGCATCGGCACGACGATGCGCGCGCCGCCGAGCGCCGCGGTCGTCTGGACCTCGACATAGCGGATCATGTGCTCGCCGCGGTCGACCCACACATCGACGACGGTTCCGGCGATCTTGCCGTCCACGCCGATGACGTCCATCCCGACAGGCGTGGGATCCTGCTTGGCGATGACGAAATCCTTGGCGACGCACATCGGCACGATCCGCGCCACGCCGTGTTCGGTGAGGTCGGGGCGCTGGGCGCGCTCGGCATAGGCGCCGGGGCCGACGCCGGCGGCGAGGGGATCGCCCACCGGATCGATCGGCGCGCCCGGCCAAACGGCGACGCGCTTGGCGTTCAGCGGACGACGATCGCGATCGGCATTGGGCACGGACTTCGTGCCGCGGCCGTGCATGAGTTTGAACGTCTTGGCCCGTGCGACCCACAAGACGCCCTCGACGGGCTCGAGGCGGCCCGTCGTGTCTTCTTCGAGCGGGTAGCCTTCGCGACGGTCCTCTCGGCGCAGATACAAGATCAGCCCGAAGAAGAAGATCGTGAACAGGTACATGGCCAGTTCGGTCACGTCGATGTTGGAGAGGATGTAGGTCTGCTGCATGTGTCCGCCTCCATTGGCGTCAGGCCGTCGGAAATTCCGGCAATCCGAACTTCGAGGTTTGAGGGGCGCCGGCGTGTCGGGCGAGCGGCCCGATCGCGACCAGCGTAGCGAACAGGAGCGCGATCTCGGTCAGATAGACCGAGACGTACCCCGTGACTGGCGAGCGCAACGTCTCGCCGAGAGCGCCGGCCAGCGCGAGCGCGCCCACGCCGTCGCGCATGGCGCCGCCGACGAGGATCGCCGCGCCGGTCGCCGTGGCCTGAACCGCACCCCACGCGCCGAGCGCGAGGCCCGCGCCCGCGCGGCCGCCGTGCCGCATCATCGCAGTGAGCGCCGAGACCGCGAACAATCCGCTTCCAAGGCCGATCAGCGCGGCGCCGACCGAGAACATCGCCGCCGCCTGAATCGGCGCGGCGAGCACGATCAGCACGAAGGCGGGCAGGCCGATGAGCACCCCGGCGCCCGCAAGCCGATGCGGATCGATCCCCTTGCCTAGCCAGTGGGCGGCAAGACCGAACCCGGACAATCCGCCGAGCGCCCAGAACGCCGTCAGGAATGTCGTCTGCCCGACCGACATGTGCATGATCTGGCCGCCGAACGGCTCCAGGAGAACGTCCTGCATGCCGAACGCCGCCGATCCCAGGCCGATGGCGACGAGCAGCCGGATCGTGCCCGGCTCGGCCGCGAAGGCACGCCAGCTTTCCTCGAACCGCGGCCGCGCCTGGTCGGGCGCCGTCTTTGTCGGGTTGCGCACCTCCTGGCCCCACATCGCGACGACGTTGAGCACAAGGACCAGGACCGCCGCGCCCTGCACGACCTGCGCGAGGCGCAGCGGCGAGAAGGTTGCCAGCGCCTGGCCGATCGCCACAGAGCTGATCAGCATGCCCACGAGCAGCATGACGTAGAGCAGCGCAACCACGCGCGGGCGAACCTCGGGCGGGGAGATGTCGTCGGCGAGGGCGAGGCCGGCGGTCTGCGTCGTGTGGATGCCGGCGCCGACCAGAAGGAACGACAGCGCCGCGGCGACCTGCCCCACGACCGCTGGGCCATGCCCGTGTCCCGTCATGACGAGGAGCGCGAACGGCATGAACGAGAATCCGCCGAACATCATCATCGAGCCGAACCAGATGTAGGGCCCGCGGCGCCAGCCGAGGAACGAGCGATGCGTGTCGGACTTGAAGCCGATCAGCGCGCGGAACGGGGCGGCCACGAGCGGCAGCGCCACCATCATCGCCACCACCCAGGCTTGCAGGCCCAGTTCGACGATCAGCACGCGATTGAGCGTGCCGGTGAGAAGGACAGAGGCCATGCCGACGGAAATCTGAAAGCACGACAGGCGCAGGAGCCGCGACAGCGGGACCTCCTTCGTCGCCGCGTCCGCGAACGGCAGCATCATCGCGAGCATGCGACTCCACTGCCGTGCGAGGCGTTGGATGACGATGCTCATGCCCGGCGCTCCAGGATCAGCGCCTCGGACGTGTAGAAGCCCGACACCACCCGCACGCTCTCGCCGACCCGCCACTCGTTCAAGCCGTCTTCCAGCCGCGACCGCAGGCGATCGGGCGTAACCGGCTCGATGGCGGGCGCGCGGTCGGCGCGGGGAAAAAACTTGCCGACGGCGTGCATCACGGAGAGGGCCGGAGTTCTCGGGGCGAAGGTGAACACGATGCTGCGCGAGGTGCGCGCCGCCAGCCGCGTCAACACCGCCGCGACTTCGCGCAGCGGGTAATGGATGAGGCTGTCCATGCAGACGACGTGGTCGAACTCGCCGAGGCTGTCGTCCATCATGTCGCCGACGCGGAAGTCGATCCCGCCGCCGCCGAGGAATGCGGGCGCGCGCGCCTTGGCGACCTCGATCAGCGACGCCGAGACGTCGACGGCGACGACCTCCGCCCCGCGCCGCGCCGCTTCGACCGCCAGGGCGCCCGTGCCGCAGCCGGCGTCGAGAAGGCGACGGCCGCTCATATCCTGCGGAAGCCACGACAGCAGGTGTGCGCGCATGCGGTCACGGCCGGCGCGCACGGTTTCGCGGATCTTGCTGACGGGAGCGTCCGACGTCAGCTGCTCCCAGGCCTCTTTCGCCGTCTGGTCGAAATAGGTCTCGAGGCGTCCGCGGTAGGATTCGTAGGCGGTCGTCGGCATCAATCAAATCCCAGGAAATCGAAGATGTCGCGGTCCTTCATGGGGACGGCGTCGTACTCCTTGCCGCCGGCCCAGAGGGTGGCGGCAAGGCGGAGATATTCGTTCTGCACGCGCTCGAGTTCGGGCGAGGGCTCCATCTCGAACAGCGTGGATTTCTTCAGGCGCGAGCGGCGGATCACGTCGAGCGACGGGAAATGCGCGACGCGCTCGAGGCCGATCGCAGCGTTGAAGCGATCGATCTCGTCGGTGCCTTCGCTGCGGTTGGCGATGACCCCGCCAAGGCGGACGTCGTAGTTCTTCGATTTTGCACGGATGGCCGCGACGATGCGGTTCATCGCGAAGATGCTGTCGAAATCGTTGGCGGTGACGATCAGCGCGCGCTCGGCGTGCTGGAGGGGCGCCGCGAAGCCGCCGCACACGACGTCGCCCAGAACGTCGAAGATCACGACGTCGGTGTCTTCGAGGAGGTGGTGCTCCTTGAGCAGCTTCACCGTCTGGCCAACGACATAACCGCCGCAGCCCGTGCCTGCGGGCGGGCCGCCGGCTTCGACGCACATCACGCCGTTGTAGCCCTCGTAGACATAGTCTTCCGGGCGGAGCTCTTCGGTGTGGAAGTTCACCTGTTCGAGCACGTCGATGACGGTGGGCACGAGGCGCTTGGTCAGCGTGAAGGTGGAATCGTGCTTCGGGTCGCAGCCGATCTGCAGCACGCGCTTGCCGAGCTTGGAGAAGGCGGCCGAGAGATTGGACGACGTCGTGCTCTTGCCGATGCCGCCTTTGCCGTAGATCGCGAACACTTTCGCGGTCTCGATCTTGAGGCGTGGGTCCTGATGGACCTGCACGGAGCCCTCGCCGTCTGGACGTTTGGGGAGGCCGCGGGGGAGATCGAGGAGGGTCATCGAGGGTCCTTGCTCAGGCGGCGGCCGGCGCGACGCCTTCGAGCCGATCTTCGAGATCGTCCGCGGCGTCTTGCAGGGTTTTCAGGGTTTCGGGATCGGGCGCCCAATAGCGCCGCTCGCTTGCTTCGAGCAGGCGATTGGCGACGCGGGCCGAGGCTTTCGGGTTGAGCTCGGCGAGGCGCTGACGCATCTCCGGATCGAGCACGTAGGTTTCGGTGATGCGCTGGTAGATCCAGGGCTCGACCTGGCCGGTGGTGGCCGACCAGCCCATCGTCGTCGTCACGTGCGCCTCGATCTGGCGGACGCCCTCGAAGCCGTGCGCGAGCATGCCTTCGTACCAGCGCGGATTGAGCATGCGCGTGCGGGTTTCGAGCGTGACCTGCTCGGCGAGCGTGCGGATGACGCCGGCGCCGGACGTCTGATCGCCGATATAGACGGCGGCGTCTTCGCCCCGGGCGCGGCGCACCGCACGGCTGACGCCGCCGAGTGTGTCGACGTACTGGTCGAGCGAGGTGACGCCGAGCTCGACGGAATCGAGGTTCTGGTAGGCGAGATCGACGGTGGCGAGCGCGGCGCCCAGCATCGCCGCGGCCGGGATCGGCCGGCCGGCGCGGCCATAGGCGAAGCCCTTGCGGGACTCGAACGCGTCGGCCAGTTCGTCCTCTTCCGTCCAGGCGCCGGCGTCGATGAGCTGATTGACATTGGCGCCGTACGCGCCCTCGGCGTTGGAGAACACGCGCAGCGCCGCGGTGTCGAGATCGCAGCCGAGCCGCGCCTGGTGGGCGAGCGTGTGCTTGCGCACGAAGTTCTGCTCGGGCGGCTCATCTGCGGTGGCGGCGAGCCAGGCGGCCTCGGCGAGCATGCGGATCTGCAGCGGCAGGAGATCGCGGAACACGCCGGAGAGCGTGGCGACGACGTCGATGCGCGGGCGGCCGAGATCGGCGAGCGGGATGAGTTCGGCGCCGCACAGGCGGCCGTAGGAATCCCGCTTCGGGCGCGCACCGAGCAGCGCCAGGGTCTGCGCGATCGGGCCGCCTTCGGATTTCAGATTGTCCGTGCCCCACAGGACCATGGCGACGGTCTCGGGCAGCGGCTTGCCGTCCTTCTGATGGCGCGCGAGAAGGCGTTCGGCCTGGCGCGCGCCGTCATGCGTGGCGAACGCGCTGGGGATGCGGAACGGATCGAAGCCGTGCAGGTTGCGGCCCGTGGGCATGACGCCGGGCGTGCGCAGCACGTCCCCGCCGGGCGCGGGCGCGATGAAGCGGCCGTCGAGCGCGGCGAGCAGGCCCTCCATTTCGCGGTTGTCGGCGAGGTTGGCGGCGGCGGCGGCGAGCGTGGAAAACAGCGCGTCCGTGCTTTCGCCGGGCGGCAGGCGGCTCGCTTTTGCGGCGGTGCGCGCATCCGCGCCGCGCGCGAGGCGCTCCAGCGCTTCCGGGGCGGGGGCCGCGCCCATGCCTTCGGCGATGGCGGCGAGGAACTCGATGCGTTGCGCTTCGCCGAGCGGCTGGCCGACGACGTGCAGGCCCTCGGGGATCAGCGTGGTTTCGATCTCGGAGAGGCGCTTGGCCAGCGCTTCGATCGCGGCGTCTTCGCCTTCGGCGTCGAAGACGAGATCGAGCTTGGCGGCGGTCTCGGCGACGAATTCGGCGATGCTGGAGCGGTCGGCGCCCGTGCCGGCGGCGCGCCAGCGGCTGACGCCGTCCTTGAGATCGGCGAGATCGCGCGAGAGGCCGGCCTGCGCGATCGGCGGCGTCATGTAGCTCACGAGCGTCGCGGCCGAACGGCGCTTGGCGAGCGCGCCTTCGGAGGGGTTGTTTGCGGCGTAGAGATAGACGTTGGGCGTGGCGCCGATCAGCACGTCCGGCCAGCAGCGGGCGGACAGGCCCGCCTGTTTGCCCGGCATGAATTCGAGCGCGCCGTGCGTGCCGAAATGCAGAATCGCGTGCGCGCCGAAATCCTCGCGGATGAAGCGGTAGAAGGCGGAAAACGCGTGCGTGGGCGCGTAGCCGCCGGAGAACAGAAGGCGCATCGGATCGCCTTCGACGCCGAACGGCGGCTGGACGCCGACGAACACCGAGCCGAACTGTGCGCCGAGGATGTTGATGCCGGCGGAGTCCGCCAGACTGCGGCCGGGCGCAGGGCCCCACTGCGTTTCGATGTCGGCCAGGCGCGGTTCGCGGCGGACATGGTCGTCGACGGCGATGCGGGTGTGGACGTTCGCGTCTGCGCCGTAGCGGCTGGCGTTGCCCTCTAGCAGGCGCGCGCGCAGCGCATCGACGGACGCCGGGGCGTCGACGTCGTAGCCTGCGCGGCCGAGCGCGACGAGCGTTGCGTGAAGCGACTCGAAGACCGAAAGGAAGGCCGCCGATCCGACGGCGCCCGAATTCGGGGGGAAGTTGAAGAGAACGATGGCCAGGCGCCGTTCCGGCGCCGGCGTGGCGCGCAGCTCGACGAGCTTGGCGACGCGCGCGGCGAGCATCTCGGCGCGCTCGCTGCAGCTGCGCATCGCGCGGGCGCCGGCGTCGTCGTCGAACGTGCAGGCGCGGTCGCAGCCGGTGCAGGTGACGCCGGGCTCGGCGCGGCCGCCAAATGGGATGGGGCCGGTGGCGCCGTCGAGCTCGGGCAGCGCGACCATCATCGTCGCTTCGAGCGGCGTCAGGCCCTGCTCGCCCCGCGCCCAGCGCTGCAACGTCTGGAACTCCAGCGGGTGCGCGGCGAGATAGGGGACATCGAGCGCGCCGAGTGCGGCAGCCGCGGCTTCAGAGTCGTTGTAGGCCGGCCCGCCGACGAGGGAGAAACCGGACAGCGACACCATCGCGTCGATGCTGGCGCCAGCGGGCGTGCGGAAGAACGCGTCGATCGCGGGGCGCGCGTCGAGGCCGCTCGCGAAGGCGGGAAGGACGCGCAGGCCCTTGGCTTCGAGCGCGGCGATGACGCCGTCATAGTGCGCGGTGTCTCCGGCGAGGACGTAGGAGCGCAGCAGGAGCAGGCCCACCGTTCCGCGCGGATTGGCGGGGGCCGGCACGTCGGCGATGCGCTCGACGATGCGGCCGACGGCGCGCGGGTGATACAGCCCGGTTTCCGGATAGGCGATGGGCGCGGCCGCTTTCAGCGCGCCGCGCAGGGCGCGCCGCGGGCCGTCGGCGTAGCGGTCGACGAGCGCGCGCACCATGTGCACGACATTGTCTTCCGAGCCGGCAAGCCAGTACTGCAGCGTCAGGAAATAGGCCCGCAGGTCCTGCGCCTTGCCGGGCACGTAGCGAAGGATCTGCGGCAGGCGGCGCAGCATCGCCATCTGACCGGCGCCGGCGCCGCCGGGCGGCGACTTGCCGCGAAGTTTCTTCAGGAGCGCGAGCGGGCCCTTGTCGCCGCCATCCATGCGGAACGGGCCCATTTTCGTGAGGCGGACGACTTCGGCCGCGCTCATCGCGCACACCAGCGCGTCGCAATGCTCGCGGCGGGCCGCAAGCGCCGGCGCGACGGCGCGGATGTGATCTTCCATGAACAGCATCGTCGCGATGATGATGTCGCCCTGGGCGATGTCGGCATGGCAGCGGGCGAGCGCGGCGGCGTCTTCGGCCCAGTCAGCGGCCGCGTGGACGGAAAGGGAGAGGCCCGGCGCATCGCGCTGCAGCACGCGCTCGGCGCGGCGGATGGCTTCGCTCAGGTGATTGTCGAGCGTGACGAACACGACCCTCACGCGCGGCGCATCCGCCGCGGTGACGGCTGGGCCGTCAGCGGGCGAAATGGGCTTTTGCGTCATACAGGGTCTCAACGTCGATGGAGGCGAGGCCGCGCTCGGCGGCATAGCGTTCGGTGTTCCTGCGCGCCTTGCCGCGCACGAAGAACGGGATTTTGGCGAGCTCCTTTTCGGCCGGGGCAGTCCAGACGATGGCGTCGTTGGCGGGGGGCGCATGCGGCGCGGCGTCGTCGGCGACGGGCGCGGCGTCGGGCGTGTGGGCGGGCGCGGCGGCGTGCGCGGCCGTCGAAGGCGTGAGCGCGGCGAGGTGGGAGGGGCCGGCGCCGTCGTGGAATTCGAAGTCGTCGCGGAACATCGCCAGGAGATGCTCCTCGAGGCCCATCACGAGCGGATGCACGAGCGTGTCGAACAGGACGTTGGCGCCTTCGAACCCCATCACCGGGGAGTAGCGCGCGGGGAAGTCCTGCACGTGGACCGGCGCGGAGATCACCGCACACGGGATGCGCAGGCGCTTGGCGATGTGGCGCTCCATCTGCGTGCCGAGCACCAGCTCGGGCTGCAGTTCGGCGATCGCGGCCTCCACGTCCATGTGGTCGTCGGTGATGAGGGCCGTGAGACCGTAGCGCTCGGCGGCGACGCGCACTTCGCGGGCGAATTCGCGGTTGTACGCGCCGAGCCCGACGAGCTCGAAGCCGAGCTCTTCGACGGCGACGCGCGCCATCGCGATCGCGTGCGTCGCGTCGCCATAGACGAACACGCGCTTGCCGGTGAGGTAGGTGGAATCGACCGAGCGCGAGTACCAGGGCAGGCGGGCCCGCGGCCCGGCGAGGAAGGCGTCGGCGTCGGCGCCCGTGATGGCCGCGACCGCGCGCACGAAGTCGCACGTGGCGCCGTGGCCGATCGGCGGAATGCGCACGGCCGGCTGGCTGAACGTCTTTTCCAGCCAGCGCGCGGCGGCTTCGCCGGTCTCGGGATAGAGCACGACGTTGAAATCGGCGGCGCCGAGGCGGACGAGATCGCGCGGCGAGGCGCCCATGGGCGCGGTGATCGCGACGTCGACGCCGAGTTCAGAGAGAAGCCGCGTGATCTCGGCGACGTCGTCACGGTGGCGGAAGCCGAGCGCGGTGGGGCCCAGAAGGTTGCAGGTGAGGCGCCGGCCCTCGCGCGGGGGCGGCGTGAGCGAGCGATCGGCGAGCGCGCGCACCAGCGCCAGGAAGGTTTCGGACGCGCCCCACGATTCCTTTTTCTGGTACGAGGGCAGATCCAGCGGAATGACCGGAACCGGAAGATCGAGCGCGCGTGCGAGGCCGCCCGGATCGTCCTGCAGGAGCTCGGCGGTGCACGAGGCGCCGACGATGATCGCCTCCGGCTTGAAGCGGGCGTAGGCGTCGTGCGCGGCCTGCTTGAAGAGGCCGGCGGTGTCGCCGCCAAGGTCGCGCGCCTGGAAGGTCGTGTAGGTGACGGGCGGGCGCGCGTTGCGGCGCTCGATCATCGTGAAGAGGAGATCGGCGTAGGTGTCGCCCTGCGGCGCATGCAGGACGTAGTGAAGGCCGCGCATCCCGGTGGCGACGCGCAGCGCCCCCACATGAGGCGGTCCTTCATAGGTCCACATTGCCAGCTGCATGGCGTTACACCTTCAGCAAGCCGCGCCGTGCAAGCGGGCGCGCGAACAGGCCGGCGAGATCGGCCGCCTGCTCGAATCCATGGATGGGCGAGAACACGAGTTCGATGGCCCACTTGGTCGTGAGGCCTTCGGCTTCGAGAGGGTTGGCGAGGCCGAGGCCGCAGACCACGAGATCGGGCGCAGCGGCGCGGCAGCGGTCGAGCTGGCGCTCGACGTCCTGGCCTTCGGAGAGGCGGGTTTCGGCCGGCAGCAGCGCGAGATCGCGCGCAAGGTGCGTGCCGTGCAGATAGGGCGTGCCGACTTCGATCGGGCGCATGCCGAGCTCGCGGGAAAGGAAGCGCGCCAGCGGCGGCTCGAGCTGGCTGTCCGGGAAGAAGAAGATCGACTTGCCTTCGAGCTGGCGGCGGGCCGGCTCGAGCGCGCGGCGGGCGCGGTCGCGGCCGGGCGCGAGCACGGTCTCGACGTGGGCGGGCGCAATCCCGAATTCGGCGGCGGCGGCTTCGAACCAGGCCGACGTGCCTTCCGCGCCGAACGGGAACAACGCGTCGATCCGCGTGGCGCCGCGGTCTTCCAAAGCGCGGACGGTGTCGGCGAGGAAAGGCTGCGCCAGAAGAAGCCGCGTGTTCGGACCGACGGCGGGAAGATCGCGCGCGCGGCGGGCCGGAAGGAAGGCGACAGGGCCGATCCCGAGCGCGTCGAACGTGCGCTTGAACTGATCCTCGACGACGTCCGGCAACGCGCCGAGCACGAGCAGAGAGGGCGGCGCATCGGCGGGCGCGACGGGCATGTCGCGCACGAGCGCGGTGAGGCAGGCGTCCTCGCCCTGCGTGAAGGTCGTTTCGATGCCGCTGCCCGAATAGGCGAGGACACGGACGTTCGGCATGTGCCGCGCCGAAAGGCGCTGCGCCGCGCGAGACAGATCGAGCTTGATCACTTCCGAGGGGCACGAGCCCACGAGGAACACGGCCTTCACGTCGGGGCGGCGCGCGAGCAGGCGATCCACGACCTTGTCGAGCTCGTCGTTGGCGTCAGCGAGGCCGGCGAGGTCGCGATCCTCGATGATGGCGGTGGCGAAGCGTGGCTCGGCGAAGGCCATCACGCCGGCGGCCGATTGCATCAGGTGCGCGCAGGTCCGCGAGCCGACGATGATGAAGAACGCGTCCTGGATCTTGCGGTGAAGCCAGATGATTCCCGTAAGGCCGCAGAACACTTCGCGCTGACCGCGTTCGCGCAGCACGGGGCGTGCGGCCGGCGCTACGGCGCAGCCGTCATCGCGCGCGGGCGCCTCGGCGACGGATCCGGCCTGGGACTCAAGGGACAGCGGCGCCGCGGCGACCTCCATGCTAGACGGCCCCCGCGCGCAGATCCGAGCCCATGCGTTCGGCGTCCGCTTCGAGGCGAGCGGCGCGCAGTTTCATCAGGAATTGCGCGGCGTTGACGACGTACGTGGCGTAGGCCGCGAGTGCGATCGTCATCTGCTCGTGCGGCGTGCCCCAGTGCATCAGCGCGGCGGCGACGTAGGCCGTGTGGAGCGCGATGACGAGCATCGAAAACACGTCTTCCCAGAAAAAGGCCGGGGCGAAGAGCCACTTTCCGAAGACTTCCTTTTCCCAGATCGCGCCGGTGATCATGATCGCGTAGAGCACGCCGGTCTTCACGACGACGGAAAGGCTCGCGGCGTCGTGGCCGACGCCTTGCGTCATGTAGCGCAGCACCAGCGTCAGGCTGACGAGGAAGACCAGGAACTGCAGCGGGGCGAGGACGCCTTGGACGATCGTCCAGGGCGATCGATCGCGGCGGGCGCGCTCCTCTTGCGTGTACAGCGGCCTGGCCGGACGGGTGCGGGGCGTGGCTCCGACACTGGCGGACCAGGGCACGGGCGCGATCCGCTCGATCAGCCCTTCGAGCAACGAAGGCTGCGACCGTACGGCCGACCGCGAGGTGAATTCTTGGCGCATGCGCACCGCTCCCTGACGCTTCCGACCTCAGCGAAGGTACGTCTGGCTTCGAAGCGGTGTCAATCAATCGTTACGTCCAGGGCGATTGACACACAGTCGCGGGAGCGCGACAAAATAAGACTGGCGGGCTTGTCCACGCTTCGGTTAGTTTGGGAGGGCCGGGCCATCGAAGCGGACAATCTGCTCGTCCCGGTTGGGAAACGCCCCGTGCGACCACCCCCCGCGCGCGTCGTCGCGTCCGAGGATGGCGTGCGTGCAATCCGATCGGCGGGTTGGGTCTTCCTCAACAGGGCGATCCAGCCGAGTTGGAAGAGGGGTACGCCAATGGCCTATCATCCGCCCGGCGCAGACCCTGCGAGCGAACGGCCTGCTCTTGCTGACCCTCGCGATCAGGCGACACAAACTCCCGAGTCGTCAGGCGCGGATATGCGCCATACCGCCGCGGAGACGCTTGGCGTCGTCCTGGAAACCGAAATCATTCCGCGCCTCCTGATGGCGCACGCGCAAAGCCCGTCGCCCTCGGCGGCCGCGGCCAGCGCGGATCTTCCCGACATCGACGCCTTCGCGGGCCTGGCGATCAACGCCGACCTCGACGATCTCGTGCGTGTGTTGGAGCGCAACATCGCCGCCGGCGTGCCGCCGCAGCTGCTGTTCGCGCGGGTGCTCGCCCCCACGGCGCGGCGCCTCGGCGTCTATTGGGAAGAGGACATCTGCTCCTTCACGGACGTCACCGTCGCGCTCGGCAAGCTGCAGCAGCTCGTCCACCGGTTCTCGGCGGGGGGCGATCCGCCGGCGCGCGGGAAAACGATTCTGCTGGCCGCCGCCCCTGGCGAACAGCACACGCTCGGGCTCGCGATGGTGGCGGACGCGTTCCGCGACGGTCGTTGGTCGGTGACCGAAGATATCGAGGCGTCGGCGTCGAGCCTGCAGCTGCTCGTCCGGCGGGCGCGCTTCGACGTCATCGGGCTGACGGTCTCCTCGGAATCGACGCTGGAAACCTTGCCCGCCTTGATCCGCGGCCTGCGGGCCGTATCGATGAATCGCCAAGTGGCCGTTCTTGTCGGCGGCTGGGTGTTTGCGAAGCGTCCGGAACTCGCCGAAACCTGCGGCGCTGATGCTACAGCGAGCGACGGCGCGTCGGCCGTCGCAAAAGCCGCCCACCTGCTTGACGCCCACACCGCGCGCGTGTGACTGCACAAATTCGCCCTCAAGCTGAGGATGACGTCATTCCATGCAAGTCGCCTCGCCCGCCACGGTAGCGTTCAAGAGACCTAGTGAAACGCTAGGTAGTCTTGCGCCGGACGTTGCGGCGAAAATCCTGGCGGCGGCGGGGGACGTGGCGATCGTCATCGACGCCAACGGCGTGATCCGGGATATGGCCCTGGCCGACGCGGAACTCGTGGCGGACGGCTTCGCCGATTGGATCAATCGGCCCTGGGCCGAGACCGTGATGCCCGACAGCAAGCACAAGGTCGACGAGCTCTTGAAAGATGCGCGCGGCCAGGACGATGGCCGCTGGCGGGAAGTCAATCACGCCACATCGCGGGGCGCGCTGCCGATCCGCTATCGCGCCATCGACGCCGGCGCGGACGGGCGAATCATCGCCGTCGGCCGCGATCTGCGCCCGACCGCGACACTCCAGCAGCGGCTCCTGCAGGCGCAGCAGGCGATGGAGCGGGACTATCTGCGCCTGCGCCACGCCGAACTGCGCTACCGGCACCTTTTCCAGACCGCGACCGAAGGCGTCGTGATCGTCGACGCCGGCTCGCGCCGGGTGCTCGACGTGAACCCCGCCGCGCTGCGCCTTATCGGCGACGATGGCGACGGCGTGGTCGGTCAGATCTTCACGGGCCTGCTCGAGGCCCCGATCCGGGACGCGGTGACGAGCCTGCTCGCGAGCGTCCAGGCTGGCGGGCGCGGCGACTCGATGAGGGTCCGGTTCCTGTCGTCGCCCGGCCGGGACCTCACGCTCGGTGCGTCGCTGTTCCGCCAGGACCGCAACGCCCAGTTCCTCGTTCGGCTGACGAGCCAGGTTGCGCCGCCGCCGGTGGCTGATCCGCGGTTGCGTCTGCTCGACGTGCTCGACCGCATGCCTGACGCGTTCGTCCTGACCACCGACGACCTCGTCGTGACGGCCTGCAACGCGGCGTTCCTCGATCTCGTCCAACTCGGCGGGACGGAGCAGGCCAACGGCCAGCCGTTGTCGCGCTTCCTGGGGCGGCCCGGCGTCGACTCCTCGCTGATGGCGGCGCAGCTGCGCGAACACGGCGTGATCCGCAACTTCTCGACGGTGCTGCGCACGTCGCTCGACACCGAGGAGGAGGCCGAAGTGTCCGCCGTGGCGGTGCTCGACGGCGGCGCGCCTTGCATCGGGTTCAACATCCGCCCCATGGGGCGGCGCATGCGCGACCGCTCGGAACTGGGCCGCAGCCTGCCGCGCTCGGTGGAGCAGCTGACGGAGCTCGTCGGGCGGGTTTCCCTTAAGGAAATCGTCCGCGAAACAAC
>JAGWZE010000057.1 GCA_018969015.1 Alphaproteobacteria bacterium
TGCGCGCCGATACCACAAGGTACGATGCCGCTGTAATGGGTGAGATCTGGGCAAATATTCAAAGCCACGCCATGGAAACTAACCCATTTCCGAATTTGTATTCCGATAGCCGCAATTTTATCTTCTGCGATTTCTCCATTGAGTCCTCGCGGTTTTTGTGGTCGCGGCACCCATACGCCTACACGTGCGTCATGTCTGATAGCTTCAATGCCAAATTCAGCCAGCGTGGCAATCAGCCAGTTTTCGATCGCGGCGATAAAGGCCCGCACATCGCGGTGGCGGCGAGAGAGGTCGAGCATTAGATAAATAACGCGTTGACCAGGGCCGTGGTAGGTGAACATGCCGCCACGGCGACTGGCGTGGATCGGAAATCGCGCTTCAATGAGATCGCCATTTTTTGCAGAGGCTCCAGCAGCGTAAAGCGAGGAGTGTTCGAGAAGCCAGGCTTCTTCGTTCTCTTGATGATGGATGATTTGGCTGACGCGCAGCTCCATTTCCTCAAGCGCTTTTTGATAATCTATCAATCCCTCGCTGATACGCCATGCAACTGCTTGGGGGTCGTTAGTGGCAAGCAAAAATTGACTGCTCTTTTTTTGAAGCTTTTCTGGCATGAAGTGCGCGCGGGGCTGAGTTTATAGAGCCTCTAACTAACACTTTTTACCCTTTTTTTCTCAAAGACATGGGCTTTTAGGCGCGGCTTGTCATTGCGGCGCCAATTTGTTAGAGCCTGCGCCCAAGCGCTTGGGAGGTTAACCAAGAGCTTTTGCGGCCGTGGCGGAATTGGTAGACGCGCTAGCTTGAGGTGCTAGTGAGTAACATCGTGGAGGTTCGAGTCCTCTCGAGCGCACCATCCTGAGGTGTCCTGCCGCAGGCCGCTTTTTGCGCCGCAGCACGGCTTGACCGCACGCGCGAACCGGGCATTGGAGTGGTCCTCCACGGAGGCGCGGCATGGCCGACGAAACGCGCGAAGCCGAAAGCGAATCCGCCGCGCGGTTCGAGGTCGATCCGCATTTCGTCACCCGGGTGATCGGCGCCGCCTATGACCGCGACGCGCCGGAACTGCGCCGTCTCCTGGCCGGCCGTCACCCCGCCGACGTCGCCGACGTGGTCGAGCAGTTGCCCGAGGAGGCGCTGCGCAGCCTCTACCGCCTGATCGGCCCCGAACTGCCGCCGGCCGTCCTTGCCGACATCTCCTGGGAGCGCCGCGAACTGGTGCTCGCGCTGTTGCCGGCGGACTATGTCGGTCGCGCGCTTGGCGAACTCGACACCGACGACGCCGCCGCCGTCGCCGCCGACGTCGACGAGGCGAAGCTCTCCGAAGTGCTCGCCGCCGCGCCGGAAGACGTGCGCCTGGCCGTGCAGGAAAACCTCTCGTTCGAAGAGGACACCGCCGGCCGCCTCGTGCAGCGCGAGTTCGTCGCCGCCGGCGAGGACTGGACCGTCGGCCGCGCCATCGACGCCATGCGCGACAAGGCGGAAGATCTGCCGGACGTCTTTTTCGAGGTGTACGTCGTCGATCCGCTCTACCGGCCGATCGGCGCGGTGCCGCTCTCGACCCTGCTGCGCAACCAGCGCGAGTCCCGCCTCTCCGAGATCATGCGCCCGCTGCAGGTCATCATCTCGGAAGACATGGACCAGGAAGAGGTCGCGTTCGCCTTCCAGAAATACAGCCTTGCGTCGGCGCCGGTGGTCGATACCGCCGGGCGTCTGCGCGGCATGATGACCGTCGACGACATCGTCCACGTCATTTCCGAAGAGGGCCAGGAAGACCTTCTGCGCCTCTCCGGCGTCGGCGAGAGCGGGCAGGCGGAAACCATCTTCGCGTCCGTGCGCGCGCGCATCCCCTGGCTTCTGGTGAATCTCGCCACGGCGATGATCGCCTCCTCGGTGATCGCCTCGTTCGAAGGCTCGATCGCCAAGCTCGTCGCGCTCGCGGTTCTGATGCCGATCGTCGCCTCCATCGGCGGCAATGCCGGCACGCAGACGCTCGCGGTCGCGGTCCGCGCCATCGCCGCGCGCGAACTCACCACCTCCAACGCGCTGCGTCACATCGTGCGCGAGGCCAGCACCGCCGTCGCCAATGGGATCGTCCTCGCCACCATCCTCGCCATTGCGGCGGGGCTCTGGTTCCGCTCGGAGGGGATCGCGCTCGCGATCGGCCTCGCCGTGCTCATCAACCTGACAGTGGCGGGCCTCGCCGGCATCCTCGTGCCGCTGACGCTGCGCCGCTTTGGCGCCGACCCTGCAGTCTCTTCGTCCGTGTTCGTGACGTTCTGCACCGACTGCGTCGGGTTCCTGTCGTTCCTGGGCCTGGCGACCCTGATCCTGATCTGAGCGGCGCCATCCTTGCGGGACGAGGCGCGGGGGCGCCTCTGATGCCCCGTTTCGGAACGCCGCTACGTGACGACACGCGTCCTCTCGCCCGCCGGGTTCGCCGCCATCCAGGCGTTCGAAGGCTTCGCCGCGACCTCCGTGGCGATCGGCGAGGGCCGTTTCGTGATCGGTCACGGCCACCTGGAAGACGCCCCGCGCGCGACCGCGATCGACGCCGCCGCCGCCGCCGACCTCCTGCGCGCCGATCTCGCCCCCGTCGAAGCCGCCGTCGCCGCCACGCTCTATGCGCCGGTCTCGCAGGCGCAATTCGACGCATTGGTTTCCTTCGCTTTTTCCATTGGCGTCGAGGCGTTCCTGCGCTCGCCCGTGCTGATCGCCTTCAACGCCGGGCACCCGCTCGTCGCGGCCGAAGCCATGGGCGCGTGGCGCTTCAGCGCCGCCCGCGGGGCCCCGACGATGATCGACGCGCTGGCCCGCCGCCGCGCCGCCGAACAGGCCCTGTTCCTCACGCTCGACCCGCCGGTGTCGGCGCCCTCCGTGGCGGTCCGCCCGATCGTGCCCGACGCCGAGGCGATGTCCGCCGCCCCGGACGCGTCGGAGGCCACCGAACGCCTGAAACGCATCTTCGCGTCCCGTCCCGAGACGGCCGTCGCCCTCTCGCCGCCGCCTGCGGCGCCCGCGGCCGCGCCGAACGACGATCCGCCGCTCCCGATCGCCAAGGACGTCGCCCGTTCCGGGCGCGCTTCGGCGGACGCCATCGCCTTGACCGCGCTGGGCGCGTTCGGGGCCGCCCTGGTCCTCGCCGGCATCGGCGGCCTGATGGGCGGCGGCCCCCACGCCGGCCTCGCCTTCGTGGTGTTCGGCGGCTCGGGCGCGCTGGCCGGCCTGATCTCGCTCTATTTCCTGGCCCGCCTCGGCGCCTGAGGCCCCCGCGCCGCCACACGCCGGCTTGAGAGACTCCGCGCCCGCGGGCATGGTCGCGCCATGTTGCGCAACGCCCCCGCCATGCTGGATTTCGACCTCGGCGAGAACGCCGAGCAGATCCGCGACCTGACCCGCCGCTTCACCGACGCCGAGATCGCCCCGATCGCCGACGAGGTGGACAAGTCCAACACGTTTCCGCGCCATCTCTGGCCCAAGCTCGGCGAGCTCGGCCTGCACGGCATCACCGTGGAAGAGGAATGGGGCGGCGCCGGCCTCGGCTATCTCGAGCACGTCATCGCGGTCGAGGAAATCAGCCGCGGCTCGGCCTCCGTCGGCCTGTCCTACGGCGCGCACTCCAATCTCTGCATCAACCAGA
The DNA here is from genome assembly GCA_018969015.1 of Alphaproteobacteria bacterium. Lineage (GTDB taxonomy): Bacteria > Pseudomonadota > Alphaproteobacteria > Caulobacterales > Aquidulcibacteraceae > REEB506. The sequence continues at coordinate 3,635 of JAGWZE010000057.1, forward strand.
TCCGCCGCTGGGCCACGCCAGAACAGAAGCAGCGCTACCTTCCGAAACTGATCAGCGGCGAGCACCTCGGCTCGCTCGCCATGAGCGAAGCCGGCGCCGGCTCCGACGTCGTCTCGATGAAGCTGCGCGCCGAAAAGAAGGGCGATCGCTACGTCCTCAACGGCACGAAGTACTGGATCACCAACAGCCCGACCGCCGACACGCTGGTCGTCTACGCCAAGACCGATCCCGACGCCGGCCCGCGCGGCATCACCGCGTTCCTCGTCGAGAAGGGCATGAAAGGCTTCTCCGTCTCGCCCAAGCTCGACAAGCTCGGCATGCGCGGCAGCGATACGGCGGAGCTCGTGTTCGAGGATTGCGAGGTGCCCGCCGAGAACATCATGGGCCCGCTCAACGAAGGCGTGCGCGTGCTGATGTCGGGCCTCGACTACGAGCGCGCCGTGCTCGCCGCAGGCCCGCTCGGCATCATGCAGGCCGCGCTCGATCTCGTTCTGCCCTATGTGCGCGAGCGCAAGCAGTTCGGCCGCCCGATCGGCGATTTCCAGCTGATGCAGGGCAAGATCGCCGACATGTACGTCGCGCTCTCGACGAGCCGCGCCTATGTCTACGCCGTCGCCAAGGCGTGCGACGCCGGCAAAACCACGCGCAAGGACGCCGCCGGCGCGATCCTCTACGCCGCCGAACAAGCCACGCGCGTCGCGCTCGAAGCGATCCAGGCGCTCGGCGGCGCCGGCTACGTCAATGATGTCGGAACCGGACGATTGCTGCGCGACGCCAAGCTCTACGAGATCGGCGCCGGCACCAGCGAGATCCGTCGCTTCCTGATCGGCCGGGAGCTGATGAGCGAGGGTTGAACCGTCGCCGCGGCGAATGTAAATGCGTTCACGCGGATGGAGCTTTGCGCATGTCGATCATGGATGGGGCCTCAGCCGCGCATGAACTCACCGTGGCAGACGAGCCGTTCGACATGGCGAACCTCAGCCCGCACACGACGGGCCTCCCGTTCGTCGTGTTCATTTCCCAGAGGGGCGGCGCACGGCACGATGTCCGGGTGAAGGTTGCTCCCGATCCGGCGCCGCCGCGGTTCCAGGCCAGCCTCTCGGTGCGCCCGTCCGTGGAGATCGTTGCGGGCCAGCTGTCGCCGCGCGAATTCGACCTCGTCCGCGCCTGGATTGATCTGAACCGGGACGTCCTCGTCGCATACTGGGAGGGCGACATTCCGTATACGGAGGACGCCATCGCTGCGCTTCGACGGTTGACGCCATGATGGGGCGCCAGGGGCGATAGGCGTTCAAACGTCGCGCGAGGCCGTTCGATGATCGCTCGTTCTCGAGTCTAAACGTGCAGGCGCCGCCCCCTCGGTGAAGGGAGCGGCGCCGTTCGCGGCCTGGCCCGTGAGCCGAAGGGCTTTGGCCGCGAAGCTCAGTCGCGAACGCTCACACCCGGAACACGTCCAGCACGACCGCGTCGCGCAGGCGCACCAGGATCAGGCGATCGCCGAGCCGCAGCCAGGCCGCGCCGCGCGGCGGCGGCGGCAGGCGCCACGACCAGAAGTCGCGCACGAATTCGGCGCGATGCAGCTGCCACCGCGTCAGCTGGTCGCCGCGGCGCAGGACGCGCTGATGCTCCCAGCCGCGCCCGTCGCGCCAGCCGGGGCCGCGATCGACGTCGCGCCAATCGCGACCGTCATAGCCGAAGCGGAAGGCGTACAGCGCCCAGGCGTCGTCCCGGTCATCGTCGTCGTAGCGGCGCTGCTCGTACCCGCGCGGATCGTTGGGCCACGCGTCGTCAAAAGGGTCGGCGCCGTACGGCGTGCCGGCGTAGGGGCCGCCCGCGAGCGGCGGCGGCGTGTATCGCCCGTCGCGCGGATCGGCGCTCGCGGTTCCCGCCGCGAGCAGGGTAAGGGCGAAGGCGGCGAGGGCGCGCTTCATGGTCAGGTCTCCTGAAGTCGTCGCCAAGGGCAGCGTCGACGACAGGACCTTGCGCCCGCCGCGCGGAACCGCGCCTGAGCGCGGCGTTGTGCGCCATTCAGGTTCAGCGCGGCGCGGCCACGCGCTCGACGAAGGCGCGAATGTCGGCCAGCACGGGCGCGCGCCCCCGCAACGGCCGCGCCAGCGCGAGGAGGATGTCGCCGTGGTCGACGTCCGGGTACTCCCGCGTCGTCACGTCGGCGCCGGCCTGCGCGAGTTTCGCCGCCAGCGCGCGCGTGTTCCGGGGGCGGACGGTCGTGTCGTCGAGGCCGGTGAGCAGCAGGGTGGGCGGCGCGCCGGCGTGGGCGAAGCTGATCGGCTGCGTCGCCGCGGGATCGGGGGCGGCGCCGAACGCGGCGCGCGTCGAGTCGACGTCGAACGGGTAGAAGTCATAGGGCCCGGCGAGACCGACCGCGCCGCGCACCGCTCCGCGCGGCGCGCCGGCCGCTTCACCGTAGCGCGCATCGAGCGCGAGCATCAGCGCGATATAGGCGCCGGCGCTGTGGCCGCAGAGCACGATGCGCCCGGGGTCGCCGCCCGAAGCCGCGATGTTCTGCGTCGCCCAGGCGAGCGCGGCCGCGCCGTCCTCCACGAAGGCGGGAAAGCGCACCTCCGGCACGAGGCGATAGTCCGGGATCGCCACGACATAGCCGAGCGCCGCCAGCGCGCGCCCGGCGAACGCGTAGTCCTGCCGGCGCCCCGAGTTCCACGAGCCGCCATAGAAGAACAGCACCACCGGCGCCGTGCGCGCGCCCGTCGGGGCGTAGATGTCGAGCCCGCCGCGCGGGCCGGCGGCATAGGCCGCCGACGCCACCCGCCGCGTGCCTGCGTCCTTCGGGATCAGCGTGTCGAAGGCGGTCAGCGGCGCGCACGCGCCCGCAAATGAAAGCGCTCCCGCGCCGAGGAGAAGCTGGCGTCGATCGGTCATGCCGCAGATATGGCGTAGTCTTGCGCGAGGTCGAGGCCCCGAAGGAGAGGCGCGCATGACGACGTCGATGTCAGGCAGGCTTTCGCTGTCACGTGCGACGGCCGCCGCCGCCGCCGTGGTTCTGCTGGCGCATGGCGGCGCGCAGGCCGCGCCGGCCCCGCGGCTCGACCCATCCGCGCCGAGCGCCGCCGAGCGTGCGGTGTTCGAAGCGTGCCTCCTAAAGGCGCAGGGCGAAGCGGGCGCCGCCGCCCACTGCGTCACGCGCGTCGCCGAGGCGTGCGCCGCGCAGGACGGCGGCGAAACCACGGCCGGCATGGTGATCTGCGACGCCCGCGAACGCGCGCTGTGGACGGCGCGCATCGAAGTCGACACCGCCCGTCTCGCCGCCCGCCACAGCCCCGGCCAGCGCGCCGCGCTCGCCAGCGCGCAAACCGCATTCGAGCGCTGGCGCGCGGCGAAATGCGCCTACGCCGCGTCGCTCTACGAGGGCGGGTCGCTCGCGCGTGTCGTCGAAGCGCGCTGCAGCCTCGAGACGACGGCGGCCTGGTCGCTCGATCTTGCCCGGCGCGTTGCGGACGAAGACGGCGACTGAACGGCACAAACGACGAAAGGCCGCCGCGTCGCCGCGACGGCCTTTCCATTGTCGGACCGCAGGGGTCAGACGCTCAGGAGGCGCACGCCCCGTGGATCTCGATCCAGGGCGAAACCATCCAGGTCGAACCGCGCTGCGGCGAATGACAATGAGACACTGGATCACCTCCTTTCCGTTTGTTGAACCTTCAAACAAGATAGGCGCCCGCGACGCGCGGACAAGCGGGCGTGCGCCGACTTTTGAAGAAGCGTCGCGCCTGCGCGAACATCAGGCGCCCGCCGCTCAGATATGGAACATCGTCGCCGCTATTCGGCGGCTTCGTACTCGGCGTCCAGGGTGTCGAGCGCCGCGCGGTCCGCGTCCGAGATCGGTTTGCCGATCGAGGGTTGCCGCTTCAACGCCGCAACCGCGGCTTCGTATCCGGCGGCGAC
>JAGWZE010000007.1 GCA_018969015.1 Alphaproteobacteria bacterium
ATGGCGAGCTGCAGGTTCGGGCCGCCGGAGATCTGCGCCGCTTGCAGCGCGTCCTGGCTGAAGGCCGAAACGGCGATCGGAACGTCCTGGATCGAGGCTTCGCGCTTTTCGGCGGTGACCACGATTTCTTCGAGGCCGGAGGCCTGCGGTTTGGCCGGGGCCGCCTGTTGCGCCATGGCCGGCGCGGCCATGGTCAGCGCGGCGGCAGAGGCGCCCGTAAACAGGGCAAAAAGCGAGTGTACTCTTTTCATGCGATCTCCTCCCCTGGCCGTCGCCTCTTGTTCGGGCATAACGACCTGACGTTCCTGGGCTGACTAAAAGTCAGTCGCGCCTAGTCATGACCAATTGGCGGGGGGAAGGGTTCCTGTGTCAACAGGTCAATCGGAGTAACTGAAATTATCGTGAGCCTGAGGCTGACATGACACGGTCTTCAGGCGATTTCCGAAGACAACCACCCGAGAAAAGCGAATGATGACGTAGCGGTACTCGCGTCGAACGCGAGAACGCAGGGCGTCTCGTACGGGTGTTGCGCCAGGATCGCGTCCCGGGTCGATTCGGCCTGGCGGGCCACGGTTTTCACCAGCATGACGGTCTCCCGGCCGGTTTCGACGGCCTCGCGCCACCGGTATAGGGACGTGATCTCCGGCCCGATGTTCACGCAGGCGGCAAGCCGACGGGCGAGCAGGTCCCGGCCGCAGCGTTCGGCGGCGCCCGCATCCGGCCAAGTGGTGTAGAAGACGACCGCCTTTTCCAGTTCCCGCTCGTTCGATCCCATGACCGCCTCCTCAGCTCTCGTCCTGTTTTCCGCCGGCCAGGACTCCACCACCTGCCTCGCCTGGGCGCTCGACCGCTTCGAGCGGGTGGAGACCGTCGGGTTCGACTACGGCCAGCGGCACGCCATCGAACTCGAGCAGCGCCCGCGCGTGCTCGAGGCTATCCGCCGGGCCTTTCCGGCCTGGGCGGCGCGACTTGGCAACGATCATATGGTCGACTTGCGGGGATTTGGCGCGATTGCCGAGAGCGCCCTGACGGCCGACCGCGCCATCGAGATGCAGGCCAACGGGCTGCCGAGCACCTTCGTGCCGGGCCGCAATCTGGCGTTCCTGGTTTGCGCGGCGGCGCTGGCGGACCGGCGCGGGCTGGCGCGGCTCGTCGGCGGCATGTGCGAGACGGACTATAGCGGGTACCCCGACTGCCGGCGGGCGACGCTCGACGCCATGGCGCAGGCGCTGACGCTCGGCCTCGACCGCGAAACGCCGATCGACACGCCGCTGATGCATCTCACGAAAGGCGAGACCTGGGGGTTGGCGCAGACGCTTGGCGGCCGCGCGCTCGTGGACCTGATCGTGGAGGACACGCACACCTGCTATCGGGGCGACCGCACCCATCGCCAAGCCTGGGGCTATGGCTGCGGCGAATGCCCGGCCTGCGCGTTGCGGGCCGAAGGCTGGGCGGCGTTCGGGGGCGCGGCGTGAGCTACGCGGTCAAGGAAATGTACTACACGCTCCAGGGCGAGGGCGCGCAGGCGGGCCGGGCGGCGGTGTTCCTGCGGTTTGCGGGCTGCAATTTGTGGTCGGGCCGCGAAGAGGACCGGGCGAGCGCGGTGTGCCGCTTCTGCGACACCGACTTCGTCGGCATGGACGGCCCCGGAGGCGGGCGGTTCGAGACGCCCGCGGCGCTGGCCGAGGCGGTCGCGCGGCATTGGCCGGGCGGCGGGCGGCCGTACGTGGTCTGCACCGGCGGCGAGCCGCTGCTGCAGCTCGATGCGCCGGCCATCGCGGCGCTGCACGCGCGCGGCTTCGAGGTGGCCGTCGAAACCAACGGGACGCAGCCTGCGCCGGACGGCCTCGACTGGATCTGCGTCAGCCCGAAAGCGGGCGCGCCGCTGGTGCTGACGCGCGGCGACGAGTTGAAGCTCGTGTTTCCGCAGGCCGGCGCGGAGCCGGCGCGGTTCGAGGATCTGGCGTTCACGCATTTCCTGCTGCAGCCGATGGACGGCGCCGACAGGGAAGGCACGACGGCGGCCGCGCTCGCCTATTGCCTCGCGCACCCGAAATGGCGGCTGAGCCTGCAGACGCACAAGATCCTGCGCATCCCGTAGCGGTTCGGGCCGCGCGCCGCAGCGCGACGCGACGTTTCGATCAGGACTCGGGCTTGGCCGGCGCGCCCGTGGCGGCTTCCTTCACCTGCGCCGAGAACCAGCGGATCGCGCGGTTGGCGTCCGACCAGGTCGACGCGGCCATCACGTCGCGGATGTCGCTCTCGTACCAGCTGTAGGAGACCGTGCGCAGTTCGGCGCCGGAGGCGTCCCGCAGCGTCGCGCGCAGGGCGGCGCCGCCGATGCCGATGGACTCCATCGACAAGCCCGGGATGTCGGTCATCTGCTTCATCGTCGGCCGGTTCGGCTTGGCGTCGACGATCTCGACGTCGACCCGCGTCGCGGTCGGCGCGCTGGCGCCGGCGACGGCCCGCTCGATGTAGCGGCGCACGTCGGCGGAGAGCTTCTCGCCCTCGCGCTGGCCGTACTTCTTCTCGAGCATTTTCTGGAAGTCGGCGCTGTAGGTGATCGTGCCGACCGTGACCGGCGCGGCGAACGCGGGGGCGGCGGCGAGAACCGTCGCAGCGGACAGCAGGAGAGCGCCGGCGAACGTGCGCGCCACGCGAAGCGAAGTCGTCATGGAAGTCTCCTTCGGCGAACGTTGATCATGTAGGCGCCGCAGCGGCGCCGTCAAATTGCGAAGCCGTCACCCGCGCGACGCAGCGCTACTCGTCTTTCTGCTTTTTCTCGTCCTTGTCGTCACCGGGCGTTGCGGCGTCGATCACGGCGCCGGTGGTCTTCACGGCGACTTTCGCCGTGGTTCCGACAACAGCGCCCGCCACACCCACGGTCGCGGCGCCGGCGGCGACGCCGAGCGCGCAGCCGCCGAGCAGCGCCGGCGCGGCAAGCGCAACGAGCGCCAGCGCGCCGCGGCGAACGCGCGAAGAGGAAGACGACGGTGACGGAAAAAGGAGACGCATGTGCATGACCTCGCCTTTGGCGTCGGCGTCAGGCGATCGCGTCGAGATCCAGTTCGTCCGAGCGGCCGTCCGAAACGCGCCGGAGCGGGCCTTTGTAGTTGCGATCCAGGAACACGCGGCGATCGGGGCCGAAGTACGTCTTCGATCGCACGAACGGACGGCGATCGGCAATCACGGCGTTCACATGGTGCAGGATCGACTTCGCCGAGACGGGCTTGGCGAGGAAGGTGTTGACGCCGGCGTCGCGCGCATAGCGGACGCGGGTGCGGTCGGAGTGGCCGGTCATCAGGATGATCGGCACGTAGGGATCGGGGCTGTCCGGCGCGGTGCGGACAAGCTTGGCGAACTCGATGCCGTCGATCGGCCGCATCGCAAGATCGGTGATGATCATGTCGGCGGTGTGGACGCGCAAAACTTCGAACGCTTCGACCGCGTCGCTCGCCTCGCTCACGCGCAGGAAGCCGAACTCGCGCAAAAGCGATCGCACGAGGAACCGCATCTGGCGGTTGTCGTCCACGATCAGGATGTGGATCTGGTCGAGGCCGGGCATCGCGCAATCGTTTCTAATTGCGAAGTAGTTAACGTTCTAAATCTGAAGAAAAGATTACCGCGCTCGGCCGCACCCTGATTTACTTAGCCTATGCTTCGACGACGAGAAGCTCTGCGTCGCTGGACGACGTAGCGGTAAGCGCGTCGATTTCGGCGATCGCGACGCCATCGCGCGCGGCCAGAGCCACGCCGTTGACGGTCGCTTCGCCCTTGGCCAGCACCGCATAGGCGCGGCGGGGGCCAGCGAGCGTATGGGTGATCGTCTCGCCCGGACGCAGCGTCGCGGCGAGCAGGCGCGCATCCTGGCGGATCGGCAAGGCGCCGGCGGCGAGATCCTCTTCATAGCCGGACGCGAGCGTCACGAGCTTGCCCGCGCGATCGCCTTTCGGGAATTTGGCGGCGCCCCAGCTCGGCTTGAAGCCGCGCGCTTTCGGCAGGATCCAGATCTGGAACAGCGTGGTGGCGTCGTCCTCGCGGTTGAGCTCCGCATGGGTGATCCCCGTGCCTGCCGACATCACCTGCACGTCGCCCGCTTCGGTGCGGCCGATATTGCCGAGGCTGTCCTGGTGGGTGATCGCGCCGGTGCGGACATAGGTGATGATTTCCATATCCGCGTGGCTGTGCGGCGCGAAGCCGGTTCCGGCCTTGATGGTGTCGTCGTTCCACACCCGCAGCGCGCCCCACTGCGTGCGTTTGGGATCGAAATAGTTCGAGAACGAGAAGTGGTAGTTCGCGTCGAGCCACTCGTTGCGGAAGCGGCCGAGCGACTTGAACGGGCGATGCTCCAACATGTCAGCCTCTCAGTTTCTGGGCGATTTGCGCCACGTGTTTGCCTTGGGCGCGCGCCTGTGCGCGCTCGTTGTCGGATATCTGGCGCTCGCCGCGCGCGCCGGCCACCATGCCCGCGCCGTACGGCGAACCGCCACGCACCTGTGAGGTGTCGGCGATCTCCGGCGTCGAATACGGCAGGCCGACGATCACCATGCCGTGGTGCAGCAGCGTGACGTGCGTGGCGAGGATCGTGGACTCGTTGCCGCCGCCCGTGCCCGTCGACGTGAAGACCGAGCCCACCTTGCCGATCAGCGCGCCTTTCGCCCAGAGCCCGCCGGTCTGATCGAGGAAGGTGCGCATCTGGCCGGACATGTTGCCGAAGCGCGTGGGCGTGCCGATGACGATCGCGTCATAGTCGGCGAGTTCCTCCGGGCGCGCCACAAGCGCGGCCTGATCGAGCTTCATGCCGGCGGCCTTGGCGGTCTCGGCCGGCATGGTCTCGGGGACGCGCTTCACCGTCACCTCCGTGCCGGCCACGCTGCGGGCGCCTGCGGCGATCTCTTCGGCCATCGTCTCGATGTGGCCGTAGGCCGAATGATAGAGGACCAGAACCTTCGTCATCGTCGCGCTCCCTTCGGCCTTTGGGCCGGGTCTGTCACGGCAACGCATATGGGGCTGGACGATCGGGCGGGAATGGGAATAAATCGAACGAATTGTTTCCAAGAGAGCCCCGCTGATGCCGCCCGCCACGCCGTCCGGTCTGTCGCTCGACCTGTTCGCGATTTTCGCCCGGCTGGCCGAGACGGGCAGCTTCTCGCAGGCGGCGCGCGATCTCGCGATGTCGAAGGCGACCATTTCCAAGCGCATCGCCGAACTCGAGGCCGGCCTTGGCGTGACGCTGCTGGCGCGCACCACGCGGCGCGCGGCGCTGACGGAAGCGGGCGAGCAGGTGCTGCGGCGCGCGCAGAAGATCCTCGAGGAGGCCGAGTGTGCGGTGGAGGAGGCGCGCGAGACGCGGGCGGTGGCGCGCGGGCGGCTGAAGATCGCCGCGCCGCTCGGGTTTGCGCTGCGCTATCTCGGGCCGGTGCTGCCGGACTTCTTCCGCGCCTATCCCGACATCGCGCTTGATCTTTCGCTGGATGATCGCGTGGTCGATCTCATCGCCGGCGGCTTCGACGCGGCGCTGCGGATCGGCGAGATGCCGGATTCGAGCTTCACCGCGCGCAAGCTCGCCCCCGTGCATGCCCATGTCGTCGCCGCGCCCTCCTATTGGCGCGCGCATGGCAAGCCGAAGTCGCCGGAGGAGCTCGCGGCTCACGCGTGCATTCGCTACGCCAACACCGCGTCGGGCATGGTGTGGCGCTTCACGGGGCCGGACGGAAAAGTGGTCAACGTGCGCGTCGACGGGCCGCTGTGCGTCAACAACGGCGACGTGGAGCTGGCGACGATCTGCGCCGGCCTCGGCGTGGCGCGGCTGCCGGATTTCCTCGTCTGGCGCGAGGTCGCGGAGGGGCGGCTGGAAACGGCGCTCGAGACGTGGCGCCCCGCGCCGATGGCGCTGCATCTCTTGACGCCGTCGAGCCGCGCACACCCGCGCCGCCTGCGCGCGTTCTCGGATTTCCTGTTCGACACCTTCGGCGGCGGACGCGCGCCGTGGCTTGCCATGGAGCGCGGCGCCTAGAGCGGTCCGCCGTCGTCCTCGTCGTCGTAATCGTCCGGCCCCAGCGCATGGTCGCGGAAGGACTCGATCGAGGCGTATTGAAGCGCGGCTTCGTGCGTGGCTGTGAGATCGACCTTGGGCGCGACGCCCGCGTCCCGCGCCTCCACCCAGCGTTCGACGCAGATGCACCAGTGATCGCCGGGCTTCAGGCCCGGAAAATCGAACTCCGGCCGCGGCGTGACGAGATCGTTGCCCTGCCGCACGGAGAACGCCAGGAATTCGGCCGTCATGCGCGCGCAGACGACGTGCACGCCGCGATCGTTCGGGCCGGTGAAGCAATCGCCCGTGCGGTAGAACCCCGTCATCGGTTCGCAGGAGCACGTGTCGAGCGGTTCGCCGAGCAGGTTCTTTGCGAAGCTCATGGTTTCCTGCGTCTCCGCAAACGGAAGGCGCCCAGCGCGCCGATCAGCAACGCGAAACTCGCGACGGTCACGAGCGCGCGCAGCGCATCGGCCTCCCAGGCGCGCAAGAACACCGTGCGCGCAGGGCCGAACATCTGCAAGGTCTGCGGCACCACGAGCCCGTCGAGCGGGAAGGGCTCCTGCGGGCGGAAGTTGAAGACATAGACATGCGCCGCCGCCGAGAGCGCAAAGAGCGCCAGCGCCGCGTAGGCGGCCCAGGTCGTCATCGCGTCGAAACGATCCCGGGATTTGGTCATATGGCGTTGTCCTGCAGGCGTGAGCCAACGCCGATGACCACACGCGCTTGCCCTCCCCCGCTGGGGGAGGGCGCGCGGTGCGGCGGCGCCCGCCTCACACCGTATCCCAGTTGAACACCGACGCCGTCGCGCCGAGGTCGGTGTAGTTGCCTTTCATCGCCGGCAGCGCGTGCTCGAGGATGGTTTCCGGGCTCCAACCTTCCAGGCGCGCGAGGCCGCGCACGGGGCGCGGCTGGTTGAAGAGGAAGACCTCGTTGCCGCGCACGGCGAAGATCTGGCCGTTCGTCTCCTTCGCGCCGTCGGCGCACAAGGCGACGGCAAGCTGCGCCACCTGATCGGCGCGCATGGAGTTGCGCATGCGCTCGACGCGCTTGGCGCTCGCTTCGTCCTTCACCGGGATCGTCGCGATCATCCGTGTCCAGGCGAACGGCGCGATGATGTTGGAGCGCACGTTCTTGGCCGCGCCCTCCATGGCGATGATGCGCGACAGGCCCATCACGCCGAGCTTCGCCGCGGCGTAGTTCGCCTGGCCGATATTGCCGATCAGGCCGGAGGTGGAGGTGAACAGCACGTAGGAGCCGGACTGCTGCTCCCGGAAGAGCTCGACCGTCGCGCGCGTGACGTTGAAGGCGCCGTGCAGGTGGACGTCGATGACGGCCTTCCAGTCTTCCCAGGACATCTTGTGGAACATGCCGTCGCGCAGGATGCCGGCCGGATTGATGACGGCGTGCAGGCCGCCGAACGCCTTCAGCGCCTGTTCGCGCATGCCTTCGACGGCGGCGTAGTCGGTGACGCTGTCGGAGTTGGAGATGGCCTTGCCGCCGGCGTCGCGGATTTCGCGCGCGACGGTCTCGGCCGGGCCAGCCGAACCTTCGTCGCCGCCGGAGACGCTGCCGCCGAGATCGTTGACGACGACCGCCGCCCCTTGGCGCGCCGCCAGGAGCGCGCATTCGCGACCGATGCCGTTGCCGCCGCCGGTGACCAGAACGACCTTGCCGTCCAAAACGCCCATGTCAGTTTCCTCCCTGATATGGCGGGGAAGCTAGCGGCGGGGCGCGGGGGTGTCGAGGCGGGAGGGGCTTGGGCGGCGGTGTTGGGGCCGGCGGCGCCGGGGCGCCGCGGCGTCAGAGGTCGCGGCCATAGAACAGCGTGCACGCATTGCCCGGCTCGTTGTGCGGTTCGCTCGGGACAAAGCCCAGCCGCTCATAGACCGCGATCGCCGCGGTGAAGCTGGCGTGCGTGTCGAGCACCATGCGCGTGAAGCCCAGCGCGCGGGCGCGGTCCATGGTCTCGCGCGTGAGGCGCTCGCCGAGCCCGAAGCCGCGGAACGCGTCGCGGCAATAGAGGCGCTTCAGCTCGCAGCACGCCGCATCGATCCGCTTCAACCCGCACACGGCGGCCGCCGCGCCGTCGACGCGCGCCAGGAGCACGAAGGCGTAGCGGTCCGGGAAGGTCGCCATCTCGCCGTCGAAATCCTGATAGGCGACGCTGATGCCGTGATCGCGCCCGAGGCGGAACACGTACTCGCGCATGAGGTCCTGCGCGGCGGCGATGTCGGCCGGCGTGGCGATCGGCGCGAGGGCGATGTGCGGGGTCATGCCGGGCTTGCCGTCTGCGCCGCGGCGCGCGGCGGCGTTTCGGCGAACGCGAGTGCGTCCTCGAAACTGTCCATGCGCCACAGCTGCGGGAAGATCTTGATCCACAAGCCCGAGCAGATCACCGCGCCGATCCCGCCCAGCACCACCGCGCCAACCGGCCCCAGGAACCGCGCCGCGACGCCGGACTGGAACTCGCCGAGTTCGTTGGACGCCGAGATGAAGATGAAGCTCGTGGAGGCCACGCGGCCGCGCATGGCGTCCGGCGTCGCCAGCTGGATGAGCGAGGAGCGCACATACACCGATACCATGTCCGACGCGCCGATCAGGAACAGCGCGACCACGGAAAGCCAGAACACCGTCGACAGGCCGAAGAGCAGCGTGGCAAGGCCGAAGACGCCCACCGCCGCGAACATCCAGGGGCCGACGCGCCGCTGCAGCGGCGCCGCGGCGAGGATGACGGCGACGAGTGCGGCGCCCGCCGATCCGGCCGCGCGCATGATCCCCAGGCCCTCGGGGCCGACATGCAGGATGTCGCGCGCATAGACCGGCAGAAGCGCCGTCGCGCCCGCAAGCAGCACGGCGACGAGGTCGAGCGAGATGGCGCCCAGCACGATCTTGTTGCGCCAGACATAGACGAAGCCTTCGCGGATCATCACCAGCGCGTTGCTGTTGGCGGGCGGCTCCTGCGGCGGCGGACGGATGAGGGCGCAAACGCAGAAGCCCAGAATGAAAAAAGCGCCCGCGAGCCCATAGGCGATCGTGGCGCCGCCGAACGTCGTGCCCTCGCCAAGTGCGATGGCCGCGCCGGCGAGCGAGGGTCCGACGATGCTCGCCGTGGAGAACGCCAGCGAGGAGATCGCGACCGCCTGGGGCAGCTCTTCCCGCGGCACGAGCCCCGGCAGCAGCGCCTGGCTCGCCGACGGCGCGAACGCGTTCACCGCGCCCGACACGACCGCCGCGCAGAACACCGCGATCAGCGCGGCGTCCGAGGCGAGCGCCGAAGTCGCGGCCAGCGCGAGCAGCGTAACGATCTTCGCCGCCTGATAGGCCTGCAGGATGCGCTTGCGGTTCCAGCGGTCCGCCGCCTGCCCGCCGAAGGGGGACAAGAGCAGCAGCGGCAGGAACTGCGCGAGGCCCACAAGGCCGAGAAGAAAGGCCGAGTCCGCTACCGAGCGCCCGGAATCCCGCGCCAATTCGTACACCTGCCAACCGATCGTCGTCGCCTGGATCTGGAAGCCCAGGGTCGAGACGGCGCGCATCGTCCAGTAGAGCGCGAAGTTGCGGTGACGCAGGGGGGCGAAGGAGGGAAGGCGCACGGAGGACGCACCGTGCGACGGGCGGGGCGCGGGCGCAATGGGGGCGGGGGGTGACGGTTGACGGCGCGGGCCATCTTCCTCGGCTCTGGCGTCTCCCCGCGCGCCGCTTTGACACGCGCGCCCGCCGGCCCTAGACACCGCCCGCCTGACTGCAGGGTTCGACCACGCCGATGCCGCGCGCCATTCCTCTCCGACGCCGACGCGTCACACCCCCCGCGTCAACCGCGCGCTAACCCCGCAGCGCGCTTCCTCTCCGCCCCTCCGGGAGCGCGCCTTGGCCGTCACTTTCGCCCCCGAACATCCCGTCCACGCCGCCGCGATCGAGCGCGTGCTGGACGCCGCCTTCGGTCCCGGACGGTTCGCGAAGGTGAGCGAGCGCGTGCGCGAAGGCGCCCGGCTGGACTATGCGCGCTCGCGTGTCGCGCTGTCCGGCGGGCGGCTGATCGGGTGCTGCCGCATGTGGCCGGCGCAGGTCGGGACGGGGCGGGCGTTCTTCCTCGGGCCGCTGGCGATCGATCCGCGCCTGCAGCGCAGCGGGCTCGGCGCGCAGCTGGTCGAGGCGACGCTCGCCGCCGCGCGCGGGACTGGGTTCGACGGCGTCATTCTCGTGGGGCGGCCGCAGTTCTTCTCGCGGTTCGGCTTCGCGCCGATCCCGGCGGGGCGGGTGACGTTGCCTGGCCCCGTCGAGGCGCAGCGGCTGCAATGGCTGGCGTTGCGGCCGGGCGGGCTGGAGCGCCTGGCCGGGCCGCTCAACGCGTTTCGCGCCGCCACCCGAGCATGAGCAGAAGCAGGCCCGCCATCGCCCATGCGACGCCGGGACCGAGCGGCTCGGCGGCGGATGCGCGCACGACATAGCCTTCGCGGCGGCGCAGGCCGATCCAACCGTCGCCCGCCGCGCCGTCGTTGCGGCCGACACGGCGGATCTCCGGCAGCGGCGCCCCGCGCTCGCCCAGCACTTCCACGCCGCCGCCCGTCTCGCGCGCCACCGGTTCGAGGATCGTGGGATCGGCGGCGACCGCGGCGGCTTCCTTCGGATTGAGCGGCCCCACCGCAGCGAACGCGCGCAACCCGCCCGAGCGCGCCTCGTAGATGCCGTTCTGCGGATCGGGCACCACGGCGCGGAAAAGGCCGGGGCCTGCCGCCTCCAGCGGGCGTTGCGTGATCGCGCCGTCGGGGGCCACGATGTCGACGGCGCCGGGCGCGTCGCCCAGCGTCGCCCGTTCGATGGCGAGGCCGCCGGGTCCGGCGGCGAGGGAGAGGCGCTCGTCCTCGAGTTCGGGCTCCTGCATCAGCCAGTGCGCGAGGCGGCGCAGCAATTCGCCGTGCGGGCCACCGCCGTCATAGCCGCGCGCCCACAGCCACACCTGATCGGACCAGAGCTGCGCGACGCGGCCGCGTCCGGCGCGATCGAGCACGAGGAGCGGGCGTCCTTCGGCGCCGGTCAGCAGCACCTGGCCGCCGCCGGCGCGCGCAGCGACCATCCGCGTCCAGCGCCCCCAGGTCGAGCTGTCGGGCAGGCCGCGCAGAACCGGGTGGCGCGCGCCGAGCTGGGTGGGCGTGGGCTTGAAGGCGCCGTCGAGCACCTGGTTGTCGGGCTGCGACGGCAGGATTGCCGCTAGCGGCGTGCGCGAGAGGGAATCGTCGCCGGCGTCGCCAGGCCCCGCCGACACGAGCAGCGCCCCGCCCGCCTCCACGCGCCGCGCGATGTTCTCGAAATAGCTGAACGGCAGGATCGAGCGCCGCTGGTAGCGATCGAAGATGATCAGATCGAACTGGTCGAGCTTCTCGACGAACAGCTCCTCGCGCGGGAAGGCGATCAGCGCGAGTTCTTCCTGCGGCGTGGCGTCGGGCTTTTCCGGCGGGCGCAGGATGGTGAAGTGCACGAGATCGACGCTCGGATCGGACTTGAGGAAGTTGCGCCACACGCGTGCGCCCGGATGCGGCTCGCCGGTGACGAGCAGCACGCGCAGACGATCGCGCACGCCGGCAAGCTGGAACGCCGCGCGGTTGTTGGCGGCGCTGATCTCCTGCGGCCCCGGCGCCGCTTCGACGACGACGAGATTGGCGCCGCGCTTGGGCGTGCGGATCGCCAGCGTGAAGGGGCGCCCCGTCGCGACGGTATCCTCGCGCACGACCTGGCCGTCGACGAGCACGCGCACGCGCGCCGTCGAGCCGGCGGCGGGATCGATCACGCGCGCCTCGATCTGCACGGGCTCGCCGACGATGCCGAACGCCGGCGCGGAGATGAGTTCGATGCGGCGATCGCCGCGCTTGGGATCGCCGACGATGAGCGTGTGCACGGGGCCGAGCTGGCGCACGCGCGTGAGGTCCTCGGGCACGTCGGACACCTGGCCGTCGGTGACGAGCACCGCGCCGGCGATGCGGTCGCGCGGGGCGTCGGCGAGCGCGTCTTCGAGCGCGCCGATCATGGCGGTGCCGTCCGGACCGCCCGTCACTTCGCGGACGCGCACGTCGAGGCCCGTCTCGGCGCGGAGCCTCGCGGCGACGGCGTCGCCCGCGGCGCGCGCGGCGTCCTTGCGGCCAGCCAAGGCGAGGGACTCGCTCTGGTCGACGATCACGGCGGCGATGTCGGCCACGGGCTCGCGCCGTTCCCGGACGATCATCGGGCCGGCGAGACCGATCAGGATCAACGCGATGCCGAGCCCGCGCGAGAGCGGGGCGCCGCCGCCGCGCCACAGATAGACGACGAGCAGCAGCGCCGCAGTCGCGGCCAGGATCGCCAATGCCGGCCAGCCGAGGCCGGGATTGAACGCGATGCGGTCGGCGACGGTCATCGGCGGCGCTCACGCACGGGTTGCTGGCCGAGCCGCTGCAGCAGCGCCGGCAGGTGCACCTGATCGCCCTTGTAGTTGCCGGTGAGCGCGACCATCACGAGATTGACGCCGAAGCGCAGCGCCAGTTCGCGCTGGCGGCCCTCGGTGGTGAGGGGGCGGCCGGCGGCGTCGGTGGCCCAGGCCGCGGCCCAGTCGCCATCGCCCACCATCAGGGCGGCGACGCCGTCGCGCGCGGAGGCTGCGCTCGCGCTCTCGGCCCAGACCTTCGCGCCGCGAAGACGGCCGGGGAAGGTGGGCAACAGATAGAACGATTTGCCGAGCACGTTGTCGGCCGCAACGGGTTCGAGCGGCGGCGCGTCGAAGCCCTGCAGCAGCACCGCGGCGGGGCCGGGCGATCCGACGGGCCGCGGCGCGCCGGCGTCGCGCGTGTCGACGAACAGAAGGCCGCCGAGCCGCATGTAGCGGTCGAGATTGGCGACGGCGGCGTCGGACAGGCGCGCGGGCTGCGAGGGCGCCGCCCAATAGAGAATGGGGTACACGGACAGATCATCGCGCGCGGGATCGACGCCCACCGGCGGCCCCGGCTCGACGGCGGTGCGCTCGATCAGCGTGTCCGTCAGCGCCTGCAGGCCGGCGGCCGTCATGCGATCCACGCGCGCGTCGCCCGTGCGCACATAGGCGAGCCGGATCTGCATCGTCGGGTCTTCGGGCGGGATCTGCTGGGCGTGCGCCTGCGGCGCGCCCGCGGCGAACGCGACGACGACAGCGAGCGCGAGCGCTGCGGCTGCGGCCGGCGCGCGTGACGACGGCCGCGGCAGGCGGCCCGCCAGGTAGAGCGAGAGCAGGAGATCGAGCGCGATCGCGAGTGCGGCGAGCGCCAGGAGCGGCCCGCCGAGATCGAGGGCGCGCGCGCCGCCGAGGCCGAGCCGCGTGGCGCCGGGCGGCGTCGCGAGGGAGGCGAGCGGTTCGTCCGCGCGGGCTGCGTCGATCGAGGCCGCATCGCCGCCGGCGCGTTCGTAGAGGCCGGGCGGCGCGGCGGGGCTCGCGCGGGCGGCGCCGAAGGCCTCCGCGGGAATGGCGAGCGCATCGGGACGGGCGGGCTCAGCCGCGCCGAAGCCGTCGAGCAGCCGCGTCGGCCGCCAGGGCTCGGTGCTGGCGCGCGCCTCGGCGGCGCCCTGCGCGCGACCCGAGAACGCGAGCGTGCGCTTGAGCATGTCGACGTAGAGGCCGGACAGCGGGAGATCGGACCAGTCCGGCCCCGCGGTGACGTGGAAGAGCACGATCAGCCCGCGTCCGCGCGGCGCCGCGGTGACGATCGGCGCGCCGTCGGACAGACGCGCCCACACCCGCGCCTCCTTGTCGGCGCCGGGATCGCCCAGCACCTGCCGGCGCACGGCGACGTCCTCCGGAATGGCGAGGCCCGCGAAGGGGCTGTCGTCCGGCGGCGGCGCGATCTTCTGCGGCTGTTCCCAGGCAAGCGCGCCGCCGAGCGCGCGCGCGCCGGGCCGCAGCATGACGGGCAACAGATCGTCCTGATCGTTGGCGAGGCGGGGGCCGGCGAACCGCACGAGCAGACCGCCCTTCTTCAGCCAGTCTTCGATGGCGGCGCGATCGGCCGGCGCGATGCGGCTGGCGTCGGCGAGGACGAGCGCCTGCGCGCCCTGGCCGATCAGCGCTTTCGGTTCGCCGCGGCGGGCGGTGGCGAACGGCGCGATGGCGCGCTCGACATAGTAGAGGTCCTGGAGGAGCGTCTGTCCGCCGGCGACGCCGACATCGACGAGGCCCACGAGCGGGCGTCCGGAGCCGGCCGGCAACAGGCGCACGGCGCCGGCGCTTTCCTCCGAGACGATCCGCAGCCGTGCGGCGCGCGCGGCGATTTCCGGCGGCAGGTCGATGCGCACGCGCGCGGTCTCCGCGCCGGCCTCGAAACGGAAGGGCGCGGCGCCCAGCGCGCGGCCCTCGATGGTTTCGGCGGCGACCGCGCCGTTCACTGCGCCGTCCGGCCCGCGGCGCACCTGGGCCATCAGGCCATCGGCGGTGGCGGCGGCGTCCGTCAAAGCGCGGGCGGTGACGGCGGGCGTGCGCAGCGTCAGCGGGCCGCGCGCGGCGAGCGCCCGCCCGAGCGCGGCGGCCCCTGGATCGTCGAGACCGTCCGAAATCCACACGATCCGCGCATAGCGGGCCGGCGTGTCGCCAAGGCGCTTCAGCGCATCGGCGCGATCCGGGCGCCAGGCGCGCGGCTCCAGGCGGGCGATCGCCGCGCGCGCGGCGGCGGCGGTCATTTCCTCGTCGGCGCGCTGGGCGGCGCGCGCCGGCGCCGTGCGCAGGAGATGCACCGATGCGCCGTTGCGCTCGGCCTCGGACGCCACCGCTTCGGCGGCGGCGCGCAGATCCGACCACGCGTGCGCGCTCGTCCAGCCATCGTCGATCACGAGCAGCACAGGGCCCGAACCCGCCGCCGTCGCGCTCGCCTGCGGCGCAAGGCTCGGGCGGGCGAAGCCGATGATCATCAGCGCCGCGGCGGCGGCGCGCAGCAGCACGAGCCACAGCGGCGCGCGCTTGCGGCTTTCTTCTTCCGTGACGAGCCCCTGCAGGAGGCGCACAGGGGGAAATGCGGCGCGGCGCGGCGCCGGCGGGGTCGCGCGCAGGATCAAGAACAGCGCTGGCAGCGCGGCGAGCGCGGCGAGCGCCCAGGGCGCGGCGAAGAAGATCGGACCGAGCGTCACCGGTGCTCTCCCAGCGCCGCGCATAGCGCCGCGAGTGTCGGCGCGGGGCTGCGGTCGGTGCGATGGAGGAGCGCGACGAAGCCGTACTGCGCCGCGATCGCGCGCACGGCGGCGCGCTGCGCGGCGAGGCGTTCGGCATAGGCGGCGCGGGCCGATTGCGCGCGGCCGAACAGCACGGTCTCGCGCCGGCCCGGCGCCTCGAACAGCGTGCGGCCTTCGTAGGGGAAGTCTTCCTCGGCGGGGTCGCTCACCATCACCAGCGCGCCGCCGGCGCCGGCGGCTGCGGCGGCCTTCAGGCGCGCGCGCCAGGGATCGAGAGGGCCGTAGAAATCGCTGAAATACAGCGCCGCCGAGCGCAGCAGCGGCGGCGGCGGATCGGCGACGTTCAGGCCCGCGAGGTCTTCCGCGAGGCGATCGACGGCGCGGCCGCCGGCGCGCGGCGGCGGCCCGCCGAGTGCGCCCGCGCGCTCCCCGCCGCGGGTGACGAGCAGCGCGAACGCGAGCCCAATCGTCATCGCGCGGCGGCGCTTCGTGGGCCAACCGGGACCGCTCGCCCAGCCGAAGCCGGGATCGGGATCGATCCAGAACAGCGCCGTCTGCGCGGCTTCCCGTTCGCGTTCGCGCACGTAGAGGCGCTCGCCGCGCGCCGAGCGGCGCCAGTCGACGAGGCGGGCGCCGTCTTCGGGGCGATGGTCGCGGAACTGCCAGAACGCTTCGCCGAGGCCCGCGCGCCGGCGCCCGTGCACGCCGGGCGCGGCGCCGGCGAGGCGTCGCGCTTCCAGCAGCACGGCCGGCAAATCGCCCGCAAGACCTTCGGCCTCGAAGCGGGCGGTGTCGGTCGCGGGGGATTTCGGCCGAAGCGGGTTCGGGCCGCGGGGTGCGCTCACGCAGCCCTCGCGGCGAGATCGTCGACGAGGCTGTCGACGTCGAGCCCTTCCGCGCGCGCGCCGAAGGACAGCGCCATGCGGTGTACGAGGGCGGGGCGGGCGAGCGCGGCGACGTCGTCGATCGCGGGCGTGAGGCGCCCGCGCAGCAGCGCGCGCGCGCGCACGGCGAGCATCAGCGCCTGGCCGGCGCGCGGGCCGGGGCCCCAGGCGACGTGCGCGTTGACGCGCGGATCCGTCGAGGAGCCCGGCCGCGCCGAGCGCACGAGTTCGAGGATCGCCGCCAGCACCTTTTCGCCGACCGGCATGCGCCGCACGAGGCGCTGCAGCGCGAGCAGCCGGCCCGGATCGAGCACGGGCTGGGGCGTCTGGTCGGAGAGGCCGGTGGTTTCGACGAGGATGCGCCGCTCCGTCTCCTTGTCCGGATACGGAACGTCGATCTGCAGCAGGAAGCGGTCGAGCTGGGCTTCGGGAAGCGGATAGGCGCCCTCGTGCTCGATCGGGTTCTGGGTGGCGAGGACGTGGAACGGCTCGGGCAGATCGTAGCGCGCGCCGGCCATCGTGACGTGATGCTCCTGCATGGCCTGCAGGAGCGCCGATTGGGTCCGCGGCGAGGCGCGGTTGATTTCGTCCGCCAGCAGCAGGCTCGTGAAGATCGGCCCCTTGACGAACCGGAAGGCGCGCCGGCCCGTTTCGTCCTGATCCAGCACTTCCGAGCCGAGGATGTCGGCGGGCATCAGGTCCGGCGTGAACTGGACCCGGCCCCAGGGCAGGCCGAGCACCACGGCCAGGGCGGCGGCGAGCCGCGTCTTGGCGAGGCCCGGGGCGCCGACCAGGAGGCCATGCCCGCCGCCGAGGATGGCGGCCAGGACGAGCTCGACGACCCGCTCCTGGCCGAAGACGGCCTTGGCGATCTCGGCGCGGACGCGGCCCAGAAGGACGGTGGCCTCTTCGGCCTCGCGGACGAGGGCGGCCGCCTCGGCGGGGGTGGGATCGGCGGGCGGCACGGGGGGAAGGCTCATAGGGGCGGGCTCATGGAGACGGGCTCGTGGGGAGGGACGGTGCGTCCTGGCGGCGAGGGGATTATCTATGCGGGGCGGACTTTAGGCGAACCAATGGCGATGGGCGAGCATCCCCCTTCCTTGCAGGCGTTTTTGGCGGAACTGCAGCGCGCCGGCGGCGACGCGCCCGGCCGGCCGCCGCCGCCGGTCGAAAAATGGAACCCGCCCGATTGCGGGGACGCCGGGATCGAAATCCTCGCCGACGGGACATGGCGCCATGACGGCGCGCGAATGACGCGGGAGTCGCTGGTGCGGCTGTTCGCCTCGATCCTGCGCAAGGACGAGGATGGCGTGACGTATCTCGTCACCCCGGTCGAGAAGGTGCGGGTGCGGGTGGAGGACGCGCCCTTCGTCGCGATCCGGGCCGACAGGCTGGGCGAGGGCGCCGATCAAAAGATCGTGCTCACCACCAATGTCGGGGATCAGGTCGTGGTCAGCGCGGCGCGGCCCCTGCGTGTCGCCGCCGACGCCGCGGGGGCCCCGCGGCCCTACGTGCTCGTGCGGGGGCGCCTCGAGGCCCGCATCCTGCGCGCGCCGTTCTACGAGCTCGTGGACTGGGCCGAGGAGGGGCCGGACGGGCGGCTGCGGCTGGCCAGCGACGGCGCGATGTTCGATCTCGGCGCCCTCATTGACCCTGGCGGGCCGTGAGCCGCATATCGCCCCATGGCCTACATCGACGACGCCGATCTGGACGCGCGCCTGCGCACGCGGCTCGACCCTTTGGAGTTCGGGCTCGGCTGGGGCGATCCGCCGCCGTTCGGGGACTATGACCTCAACCCGCACTTCCGCCCCGCGAGCCGCCCGATCCTGAAGCGGGCGGCGGTGCTCGCGCCCATCGTGCGCCGGCCGGAAGGGTTCACGATGCTGCTCACGCAGCGCACCGCGGACATGCCCACCCATGCCGGCCAGATCGCCTTTCCCGGCGGGCGCATCCAGGCCGAGGACGACGGGCCCGTCGGCGCGGCGCTGCGGGAGACGTTCGAGGAAGTCGGCGTCGAGCCCCGCTTCGTCACGCCGCTGGGGGCGCTCGCGCCCTACGAAACGGTGACGGGCTACGCCGTCGCCCCCATCGTCGCCTATGTCGATCCGGGCTTCACGCTGCGCCCCGATCCGCGCGAGGTGGCCGACGTGTTCGAGACGCCGCTGTCGTTCCTGATGAACCCGGCCAATCACGAGCGCCACGAGCGCGACTGGCAGGGTCAGACGCGGGCCTACTACGTCATGCCGTTCGAGAACCGGTTCATCTGGGGCGCCACGGCCGGGATGATCAAGCGGCTCTACGAGCGGCTTTATTTGTGACCCAGCGCGGCCTCGACGCCGGCGCCGGCCTCGGATAGGCGAATGTCGACCGGGGACGACACCCTGGCGAAGGAGGATCGCATGGCTGGTATCGGATACGTGTCCGTGGGCGTGAACGACATGGATCGGGCGCTCGCGTTCTATGACGCCCTGCTCGGGATGATCGGGGGCGCGCGCATGATGCCGACGCCCAAGGGCCAGATTTATCGCATGGCCAGCGGGCCGATGATCATGGTCACGAAGCCGTATGACGACCAGCCCGCCACCAAGGGCAACGGCACGATGATCGCCATCCAGGCCGACAGCAAGGAGCAGGTCGCGGCTCTGCACGCCAAGGCGCTGGAGCTGGGCGGCACGTGCGAAGGCCCCCCGGGCCCGCGCGGGGCGTTCGGCACGTTCGCCTATTTCCGCGATCTCGACGGCAACAAGCTCGCCGCCTTCGTGATGGGCTGAGCGCAGTCGCGCGCGGCGCGCCCCCGCTCAAAGGCGCCCTTAACGGCGGGGGCGCGTCGCGCTAAGCCATCGCCATGTTGCGTCGCTATGGATTGATGCTGTTCGCCCTCGCGGCGCCGTTCGTCGTGTACTGGCTGTACGCGGCGTGGAAACGCCGTCGCGAGGCCGGCGCCGGCGATCCCTGGCCGATGACGGTGCTGCTGCTGGCGGGCGTTGCGCTCGCGGCGGAGACGCTGGCGGTCGCGGCGCTCTCGGAGCCGCGCGTGCGGGATGGCCGCTACGTGCCGGCGCATCTCGACAACGGCCGGCTGGTGCCGGCGCAGACCCTGCCGGAAACGCCGGCGAAAGATCGCCCATGACGACCCCTGGCGTGACACGGCTCACCGCCGCCTGGCTCACCGCGGCGCCGACGCGCGCGGTCATCGCCGCACTGGAGGCCGCGCGGCCTCGCGCCGCCCGGTTCGTCGGCGGCTGCGTGCGCAACGCCCTGATCGGCGCGCCGGTGGACGACATCGACATCGCCACGCCGCTGACGCCGGACGAGGTGGTGCAGGCGGTCACGGCCGCGGGCCTCGCCGCGCATCCGACGGGGATCGAGCACGGGACCGTGACGGTCGTCGCCCAGCGCACGCCGTTCGAGGTCACGACGCTGCGCCGCGACGTCTCCACGGATGGTCGCCGCGCGACGGTGGCGTTCACGCAGGACTGGGCCGAAGACAGCGCGCGCCGCGACTTCCGCATGAACGCGCTCTATGCCGATCCGGACGGCGTCGTGCACGATCCCACCGGCGGCGGGATCGACGACGCGCGCGCCGGGCGCGTGATCTTCATCGGCGATGCGCAGACGCGCATCCGCGAGGATTATCTGCGCATTCTGCGGTTTTTCCGTTTCGCCGCCTGGTACGGCAAAGGCCCGCTCGACATGACCGGGCTTGCAGCCTGCGCCGCGCTGAAGGACGGGATTTCGAGCCTTTCCGTCGAACGCGTGTGGAAAGAGACGCGCAAGCTGCTCGCCGCGCCGGACCCGCGCGACGCGCTGGCCGCGATGCAGAGCGCCGGCATTCTCGCGGAAATCGCGCCGGAGATCGACGCGGAGGGGCCAGCCCGCCTCGCGCGGCTCGTCGAGATCGAAACCAGCCGCTTCCTGCCGCACGATCCGCTGCAACGGCTCGCCACGCTGTTGCCGGCGGACGCCGAGGTCGTGCGGGCGTTTGCGCGGCGCCTCAAGCTCGCCAATGACGAGCGCGATCGTCTCGTCGCCGCGGCGGGACAGACGCCGCGCATCGTCTCCTACATGTCGATGCGGGAAGTGCGGCGCGCGCTTTATGCGCTCGGGCGGGGCGTGTTCGTCGATCGCGTGAAGCGCGGCTGGGCGGCGGCGGACGAGGGCAAGGCCGATGCGCAATGGCGCGCCTTGATCGCGCTCGCGGATGGCTGGACGCCGCCGCGGTTTCCGCTCGACGGCGCAAGCGTCGTCGCGGCCGGCGTGCCGCCGGGGCCGCTCGTCGGCGCGGTGCTGCGCGAGGTCGAGGCATGGTGGATCGAGTCCGATTTCACCGAAGACGAGTTCTCGATCGCCGAGCGTCTGAAGGCGGTCGTTCAGGGCATGGTCTAGCGCCGTCATATCCGCTGGACGGACGCGGCGCGACCTGTCTCAGTGGGCGCCTGCCAGGAGACCGCCCATGAAGCTGCACTACGCCCCGCGCACCCGTTCGTTCACGGCGCTGTGGATGCTCGAGGAGGTCGGCGCGCCCTATGAGATCGTCACCGTCGACATGCGCGGCCCGAGCCATCCGGCGGCGGCGCTGAAGGCGGTCAATCCGATGGGCAAGCTGCCGGCGCTCGAGGACGGCGACGCGAAGTTCGGCGAGACGGCTGCGATCCTTCTCTATCTCGCCGACAAGTATCCCGCCGCGGGCCTCGCACCCGCGCCGACGGACGCGCGCCGCGGCCGGTTCCTGCAATGGCTGATGTTTCCGGCCACGACGATCGAGCCCGCCGCGTTCGAGAAAATGACCAAAGGCCCCACGAACCCGACCGCCGCCGGCTGGGGCAGCTACGAGCGCATGCTCGACGCGGTGTCCGGCGCGCTCGCGCCGGGGAGCAACCTGTTCGACGCCGCGTTCACCGCGGCTGATCTCTACATGGCCTCCTCGCTCAAGTTCATGATGACGTTCGGCATGATCGAGAAGCGCGCCGTGTTCGAGGATTTCGTGGGCCGGGCCGAGGCGCGCCCGGCATGGGCCCGCGCCACGGCGATCGAGGCCGAGCGCGGCGCGGGTTGAGGGCTGCGCACGGTGGCGGTGATGCGCGGTTCCCCTCCCCAGCGGGGAGGGGCCAGGGGTGGGGAGAGCGCGCATCGCCATTTCAGGGGAATAGCAAACCCCGCGCGCCGCAGTTCGCTTCTCCCCCTCCCAAACCCTCCCCCGCTGGGGGAGGGCTTCAAGTAACATCGTTGACGATATATCTGTTGCGATGTAATTGGCTTTTGTGGTCGAACGCTCTTCCCCGCGCTTCATGCTTCTGCTCGCCCGCGCCGCGCGCGCGGCGCAGCAGGCGTCGGATGCGGGGCTCGTCGATCTGGGGCTCACGTCGGCGCAGGCCGGGGTGCTGTTCGCGGTCCCGAAAGAGGGCGGCGTCGGCGTCAGCGCGATCGCCGAGCAGATGGGGCTTGCGCAGTCCGTCGTGTCGGTCTTGACGCAGCGGCTCGTGGAGCAGGGGTTTCTGGCGCGCGCGCCGGATCCGGACGATCGCCGCGCCGTGCGTCTCAGCCTCACGGCGGCGGGAGCGACGGCGCGGGCCGAAGCCGCCCGTCGCGCACGCGGTCTCAACACCCGCATCACGCGGGAATTCAGTGCGGCCGAGCAGGCCGCGATCGCCCGGTTTCTCGAGGGCGTCATCGGATTGAAGGAGGTCGGAGATGACTGACGACGTGATCGTGCGCCGCGACGGCGCCGTGCTGGAAATCCGGTTCGCGCGGCCCGCGAAGAAGAACGCCATCACCAACGCGATGTATGGCGCTTTGGCCGATGGCCTCGAAGCCGCCGAGCGCGACGACGGCGTGCGCGTCGTGCTGTTCACCGCCGAAGGCGATCTCTTCACCGCCGGCAACGACCTGATGGATTTCGCCGCGCAGGGCGCGGGCCAGCACAGCGGTCCGCGCCACGTCGAGCGGTTCCTGCAGCGGATCATCAACGCGCACAAGCCGCTCGTCGCGGCGGTTCAGGGCCACGCCGTCGGCGTCGGCACGACGATGCTGCTGCACTGCGACCTCGTCTATGTCGCCGAGACTGCGCGCCTGACGACGCCGTTCGTCGATCTCGGTCTCGTGCCGGAAGCGGCTTCGAGCCTCACCATCCCGGCGCGCATCGGCCACGTGCGGGCGTTCGCGCTGCTCGGGCTCGGCGAGCCGATCCTCGGCAAGGACGCCGTGACGATGGGGCTCGCCAACGCCGCGTGCCCCGCGGGCGAGGTCGAGACCAAGGCCCGCGCCGCCGCGCACGCGCTCGCCGCCAAGCCGGCCGAGGCGGTGCGCCTGACGAAGATGCTGATGCGCGACCGCGACGCGCTCAACGCCCGCAACCTGAAAGAGGGTGAGCTGTTCGGTCAGCGCCTGCGCTCGCCCGAAGCGGTCGCGGCGTTCCAGGCGTTCTTCCAGAAGCGGGCGTAATGCGACCCGCCGGCGTCATCCTCGCCGCGCCGCAGGCGTGGCGGGGATCCAGCGGCGGTCGCGCTCCACGTCTGGATCCCCGGCGCGCGCCGCGCGCCGAGGATGACGCCGGCAGCTACGGCCACTTCACCTCGGGCGGCATCGACGAGAGGATGCTTTCGATGTTGCCGCCTGTTTTCAGGCCGAAGATCGTGCCGCGGTCGTAGAGCAGGTTGTACTCGACATAGCGGCCGCGGCGGATCAGCTGCTCCTCGCGATCGGCCGGCGTCCAGGGCTGATCCATCCGGCTGCGGACGATCTTGGGGTAGATGTCGAGGAAGCAGCGGCCGACGTCCTGGGTGAAGGCGAAGTCCTTGTCCCAGGTGTCGCGCTCTTGCCCGCCGCTGTTGTGGTGGTCGTAGAAGATGCCGCCGACGCCGCGATGCTCGCCGCGGTGGGGCAGCCAGAAATACTCGTCCGCCCACTTCTTGTATTTCGGATAGAGGTCCGCGCCGTGCGGGGCGCAGGCCTTCTCGTAGGCGGTGTGGAAGGCGCGGGCGTCGTCGGCGCTTTCGCTGCGCTGGTAGTCCTGGGTGGGGTTCAAATCGCCGCCGCCGCCGAACCACCACTGCGTCGTGACGATCATGCGCGTGTTCATGTGCGCGGCCGGGATGTGCGGATTGCGCAGGTGGGCGATCAGGCTGATGCCGCTGGCCCAGAAGCGGGGATCGTCCGCCGCGCCTTTGACCTGCTTGGCGAAGTCGGGGCTGAACGCGCCATGCACCGTCGAGACGTGCACGCCGACCTTCTCGAACACCCGCCCGCGCATCAGGCCCGCGACGCCGCCGCCCTGATCCTCGCCGCCGCCGCCGGGCTGGCGCTTCCACGGCGTCTTTTCGAACCGGCCGGGCGCGCCCGGATAGAGGGAGGCCGGGGCGTCGTCCTCAATGGCTTCGAAGGCGGCGCAGATCTGGTCGCGCAGGCTTTCGAACCAGGCCTTGGCCGTCGCTTTCCGTGTCTCCAGATCCCCGAGCTTCGAATCCATGTCCGCCCCTTCACGGAAAGCCGTCGAACCCGCCCGTCTGGCGCAGGGCCTCGGCCAGGGCGACGGCCCCGGCCACGGCGACGTTGAGCGACCGCAGACCGGGCGCCATCGGAATGCGTACGACCGCATCGACCGCCGTGTAAACGCCCTGCGGCGTTCCGGCGCTCTCCCGGCCGAGGAGAAGCGTGTCGCCCGGCGCGAACCGGAAGTCGGTCAGGCGGGCGTCTCCGTCCGTCTCGATCAGGACCAGCCGGCCGGCTTGACGTAACGGCGCCTGGAGAAACGCCTCGAAGCTCGGATGCCGGACGACCTCGGCCTTCTCGCCATAGTCCATCGCCGCCCGCGCAAGGGCTTTGTCAGTCAGCGGGAAGCCGCAAGGCTCGATCAGATCGAGCGGAACCGCCCAGCAGGCGGCGATCCGCAAAGCGGCGCCAAGGTTTTGCGGAATGTCGGGTTGATACAAGGCGAGACGCACGTTAAGCGCTCCGGCTGGGATGGGACGGGCGCAAGCGCCGTGCGGCGAGAAGCCGCGCTGGTCGCGCGCGGGGCCGTTCTAGCTATTGGGCCGCAGGCGCCTATGAAAGCGCGCTTGCACTCGCATACGGATCTCGGGGGTTTTGGCGTGGCCGAAACGACGACGAACAGCACCGCAACGGACGCTCCGGCGCCCTCGCGGCGGGACTTTATCCATATCGCAGCCGGCGCCGCCGGCGCCGTCGGGGCCGCGATGGTCGTGTGGCCGTTCATCGACCAGATGAACCCCGCCGCGGACACACTCTCTTTCGCCTCCATCGAGGTGGATCTGAGCTCGGTCGCGGAAGGCCAGCAGATCCAGACGCTCTGGCGCGGCAAGCCGATGTTCATCCGCCACCGCACGGCCGACGAGATCGCCCGCGCCGAAGCGGACGACAAGGCGCCCGACCTGAAGGACCCCGCGACGGACGACTCCCGCCTGCTGCAGTCCAATGGTCAGCCCGGCAAGCGCGAGTTCCTGATCCTCCTGGCGTCCTGCACGCACCTCGGCTGCGTCCCGACTTTCGCGGCCGGCGATTACGGCGGCTGGTTCTGCCCGTGCCACGGCTCGCACTACGACACCTCCGGCCGCATCCGGAAGGGCCCGGCGCCGAAGAACCTCGTGGTCGCGCCGTACGTCTACCTGTCCGACACCACCATCAAGATCGGGTGATTGAATGAGCGGCCCTTCGACCTACGATCCCAAGACCGGCATCGAGAAGTGGCTCGATGCGCGGCTGCCGATCATCCGCCTGGCGCATGACAGCTTCGTCTCGTATCCGACGCCGCGGAACCTCAACTACTTCTGGACGTTCGGCGCGATCCTGACGTTCTGCCTCGTCACGCAGATCGTCACTGGCATCGTGCTCGCGATGCACTACGTGCCGAGCATCGATCACGCGTTCGCCTCGGTGCAGCGCATCGAGCGCGACGTGCCCTATGGCTGGCTGATCCAGAACATCCACGCCGTCGGCGCCTCGATGTTCTTCCTGGCCGTCTACATCCACATGTTCCGCGGCCTCTATTACGGGTCCTACAAGGCGCCCCGCGAGGTGCTGTGGATCCTGGGCTGCGTGATCTACCTGCTCATGGTCGGCACGGCCTTCCTCGGCTACACGCTGCCGTGGGGCCAGATGTCGTTCTGGGGCGCGACGGTCATCACCAACATCCTCGGCGCGGTGCCGGTCGTCGGCGAACCGATCAAGCAGTGGCTGATGGGCGGCTTCTCGATCGACAACCCGACGCTGAACCGCTTCTTCTCGCTGCACTACCTGCTGCCGTTCGTGATCTTCGGCGTCACGATCCTGCACGTGTGGGCGCTGCACGTGTCCGGCCAGAACAACCCGGCCGGCGTCGACGTGAAGTCCGCCGACGACACCGTGCCCTTCACGCCGTACGCGACCGTGAAGGACCTGTTCGCGCTGGCGGTCTTCCTGCTGATGTTCGCGGTGTTCGTGTTCTACATGCCGGACGCGCTCGGCCACGCCGACAACTACATCCCCGGCAACCCGCTCGTGACGCCGCCGGAAATCGTGCCGGAATGGTACCTGCTGCCGTTCTACGCGATCCTGCGCGCTATCACGTTCAACATCGGCCCGATCGACTCCAAGCTCGGCGGCGTCATCGCGATGTTCGGCGCCATCGCCGTGCTGTTCGTGCTGCCGTGGCTCGACACCTCGAAGGTGCGGTCGATGCGCTATCGTCCGTGGGCGCAGCGCTTCTTCCTCGTGTTCGTGGTGGCCTGCTTCGCGCTTGGCTGGTGCGGCGGCCAGAACCCGGCGAAGGCCGTGTATCAGGCCGGCGACTACTCGCAGGTCGTGACCTATAAGGCCGCGGACGGCACGGAAGCGACGCGCACCTTCGCGGCGCACACGCCCGAAGAACTCGCGATCGCCGTGCGCGCCTGGGAGCAGGACAATCCGGGCGCCGAAGGCAAGGCGGCTGCGGTCGTCGAGCCGTTCAAGTTCACCGTCGAAACCTTCTCCCAGCTTTTGACGGCCTACTACTTCGCCTTCTTCCTGATCATCCTGCCGGTGCTCGGCCTGCGCGAAACGCCGCGCCGCGTGCCCGATACGATCGCGAAGGCCGTCCTCGACGGCTCCAAGGCGGCTGCGGAATAAGGGGCGAACGAGAATGAAAACGATCCTGCGCGCCCTCGCGCTCACGGCGGCCCTGCTCGCCGCCCCGGCGCTCACGCCCGCGGCTCACGCCGCCGGCGAGGCCAAGCATCCGGAAAAGCAGGCCTGGTCGTTCCAGGGCCCCTTCGGCCAATACGATCAGGCGGCGGTTCGCCGCGGCTTCGTGGTCTACAAGCAGATCTGCTCGAGCTGCCACGGCCTGAAGATGCTGAGCTACCGCAACCTCGGCGAAGCCGGCGGTCCGTTCCAGGCGGTGGCGCCGAAGAACTGGCAGCTGCGCGGCGAGGAGCCCGTGCTCGGCGCGCCGGGCCACGGCAAAGAACTCGTCAACGCGATCGACAACCCCTGGGTGAAGGCGATCGCGGCGAACTATGAGGTGACGGAAGTCGATCCGAACACGGGTGAGGACGTGACGCGTCCGGCGCGCCCGTCGGACAAGTTCATCTATCCGTACCCGAACGAAGGCATCGGCCGGGCCGCGAATGGCGGCGCCTACCCGCCCGACTTGTCGGTGATCGTGAAGGCCCGCCACGGCGGCGCCGACTACGTCTACGCGTTCCTCACGGGCTTCAAGGACGAGCCGCCGAAGGGCGTCGAAGTCGTCGAAGGCAAGAACTACAACCCGTACTTCCGGGGCGGTTGGGTCGCGATGGCGAACCAGCTCGGCATCGCGGAAGAAGCCGGCGTCATCACCTACGAGGACGGAACGCAGGCCACCAAGCAGCAGATGGCGAAGGACGTCGTCACCTTCCTGCAATGGGCCGCGGATCCGAAGATGGCGCAGCGCAAGTCGCTCGGCATGCAGGTGATGATCTACCTGCTCGTCCTGACGGCGCTGCTCTATGCCGCCTACAAGCAGGTCTGGCGCGGCCAGAAGCACTGATCCGGCGCATCCCGCCGTTCGTCGAAGGCCGCCCTCCGGGGCGGCCTTTTTCGTTTCGGCTAAGACTGCGCCGCGCGTCCCCCACCGCGACGACTTGAGCCGGCGCCTCGGACGGCCTAGCCCTTCGCACATGAGCCAGAAGCGCATCGTCGTCGATCCGGATCCGCGGTGGCGGGAGGAGGGGCTTGCCCTCGCGCGCCGGGTGCGTGACGCGCTCGCCGCCTGCCACGCCGACGTCGATCATGTGGGCTCGACGGCGGTGCCCGGATTGGCCGCCAAGGACGTCATCGACCTCCAGGCGCTCGTGCTCGATCTCGACGATCCCGTGCTGGTCCCCGCCCTGACGGCGGCCGGTTTCCGGCATCGTTCGGACACGACTTCGGACCTGCCGCGCCCCGGCTTCGGGCGCGGCGCGCCGGACGACTGGCGCAAGCTCTATTTCACCGCGCCGCCCGGCGCGCGCGACGTGCATCTCCACGTCCGGCGCATGGGCGCGGCGAACGCCACGATCGCGCTCCTGCAGCGCGACTTCCTGCGCGCGGACGCCGGCGTGCGCGCCGACTGGGAGCGCCTCAAGCGCGCGCTGGCCGCGCACACGCACGATCGCGCCGTCTATGCCGATCTCA
The DNA here is from genome assembly GCA_018969015.1 of Alphaproteobacteria bacterium. Taxonomy (GTDB): domain Bacteria; phylum Pseudomonadota; class Alphaproteobacteria; order Caulobacterales; family Aquidulcibacteraceae; genus REEB506. The sequence goes on from JAGWZE010000007.1 coordinate 27,703, forward strand.
AGGAGCCCGCGACAACGCTTCTCGTGCGGCTCGCGCTGGAATGGGCCAAAGCCACGCGCTGGCGTCCCGGCGCCAGCGATGCGCCGGCCGGCGGCGGCGACAGGGAGGGGTGAGATGAGCGGTTGGGTTCTCGGCGTCATCGGCGGATCGGGCCTCTATGACATTCCCGGCCTCGAAGGCGCGTGGCGCACGGTCGAGACGCCCTGGGGCGCGCCTTCCGATCAGCTGTTCGACGGCCGGATCGGCGACCAGCGCGTCGTCTTCCTGCCGCGACATGGGCGCGGCCACCGCATCCCGCCGTCGGCGCTCAACTTCCGCGCCAATGTCGACGCGCTGAAGCGGCTCGGCGTCACCGACGTGGTGTCGCTCTCGGCGTGCGGCTCGCTGCGCGAGGATCGCCCGCCGGGTGCGTTCGTGGTCGTGGACCAGTTCATCGATCGCACGTTCGCGCGCGAGAAGAGCTTCTTCGCGACGGGGCTCGTGGCGCACGTCTCGATGGCGCATCCGGTGTGCCCGCGTCTGTCCGCACTGGCCGCCGCCGCTGCGCGCGAGGCCGGGGCGGAGGTGCACGAGGGCGGGACGTATCTCGTCATGGAGGGCCCGCAGTTCTCGACGCTGGCGGAATCCCGCCTCTACCGCAGCTGGGGCTGCGACGTGATCGGCATGACGAACATGCCCGAGGCCAAGCTCGCCCGCGAAGCCGAGCTGCCTTACGCGAGCGTGGCGATGGTGACCGACTATGACTGCTGGCGCGAGGAGACGGAGGCGGTCACCGTGTCCGAGGTGGTCGAGGTGATGCACGCGAACGCCGGCAAGGCCCGCGCGCTCGTCGCCGCGCTGGCGCGGTCGCTCGCGACCACGCCGCGCGCGCCGAGCCCGATCGACACCTGCCTTGACACCGCAGTGATCACCGCCCCGAACGCCCGCGACCCGGCGCTGACGGCGAAGCTCGACGCGATCGCGGGACGCGTGCTGCGCCGCGCCGGCGGCGCCTGATCTGGGCGATGGCGGCCGTAGTGCGACGCTCCACGGTGGTATGATGCCGTCATGGCCAAATCCAATCCGACCAAGACTCCGAAATCTGCCCGAAAGGCGCCTCAAACGAAGGGGGCGGCAAAGCAAGCGGCAAAACAAGAAGCGTCGGCAAAGTCGAGGGCATCCGTTGGGACTAAGCCGCCCGCACATCCTGAAGCTGCGTCCCAAAAGGCCAAGGCTGTTTTTCCGAAGGGCTATGGATCGCTTCGCGGCATGCTGAAGATCGATCCGCGCGTCGATCTGTCGAAGCCCATCGCCGCGCAAGTGGCGCGCTGGAAGGTCTGAGGTTCGCTGACCTGACCTGATGCGGAAGGGAGAGGGCCTCCTCCTCGATACGGTCGCGTTCTATCGCCTTCTCATGGGCGAGGGGCTTTCGTCAGACGTGCTGGCCGCCGTGGATGTCGCCGGGCGGAGTGGCCGGCTGTTCGTCTCGGTCGTTACGCCGATCGAGGTTGCGCTCGCGGCGCAAAAGAAGAACGCCTCCCGGATCAACTTGGACGGGCTCGGCCCGATCGGTTGGTGCAGCATCGGCGTGCGAAACCTTGGCGCGCGCTGGGCCAGTATCGGGCAGCGTGTCGCGCTGAGCGCCAGCGAAACTCCGCGCCGCCTCGGATACCGCGATCCCTGCGACGCGTTGATCGTGGCGACGGCGCATGCGCGCCGGCTTCGCCTGGTCACGTCCGACGAGCGCATACTCGCCCTCGCGAAACGCGATCCCGTCTATCTTGATGCGCTGAGGTGTTGAGGACCGCCCCCCAAAAGTCAGCCTTGGCGCCGGCCCGCAATCCCGCCAAACCTAGCGGTCATGAGCCTCATCGACGCCATCCGCACGATCCCGGACTATCCCAAGCCCGGCATCCTGTTCCGCGACATCACCACGCTGCTCGGCGACGCGCGCGCGTTCCGGCGTGCGGTCGACGAACTGGTCCAGCCCTTCGCCGGCGCGAAGATCGAGAAGGTGGCCGGCATCGAGGCCCGCGGGTTCATCCTGGGCGGCGCCGTGGCGCACCAGCTTTCCGCCGGCTTCACGCCGGTGCGCAAGAAGGGGAAGCTGCCGGCGGCCACGCTGCGCCAGACGTATGCGCTCGAGTATGGCGAGGACGAGGTGGAGATCCACGTCGACGCCGTGCGTCCCGGCGAAAGCGTGCTCATCATCGATGACCTGATCGCCACGGGCGGCACGGCCGAAGCCGCGATCAAGCTTTTGCGGCAGGCGGGCGCGAACGTCGTCGGCGCCGCGTTCGTGATCGATCTGCCCGATCTCGGCGGCGCGGCGCGGATCGAAGGGCACGGCGTGCCGGTGCATGCGCTGGTGCAGTTTCCGGGGCACTGACGAAACGCGAGGGCGGGCCCGTCCCGCCCGAGGCTCACCGCTTCGTGACGCCGGGCGGCCTTGTGCGGGCCGGGGCGCGGGCCCTTCTCTGAGGGCATGAAGAAGATCGCCCCCGTTCTCGTCCTTCTGCTCATCGCGGCCGTGGCCATCACGTCGGTGGCGAGCGGCTGACGACCGCAACCCTTCCGTCGGTCAGGCCGGGACGCTCCGCCCGGTCTCCCACAGCATCCAAAGCGCGATCGCCGCGATCGCGACCGCGGAGAGACGCCCCGCAAGACGGCTTTGCGCCAGCGCCTGCGCCCGCGCCGCCGCCGTGACGATCGAGGCATGAACCGCAACCGCCACGCCGAGATGCACGCTGCCGAGCAGCAGCGCCTGCGCGACCGGGTTGGCGTGGTCCGGGCGCATGAAGGTCGGCAGCAGCGTGATGTAGAACACCGCCGCTTTCGGGTTGAGCACGTTGGCGACGAAGCCCCGCAGCGCGGCTTGGCGCCGATCGGCGGCGTCCGGCTCGGCGGGTGAGCCTGCGCCGTCGCCGCGGCTCGTCCAGGCCTCGTAGGCGAGCCACAGGAGATAGGCGACGCCCGCCCACCGCAGCGCCTGGTAGAGGCCCGGCGCGCGCAGCACGACCTCGCCGACGCCGAACGCCGCGGCGAGCATGTACACCGCGAGCCCGGCCGTCACGCCCGCCACCGCCGCGAACCCCGCCGCGCGCCCGCGCGTCGCCGCGAGCACCGCAAGCCACGACATGTTCGGGCCGGGAGTCAGCTCGATCAGCAAGACAGCAATGAGAAACGGCCCGACAACGCCAGGATCGACGGGCCACGCCGCGTGCGGGATCACGGCGTCCGCGCGACGTGGATCAACTCACGGACCATGATGCACGGCCTCGACCTTGTTGCCGTCGGCGTCGCGCACGAAGGCGCCGTAGTAGTCGGGGTGGTACTCGGTGCGCAGGCCCGGGCTGCCGTCGTCGTGTCCGCCGTGCTCGAGCGCGGCGAGATAGAAGGCGTCGACCGCTTCGCGCGAGGGCGCCGCGAAGGCGAGGTGCGCGCCGTTGCCGGCGGACGGTGCGCCGCGATTGATCGGCAGGCCGATCCAGAACGTGGGCTTAGCGCTGCCCGCGTCGCCATAGCCGACCGAGACGAGGCCGGCGCCAGGCACTTCGACGGGCATCAACGGCGCCATGCCGAGCGGGGCAAGCACCGCGTCGTAGAACGCCTTGGCGGCCTTGACGTCACGGACGCCGATGGAGACGTGGTCGAGCGGCATGGAGGATCCTTCAGCCGTGGGTGTCGAAAAAGGCGCGCGTGCGCGCCCAGGCGAGGTCGGCCTGGACGGCGTCGTGGTCGGCGCTGCGATCGGAGAAAAATCCGTGTCCGGCCGGATAGAGATGGATCGGCACGCCGGGGTGGGCGGCGCGCACCTTGTCCACGTCGGTCATCGGGATCATCGGATCGCGCGCGCCATAGTGGAGCTCGATCGGCGCCCGCGGCGTCTCGTCGAGCAGCCCGATGATGAGACGGCCATAGAACCCCGCCGCGGCGGCGAGGCCGGTGCAGCGGCAGGCGGCGAGCCAGGCCACCGTTCCGCCCCAGCAGAACCCGGCGACGAACACCGGCCCGCCCGCTGAGGCGAGCGTGTCGATTGCGGCCTGGGTGTCGGCGGCGACCTGATCCCACGGCGTCGCCGTCACGGCGGCGCGCGCCTTGGCGAGGCCGGCCTCGTCGAAGCCGCCGTCGAAATGCGGATCGAGCCGCGCGAAGTACTGCGGCGCCAGGACGTCGTACCCGTCCTGCGCGAACCGATCGGCGAGGGCGCGGATGTTGGCGTTGACGCCGAAGATCTCCTGCACGAGCACGAGACCGCCGCGCCGCGGGCCTTGCGCGGCAACGCGATAGGCGGGGAGGGGCGCGCCGTCGTGCGCGCTCGTCAGCTGCGTCCAACTCATCGCTCTGTTGTGACGCCTCCCCGGAGACCGCGCAATGGCGGTTGCCGGCTGCGCAAACGCGCGCATAGTGACGTCGGAGGCCAAACGCATGCGTCCTGCGGCGCGCACGATGATCGCTCTTGCGGCCGTCCGGGCCGCCCTGTGCGCGGCCGTTCTCGCGGGCGGCGCGATGGGCGCCGCGGCCGGCGTCGCGGCGCAGCCGCCCGTGCGCCCGTCAACGGCGCCGTCAGCGGCGACGTCGCCGGCGACGCCCGCGCCCGCCGCCGCCGTGCCTCCGGCCGAGGACGAAGCGGTCTACGCAATCCCCACGCGCAAGGACCGGATCGGCCGCGTGCTCGCGCCCGTCCACGTCAACGGCCAGGGGCCGTTCAAGTTCATCGTCGACACCGGGGCCAACAGCTCCGTCGCGAGCCCCAGGCTCGCCGAGGCGCTCGGCCTTACGCCGCAGCGCGAAGCCGGGCGCTTCGTGGTGCATGGCGTCACCGGCTCCATCGAGGCCGCCACGATCCCGGTCGCCTCGTTCCGCGCCGACACGATGCAGCAGACGAACCTGCGCATGCCGGTCATGGACGGCGGCATTCTCGCAGGCGCCGATGGCGTGTTCGGCGTCGATGCGCTGGCGGGGCGGCGCCTGCTCGTCGATTTTCGCAAGGACCGGATCGAGATCGGTCCGGCGAAGCGTCGCTATGCGCCGAGCCGTGGGCTGCGGCTGAAGGGCAAGCTGCGCTTCGGCGCATTGTTCCTCACGGAGGCCGAGGTCGGCGGCGTCAAGGTCGCCGCCGTGATCGACACGGGCGCCGAGCGCTCGATCGCGAACTCCGCCTTGCTGCAAGCGTTGCGCGCGCGCGCCGCATCGATGCGCGAAGTGGGTGAGGTGGCGTTCACGGGCGCGACGGGCGCCTACATGCAGGGACGGCTGGTCTATCTGCCGCCGCTCAATGTCAGCGGAACTTTGCAGATCATGGAAATGCCGACGATCGTCGCGGACGCCCACGTCTTCACGGTGTGGGGCCTGACCAAAGAACCGGCCCTGCTCGTCGGCATGGACGTGCTCGGCCAGGCGGACGTTCTTTCGATCGATTACAAGCGCGCCGAGATGGTGCTTTTGCTGCCCTATGGCCCGGAGGCGCGGGACGTGCGCCTGACGCGCTAGCCGCGCGGCGCCCGCCCATTGACAGCGTCAGACGCGGGCTTCTCGTTCGCGTGGCGCGCGATTGCGCTTCTCCGCGTCCTTGATCAGCTCTTCCGCCTCGCGCCCAAGACTGCGCGCTTCTTCGTCGCCCGTCGAGGAGGCAGTCGTGCCGGTTGACGTTCCGGACGTCGTTGCATCGGCCGTGGTCGCTTCGGCGGACGCGCCATCGGCGGAGGATCCGTCGCCGCCCGAAGTATCGCCATTGGCGGCCGCGCCCGCATCCGTTGACGCCGTCTGCGCATCGGCTGCGGTCGGTGCAGTGGCGGCGCCTCCCGCGGCGCCGACGGCGGGCATTTCGCCCATGGCCTTCATCGCCTGCGCCATCGATTTGAGCACGGTCACGATCTGCGCGATCGCTGCTTTCCGCTCGGCTTCGGACATGGGCGCGGATTGCAGCCGTTGAAGTTCGGCGCGGAGTTCCCGGATCCTTTGGCGCACGGCGGCGATCACGCGGTCACGCTCGAACTTCACGCGCTCGCGGCTTTGTTCCTCGCGGAGTTCGTCGGCCTTCTTCGCGGTATCGAGGAGAACGGCCATTTCCGCGGGCGTTTTGCCGTAGTTCAGGACGAACGCGATGGCCTTCTCGTCGTCGGCGACAGTGGCGAGGCGCCTGGCCATCTCTTCGGGAATCTTGCCCAGGCGGATGTCCGCTTCGAGCTGCTCTTTCGTCGGCGCGGGGGCGGCGCGCGGAATGTTCGGCTGCGTCGCGTAGGCCGTCCCCGCAGAGCGCGCCGCTTCGATCATCGCCCGACTCCAATGTGAACTTGTTCACTTTGAGGTCGGGGTGGTTAACGAAATGCTGATTGCGCGTTGGCGCGCCGGGCCCACGCGCGCTTCACGCGTTGAAGCGGAAATGCATCACGTCGCCGTCCTGGACGACGTACTCCTTGCCTTCGAGGCGCATGCGGCCGGCTTCCTTGGCGCCCACTTCCCCGTTGTGCTTGACGTAATCCTCGTAGGAGATCGTCTCGGCGCGGATGAAGCCCTTCTCGAAATCGGTGTGGATGACGCCGGCCGCCTGGGGTGCGGTGTCGCCCTTGTGGATCGTCCAGGCGCGCGCTTCCTTCGGTCCCGCGGTGAAATAGGTCTGCAGGCCGAGCAGGGCGTAGCCGGCGCGGATCAGGCGGTTCAGTCCGGGTTCGGACAATCCCATGGCGCCGAGAAACTCCGCCCGCTCCTCCGGCGGAAGAACCGCGACTTCCGCCTCGATCTTGGCTGAAATCACCACCGACTGCGCGCCTTCCGCAGCGGCGCGTTCGGCGACGTGACGCGAGAGCGCGTTGCCCTCGGCCGCCGAGCCTTCGTCGACATTGCACACATAGAGAACGGGCTTGCCCGTCAGCAGCTGCAGCATGTCGAACGCCTTGCGCTGGTCGTCAGCGATCTTGGCGCGGCGGGCCGGGCGGCCGGCGTCGAGCTCGGCCTTGGCGACGTCGAGGAGGGCGAGCGTCTCCTTGGCTTCCTTGTCGCCGGACTTGGCCTTCTTCTCCACGTTCGCGCGGCGCTTCTCGAGGCTCTCGAGGTCGGCGAGCATCAACTCGGTTTCGACGATCTCGAGATCGGCCAAAGGATCAATGCGACCGGCGACGTGCGTGACGTCGCCATCCTCGAAGCAGCGGCACACGTAAATGACGGCGTCGCACTCGCGGATATTGGCGAGGAACTTGTTGCCGAGGCCTTCGCCCTGGCTCGCGCCTTTCACCAGGCCGGCGATGTCGACGAAGTTCATCCGGGCCGGGATGATCTCTTTCGATCCAGCGATTTTCGCGAGCGCATCGAGGCGCGGCTCCGGCACCGCCACTTCACCGACGTTCGGCTCGATCGTGCAGAACGGATAATTCGCGGCCTGGGCCGCGGCAGTCTGCGTCAACGCATTGAAAAGCGTGGACTTGCCGACGTTCGGCAGGCCCACGATGCCGCACTTGAAACCCATGATGTTCGCCGTCCTCGCGATCGTTCGCGTCCCGGGCGCGGTGGGCGCCCGTGTCGCGCCTTCCTACCCGCCAGGGGAGCGGGCGACAACCTGTGCGCGTGTCAGGGGCATTCGCTTGGGAATTATTCGCATGCGCAGAAGTTATCCACAACGCGTCCGAAGGGTGGCGCAAGAACAATGGGGGTTGGGAATGGATCGTTTGAAGACCGGATTCGGCACTTTGATGCTGTTTCTTTCGGTTCAGGCCGCCGCGTTCATGGCGCCGGCGCATGCCGCGCCACCCACTGCCGGCGCGACCGAAGCGACCACGCACACGGCCGGCGACCTCGCCGGCGCCGCCAAGGACTTCGTCCAGACCCTCGAGCGGGCCGCGGCCGACGCCTTCGCCTTCTCGTTCTTCGACGCGCCGCCCGCGCCCCAGACCGGCGCGGACGTCCCGCTCGGCGACGTCTCCCATGGCGGCGGCTTCGAAGCGGCTTCCCAGGCGCTCGCGATCGATTTCGGCATGGGCGATCATGCAGATCTCGCCGCTCTGGTGAAGAGCGCGGTCGACGCCGCCCACCACGACTGGATGTTCTGAACACCGCCCCGTCCGGTCCCGCCCCGTCAGGGGCGGGCAGGTCCGGGACTGGCGCTCACGCCTCGTCGTCCCCCGGGGGGCGGCGGGCCGGGACCTTGTCTGCCGGCGCAAGGCGCAGCACTTCGGCCTGATACTTCTCGTCTTCCCCCGCGACGAGAAGCGGGGCCGCGCGCACGCACGCCTCGATCATCGCCGTGACCCACGGGTGATCCGCCTTCGGAATGTCGCCGAGCACGTAGTTCTGCACGAGATCCTTGTGGCCGGGATGGCCCATGCCGAGCCGTGCGCGGCGGAAGTCGTCGCCGAGATGCGCGGTGAGGGAGCGGATGCCGTTGTTGCCGGCCGCGCCGCCGCCGCGCTTCATCCGGAAGCGGCCCGGCGCCAGATCGATCTCGTCATAGAAGGCTACGACGTCGCCGGGCGCGCGCTTGTAGAAGCGCATGGCCTCGGCCACCGCGCCGCCGGACTCGTTGTAGTAGGTCTGCGGCTTCATCAGCAGCGTCTTCACGCCGGCAATGTCGCCCTCGGCGATCTCGCTCTGGAACTTCTTCCGCCAGGGTCCGAAGGCATAGGCCGACGCGAACGCGTCCATGACCATGAACCCGACATTGTGCCGGTTCTTGGCGTATTTCGGCCCTGGATTGCCGAAGCCGACGAGAATCAACATGGCGGCGCCTCAGAAAGCGCCCGGCGCGCTTACTTCTTGTCGCCCTTCTTGGCGGGCGCGGCCGGCGCAGCGGCCGCCGGCTCCGGCGCCGGGGCCGACTTGTCGGCGTTGCGGCCGGTGATCGTGAGGATCGTCGCGTCGCCGCGCTGGGCGGGCTTGGCGCCGGCCGGCAGCTCGATCGCGGACAGGTGGACGACCGCGCCGATGTCGAGCGCGGAGACGTCGATCACGATCTCTTCCGGGATGTTCCCGGCCGGGACGCGCAGACGCAGCACGTGCTCGACGAGCGTCAGGGCGCCGCCCCGCTTCAGGCCCGGCGAAACGTCCTGGCCCTTCAGGTGCACCGGCACGCCGATCTCGATGATCGAGTTTTCCTCGACGCGGTAGAGGTCCAGATGGACGGGCTCTTCCGTGACCGGATGATACTGGATCGCCTTCGGGATCACCGGCTGCTTCTCGCCCTTATGGTCGAGCGTGATCAGGTGGGAGATGAACTTGCCGGAGCGGAGGGCCTTTTTGAGGTCGGTCGCCTTCACCTCGATCGCCACGGAGCCCCGCGCGCCGCCATACAGCACGCCCGGAACGAGACCTTCACGGCGGCGCGCGCGGGCCGAACCGGTGCCGACCTGCTCGCGGCGATCAACGGAAAGAACGATGCCCGCCATGGGCCACCCCTATCACTGTGCCAAAGGAGGACGCCGCGCCCGGAGGAGCGCAGGTGCGCCTGGAAACCCGAAGGAAGCGGCGCGTATAGCGGAAGGGGCGGCGGCGCGCAATGGGGCGGCGGGGGATGCGATCGTCCGCGCCGCGCGCCTCCCTATGGCCCCCGAGCGAAGGACGGGCGCGCCATCCGGCCGGCGTGCGCGGTCTGCGCGACGCCGGCCTTTGGCCGCGGGGACGGCCCGCAAGGGACCGCCCGCAAGGGACCGCCCCCGAAGCGAGGCCCCACGGCCCGCCATCGTCACCAGGCCAGCGTCACCCCGACCCGGCCGCCGGAGGAGGCGGACTGTGATCCGGCGAAGCCGGCGTTGAGATAGACGCGGTTCGAGGCGCGGACGCTGGCGGCGACGGCGTAGCCCTGTTCGCCGCCATAGGTGGCGAGGTTGAGCGACAGCGCCACACGCGTGTTGGGCGGCATGACGGCGCCGCCCAGCGCCATGGCCGCCGCGATGCCGCCTTTCGCCTCGCGCGAGACGAGCGCGATCTGGCGGGTGTTCCCGGCGACGCGCTGATCAAGGGCGGCGAGGCTCGTCTCGCTTTGCGCCATCCGGTTCTGCAGCGACGCCAGCGATTGGCCCTGCGCGATCTGCGCGTCCTGCAGGGCGGAGATCGACTTGCCCTGGGTCTTCTGCCCGTCTTGCAGCGCGCTGACCGCAGTGCCGAGGGAGGACGCGACCGCATCGAGCTGGCGCTTGTTCACGGCGTCGGTGGCCTCGGTGCCGTCCGAGACGTTGATGATCTGGCGCGTGAACGCCGCAACGCCGTTTGCTCCCGTCCCGTCACTGCCGACCGATACCGCGCTGGCTCGGTTTGCGAGCGAGCCTGCGCCGATCGCGACAGCGCCCTCTGCCGTTGCCTCAGACAAGGCGCCGACTGCGGTTGCGAAGCGTTCCGAGGCCTTGGAATCGGAGCCCAAAGCGGTTGAAGCCCCCGCCTGGGCCTTGGCCGAAGAGCCGACGGCAGTCGATTGCTCGCCAATAGCTTGGGAAACGGCGCCAATCGCGGTTGCACTGGCTCCACTGGCCGTCGAATGGTCGCCGACCGCAGTGGACTGTGAGCCGGTGGCGTTCGCTGTGTCGCCGATCGCCGTGCTGCCAAGTTCGGTGGCTTGGCTGCCACCGCCGCAGGCCAGGGCATCATCGCCTGCATCCTTAACGCAGGCCGCGTCCAGATCAGGGCTTGGCACGTTCGGCGCGCCTGGGTTTGGCGCGGGCGCAGCAAACGCAGGGAGAGCGGCCGCTAGCGACAGAAAAGCAGCGAACCCGGCCACCAGCGCGGTGGAAGTGCGGTGGTTGGACCGACGCCGGTCTGAACTCGTAATGCAAGTCATTGACAATCCCCATTGCCGTGCCTGTCGGCAGGTGAGGGGGAGGCTAGTCGTCGGCGAAACGCGGAATCGTCCTTCATTTGGTGGAGGAAAACCGGGACGCGCGGTCGGTCCGGGCGCGAGGGCGGCGGGCGAACCACCGCGCTGATCCGCGCCTGCGTCGGCGCCGCAATCGTCCGAAGTCGTCGCTCCGGGTCGCGCGCGCGCCGTCAATCCCTCGAAGAGCCGCGCGCGGCGGGCGCACTGCGCGCCATTGGCCGCGCGCGCGCCTGTTGGCGCTCATTCTGGTCGATGACGCGCGGGCGCCGCGCGGCGTCTTCGGGCAATAAGATCGGGGACGGGCCGCAGGATGCGCCCAGTCCGGGCAATGTACGGGCCGCTGCGTGGTGATCGATCCTCTGCGTTACAGCGATCTGGTGGGCGCCATCTATGATTGCGCGCTCGATCCCGCGCATTGGGCCGAAACGCTCGGACGGCTGTGCGCCGTGGTCGATGCCGCCACCGGCATCTTCTCGCACGTCTCGCGCGGTCCACGCTCGATCCCGCTCGTCGCGACCGGAATGAGCGACGACGACCTGCGCGGCATCACCGACTATGACGCCGACGTCTTCGCCCTCTGGGGCGGTCCGGCGGCGTTCACGCGGCCGATCGATCGGCCCTGGGTGGCGTCGCGGCTGGCTTCGCCGGAGTTCTTCGCCGCGAACCGCTACGTGCGCGAATGGGCCGCGCCGCGCGACCTCGTCGATTGCGCGGCGGTGGTGGTCAGCCGCAGCCCGGAGCTCATGGGCGTCATCGCGATGGGCCGCCACCGCAGGTTCGGGCTGATGGACGATCGCTCCATCGCCGCGCTCGAGATGCTCACGCCGCATCTCCAGCGCGCCGCGCGCATCACCGGCCTTCTGGACGCCAACGGCGACGCGCTGCGCAATTTCGAGGCCGTGATCGGGGCGATCCTCGCGCCGGCCTTCATCGTGCGCCAGGATCTTTCGATCGTGTTCAAGAACGCCGCCGCCGACGCGTTGGCCGCGCGGGGCGACGTGCTGCGCGCCGTCCATGGCCGCATCACCGCGCGCGAGCCGGGCCTGGAGCGCGCCCTCAGGCGGCTGCTCGCCCGGATCAGCGCGGACGAAACCGCCGTCTCCGGCTACGAGCTCGGGCTGCCGGTGCGCACGGCGGCGGGGCAGGTCTGTACGTTGAACCTCCTGCCGCTTGCGGGCGGGCGCGCGCGGGTCGCGGGCGAGGCGGTCGCGGCGATCTTCGTGTCCGCGAACGCGCTCGATCATGTCCCCGCGCTCGATCTTCTGGGGCCGCTGTTCGCGCTGACCGCAGCCGAGCAGCGCGTGTTCGAACTGATCGTCGCCGGGCGCAAGCCGCGGGAGGTCGCCGCCCAGCTCGGCGTCGCGCTGAGCACCGTCCGCACGCACCTTTTGCGCATCTTTGAGAAGACGGGCGTGAACCGCCAGGCCGCCCTGATCCGACTGGCGCACGCGCTCGCCGCGCCGACCGCGCCCGCGCGCGGCTGACGTCGCTCGACGGCGCGGCGCCCGGCATGTCCGGCGGCGCCTCCGCGTCATCCTCGCCTCGCGGCCTCAGCCTCGGTTCCCCTCCCCAGCGGGGAGGCGCCAGGGGAGGGGAGAGCGCCCACGAACATCCATCGCAGCGCCCATCTCCCCCACCCAATCCTCCCCCGCTGGGGGAGGGCTTTTGCGGAGGCTTGATCAGCGTGCGGCGACGGCGCTCGGTCCGGGCTGGCGCGCCTCCGCCTCCGCGATCGCAAGTTCTACGGCGCCCAGAACGTCGGTCACGCAGCAGGCGTTCAGGAAATGGTCCCCGGCGGGGACGGCGACGTAGCGCGCGCCGACTTCGGCGGCCAGGGCGCGCGCGGCCTGGGGAGGGACGAAGGTGTCCTTGTCCCCGTGCAGCACCACGACTGGCTGTTTGAGCCCGGCGAGCGCCGTGCGGATGTCGGGCAGCTGCGCGTGCTGGCCCCGGACCTCGGCCAGGGCGTTCTTGAGGTCGCGCGGCAGCAGCGGCCCCGCGACCGCGCCCAGGCCCACGAGGCGCTTCGCCGTCGGGCCCGGATCGCCGAAGAAGCCGCTCATCAGCACCAGCGCGCCGACTTTGTCGGGGTGCTGGGAGGCGATCAGCGTGGCGATCGGGGCGCCATAGGACTGGCCGATCAGCACGACGCGCTGGTTCGGCGGGCCATCCAGCATGGCCGAGAGCGCGGCCGCCTGTTGCGTCAGGATCGGCACCGCGGCGGTCGGCTCGGACGGACCGAAGCCGGGGCGGTCGGCGACGATCATCTCCCGCGTCGTCGGGAGCTTGGCGATCGTCGGGGCCCAGTATTCGGACCAGGACGGCGTCCCCGAAATCACCACGACCTTCCAGGACGCATCGCGCGCCGGCGTCGCGAGCGCGGAGATGCGCCACCCGAGCCCGCCGCCGGCGGTGAAGCTCGTGCGCGCCATCGTCGTCGCGGGAAAATCCTTGGACGTCGGGAAGCGCTTGTCTTCCTGGGAGTCGCCGCCGGCGCAGGCCGTCGCCATCACCATCGCCGCCAGGATCGCGGCCAAACGCTTCCGCATGTCACCTCCCACACCCGTGCGCGCCCCTTAGCCTGAGCCGCGCGGCGCGGCGAGGGCGCGCGCCCGCGGCGCGTGGCCGCCGGCGCCGTCACGATCCGGCGAACCGCTCGAGCAGACGGCGCAGATACTCGCGTTCCGCTTCCGGACGACGCGGGTCCTGGGCCCGGCGGCGCAGTTCGTCGAGGATTTCGCGCGCGCGTTCGCGCTGCTGGGTGTCGGGCAGGCCGACATCGTCGCCGCCATCGACGCCCGCGCCGACGCGGCGCCCGAGCGGATCGCGCGCGCCCTGGCCGTCATCGGCCATGCGGCCGTCCTTGCCGCCCTCTTTGGACGCGCTTTTCGACAGCGCGTCGGCGCCCTCGCGCATGGCGCGCAGGGCCTCGTCCTGCGCCGCGCGCGCCTTGCCCACATCGCCGCGGCGCAACGCCTCTTCGGCTTCGCGCATGGACTGACCGGCCTTGCCGAGCTTTTCGGCGGCCGGGTCCTGGCCGTCCCCGGCGCCCTGGCCGCCTTTGCCGTCCTGGCCCTGTTGCGACTTCTCGAACTCACGCCGCAGCGCTTCTTGGCGTTGCGCCAGTTCGCCCGCGGACGGCGCGGAGGGATCGCGCTGGCCGTTCTGGCCGTTGTTCTCGGACCGCTGCGTGTCGTCGCGCAGGCCGCGCTGCTTGCCGATCGCATCGGAGAGATTTTCGAGCTGGCGATCGAGTTCCTTGTTCTGGCCTTCGCCGGATTGGCCCGGCCCGTTCGCCAGCCGCACCTCGAGGTTCGCCAGCATTTCGGAGAGCTGCCGCAGAAGCTGCTGCGCTTCGGCGGTCCGGCCTTCCTGATTGAGGCGCTTCACGTCATCGAGCATGCGCTGGATGTCGGCCTGGCTGAGCGAGGACTGCTGCTCGGCGTCCTCGCGCGTTTCGGCCGTCTTGCCCTGGCGGATCGCCTCCTGCGTCAGCGCGTCGACATATTTCTGCATCGCTTCGCGATAGGCCTGCGTGAGGCGCTCGACCTCGTCCTGGCTCGCGCCGCGCGCCATCGCTTCGGACAACGCCTTCTGCGCCATTTCCAGCGCGCGCTTGGCGTCGGCGCTGTCGCCGTACTCTGCGCGCAGGGCGACTTCCCACAGCATGTCGGCGGCGACGCGCGTTTCTTTCACGTCGCCCGCGACGCTCAACGCCGCGCGCGAGGCCCGCAACCCGGCGAACACGGCGGCGTCGACGAAATAGCCGTCCTGCGGGGCGATCGTCAGGCCGTCGAGAAGGCTGGCGGCGCGACGGATGCCCGCCGGCGCCCGCTCGATCCGCGGCGCCTGGTCGTCCGTCTGGATGACGAGTTCCTGCGCGCCCCAGACGGGATCGGGGACGAGCATCGTGGCGGGCGGGCCGCGCTTGGCTTTCGGGGGCGCGGGCGCATAGGGCCGCGCCTCGTGCAGCACGACCTTGCGGATCTCGATCGCGGCCTGCGCGAGCGGCTGGAGGAAGATCTTTTCCGGCAGCTTGAGGCGCACCGGCGCGCTCACGCCTTCCTGGCCCTGGGCGTCCGCGACAACCACGCGCGCCTCGACCTCCATGCCCGCATAAGCGTGCGGCGCGAGATCGAGATCGACGTCGGCTTCGGCTTCGCGCGGTTCGGCGGCCGGCGTGTCGAGTTGTGTCCGTTCAGGCGGCGCGCCGATGAGGCCTTCGGGCGGCGCGACGGGCGTGACCGCGAGCCACGCGGCGCGCACGCCGTAATCGTCCTTTGCGGACCAGGAGAACGTCACTTTGCCGTCGGCGATCACCGGCTCGACGGTGAAGCGCGCGGAGGGCGCCGCATCGGCGGACGGTTCGATGCGCCAGCGCGCTTTCGTCAGGAACCGGACGAGTTGCAGCGAGCCGGGGCCCGGCGCGTCGAGGCGCGCTTCCCACGCGCCGTCGGCGGCGCGGACGAACGTCACTTCCCGCGCCAGGGGGGCAGGATCCTTCAGCGTGCGGTCCGGCGTGAAGCGCAGCTTCGGCGCGCCGACCGGGCCCGTCACGCGCAGCGTGATCTCGACCTGGGGCGGCGTCTGCACGGTCTGGCCGATCCGGTCGGACAGCGGCGTCGGTCCGGCGCCCGTATAGGCCGCAGGCGTCGCCCAGCCTTCGATCTGCAGTTGGCCATCGCCGAGGACGGGCCCGGGATCGGGCACGACCGCGCGCGTCAGCCGATCGCCGGCGAGGGGGCCCGCCACGATGAGGCCTGCGGCGGCGGCCAGGGGCGCGACGTAGCGGATGCGCAGGGGATCGGCCTGGCGCAGCGTCGGTCGTGGCGGCGCTGCGGCGACGCGGCGGGCCAGCGCCTCGGCTTCGGATTGGGCCTTGCTCCAGAGCGCGAGCGCGACGGGATCGAGCTTGGCCGGCTGGTCCTCGAGCGTCTCGAGGGCGCCGCGATCGAGGCGGGCGTCCACCTCGAGCCGCGCGCGCGCCTCGGCGGCGGTGGGCTTGCGGTAGCGGCGCACCGCGCGCACGGCGAGCAGGACGATGATGAGCAGCGCGCCGGCGGTGAGCAGCGTGGCGGCGAGCGGCGGGACGAAGTCGTGCACGCCGAACAGGGACGCCGCGAGCCAGACCATGGCGGCCACGCCTGGCGCGAGCGTCAGCGGGCCCACACGCTCGGTGCGTAGGGCGCGGCGCGCGCGCTCGACCTCGGCGGCCAGGGCGGAACGGGCGTCCGCGTGCTTCATCGGGCTCCCGGCGGCGGTGGTGCTGGGGGCGAGTGCGCCTCGTGCATGTCGACCCTGGTCCCCATAATGGTCAGGTTTGGTATCTCACGGGGAAGTCTAGCATGCCCGTGCGCGCCTTCACCCTCAAACGCGCGTGCGGCCAGGATGTGGCGCCGCGCGGTCAGCGCGCCCAATCCGGGATGGTTTCCAGCGCCATCAGCTCGTCGACCTCGACGCGGCGGCGCACCACCTCGAACCGGTCGCCGCGCACCAGCACCTCGGGCACCAGCGGGCGCGTGTTGTAGGTGGAGGACATCACCGCGCCATAGGCGCCGGCCGTCATGAAGGCCACGCGGTCGCCGGGCGCGAGCGGCGGGAGCGGCCGGTCGCGGGTGAAGGTGTCGCCGGTCTCGCACACGGGGCCGACCACGTCCGCCGGCGTCATCTGCGCGCCCGCGGGGCCGGAGAGGGGCTGGATGTCGTGGAACGCGTCGTACATCGCCGGGCGGATGAGGTCGTTCATGGCCGCGTCGACCACGACGATGCGCCGGTCGGGCCGGTCCTGCAGGCGCACGACGGTGCTCAGCAGCACGCCGGCATTGGCGGCGATCAGGCGGCCGGGCTCGAACTCCAGCGCCACGTCGAGGCCCGCGGTCACGCGCTTGACCATCGCGGCGTAGTCCGAAGGCGGCGGCGGTTCCGGCTCGTTGAAATAGGGCACCCCGAGGCCGCCCCCGAGATCGAGACGCTCGACCGCGTGGCCCTGCGCGCGCAGCGTTTCGACGAGGCCGCTCATCACGCCGAACGCGGCTTCGAGCGGCGCGAGCGACTTGATCTGGCTGCCGATATGGACGGCGAGGCCCTTGGGCGCGAGGTTCGGGTGCGCGCTTGCCCGCGCATAGAGCGCCAGCGCTTCGGCGGGGCCGACGCCGAATTTCGCTTCGCGCCCGCCGGTGCTGATCTTGGCGTGCCCGCCGGCGCCGACGTCGGGATTGACGCGGATGGCGATCGATGGCCGCGCGCCAAGGCGGCTCGCCACCTGGCCGAGCAGGTCGAGCTCCGCCGGGCTCTCGACATTGATCTGGTGCAGGCCGAGCCGCACCGCCTCGGCGAGTTCGGCGTCCGTCTTGCCGACGCCGGAAAACACGATGCGCGAGGCCGGAACGCCAGCCTTCAAGGCCCGCGCGATCTCGCCGATCGAGACCGTGTCGGCGCCGCAGCCGAGCCGCGCCAGCGTCGCGAGCACGGCGAGATTGGAGTTCGCTTTTACCGCAAAGGCGACGAACACCGGCTGGGGCGCGAAGGCCTCGATGAACACGCGATAATGCCGCTCGAGCGTCGCCGCCGAATAGACGTAGCAGGGCGTGCCGACGGCCGCGGCGATGTCGGCGAGACGAACGTCTTCGGCCCAGAGGTCGCCGTCGCGGCGCTCGAAGAAATTCATCGGCTCAGTTGGGGCGCTGGAACGGCGAGGCCTGCGGGGTCGGCTGCAGGGTTTCCGGCGCCTTCACGGCCGGCTGGGCCGGCGCGACGGGGATCTCCGTGCGCTGGCGTTCGCCGCTGGGCGTCGCCGCCGCGCCTTGCGCTTCGGCGGCCTTGGCGGCGGCTTCGTCCGCCTTGCGCTTCTGCTCGGCCTCGTAGGCGGCGCGCTGAGGCCCGAACAGCGGCGGCGGCTGCTCGAGCTTGCCGCGCAGGCCGCACCCCGAAAGCGCCACGAGCGCCAGAACGACAACAGCAAGACGGCGCATCATTCGAACTCCTCGTCCGCGTCGGCCTCGGCCAGAACCTCGCGCCAGCGCTCCACTTCGGCGCGCACCCGCACGGGCGCCGTGCCGCCCGCACTAGCACGGCTCGCGACGGATTGCTCCACGCTCAAGCGGGCGACCGCCTCCGCCGTGATGCGCAGCTCG
Source organism: Alphaproteobacteria bacterium (assembly GCA_018969015.1). Lineage (GTDB taxonomy): Bacteria > Pseudomonadota > Alphaproteobacteria > Caulobacterales > Aquidulcibacteraceae > REEB506. Next base: position 45,613 of record JAGWZE010000007.1, read on the forward strand.
ATCGTCTGGAACTCCGCCAGCGGCAGGGCGGAGAGCTCTGCAATGCCGAGCGTCTCGGCGCGCTTCACGACCGCGCCGGTGACGTGGTGCGCCTCCCGGAACGGCATGTTCAGCGCCTGCACCAGCCAATCGGCGAGATCGGTGGCCGTGGAGTAGCCCTTGGTGGCGGCGGCGCGCAGGGCGGCGCGATCGAAGGTGATCGTCTCGATCATGCCCTGCATGGCTGCAAGGCAAAGCGCGAAGGCGTCGAAGGCCTCGAAGGTCAGCGCCTTGTCGTCCTGCAGGTCCTTCGCATAGGCCAGCGGGAGGGCCTTCACGACGCCGAGCAGGGCGTTGAGATTGGCGGCGATGCGCGCGGCCTTGGCGCGGATCAGCTCGGCGGCGTCGGGATTGCGCTTCTGCGGCATGATCGACGACCCCGTCGACCACTGGTCGGAAAGCCGCGCGAAGCCGAACTGCGGGCTCGTCCACAAGACGATCTCTTCCGCCAGACGCGACAGGTGCGCCGCGGAAATCGCGAGCGCCGCCAGGGCTTCGAGCGCGAAGTCGCGCGAGGCCACGGCGTCGAGCGAATTGGCCATCGGCTCGGCGAAGCCCAGGGCCTCGGCCGTGAACTGGCGGTCGATCGGATAGCTCGTGCCGGCCAGCGCCGCCGCGCCGAGCGGGCAGCCCGAGGCGCCCGCATGGCCGCACGCCGCCGCGATCCGCATCCAGTCGCGCTCCAGCATCTCCACATAGGCCAGCAGGTGGTGGCCGAGCGTGATCGGCTGCGCCGTCTGCAAGTGGGTGAAGCCGGGCATGACCCAATCGGCGTGCGCGCCGGCCTGCTCGACGAGCGCCCGCTGCAACGCGCGCACGGCGTCCTCGGCCTCAACCAGGGCCTGGATCACCCACATCTTGAAGTCGGTCGCGACCTGGTCGTTGCGCGAGCGCGCCGTGTGCAGGCGCTTGCCGGCCTCGCCGATGCGCTCGGTCAGCCGCGCCTCGATGTTGAGGTGGATGTCCTCGAGTTCGCGGGTGAAGGGGAACGCGCCCGCTTCGATCTCTGCGGCGATGGCGTCGAGCCCGGCCTGTATCGCGGCCTCGTCTTCCGCCGTAAGGATGCCTTGCGCGGCAAGCATGGCGGCGTGGGCCTTCGAGCCGTCGATGTCCTGGCGCCACAATCGCTTGTCGACGTCGATCGACGCATTGATGGCCTGCATCACGTCGGAGGGCTTGGCGGCGAAGCGTCCGCCCCACATTTGCTGGCCGCGGCCGGCGTCGGGCGGAGACTGGTTTTGGGGATCGGACATGAGTGAGACCACGGGGACAGAGCCACGGACGCCGCCGGCGGGAAGTGCGGGTCCTGATAAACCAAAACCCGGAAAACAAAAATCGTGGGCGCTCAAGGCCGCCGGGGGGCTCTTCGTTGCGGGCGCGCTCGGCTTCGTGATGGTCGCGTGCCAGGCGGGGCAGCCGGTGTCCGACCCGGGCTACAAGCGGTTCGCCAAGGGCGCGATGGCCAAGCTCGTGGTCGATCCCGCCGCGCCCGCCCAGCCGGCGACCGAATTCCTCAACGCCGAGAACCAGCCCGTCTCGCTCGCGCAGTTCCGCGGCAAGGTGCTGGTCGTGAACCTGTGGGCGACGTGGTGCGCCCCCTGCGTGACCGAGATGCCGACGCTCGCCGCCCTGCAGGCGGCCTATGCCGACAAGGGCCTCGTCGTGGCGCCGATCAGCGTCGACCGTCTCGACGACCGCGACGACGCCAAGGCCGAACTCGCCAAGCTCGGCGCCGGCCATCTGGCCTTCTATGGCGATCACACCTACCGCATCGCCTACGACCTCAAGGCCCAGGGCTTCCCGACCACGATCGTCTACGGCAAGGACGGCCGCGAGATCGGCCGCGTCGCCGGCGAGGCGGACTGGAACAGCCCCGACGCGCGGGCGCTCATCGAGGCGGCGCTGGCGGAGTAGGGGCGGCGGCTGCCTTCGCAGCGGAATGCGCCGCACCTCACATCGTTTCAACCAACCCCGCCGTCATTCCGGGGCGGCCGAAGGCCGAACCCGGAAGCCAGATGACCGGGCGCCGTCGACCTTCACGAGCCGCTCCCCTGGGTTCCGGGTTCGCGCGTTCCGCGCGCCCCGGAATGACGCACACTAGAGGGTGCGGAAGCGTGTCTGTGTTTGGCGCTGAGCCGCAGCCGCCTTCTCACATCCCCGACAGCGCCAGCTCCACGCGCGCGATCTGCGCATACACGTCGCGTTTCGTCGCCGGCGTTTCGGGCGCCGCGGGGCCGGGCCAGAGGGCGACGAGCTTGGCCATCTCGGCCTGGGCCGTCGCGTAGCGGGCCGGGTCTTTCGCTTTCAAGCCGATGCCGGCCTTGGCGAGCGCGTCCTGCGCCGCGAGCACCGCGCCGAAACTGTGCTGGTACTCGACGGCGTCGACGCCGCCGGCGGCCGGCAGGACCATGCCGTAGAGGCCGCGCGTCAACGCGAGCATGCGGCGCACGAGCTCGGCGTCGATGCCGCCGCCCTTGCGCTGGAGGTCATCGATCTTGAAGGCGGCCTTGCTGATTGCATCGACCATTTTCTGGTTGGTCGGCGACTGGAACGCGAGCTGTTCGATGGAGTCGAGATCGGCGCGCGTGAAGCCCGGCAGTTCGGCCGGCGCCGCATCGACGACTTCGAGCGCGCCCTGTCCGACGAGCACGCCCGCTTCCTCCACCATGCCGGCCTTGGCGCTGGCCTGGGCGGCGAGCAGGAAGCCTTTCAGATGCTGGAAGCGCACGGCCGTCCGGGCGCCGCCGGTGAGCCCCACATAGGCGTCGACCGCGCCGGCTTCGCCGGTTTCGCCGCCGACGGGGGCAGCGACCGCCGCGCTGGAGGATGCGGCTGCAGCAGCGGGCGCGGCCGCGCTCTCGCCGCTTTCGCCCGCTTCGCCGCCGGCCCCGGCGACACCCGCCTGGCCGCCGGCCTTTTCCCCGCGCTCGCCGCCTTCGCCGCCACACGCCGCGAGCGAAAGGCTCGCGCCGATCAAGGCCGCCGCGCCGACGCCGCGCCACAGCCTGATTTTGCGTTCGATGCCGCGCATGCTTGACCGCTCCCCGTTCGTCCGTTGACCGGACATTGCCCTTGTTGCAAACCATTCGCAACAGGAGCCGGCGGCGATGATGACTTTTTTGCAGGGCGTGCTGACCGCCGAAGACCTCGCGCTGATGCGCGAACAGCTCGCGCAGATCCCGTTCGGCGACGGGCGGGCGACGGCGGGGCCTACGGCGCGGCAGGTGAAGGCCAACTTGCAGGCGCCGGGCGCCGATGCGCGCGTGCAGGGGCTCGAGCGGTTCGTGCTCGAAGCGCTGATGCGCCATCCCGTGTTCGAAAGCGCCGCCCGCCCGGCGCGCTTCACGCGCGTGCTGTTTTCCCGCTACGAGCCGGGGATGACCTATGGCGCGCATACGGACGACGCGCTGATGGGCCCCTCCGGCGACCGCGTGCGCACCGATCTCGCCTTCACGGTGTTCCTGGCCGATCCCGAGACCTATGAGGGCGGGGCGTTGCGCATCGAGACGCCGGGCGGCGACACCGCCGTTAAACTCGCGGCCGGCGACGCGGTCGTCTATCCCGCCGGCACGATCCACGAGGTCGAGCCCGTCACCGCCGGCGCGCGCTGGGCGGCGGTCGGCTGGGTGCAGTCCCTCGTGCGGGACGGCGGGCGGCGGGAAATCCTGTTCGATCTCGCGCGGGCGCGCGCCGGCGTCGCGTCCGCCGCGGATGCGCTCCTGATCGACAAGTCGATCTCGAACCTGTTGCGCATGTGGGCCGAGCCCTGACGTCGCGGCCCGTTCAGTCGGCCGCGCGGCGCAGCACGACGAGCGCCTGTTCGTGGGGCCTTGGATCGCCGGCCGCAATCACCTGACCGCCCCGCCAGGCCGGCCCGCCGCGCCAGTTGGTGACGAGGCCGCCCGCGCCTTCGACGACGGGGATCAGGCCGGCGACGTCATGGGGCTTGAGGCCGCTTTCGATGACGAGGTCGACGAAGCCCGAGGCCGCCATCGCGTAGGCGTAGCAGTCGCAGCCGTAGCGTGTGATGGGCGCGGTACGGCGCACCATCTCGAAACCTCCGGCTTCGGAGGGCGTGAACAGGTGGACGTCCGTCGTCGCGGCAACCGCCTCGCGCAAATCCGCACACGGACGCACGCGGAGCGGGCGCACGCCGTGCCGGTCCTCGACTTCGGCGCCGCCGGGCCAGCCGCGAAACCGCTCGCCGAGATAGGCCTGGTCGATGATCCCGATCACCGGACGGCTCTGCCAGGTCAGCCCGATCAGCGTGCCCCACAGCGGCAGGCCGGCGACGAAGGCGCGCGTGCCGTCCACCGGATCGAGCACCCAGGACCATCCGGATACGGACGGTTTCACGCCAAATTCCTCGCCTTCGATCCCGTGATCCGGGTACGTGGCCTCGATCAATGCGCGCATGGCGCGTTCCGCGCCGCGATCGGCCTCCGTGACGGGGTCGAAGGCCGCCTTGGATTTGTTCTCTATATCGAGCCCGCGTGTCCGGAAGTGGGGCAGGATCGCTTCGCGTGCGGCGTCGGCGAGACGGTCCGCGAAGGCCCGGAACGTGGCGATCTGGTCATCGGGAAAGGAAAAAGGCTGCGGCGTCGTCATGCCCGCAGGCATACCACGCCACAGCCTTCAATGAAGCAGCACTCGAGAAGCGAAGGGGCCCATGGAGAACGCGGGCCCGGTTCGGATGGGCTTACGCCGCGTCCGAGCTCTCTTCTTGCAAAGCCTTCGCAAGATCGAGCAGGCGACGCCGCGGGCGCTCGCCGAGCTTGTAGTAGGCGCGGATGAGCTCGAGCGTCTCTTTCTGGGAAAGGACGTCGGCCGCGATCAGGTCGCGATCGTTCGCCGGCTGTGCACTCGGCGCGGCGGCTTCCGCCTGGCCGAGATTGAGGCCTTCGAAGAAGTAGCCCACCGGAACGTTCAGCGCCACGGCCAGCTCGTGCAGACGGCTGGCGGTCACGCGGTTCGCGCCGCACTCGTACTTTTGAATCTGTTGGAAACGGATCCCGATCGATTCCGCCAGTTGCTGCTGGGTCATCCCCAGAAGACGACGGCGGCGACGGAGACGTTTGCCAACGTGAAGGTCAGTGTTGTTCGCCATGTTGCGCCCGTCCGATGCTGTCACTCCGGACAGTCCGGAGCGCTTTCGCCACGAAGGGCGGGGAGCAAAGCGCGTGCCGAACTCGTGTTTCGACAATGAACCGAAATTAACCCGTGACGCGAGTTCAATTCGCGGAACGCGTCATTTAGGCGCGTCACGTGACATTTGTGCACGAGTACGGACGATTTGAACCTGCTGGGCGATCGTGTCGCGGGCGGCGCCGAGAAGGTCCAATTTGTAGGAAATCTGGCTCCAGGGGCCACTGGCCCGGAACGGCGCGGCGATCCCGGCCCCCGGCGCGATCCCGATCTGGGACAGCACCGAATCCGCCTTCGGACGAATTCGCATGTCCAGCGTTCGTTGACTGAGATCAATGACGCCGACCGCCGTAATTTCCGAGTCCGCCGCTCGGATTCGCAGATCGTCCGTAGCCGCCACACCGTCCGATACGACGAAAGTCGTGGAAAACGTCTTGAACGGCGTGCGGGCGTTGGGCCCGACCATGCCGCCGCCGATGGCGGACCGGATCGTCCGGGACACGCCGCCGAGGTTGACGCCACGCAAGGCGCCGTCGGCCAGCGCCAACGACACCGAACCGTCCGTGGACGCCACGAGCCCCTGTTGATCCTGGCCGCGGCTGGCGAGCGAGAGCTTCAGGTTCGAGCGGCCCTCCAGGCGCGTGAAGCCTGCCGCGTCGGCAAGGAAGCGCGCCGCGTCGATCCCCGCCACGTCCAGCTCCTGGCGCAGCACCACTTCGGACGTGCGGGCGTCGACCTCGAGCCGGCCTTTTCCGGCGCCGCCATAAAGGCCGATGTCGGACAAGGTCGCGGCGAGGTAGCCCTCGTGCAGCACGAGATCGACCTTCGCGCGGTCCATCTTGAGATTGAAGGCCGTCAGCGGGCCCGTCGTGAGATCGAGATTGGCGTCGATGGCGCGCAGGCCGCCGAGATCGATCGGGGCGCGGCTCCAGCCGGGCGACGTAACGTCAACACTCTCGATCCGGGCGACGGGCGCGCCGCTTGCCGCCGCCGGTTGCGTCGTGACGAGGTAGGGATTGAGGTCGAGGGCCGCGACCTGAAGGCGTCCGCTGATGGCGGGCTTCGTTCGTCCGGTTTCGACGAGGAAATCACCGCGCGCTTCGATGGCGTCCAGCTTCAGCGTCGCATTCTCGAACGCCGCGCTTTTGGGCCCGAGCTCGAACCGCCCGGCGACCTTGAACGCCTGCAGGTTCGGGCCCTCGCCGACCGGCGCGCCGATCCAGGCCGTCAGCTTGCGCAGGGAAGGGCCCTCGGCTTCGAACAGGCCAGCGAGGCCGCCGGTCCTGACATCGATCACCCCGTTGAATTTCGTCGTGATGGGCGCGGAGGTGAAGGAGAACGCGATCGCCGAGCGCCCGCCCGCCAGGGCGACGCGCGGCGCCGCAAGCTTGGCGGCGACGTCGAGCTTCTCGCCGTTGAACGTCGCCGTGCCGTCGAGCCCGAGCGGCGAGTCGAGCCCGCTCAGGCTGACCACGGCGTTGATGTCCTGCAGCCCCATGCGCATGCCGGACTTCATATTTGCGTAGCTGATCACGCCGCCTTCGATGCGCGCGCCGGCCAGCTGCACGTCGCGCACGCCGGTGTCGCCGCCCGCGCCGCCCGGGCGCGCCGGTTTCTGCGGGGCCAGGATCCAGTTCGGCTTTCCGTCGGCGCCGATCTCCAGCGACAGGCGCGGCTTCACGAACACCAGCGCCGTCACGTCGAGCTGTCGCGCCAGGAGCGGCCGCACGGCCACGCCGATCCGCACCTCGTCGGCCTCCAGAAGCGTGGGCGAGGCGCCGCCCGGCGCATTCGCGAGCGCGACGCCGCCGGCCGTGACGCCCAGCGTCGGGAAGAACGCCGGCCGGACGGGTCCCGAGATCGTCAGGCGTCGGCCTGTCTGTTCGAACACGGCGGTTTGCAGCAGGCCTTTGACGTCGAGCTGCGCCACCAGAACGAACGCCGCCGCAACGAGCGCCATGATCACCGCAACGCCGCCCGCCGCCACGAGCCAAATCCGCTTCATGTTCGCCTCCCGCCTCGCGCGCGGAGACTAAACCGAACGTTCGGCCGGCGCACCCGCTCAGCTGTGTCGCGACGGGGAGTTTCTTGCGCGCCGGCCCGTGCGCGCGCGCAACACTGCGAAGACCGGTGCAGCGACGGGATGAACCGTGCCGCCCCGGACGGCGTTCAGGGCGAAGCAGCTCAAGCTATGAAGGACGCGTGCGCCGGCGCGGGTGGAGCGGGGCCGGCGCGCAGGCGCGACCGCTCACCCCACCGCCGCTTTCGCCATCCGCTTGCGCTCGTTCGGATCGAGGTAGCGCTTGCGGACGCGGACCGCGGCGGGCGTCACTTCGACGAGTTCGTCGTCGTCGATCCAGGCGATCGCCTGTTCGAGCGTGAGGCGGCGCGGCGGCGTGAGGCGGATCGCCTCGTCCTTGCCGCTCGCGCGGACGTTCGTGAGCTTCTTGCCCTTCATCGGGTTCACGTCGAGGTCTTCCCCGCGCGAGTTCTCGCCGATGATCATGCCCTCATAGACGTCTTCGCCGTCGCCGATGAACATGGTGCCGCGCTCTTCGAGGTTCCACAGCGCGTAGGCCGTGGATTGCCCGGCGTCGTTGGAGATCAGCGCGCCGTAGCGGCGGCCCGGCACTTCGCCGCGATAGGGCGCCCATTCGTGGAACACGCGGTTCATCACGCCGAAGCCGCGGGTGTCCGTCATGAACTCGCCATAGTAGCCAACGAGGCCGCGCGCCGGGGCGTGGAAGACGATGCGCGTCTTGCCGCCGCCGGACGGTTTCATTTCCTGCATGTCGGCTTTGCGCAGGCTCATCTTTTCGATGACGACGCCTGCATATTCGTCGTCGACGTCGATCGTCACTTCCTCGATCGGCTCGAGCAGCACGCCGTTCTCGTCGCGGCGGGTGAGCGCGACGGGGCGGGAGATCGAAAGCTCGAAGCCTTCGCGGCGCATCGTCTCGATGAGCACGCCGAGCTGCAGTTCGCCGCGGCCGGCGACTTCGAAGCTGTCCTTGTCCTCGGTCTCGCGCACGCGGATCGCGACGTTGCCGTCCTGCTCGCGCAGCAGGCGCTCGCGGATCACGCGGCTTTGCACCTTGTCGCCCGAGCGGCCGGCGAGCGGGCTGTCATTGATGAGCACGGTGATCGCGAGCGTCGGCGGATCGATGGCCGGCGCCGGGATCGGATCGGCGACGGCGAGGTCGCAGATCGTGTCCGAGACCGTCGCGTCGCTCATGCCGGTGACGGCGACGATGTCGCCCGCGAACGCTTCGTCGACGGGAATGCGGCGCAGGCCGCGATAGGCGAGCAGCTTCGTGAGGCGGAAGCGCTCCACTTCCTTGCCGTCACGCGAGAGCGCCTTGACCGTCATGTTCGCGGTGAGCCGGCCAGACTCGATCCGGCCCGTGAGCACGCGGCCGAGGAACGGGTCGACGTCGACGAGAGTCGCCAGCATCGCGGGCGGCTCGTCGAGACGCGCCTGCGGCGGCGGCGCAGGAACGTGCGCCGCGATCAGCTCGAACAGCGGCGTGAGGTCTTTGCGGGGATCAGTGAGATTGGCCTGCGCCCAGCCTTCCTTGCCGGAGGCGTACAGCACGGGGAAGTCCAGCTGTTCGGAACTCGCGCCGAGCTTGTCGAACAGGTCGAACACCTCGTCGAGCACGCCGTCCGGGCGGGCGTTCGGGCGGTCCACCTTGTTCAGCACGACCATCGGGCGCAGGCCGCGCGCGAGCGCCTTGCCCAGCACGAACTTGGTCTGCGGCATGGGGCCTTCCTCGGCGTCCACGAGCAGCACGCAGCCGTCGACCATGTTCAGGATGCGCTCGACCTCGCCGCCGAAATCGGCGTGGCCGGGGGTGTCGACGATGTTGATCCGGCCTTCGCCCCAGACGATCGAGGTCGGCTTGGCGAGGATGGTGATGCCGCGCTCGCGCTCCTGGGCGTTGGAGTCCATGGCCCGCTCGGCGCGCGCCTCGTTCTCCCGGAACGCCCCGCCCTGGGTGAGCATCTGGTCGACGAGGGTCGTCTTGCCGTGGTCGACGTGGGCGATGATGGCGATGTTGCGCAGGAACGGCGCGGGCATGAGCGTGCTTTCGACGTGGGGAGGCAGAGTGCGGGCGCGTTGTGCCTGTAGGGCGTCGCCGGAGCAAGGGCGGCGCCGACGAACGTCGCGACCTTGTGCGCTGCGTGGTCGCATGTGTGCACTGCAAAACGACAAGAAACGATCTAAGTCATTGATTTTGTTGTCTCGAAAACTTCCCTACGTAAAGCTCTCGGTAGGAAGGGATTTTTTCGGGTTGATTTTTGTGCGGCGCAACGTAACTTGATCGACGTGCGGCGTCCTGGACGCCGTCGCCCTTCTCGGGCGTTTCCTCCCTAGTACAAACTCGCCCCGGGCCAGCCCCGGGGCGTTTTTTTTGCCCTGCGGGGGGTGTTTCAGGCGATTTTTGCCGGTGCAGGCGCCGCTGCGGCCGTCAGACGAGACGATCCGCCCACGGCGGGGCCGCAGCCAGGGCCTCGGCCAGGCGCGTCATATCCGCCCGCACCTTGGAAAATGCGCCCGAACGGGTAAGCGAGCGCTCCTGGAGATACAACCCCCGGTCGAGCTCGATCTGCAGCGCGTGCACGCCGGCGCGGGGGCGGCCATAGGTCTGGGTGGTGTGCCCGCCCGCGAACGGGGCGTTGCGGATCACCTTGTACCCCATGCCGCGCAAGGTCTGTTCGACGAAGGCCGTCAGTTCCGGATGGCAGGAGGCGCCGAACCGGTCCCCCAGCACGATGTCGGGCGCCTGCGGGCCGCGGGCGCAGCTCGGCATCGAGTGGCAGTCGATCAGGATCGCGCAGCCGAACAGCGCCTGCGTTTCGGCGACGAGCGTCTCCAGCATCGCGTGATAGGGCCGGTGGACCGTGGCCAGGCGGCGCTCGGCCTCGGCGATCGGCAGGCGGCGGCGGTAGATCTCGTCCCCGTCGCCGGCGATGCGGGGGATCGCGCCCAGGCCGGCCTGGACGCGCGGGGAGAGCGGGAAGCCGCCGCGCGGCGGACCGTCATGGAACATGTCCGGATCGAGTTCGGTCGGGTCCCGGTTCAGGTCGACGAACGCCCGCGCGACGGTCGCGCACAGGACCGGCGCCCCATGGGCGGCGGCGCCGGCGAACAATTCATCGACGAACGCATCCTCAGATCGGCGCAGGCTCTGCAGCGTCAGCCGCGTCTGGGCCAGCAGCGTTTCCGGGTAGCGGCGCCCGCTGTGCGGGGAGGCGAACACCACCGGGGCCGTGCGGCGCAACGGTTCGATCACCATGAACGGCGCATCGCCCGGCCGTTCGGCCGGCCCAGGGCGGGCGGCGGCGCTGGCGGCGACGCTGTGGGGATCGCGCGGGTGCTCCATCCTGGGCAGCATCGGGGGCGCCGCCCCTCCGCGTCAACACGCGATGCAAGCGGCTCTTTACGCTTTTCGGGGAGTGTGGCGTGATCGAACGGCACGAGACACCGGCGGGGCATTCATGGCGCGCATCCTTTTGGCGGAAGACGACGACTCCCTGCGCGGGTTCCTGACGCTCAATCTCAAGCGCGCCGGCCACGAGGTGGAGTCCTACGAGGACGGCGACAGCGCCTGGACCGCCCTCGAGCGCACCAGCTTCGACCTGCTCCTGACGGACATCGTCATGCCCGGCCTCGACGGCATCGAGCTCGCCCGCCGCGCGGCCGACCACGACCCGACGATGAAGATCGTCTTCATCACCGGCTTCGCCGCCGTGGCGCTCTCGAAATCCTCCCAGGCGCCGGCCCAGGCCAAGGTGCTCTCCAAGCCCTTCCACCTGCGCGACCTCGTCGCCGAAGTGGAGCGCGTGATCGCGGCTTAGGCCGCGCCGCGCGGGCTCAATCGGGCAGCGGCGCCATGCAGCGCAGCAGGCTGCCGTTGGGATCGATCAGCGCGAACATGCGCATCCCGAACGGCTCGTCCTTCGGCGCGGTCATGCGCGGGACGCCGGTGTCCGGCAGGCCCGCGGCGGACCAGGCGCGATGGAGCGCGTCGACGTCGGCGACGCGGACGCACGCGCTGAACCACGAGTCCGCCGGCACGAGATCCGGATGCGGAAAGAATTCGATCTCGAGCGCCCCGCGCGAAAGGATCATCCATCCCGCATCACGGAACTCGACCTCGAACCCCAGCCGTTCATAGAAGGCGACGGTCTCATCGAAGTCCCGCGCCGGAAGATTCGCCGTGACGACGTCGCCCATGGATCTGCTCCTCGCCGCGATGCGCCGGGAGCCTCCTAGCAGAGTCCGCACGGCTCCGCCGCGGCGGGCGCGATCACCTTTTCGATGGGGGAGGCTTGTGGCCGCCGTGTGGGAATTCAGCCGCCTTCGACTTCGAACTCTTTCTTCAGGTCGAGGTAGTCGCGGTAGCGCATCTTGCGGATTTCCTCGGCGGTGAACTCGCTTTCCAATGTCGCCGGCGCGTCGCTTCGACGACGGACCGGGGCGGGGATACACGCGTCGCTGTCGACGATCTCGATCGTGATCACGGCGCCAATGCCGATCTCCGGGACGGGCCATCGATAGTGGTAGCTATGGCCGTCGGCATCGGCCCGTGTGAGGCCGCCGATGTGCGAATGGATATCCAGTTCGCCGCCTCGGGCGCGGCTTTCGTCCGACCGGATCAGGCTGAGCGCGAAGCTGTGAACCGAAAAGTCCGCGTCCCCGAAATCCCCGAGCGGCTTGCCGTCGATCTGCACACGAAACGCGAGAGTCACGAGCGCGCCTCCATCCATCCCACCCTGTCGACAAGTGTGGCGCCTTTCCCGACCGCGCGGGAGTCAGCCACGGATCCGCAGCCCAGCGGCCTGCCGCGGCAAGGGGCGGGCGACGGTGGAGGGAGAAAGAAGGTCAGCTTTTTGCCGAAATCCGCCGTTCGTAGGCACGTTGGTGCGGTCCGGCAAGCCGTTTGCTCCAGCTCTCTACACCACGTTGACCGTAGTTGAGTTGAACGCCAATCTCCGAACGTCATGCCCCGCCCCGAACAGACCGAAATCCGCATGCGCCTAGTCGTCGAGACGCCAGTTCCTGGCGTAGCGTACAGCTTACAAGGCAAGCAGAGCGAGCCGGTCGACGTTAAAATGTCGAACGGCGGTCCCATCGTTTTCGAATTCTCCACTCGTGTCGCCGAGGGGCCCAAATTCTTTGGCGAGCACGTACGCAGCGAGGGGCCTCTCCGGCGTTTCGTTTACATCGCTACCGGCCAACAAGCCGGCCAGAAAGAGAGTTTTTGGAGCCGGCGAATGAAGATCGACATCCACACCATCCCGGACGCTCTAGTTGCCAAAGCCAGGAACGGCCAAGCGCTCGAAGCCACCGTATGCGGAACCGGGAGCGACGGCACACCCGCTTGCGCCAGTGTGACTCTCACTAAGCCGTGGCGCGCCGTCTGATCGGTGCCGGTACTGAATCTGGTTTGAGAGCGCGTGGAGAGCGAGAGTTCGCTCGGCTAGCACAGCCTCGACTTCGGCGGCTGAAGCGGCATCGCGCTAATGCCCATAATCAGAAACCTTGATGGACACGTCTGCCTCCCGCGCCCAGTCGCGCTTCACTTTGCTGCAATGTGTATGTCCACTTAGGGCCACACGCGGACACCCTGGATACCGAGCAATTTCGCCCCATTACATTCCGGCGTCATCCTGGATGCGCGCTATGCGCGCGTCCGGGATCCAGGGGCCGCAGCACCGCCCCTGGATCCCGGGCTCGCGCGGGGCGCGAGCCCAGGATGACGGAAAAGGGCGTGTCGGCCTCTCGCGGAAGCGGACATTCGCGGCTCACCGCACTCGCCCCCGTCATTCCGGGGCGGCCGCAGGCCGAACCCGGAACCCAGGAGACTGGGCGCCGCCGTTCAATGCCAGCCCACGGAAGCACGACGATCGCATGGTCCCAGTCTCCTGGGTTCCGGGTTCGCTGCTGCGCAGCGCCCCGGAATGACGGAAGTTCGCGGGGGCCGCCCCGGAATGACGCCTCGGTGCGCGCAGCCGCGCAACCTGATCCGCATCCGGCGCGCGCGCGTAACACCGGGATGAACATCATCCCGCGCGCCGCAGGCCTCGCCGTTCTCGTCGTCCTCTCCGCCTGCGCCACGCGCGCGCCCGCCGCTGCGCCGCCAGAGGGGGCTGCGGCCTTATCGGGCGCGTGGACGGTCGATCTCTCCGCCGAGCCGGGCGCGCCCTACACCAAGCCGATGCGTCTGACGCTCAATGCGGACAAGACCGTGACGGGCGACTTCTACGACAGCGAGATCCTCGCCGGCCGCTGGAAAACCGATCGCGGCCGCACGTGTGTCAGCTTCCGCACCACCGACGGCGCCGGGCCCTACCACACGGCTGCGTGTCTCGTCGTCGACGCAAAGGGCGTCGCGAACGTGCAGGGCCAGACCTGGGCCGAACACAGGAACTTCCTGTTCAACTGGAATGCGGTGAAAAGCGCGCAGTGAGCGGCGTGCGGGCCCGCGGGCGCGCTAGATCCGCCGCCAGATTTTCCGCAGCTTCAGTCCCGCCGCCGCGTCGAGGGCGGCGTCCTGGTCGGGCGTCGTGTCGAAGATGCCGGGATTGCGCGCCGCGAGCGCGACACGGCCGAACCCCGCGGGCCAGCCGAACGTGACGTCGTTCAGCGTTGTTGCGAGACGGCAGCAGGGCGTGGTCGCGCGAAGATCCGCGAACGCGGAGCGGAACGCGGCGTCCATGGCCTCGAACCACCAGTCCTCGATGTCGGCGGCGCAGCGCGGGCAGGTCACGCCGGACCAGTTCTCGCCGCAGTCGTGGAAGCGCACGTCGTCGGTGACGGTCGCGGCGACTTCATCGGCGTCGGGCGCCAGCTGCTTGAGAAGATCGAGCGCGCGCGCGATCGCGTCGGGCGCGGGGAGGGCGCGCGGATCCTCGGGCACGAACACCAGCCAGGTATCAGACATCGTCGGCCCGTCCTGCGTCGCGCCGGCGCGCGGCGCTCACTTCCGCTCGTTCGCGATCACCGCCATCGTCACGCGCGACAGGCACACGAGTTTGTCCTGATCGTCGACGATCCGCACCGTCCACACCTGAGACGTGCGCCCGCGGGATTCGCAGCGGCCGGTGGCGTGTACGAAGCCGTCCTTGGCCGGGCGGATGTGGTTGGCGTTGATCTCCATGCCCACCGCGACGGAGTGCGAGGTGTCGACCGCGAGGCTCGCGCCGACGGAGGCGACCGTCTCCGCCAGCACCACGGACGCGCCGCCATGCAGCCGGCCGAACGGCTGATGCACGCGCGGGGTGACGGGCATGCGCGCGGTGATCCAGTCCGGCCCGTAGGCGACGAACTCGATGCCCAGAAAGCCCGGCATGCAGTGCGCGCTGTTGGCGTTGATCGCGGCGAGATCGACCGCGCCGCCGTGCCAGATCGGAGCCTCGCTCATCCCGTGAAATCCTCCAGGTTCGGATCATAAAGCGGATCGGCGCCGACCTTGATGCTCGCCGCAAGACCGGGCGCCGCCGCGAGCACCGTTTCGGCATAGAAACCGGCCAACGCCTCCTGCGCCGTCGCGTGCTGCGGGTCCTGGCCCGCCGCCGTGGCGGAGAGCACGCCGCGCGCGAGCAGGGCGCCGCCCACGACGTCGCCCGCGAGCTTGAGGTAGGGGGTCGCGCCCGCCAGCGCGTCGCGGCGATCGCCGGCGCTCAGGATATAGGCCGTCGCGTCCTCAAGCGCGGCGACCGCCTCGTCCAGCCGCTTGGCGAGACGCTCCAGCGCGAAGCGCCCGGTGGCGACGCAATCACCCGCGACCGCCTTGGCCTCCGCCACGAGCGCCGCCATCGCCGCGCCGCCGTCGCCCGAGAGCTTGCGCCCGATCAGGTCGATCGCCTGGATGCCGTTGGTGCCCTCGTAGATCGGCGCGATGCGGGCGTCGCGATAGAACTGCGCGGCGCCGCCGTCCTCGACGAAGCCCATGCCGCCATGCACCTGCACGCCCTGGCTCGCCACTTCGACGCCCATGTCCGTGCACCAGGCTTTCGCGATCGGCGTGAGCAGGTCCTCGCGCGCCTTCCAGAACGCGCGGTCCGCGTCGGAGCCGGTGAGCGCGCGATCGGCGGCTACCGCGGTCGCGTAGCAGATCGCGCGGCCGGCCTGGATCTTGGCCTTCATGGCGAGCAGCATGCGCCGCACGTCCGCATGCAGAAGGATCGGCGCCGGACCTTTCTCCGTGGCGCCCTCCGCGCGGCCCTGGCGACGCTCGCGCGCGTAGTCGAGCGCCTTCTGGTACGCGGCCTCCGCCACCGCCACGCCCTGCAGGCCGACATTCAGCCGCGCGGCGTTCATCATCGTGAACATCGCCGCGAGCCCCGCATGCGGCGCCCCGATGAGCCAGCCCGTCGCGCCCTCATAGGCCATCGTGCAGGTCGGCGAGGCGTGGATGCCCATCTTCCGCTCGAGCCCGATGCAGCGCAGCGCGTTGCGCACGCCGGGCCTGCCGTCCGCGGTCGGCAGGTTCTTCGGCACGACGAACAGCGACACGCCCTTCGATCCGGGCGGCGCATCCGGCAGCCGCGCCAGCACGAGATGGACGATGTTCTCCGCCAGATCGTGCTCGCCCCAGGTGATGTAGATTTTCTGCCCGGTGATGGCGTAGGAGCCGTCGCCGTTGGGCGTGGCGCGCGAGGTGAGGGCGCCAACGTCCGATCCCGCCTGCGGCTCCGTCAGGTTCATCGTCCCGGTCCATGCGCCCGAGACGAGCTTCTCGAGATAGACCGCCTTCTGCTCGTCCGATCCGTGCGCCTCCAGGCACTCGATGGCGCCCAGCGTGAGCATCGGCGCGAGCCCGAACGCCATGTTGGCGGCGTGGATCATCTCGTGCACCGCGAGCGCCACCGCCTTCGGCAGGCCCTGGCCGCCATGGGCGGGGTCTGCGGCGAGCCCCTGCCAGCCGCCCTCGACGAACCGGGCATAGGCCTCCGGGAAGCCCGCGGCCGCCCGCACGACGCCGTTCTCCAGCCGCACGCCCTCGCGGTCGCCGCTCTGGTTCAGCGGCGCCAGCGTTTCGGCGGCGAGCTGGCCCGCGCCGTCGAGAATGGCCGCAAGCAGGTCGGCGTCGAGATCGGGATAGGCGCCGCCCGCCTGCACGGACCAGAGCCCGGCGGCGTGATCGAGCGCGAATCGGATGTCTTTCAGGGGCGCGGCGTAGGGCATCGGTGCGGTTCTCTCTGTGGACGGCCTTTTGACGCCTTTTGCCGCCGCGGAGAAGGGGGCGTGACGCCCGGCGGAAACGGATCGTTCCCGCCCGGGGTCTGGACCGATGGTCGCGGGAGGCCCATGTAGGCGCGGGGAACAGCCCTGGAGACTGTCTATGCGCGCGCTTGCTCTCGCTCTTTTGGTCGCGGCTTCGCCCGTGATCGCCCTTGCTCCCGTCGCCGTCGCGCCGGCGATGGCGGCCGAACCGGTCGCGCCGAAGGACCTGGCGGCGGTCCCCGCCGGCACGTTCCAGCTCGATCCGACTCACACGAGCGTGACCTGGCGCGTCAGCCATTTCGGCCTGACGCAATACACCGCCCGCTTCGACAAGATCTCGGGCTCGCTCAAAGTCGATCCGAAGGCCCCGGAAGCCAGCTTCCTTTCGGTGGCGATCGACGCGGCCTCCGTGAACACCGGCCTGCCGAACTTCGACAAGAAGATCGCGACCGACTACTTCAAGGCCGAGACGACGCCGTCGATCTCGTTCCAGTCCGGCAAGGTGCAGGTGACGGGCCCGGACAAGGCGTTCGTCACGGGCAATCTCACGTTCGCGGGCGTGACGAAGCCCGTCACGCTCGACGTCACCTGGAACGGCGGCACGTTCAACAAGTTCGCCCAGGCCTACGTGCTGGGCTTCTCCGCCACCGGCAAGCTCAAGCGCTCCGACTTCGGACTGACGCAACTGCAGGGCGTCGTGGGCGACGAGGTCGATCTGCTGATCCAGGCGGAATTCCAGAACAAGGGCCAGTAGGCCCAGGCATCGACGCGCGCCCCGCATTCGGGGCGCGCGCGCGGTTTTCACAGGGAAGCCCGGGCATGGGCTCGGGGTTGGAGGGATGACATGAAGGTGAAGATGTTGCTCGGCGCTGCGGCGCTCGCGTTCGCGGCCGTGGCGTGCAGCCCGCAAGCCGCCAAGGCGCCGGAAGCGCCCGCCGCGCCGGCGCCCGCCGCGCCGGTGAAGGTGGAAGTGCCCGCCGGCGACTACGGCCTCGACCCGACCCACGGCAGCATCACGTGGAAGGTCAACCACATGGGCCTGTCGAACTACACGGCCCGCTTCGCGAAGTGGGACGCCACGATCACGTTCGATCCGGCCAACCTTTCGGCCTCGAAGGTCGTCGCCACGATCGATCCGACGTCGGTCAAGACGGACTATCCGGGCGACTACAAGAAAACGCACGCCCAGACGGGCTTCAAGAGCTGGGACGAAGACCTCGCCAAGAGCGACAAGTTCTTCAACGCCGGCAAATTCCCGACGATCACCTTCACGTCCACCTCGGTCGAAACGACCGGCGAAAAGACGGGCAAGGTGACGGGCGATCTCACCTTCCTCGGCGTGACGAAGCCGGTGACGCTCGACGTCACGTTCAACGGCTCGAAGAACCCGCACCCGTTCGTTCCGGCGGCGGCGATCGGCTTCTCGGCCACCGGCACGATCAAGCGCAGCGACTTCGGCGTGGCGTTCCCGCCGGGCCCGGTCGGTGACGACGTGCAGATCATCATCGAAGGCGAATTCATCCAGAAGGTCGCCCCGGCCGCGCCGGCGAAGTAAGGTGGCGCTTCCGGCCCGGGACACGCGTTCCGGGCCGGTCGCTGCAAGAGGATCCGCATGACCCGGTCGAGACGGTACACGCCGGTCGCCATCGCGCTGCATTGGCTGATCGCCATCAGCCTCGTCGCCCTGATCTTCGTCGGTTGGTGGATGGGCGACGCGATCGAGAAGCCCGAAACGCGCGCCGCCGCCTACGCTGCGTTCCAGCTGCACAAGGCTTTCGGCGTCACCGTTCTCGTGTTGACGTTCGCGCGTCTCGCCTGGCGTCTCATGAACCCGCCGCCGCCGCTCACCACGGCGATGCCCGCGTGGGAGCGCTTCGCCGCGCAAGCCACGCACGCGGCGTTCTACACGCTCGCCATCGGCATCCCGCTCGCGGGCCTCGTCTATGTCTCGACGGGCTGGATCGCGCACGATGACCGCCCGTTCTCGGTCGCGACGTCCTATTTCGGCCTGTTCACGATCCCGCATCTGCCGTTCATCGAAGCGATGGCGCCGGAAGCGCGCCGCGCGCTCGCGTTCATGAGCATCAACGCCCACGGCAAGATGGCCTGGGGCGTGCTCATCCTGCTCGCGCTGCATGTCGGCGCGGCCCTGAAGCACCATTTCGTCGACAAGGACGACGTGCTCGCCCGCATGGTCCCCGTGCTCAAGCTGCAGGGCGAACCGGGCGAACCGGCGCGCGATGGCGCGGCTCCGTTCCTTGCCGGCGTCGCCGCGGTGCTCGCGCTCGGCGTCGGAACGGCGCTGATCGGCGCGCCGGAAAAGCCGTTCCCCGCCGCGGTCGAGGCGCCGGCGCCCGCCGTCGCGCCCACGCCGCTGCCCGATGCGGCCCCCGCTGTCGCGCCGGCCGCGGCGACGTCCGCCGAAACCGAAAAGGCCGCAGCGCCCGCCGCCGTTCCGGCATGGACCGTCGATCCCGGCGCCTCGCGGATCGAGTTCGAAGGCCAGCACGCCGGCAAGGGCTTCAAGGGCCGGTTCGAGCGCTGGTCCGCCGACATCCGCTTCGATCCCGACAAGCTCGATCAGTCCAAGGCGGTGGTCACGATCGAAACCGGATCGGCCGGCACGGGCGACAGCACGCAGACCGCCTCGCTGAAAGACGCCGAGTGGTTCGGCCCGGCGAAGTTCCCGACTGCCCGCTTCGAGACGACGCGCATCACCGCGCTCGGCGGCGAGAAGTACGAGGCGCGCGGAACGCTCACGATCAAGGGCAAGTCCTATCCCGTCGTGTTGCCGTTCACGCTCGAGATCAAAGGCGGCGAGGCCGAAATGCGCGGCGAAGTCACGCTCGATCGCATCGCGCTCGATCTCGGCGTCGGCTCCGATCCGACGGCGGATTGGGTCAGCCGGTCGATCGTCGTCGAGGTGCGCGTGAAGGCCAAGCGCGCCGCGTGACGCCATGACGATCGTCGCCGCCGACGCCGCCGGGATCGCGCGCGCCGCCGCCGCGATCCGCGACGGCGCGCTCGTCGGCCTGCCGACGGAAACGGTCTATGGGCTCGCCGCCGACGCGACGAACGGGGAGGCGGTCGCGCGCGTGTACGCGGCGAAGGGCCGCCCGCAGTTCAACCCGCTGATCGCGCACGTGCCCGATCTCGACGCCGCGCTTGCGCTCGCCGATCTGCCCGCGGCGGGCAGGGCGCTCGCCACCGCCTTCTGGCCCGGCCCCCTGACGCTTGTCGCGCCGCGCCGCGCCGACGCGCCGGTGTCCTCCCTCGCCACGGCCGGTCTCGACACCATCGCCGTGCGCGCGCCCGCGCATCCCGTCGCGCAGGCGGTGCTGCGCGCGGTGGGCCGTCCGCTCGCCGCGCCAAGCGCCAATCGTTCGGGCCATGTCAGCCCGACGCGCGCGGCCCACGTGGAGGCGGATCTGGGCGGCGCCGTCGCGCTCACGCTGGAGGGCGGCGCCTGCGCCGTCGGCGTGGAGTCCACGATCGTCGGCCTGTTCGGCGACGGTCCGGTGCTGTTGCGGCCCGGCGGCGTGCCGCGCGCCGCCATCGAGGCCGTCATCGGACCGCTCGCCATGCCGACCGGCGCCGCCATCGTCGCGCCCGGCATGCTCGCCAGCCATTACGCGCCGCGCGCCCGCGTGCGGCTCGATGCGGCCGCGCCCGCGCCGGGGGAAACCTATCTCGGCTTCGGCCCCGGCGCGCCGCCGGGCGCAGCGAACCTTTCGCCGCGCGGCGATCTCGTGGAGGCCGCCGCGCGCCTGTTCGATCTCCTGCGCGCGCTCGACGCCGAAGGCGCCGCGGTGATCGCCGTCGCGCCGATCCCCGCCGAAGGCCTGGGCGAGGCGATCCGCGACCGGCTCGCCCGCGCGGCTGCGCCGCGCTGATCAGGCGTGCGGCCGCGCCGCGCTGACAGCCGCCCCATGGCCGGGTAGTCTCGCGCCATGGACGCCGACCCCTCGATCTTCGAACGCCTCGCCAACCGCCTCGGTCCCGGCGGCTGGACGACCGACCCCGATCTCCTTGCGCCGCATCTCGTCGAGTGGCGTCAGCGCTACCGGGGAACGACGCCCTTCATGGCCATGCCCGCCAGCACGGAGGAGGTGGCCGACATCGTCCGCCTGTGCGCGCAAGCGCGCCTCCCGATCACGCCGCAAAGCGGCAACACCGGCCTCGTCGGCGGGCAGATCCCAGATGGCGAGTTGCTGCTCTCGCTCAAGCGCATGAACCGCATCCGCAGCATCGACGCCGCCGACGACAGCCTCGTCGCCGAAGCGGGCTGCATCCTAGCGACCGTGCAGCAGGCCGCGGCCGATGCGGGGCGGCTGTTTCCGCTCAGCCTCGGTTCGCAGGGCTCGGCCATGATCGGCGGCCTCGTGTCGACGAACGCCGGCGGCGTGCACGTGGCCCGCTACGGTATGATGCGCGATCTCGTGCTCGGGCTCGAGGTGGTCCTGGCGGACGGCTCGATCCTGCCGGGCCTCAAGAGCCTGCGCAAAGACAATACGGGCTATGATCTGCGTCAGCTGTTCGTCGGCGCGGAAGGCACGCTGGGCGTCGTCACCGCCGCCACGCTCAAGCTGTTTCCCAAACCGTCCGAACACGTCACGGCGATGGCGGGCGTGATGAGCGCGGCGGACGCGCTCGCCTTCCTGCATCTCGCCCGCCAGCACACCGGCGCGCTCTCCGCATTCGAGCTGATGAACCGGCTCTCAGTGGACGTCTGCGTGCGCCACATGCCGGGCGTGCGCGATCCGTTCGCGATCGCGCCGTCGTTCCTGGTGTTGCTCGAGTTCGAGTCCGTGCGCGACGATGGGCTCGAAGCGGCCGTGGAGGATGCGCTCGGCGCCGCGATGGAGGCGGGCCTCGTCGTCGACGCCGCGATCGCCAAGTCGCAGGCGCAGGAGCGCGCCTTTTGGAAGCTGCGGGAGGAAATCCCGGCTGCGCACCGCCTGGAAGGCGCCCAAGTGAATCTCGACGTCTCGGTGCCGGTCAGCGCGGTGCCGCGCTTCCTCGACGTCGCCGGCGCCACCGTCGAGCGCGTCGCCCCCGGTGCGCGCGTGATCGCGTTCGGCCATGCGGGCGACGGCAACATCCACTACACCATCGTCCAGAAACCGGGCGCCGATCCGGCCGCCTTCCCGGGGGAGGCGCTCGTCCAGGCCGTGCAGGACGACGTCCTGCGCCTCAACGGCTCGATCTCGGCGGAACACGGCATCGGCGTGTCGCGGCGCCACGAGCTGCCGCGCTACAAATCGCCCGTCGCGCTCGCCGCGATGCGCACGCTGAAAGAGGCGTTCGATCCGCTGCGGATCATGAATCCCCGCGCGATGATCTGAGCGGGGGCGCATCCGCCTCGTCGTCGATCAGGATGCGCTCCGCCGCGCCCTCGAGGTCTTCGTATTGCCCGCTGCGCAGCGTCCACAAGAAGGCGCCGAGCCCGACGACGCCCATGAAGATCGTTGCGGGGATCAGATAGATCATCGCCTCCATGGTCAGACCTTTCCACGATGGCCGCGCCCGGAGAGGCGCAAGGCGTTGAGCGTCACGGCGAGCGAGGAGCCCGCCATCGCCAGCGCCGCGAAGAAGGGCGTGACGAATCCTAACGCGGCGGCGGGCACGGCGACGGCGTTGTAGACCGCCGCGAAGGCGAAGTTCTCGAGCACGCGCGCGCGCGCGCTTCGCGCCACGTCGATCAGCTCCACCAGCGCGCCCAGCTCCTCGCCCTGCAGCACGACGTCGGCGGCCGCCTGCGTGGCGTCCACGGCGGCGGCGGGGGAGGCGGAGGCGTCGGCGGCGGCGAGCGCGGCGGCGTCATTGAGCCCATCGCCCACCATCAACACGCGCCGGCCCTGCGCGCGCAGCGCCTCGAGGTGCTCGATCTTCTGCGCCGGCGTGCGCGCAGCGGCGGCGATGTCGATCCCCACCGCACGCGCCGCGGCCTCGACGGCATCAGGCCGATCGCCCGAGAGAAGCTCGACCGCCAGGCCGCGCGCCCGCAGCGCCGCGACGGTCGCCGCCGCATCCGGGCGCACTGCATCGGCGAACACGAAGCGGACGGGCGCGGCGCCCGCGCGCGCGAACCAGAGTTCGGTTTCGCCGCCCTCGGTCTCGGCGCTTTGTGGGTCGACGAACGTGCGCCGCCCCAGGCGCGCCGGCGCGCCGGCGATCTCGCCCTCGACGCCGCAGCCTGGAATTTCCCGCGCCTGGGCCGCCGGCGCGCCCGGACCCGCCGCCTCCACCAGCGCGCGCGACAACGGATGGCGCGAGACGCGCGCCAGCTGCGCCGCCGCCGCGAGCGCCGCCTCGTCGACGGCGCCGACGAGCCGCGGCCGCCCCAGCGTCAACGTGCCGGTCTTGTCGAGCACCACGGTGTCGATCCGCGCCAGCCGCTCGAGCGCGTCGCCCGATTTCACCAGCACGCCGCGCTTGAACAGGCGTCCCGTCGCCACGACCTGCACCGCCGGCGCCGCGAGGCCCAGCGCGCACGGGCAGGTCACGATCAGCACGGCGGCGGCGTTCATCAGCGCCACGCGCCAGGAGGCGTCCGGCACGAGCATCCACGCCGCGAAGGTGAGGAAGGCGAGGGTATGGACGATCGGCACGTACAGCGCCGCCGCCTTGTCGGCGAGACGCACATGCGCGCCGCGCCGCTGTTCGCCGGCCTCGATGAGCCGTGCGAGATCCGCGATCAACGAGGTGTCGGCCATCGCGGTTGCGCGCAGGCGCAAGGGCCGTGTGAGATTGACCACGCCGGCGTGCAGCGTGTCGCCAACCCGCGCGGCCACGGGCGCGCTTTCGCCGGTGACCAGAGCCCGATCCACCTCGGACGCCCCCTCCAGCACCACGCCATCCACCGCGACGCGCTCGCCCGCAGCCAGGAGCAGCACGTCGCCCACCGCAACGTCGCGCGCCGCCACGCGTTCCGTTGCGCCGTCGCTGCGCAGACGCGTCGCGTTCGTCGATTGCAGGGCGAGCAGATCTTTCGCCGCCGTTCGCGCGCGCTCGCGCAGCGAGTGGTCGAGCCAGCGGCCGATCAGCAGCAGGAACAGCAGCATCACCACGCCGTCGAAATAGGCGTGGGCGCCGCCGAGCGCGGTTTCCGAGATCGAGACCGCGAGGGTGAGCAGGACGCCGATCGAGATCGGCACGTCCATGTTGGCGCGGCCCTTGCGCAGCGCGCGCCAGGCCGACGCGAAGAAGGGCTGGCCTGCATACAGCGCGCACGGGATCGCGATCAGCGCCGAGATCCAGTAGAAGCCGGTGCGCGTGCCGGCGCCGAGTTCGCCGCCGGCCCAGATCGGCACCGAGAACATCATCACGTTCATCGCGCCGAACCCGGCGACGACCATCTGCCACAGGAGGCGACGGCCTTCGGCGTCGATCGCGCGCTGGCTTTTCTCCGGATCGAACGGCGTCGCGGCGAAGCCGAGCCTTTCCACGACGTCGATGAGCGAGGCGGCCGACGCCGCCGCGCCGCGCCACGTCACCGTCAGCCGTTGCGCCCCGAGATTGAGGCGCGCGTCCTCCACGCCCGGCACCGCGAGTAGCCCGCGCTCGATCTTGGCGATGCAGGCCGCGCATTTCGCGCCCTTTACCGAAAGCTCCAGCCGCGCCCGCCCGCGCGCGTCGAGGCGCACGAACGGCGCCGGATCGGCGCGGGAGGGGCCTGAATCCGCAAGGCGCGTGGCGAGCGGCGTCGCCGCCGCCGTCGTCACGGCGCGGTCTCCGGCGCCGAGTCCGGCGCGGCGAGGCGTGCGCGGACGTCGAACGTGTCGGACCCGCGCGCGGCGGTCACTTCCATGTCCCACGCCCCTGGCGCAAGGCCGGTGACCGGCGCCGCGTAGACGCCGTCGCCAGCGCTCGCGAAGGCAAGCGTGCGGTCCGCGCGGGTCGTGGCGGGGCGGCGTAGCAGCCCGGTCACCGCGAGGCCTTCGAGCGGCTTGCCGGCCTTGTCCCGCAGCGTCAGGACGACGGCCGGCGCGCCCGCGCGCGTCTCGATCGCCGCCGTCGCGCGCCATCCCAGGCGGGCCTGCCGCGCACGCTCGGCGAGCAGCTCGTTGTAGTGGTTGCCCTGCACGTAGGAGTGCTTCACGTCCTCGCCGGGAAACGTGCGCACGGCCATGATCGAAAAGCCGACATCGACGCCGATCACCGTGGCGAAGAACGCCAGCAGCATGGCGAGCACGTGCCAGCCTTTGAGCACGAAGCCGCGCGCGGCGGGTGCGGAGGCGCTAGTCGTCATCGTGGACTCCACTGAGGAAAGCCGTCGGGTTGCGATCGACGGCGATGCGGCCATCGGCGTCGGCTACGGCGTCCGATACGGCGAAGGTGATCGTGTGTGACGCCTCGTGCACGGCCTCGCGGGGGAGGGCGACGAAGACGTGCGTTTCGGTGACGGCGTCGGGCGCGGCGCGCAGATGCGCGACGTCGCCGGCGACGGTTGCGCCCGGGATGGTCATCACGGCGCCGGGCGCGTCCTCGATCGAGAGCGTCACGTCGCGGGCGCGCGGCTGCATGTTGATGATCTTCAGCGTGTAGCCGTTGCGGACCGAACCGTCCGCGAGCGTCACGAAGGCCGGATTGCGATCGCGGATGACGTTGAGTTGCAGCGTCTGCCGCGTCGCGAGGGAGTAGAGCATCAGCGCGGCGACGCCCACCATCGACAGCGCGTAGATCACCGTCCGGTAGCGGACGAGGTCGAACCGCTCGGGCGCGCCCTTGCTGCGGCGATCCATGTTCAAGTCGGTGTCGTAGGCGATCAGGCCCTTCGGGCGGCCCATCTTCTCCATGACGGCGTCGCAGGCGTCGATGCAGAGCGCGCAGTTGATGCATTCGAGCTGCAGGCCGTCGCGGATGTCGATGCCTTGCGGGCACACCACGACGCACTGCTTGCAGTCGATGCAATCGCCGCGCCCGTCCCAGCTTTCGCCCTTGCGAAACGCGCGGCGGGGCTCGCCGCGGTCCTTGCGGTAGGTCACGGTGAGCGATTGCTCGTCCATCATCGCGGCCTGGATGCGCGGCCAGGGGCACATATAGGTGCAGACCTGCTCGCGCATGGCGCCGGCCAGCGCATAGGTCGTGAACGTCAGAAGGCCGATGAAGCCGTAGGTCGTCGGCGAGGCCGCGCCGGTGAAAATCTCGCGCACGAGCGTCGGCGCGTCGCCGAAATAGAACACCCAGGCGCCGCCCGTGGCCGCCGCGATCGCGAGCCACGCGGCGTGCTTGACGGCCTTTTTGCCGATCTTGTCGAGCGTCCAGCCTTGTTTCGCCAGCCGGATCTGCGCGGCGCGGTCACCTTCGATGCGGCGCTCCACCCAGAGGTAGAGATCGGTCCACACTGTCTGCGGGCAGGCATAGCCGCACCACACCCGACCGAACAGCGAGGTGAAGAGGAACAGCCCGAGCGCCGCCAGGATGAGCAGCCCCGTGATGTAGTAGATTTCCTGCGGCCAGAGTTCGATCGGCCCGAACCAGAAGCGGCGCCCGGCGAAGTCGACGAGCACCGCCTGGTCCGGCCGTCCCGGTCCGCGGTCCCAGCGGATCCAGGGCGTCGCGTAGTAGATCACGAGCAGCACGCCGAGGATCGCCCACTTGGCGCGGCGGAACACGCCTTGCGCCGCCTTCGGATAGATCGGCTCCCGCTTCTTGTAGAGCTTGCGGTACGCGACCGACCCCACCGCTTCGACGTCGGCGCGCTCGACGTCGTGCGCGGGGGCGCTGGCGGCGATCAGCCGGTGCGTCGTCACGGCAGGGGGAGGGCTCGATCCGTCCATCTCGGGTCAGCGTGTCGGGTTGGTCGCGGCGGCGGCCGGCGTCGCCGCGGCTGGATCGACCGTCGCTTCCCCGCCGCCGAGCGAATGGACGTAGATCGCGAGCGCGCGGATCGTCGCCGGGTCGAGACGCTGCTCCCAGGTCGGCATCACGCCGCCCGAGCCGGTCGTGATCTGCGCGACGATCGAGCCGCGCAGCGACGTCCAGTCCTTCGACGCCACCGCCGCCGGATCGGCCTTGAGGAACAGGCCCGTGGTGAGGTTCGGCGCGCCCTGCGTGCGATCGCCCTTGCCGTCGGCGCCGTGGCAGGCCGCGCACTGCTCGCCGAAGATCGTCGCGCCGCGCACAGCGGCCGCGTCCTTCGCCGGCCCGCCCGCGAGCTTCACGACATACTCGGCCGCATCCGTGACCTGCGCCTCGGTCAAAAGGCCGTCCTTGCCGAACGCCGGCATCTGCGAGAAGCGCGCGTCGGCATGCGTCGAGCGGATGCCCACGCGGATGGTGTGCTCGATGTCGTCGAGCGTGCCGCCCCATAGCCAGACATTGTCGTTGAGGTTCGGATAGCCTTTGCCGCCCTGGGCGCCGGCGCCGTGGCACGTGGCGCAGTTGTCCCCGAACGCGGCCTTGCCGGCGGCGCGGGCGAAGTTCATCAGCGCAGGATCCTGCTCGGCCTGCTCGGCGCTGACCTGCATCAGCCGTTCGAACTCCGGCGCGCGCTGCGCCTTGAGGGCCGAGAGCTCCTGCGCCACGACGGCACGATCGGAGTAGTTGCGCACCCCGTGGGTGAAGCCCGTCAGCGTGGGCCAGGCCGGCATCATCACCCAGTAGACCACCGAAAAGGCGATGGTCGCGTAGAAGATGATCAGCCACCAGCGCGGCAGCGGGTTGTCGAGTTCCTTGATCCCGTCCCACTCGTGGCCGGTCGTGGCGACGCCCGAATGGGCGTCGATGTCTTTCTTGTGCTCGCTCATTGATCGATCTCCTCGTCGAGCGGCATGGAGGCGGCGCGGTCGAACTTGGCCTGGTTGCGCGGCCAGAGCGCGTAGGCGAGCACCCCGCCGAACAGTACCGCGGCGTAGAGAAGCCCCCAGGTCTGCGCGAAGGCGGCGACGGTTTCGTAGGTCATGTCGCCCTCCTCAGCGCCGGTTCGCGGGCGCGTCGGCCTGATAGGTCGAGAAGTCGACCGTCGTGCCGAGCATCTGCAGATAGGCGATCAGCGCATCCATCTCGCTGACGCCGGGTTGGCCGTCGAAGTCGCGGACCTGCGCCTTCGGATAACGCTGCGCCACCGCATCGGAGCCGTCCGCGTTCGGATCGGCCTGGGCCAGCACGTCGGCCTTGGCGTGGGTGATCATGTCGTCCGTGTACGGCACGCCCACGGCCTTCTGCGCCTTGACCTCCTCGACGACGGCGTCGGCGTCGATCGTCTTCTTCATTAGGAACGCATAGGGCGGCATCACGGATTCCGGCACGACGGCGCGCGGATCGATCAGGTGATCCTTGTGCCACTCGTCCGAGTACTTGCCGCCGACGCGCGCAAGATCCGGCCCCGTGCGCTTGGAGCCCCACTGGAAGGGGTGGTCGTACATGCTTTCCGCCGCGAGGCTGTAGTGGCCGTAGCGCTCCACCTCGTCGCGCAGCGGGCGGATCATCTGCGAGTGGCAGACATAGCAGCCCTCCCGCATGTAGATCCGCCGTCCGGCGAGCTCGAGCGGCGCGTAGGGCCGCACGCCTTGCACCTTTTCGATCGTGCTCTCCAGGTAGAAGAGCGGCGCGATCTGCACGAGCCCGCCGATCGAGACGACGACGAGAATGGCGACGATGAGCAGCAGCGAGTGCTTCTCGAGAATGCGGTGACCGGACCAGATCGACATCTTCGGTCCTCCTCTCATTCGGCCGGAACGGCGGCGGGCGCCGAAGCCGGGGTGCGTTCCTGGATCGCCACGTCACCGCGCGCCGTGCGCCACAAATTGTAGGCCATCACCAGCGCGCCAATCAGGTAGAGCACGCCGCCGAGAGCGCGGATGATGTAGTAGGGGTGCATGGCCTGCACGGTCTCGACGAACGAGTACTGCAGGAAGCCGAGGTCATTGTACGCGCGCCACATCAGGCCCTGCATGATGCCCGCGACCCACATCGCCGCGATGTAGAGAAGGATCCCCACGGTCGCGATCCAGAAGTGCAGATCTACCAGGCGCAGCGAGTAGAGCCGCTCGCGCTTCCACAGCCACGGCGTCAGCGCATAGAGCGCGCCGAACGAGACGAAGCCGACCCAGCCGAGCGCGCCCGAGTGCACGTGGCCGATCGTCCAATCGGTGTAGTGCGAGAGCGCGTTGACGGCGCGGATCGACATCACCGGGCCTTCGAACGTCGACATGCCGTAGAACGCCACCGAGACGACGAGCATGCGCAGCACGGGATCGGTGCGCAGCTTGTCCCACGCGCCCGAGAGCGTCATGAGGCCGTTCACCATGCCGCCCCAGGACGGCATCCACAGCATCACCGAGAACGTCATGCCCAGCGTCTGCGCCCATTGCGGCAGCGCCGTGTAGTGCAGATGGTGCGGGCCGGCCCAGATGTAGATGAAGATCAGCGCCCAGAAGTGCACGATCGACAGCCGGTAGGAATACACCGGGCGGTTCGCCTGCTTCGGGATGAAGTAGTACATGATGGCGAGGAAGCCGGCCGTCAGGAAGAAGCCGACAGCGTTGTGCCCGTACCACCACTGCGTCAGCGCGCTCTGCACGCCCGCCATCAGGCTCACGCTGGTGCCGGCGAACGCATCGACGGGCAGCGCAAGGTTGTTGACGATATGCAGCATCGCGATCGTCACGATGAAGGCGAGATAGAACCAGTTCGCCACGTAGATGTGCGGCTCTTTGCGCTTCCAGATCGTGCCGAGAAAGACGCCGAGATAGGCGACCCACACGATCGTCAGCCACAGGTCCGCGTACCACTCGGGCTCGGCGTACTCCTTGCCCTCCGTGATCCCCATCAGATAGCCGGAGGCGGCGAGCGCGAGGAACAGCTGGTAGCCCCAGAACACGAACCAGGCCCACACACCGCCGGCGAGGCGCGCCTTGGTGGTGCGCTGCACGACGTAGAAGCTCGTGGCGATCAGCACGTTGCCGCCGAAGGCGAAGATCACCGCGGAGGTGTGCAGCGGCCGCAGCCGGCCGAAGTTCAAGAACCCGAGTTCCGGGAAATAGAACTGCGACGGGAAAGCGAGCTGCAGCGCGATCACGACGCCGACGAGCATGCCCACGACGCCGAAGAACATCGCGGCGATGACGCCCGCCTTGACGATCTCGTCGTTGTACGTCGATTGCGCCGCGCTCTTCGGCTTGGCCCCCGAGACGATCACGCCGACGACGCCCAGCGCCATCGCGGCGAGCAGCACGTACATGTGGATCTGGAACATGGCTTCGTGCGTGCGCGCCGCCGCGACGAGCGCGTACGCGCCGACTGCGGCCAGCACGACGCCGACGCTGAGTGCGTCGAAGCCCGTGCGTGGTGTTTTGACGGCTGCGGTCATGCAAGCCCCCTCCTGGTCAGGTGGCTTGGTGTCCCGCAGGGCGGTCTGCGCCGGAATTGGCCCAAAGTCTAAGAAGCGGAGCAGGGCTCCGGCATACATACACAAACAGCTACAAACGCTGTGCGCGGGAGGGGGACGCGCGGCAACCCGTCGCGACCCGCCGTCCGACGTCCTGAGCCTGCGTCATCCCGTCCCTGGACCTTGCCCGGCGATCGGCGCTCCGGTGCCGCGCAAGCGGATGCGCCGTCGCGCCGTCCGCGCTCGATCGACGCTCGCGGGAGACCACGCATGGGCAAACAGGTTCGCAGATCGTCGCCGGTGGGCGCCGCCACGCGCGCGCTGCGGCCGCCGGTCGTCCGCCCGATGCAGATCGTCGGTCTTCTGGTGTGCGCGATCGCCGCCTGGCTCGCGTTCGCCGCCGCCCGCGCCGAGGCGTTCGCGGCGCTGACGGCGCATGCCGGTTGGTGCATCGGCGGGTCGGAGGGCGCGCCGCCGTCGGACGCCGCAACGCTGTTCGGCCACTGCGCCTTGTGCTGGGCCAGCGCTGGCGCCGCGTTCGTCGGCGCCGCCATGCTCGGGGCCGGCGCGCGGCGCTGAAGACCAGCCTAACGCGGACGCCGCAGGCTGCTCTTGCGCCCGGCCGCGGGCTTCTTTATAGCCCCATCTCCCCCACCGGTAGGGCGCGTAGCTCAGCGGGAGAGCACCACGTTGACATCGTGGGGGTCACAGGTTCGATCCCTGTCGCGCCCACCATTTCTTCCATTTTTTCAGATCAAAGCTCTCCCCCAGGCGGGCCGGCGACGGCGTGCGCGCGAGGGCCTGAAAAAGGGGCCGGGGCGCCGCGCCGCACCGCGCGACGCCCCGGGCAGTCGGCCGCAGCGCGGCCGCTCGACGGCCTACCGGGTCTCGTCGAGATAGGCGATCAGACGTTCCGTCTCGTCCTTGGTGAGCTGCACCGGCGCCATCATCGCGCCGGGATACATGCCGCGCGGGTCGGCGATGAAGGCGGCGAGACGCTTGCGGTCCCACACGGCGGTCTCCGCCGAAAGCGCCGCCGAGTAGGGGAAGTCGCCGCCGCCGATCTTGCGGCCCAGCACGCCCTTGAGGCTTGGCCCCACGCTCGCCGCGCCGTTCAGCGTATGGCAGGACGCGCACGCCGTCTGGAACACGCGCCGCCCCGCGTCGCCGTCGCGGGTGCGGGCCTCGGGCGCAACACTGGCGGCTGCGGCCTGCGCGGGCCGTGACGCGAGCGTCCGTTCCTCCGCCGCGCGCCGCATGAGGATGACCTTGTGGGTGTCCGTGAGCATCGCGACGCGCCCGTCCGGCAGCGCGATGATGTCACGCAGACGCTCGCCATCGAACGACAGACGCTCCGTATACTGAACGCGATCGCCGGCGAGCCGCACCCGCCACAGGCCGTTGTCGACGAGCGAGGCCACAAGCAGATCGCCGCGCCAGCGCGGGAACTGCGCCGCCGGCGCCTCGATGAGGTTGGAGACGCCGATCGACGGCACCCACGCATGGACCGGTTCGACGCCGCGCCCGTGGCGGCCTTGTTCGGCGTTCAGCGGCCATGGGCGCCCGCCATACTGCACGCCGAGCGTCGCCATGGGCCAGCCATAGTCGGCGCCGACACGAATGAGGTTGAGCTCGTCGCCGCCCTTGGGGCCGTGTTCGGTCTCCCAGATGCGCGACACGCTGTCGATCAGCAGGCCTTGCCCGTTGCGCAGCCCCGTCGCGAACGGACGCGCCGCGCCGGTCTCGGTGTCGAGCAGCAGGATCTTGCCCAGGTCCATCGACGGGTCCTGCGCCGCAGCCGGCATGCCGTCGACGCCGTCCCACCCGAAATCGCCGACGGAGAACAGCACGTGGCGATCGTCGTAGCGGACGATCCGCCCGCCCGCGAAGTGCCCTTCGAAAAGCGTGTAGTACGTCGACGGGCGGAACGTGACGCAGGGCTTCACACGGTAGAGCGTGCGCCAGTCGCCGTCCGCGCGGATCACACCCCCGTCCGTGCGCAGATCGATCGTCGATAGCCACAGCTCGACGCAGTCCCGCACGTAGTGGTGATGCCCGACATAGAGCCGCGTGCGGCCCTCGCCGCGCGGCTCCGCCAGGATGTCCGTGATCCGGAAATAGTTGCGGTCGAAATTCCGGGCGTCGGCGACGCGGGCCAGCATGCCCTTCTGGTTCATCGGCGCGAGAAGGCCGTCGATCGGGTGCGCGGCGCCCGCCGCATCCAGATACCCGAATTCGCCCCAGGGTTGGGCGTAAAGGATTTTGTCGCCGATCACGCCGAGGCCGCCGCCGGCGCCACGCGTGGCCGGAAGGGGAATCGTGACGACCTCGACGTCGTGCAGGTGCGTCGAGATGGGACGCCAGTTCTGCAGGGTGGCGGCTTCGCGTTGCCCGCGCGCAATCGCTTTGGCCACGAAAACCTTGGCCTGCGTCAGCAACTGCGCGTCCGAGGCATAGTTTCCGAAGGCGATGCCCGCCAGGAAAAGGACGAACCCGAGCGCGACGGCCACCATCGATCGCCGCAACTGCCGCTGCGGGCGGCGCGGCGCGGTCGTCCTGGTCTCCGCGGGGGCGTCACGCTTCACGGGGCGGTCGAGCATCCGGGTCCCTTGCGTCCTGTTGCCGTCGGGTGCGGAGGGCCTCATGCAAGAACGCTGCTAGGTCGGACGCGTTTCGCCATGGGCCGAGAAATGTCCGGATACGGACGGCCACGAACAAACGGGTAAATGCCGCGTTAAGCAAGAACTGGGCGCCCGTGGGAAACCTTTTCGGGTCATAAAGACGCGCACGTGGGGGCGGAGCAGAAGATGACCACTCTTTCGACGGCCAGGCGTCTGCTGGGCTTGATCGACCGCGAGCGGATCGTTCTGCCGCTCGTGATCGGCCTCGGCGTGCTCGGCGCGCTGCTCGAGAGCGTCGGCCTTTATCTCTTCGTGCCGCTGGTCCAGGGGCTCAGCGGCGCGCCGATCCGCCTGCCGTTTCCGGCCGTTAACGCGTGGATCGCCGGTTTCCCGCCGGACATGCGCGTGGGCCTGTTCGCCGGGCTGATCGTGGTCTGCATCGTCGCCAAGAACGTGCTGGCCTATCTCTGCGCCGTGCTTTGGTTTTCCGCGCAGAGCCAGGTCGTTCATAAGGTCCAGACGCGGATCTTCGAGCAGCTCGTCCGCTCCGGCGCCGACTATGCGGCGGACAGCGCGCGCGCCACCCGCATCTCGGCCATCGCCTCGGAAAGCTGGAAACTGGGCGACGCCACCGTTGCGGTCTTCCGCACGATCGTCGCCGTGATCACCTGCGTGATCTTCGCCGGGCTGTTGTTCGTCATTTCGTGGCGGCTGACGCTGCTCGCGCTTGCCGCCATGGCCATCGCCGCCGCCATCCTGTTCGCGATCACGCGCACGGCCCAGAAGGTGGGCGAAGACAGCCTCGCCGCGCTCAACACCTTCGGCAAGCACGCCTGGGAAAGCTTCAATGCGCTGCGCACGATCCGCGCCTTCGGCCGGGAATCCTACGAGATCGAGCGTCTGCGCCGTCACAGCGAAGACGTCCGCCGCGGCGCCATGCGCCAGGAGATGCTCTGGGCGCTGCCGTGGCGCTTCGGCGAGGTCAGCGCAACCTTGATCGTCGCCGCGCTGATCCTCACGGTCGGCCGCGATCCGCAGGGGCTCGCGTTGTTCGTCGCCTTCCTCGCGGTGCTCTATCGCATGCAGGCGCCGCTGCGCGAAGCGCTCTCCGCCCGCGTGCAGATGAACGGGCTCCAGCCGGTCGCGGCGCAGGTGTTCTCGATCATGGACGAAACCGCGCGTCCGGTGCTCGTGTCCGGATCGCGCGCCTTCGCCGGCATGAAGGACGGCATTCGTCTCGAAAACGTCCGGTTCCGCTACGCCGAAGGCGAAGCCGAGGTCCTGCGCGGCCTCACGCTCGACATCCCCGCCGGCAAGACGACGGCGATCGTCGGTCCCTCGGGCGCCGGCAAATCCACCTTGATCGACCTTCTCGCCCGTTTCCGTGACCCAACGGACGGCGTCGTGCGCGTCGATGGCGTCGATCTGCGCGAGTTCGATCTCGCCCAATGGCGCGCGCACATGTCGATCATGAGCCAGGACGTGTTCCTGTTCGACGCGTCCGTGCGCGACAACGTTCTCTATGGCGACGCCACGGCCGACGACGACGCGCTCTCTCACGCCGCCCGCATCGCCCGCGCCGACGCCTTCATCGAGGCCCTGCCCGAAGGCTGGAACACGCGTGTCGGCGATCGCGGCGGGCGCCTTTCCGGCGGGCAGCGGCAACGCATCGCGCTCGCCCGCGCCGTCGTGCGCAATCCCGATCTCTTCCTGCTCGACGAAGCCACCAACGCGCTCGACGCCGAAACCGAGCGCGCGTTCCAGGCCGCGCTCGCCGAGTTCAGCCGCGGCCGCACGCTCGTCGTCGTCGCGCACCGCCTCGCGACGATCGAGGCGGCGGATCAGATCGTGATGATGGAGGCCGGAGTCGTCATCGAGAGCGGAAGCTTCGCCGATCTCATCGGCAAACGCGGTCGGTTCTGGCGCCTTTACGAGGCCCAGCGACTGGCGACCGCCGCGGAGTGAGCCGTCACATGCGCCGCGAACGTCTCCACGTCCCAGTCGCCCCGCACCTCGATCCGCGCGATGCTCATCGGATCGTCCTCGAGCGTGCTCGCGCCGCCCCAGGCCGTGAAGCCGCCGCGGAAGCCCGCCATCAGGAACGCCGAACGCACCGCGGTGTCGCTGTCGCCGAACGGGTAGGCCACCGTTTCGACGGGCTGGCCGATGAAGTCCTCGAGGATCTTCTTGGACTCGAAGGCCTCTTCGAGCATGTCCTCCGGCCCGAGCGTCGACAGATGCCGGTGCGACATCGCATGGCTGCCGATCTCGCAGCCGTCGTCGCTCAGGGCGCGCAGCGCGGTGTAGTCGAGCAGGCGCTGCCCTTTCGGGGCGCCGCGCCAGGCCGGCGCCTTGCCCACGAACTGCGCCGGCACGAACAACGAGGCGTAGAAGCCGTTGCGCCGCAGGGCCGGCCAGGCATGGTCGGCGAAATCGAGATAGGCGTCGTCGAACGTGATGACGACGCTCTTCTCCGGAACCGGACGGCCCTCGCGGATGGCGTTGGCCCATTCGATCGCGGCGAGGCTCTGGTAGCCGTTAGCGGCGAGCCAGCGCAGGTGGGCCTCGAACGTTTCGAGCGGCGCAGCAAAGCGGGACGCGCCCGACGCGAGCGGCGTCACCTCGTGATACATCAGCACCGGGACGGTCGTCGCCGCGCCGATCGGCGGCAGGATCGGCCGCTCGGGCGCCTTGCGGCGGCCCTTCATGCGTTTGGCGCGCAACGCCGCGATGCGATCCATCTGCGCCTCGCGCACGATCTTGGTCCGCAGATGGGCGAGCGCGACGCGGCCGGCTTCCCCCTTGACCGCCGCCAGCGCGGCGTCCGGCGCCGCCTTCGCGGAGGCGACCGCAAGCGAACCGTAGAACTCCGCGCCCTGGCGCACGCCGGCAAGCTGGCCGATGCGCCAGGTGGGCTGGCGCGCGAGCGCATCCTTAAGAACGATCCGAAGATCCGCGGCGGCGGCGCCGTCGATCGTCGGCAGCTGGATCCAGTCGAGCTCCTCGCCTTCGTGGTGCACGCGGGCAAGCAGCGTCTGCGGCCCGACGCCCTTGATCGGCGCGAGCGGCTTGGACACGTCGATCTCGACGGGCGTGACGGTGAGCGTCTCCGCCGGCGGCACGGCGCCGACGACACGGCGCAGCACGCGCCAGCGCGCGGCGTCGCAGGCGCGGTGTGGCGCGCCGATGGCGATGATCTCGTCGAAGAAGTGGTCGATCTGCGCGCGCAGGTCGGGTCGCGCGGCGGCAAGGTCGTCGATCGGGGCCGCGGCGCCGGCGCGCATGCCCTCCAGAACGCGATGCGCCAGCTCGGCGTCGTTGATGGGTGCGGCGGGCAAGGCCGAGAAGCCGGCGAGAAGATCGTCCGTGTACAGTCCGGCGGCGATGGCGGCGCCCGCAACTTCCGCGGTCGTCATCAGCACGCCGTGCGGCCAGCGGCGCTGTTCGTCGCCCCCGGCGGCGATCGCGGCGGTGACGGCCAGCGCGGCGTCGAGATCGGGGCGCGCCGTTTCGGCGCCGGCGAAGTGCGCGCGGCGCACCGCGACCGCTTCGGGGCGCGCGGCGATGCGCGCGCCATTTTCGATCAGCCGCATGGCGCCGAGACGGGCGTGGGGAGCGGCGCCGTCGGGCGCGCAGGCCTCGCGCCAGGCGTCCGCGCGCCACACGAGGACCGACATGGAAAGCAGGGCGCTGGTCGCAATCGCGTAGGCCGGGTTGCGCAGGTCCGCTTGCGCCGCCGGCCAGACGCGGCCGTCCGCCCCGCGACGGATCGCGCCGAACGCGACCAGATGCGGCGCGCCGGGGCCGATCGGCGGCAAGGCGGCCAGGGCGCCGCAGGCGTCGTCGGTCGGCACGTCGCCGTCATCCAGGGCCCACACCCACTCCGCGTCGTCGAGCCCGGCCATGAGATCGACGCCCTGTGCGGCCGCGGCGGCGCGATTCACCATGTCGCCGCCACGGACGATATGAACGCGCACACGGCGTTCCGGCGGGAGGGCGGTGTCGGCGGTGCTCATCGCGGCGTGCATACGTCTCGATCCTCGACCGGCCTCACACGAGGCGCAGCCATTTTCATCCAAACGCTGCGACGAGCAAGATCGGCGCCCACGTCCGGCCCCGGAGGGCGCACATGACGCATGGTGTTAACCACAGCGCGGTGTCGCACCCCGAAACGGCGCCCGTCGCCGCCGCTCCGCCGCGCCCGGGCCTCGCCCGCGCCGGCGCGCCGACGGTCTCGTTCATCACGCCGGCCTACAACGCGTCCGCGACGCTCGACGCCACCGTTCGCTCCGTTCTCGAGCAGACCGCGCCGTCCTGGGAGATGCTGATCGTCGACGATGGATCGTCCGACGACACGCTTGCCAAGGCGCAGGCCTGGGCTGAACGGGATCCCCGAGTTCACGTCTTTGCGAAAACGAACGGCGGCCCGGCCGATGCGCGCAATTTCGGCCTCGCACGCGCGTCCGGCGCGTGGCTCGTTTTTCTCGACGCCGATGACTGGCTGGCGCCGACGTTTCTCTCCGAAATGCTCGCCCACGTCGAAGGGGCGGACGTGCTCCTTGCCGACCACGCGCGCGTCGACGCCGGCGGGGAGGAGGCCGGCGTCGTCGCGGCCCCGGCCTTGCCCGATCCTTTCGCAACGCTCGCGCGGCGGTGTCCCATCGTACCTGTCGCCGCGATGGTGCGCAGCGAGATCGCGCATCGGATCGGTGGCTTCGATCCCACGGTCATTTCGTCCGAAGACTGGCAATTCTGGCAGCGCGCAGCGCGCCTCGGGGCCCGTTTCAAGCGCGTGCCGCGGCGCCTGTCCTATTATCGCATGCAGCCAGGATCTCTGTCGCGCCGCACGGAACGCGATGCGCCCGACGCGCTGCGCGTGATCGACGAGGCCTTCTCCGGGCTCGCCGCGGCCGGCGACGCCGCGGACGCGCGCGAGGCCAAGGCGGGCTACCTTCTCTATGCGGCCGTCCTGGCGGCCTGCGGCGACGGCGATCCCGCGGCTGTTCTGGGACGCGCGCCGGACCTCGCGGATTGGAGCTTCGATCCCGGCCCCTGGGGCGTCGCCATCGCGGACCTCGCGGCGTACGCGGCCGCGCGGCCGCGCAGCGAAGTCCCCGCGTTGTGGCCCGTCATCGAACCGCGCCTGGAGCGCTTCTACGACGCCCTGCGCGACGTCATGGCCGCGCCGCAGCACGCCGCGCGCCTGCGGCTTCATGTCCAGGCGCAAGTGTTCGGCGCCGCTGCGCCCGCGATCACGCAGGCCGCGCGCGACGGCGCCCATCTCGTCGCGCTCGACGTCGCGGCGCCGCGACGGTCCCTGCGCGTCGAGGCGCACGCGGACGTCGACACGCTCGTCATCGCGGCGCATGCGCGCGGCCGCGTCGTCGGTGTCGTCGAGGCGCCGGTCGCCGCGCTCGCAGACGACGCCGGTTGGCGACCGATCGCCCGCACACTCGCCCTGCGCGCGCCACTGAAGCCGGCCTTGTCCGGACTGGCGGACGGCGCTCTGGCCGCAGCCTTCCTGCGCGCGCTCGCGGATTTCGGCGGCTGGACGCGGGCGGGCGACGCCCGCCGCATGGCCTGGACGATCGCCACCCGCGCGCTCGCGCGGCGTCTTTCCGGCGTGCCGCTCGCCGTCGGCGCGCCCCCGCTCGCGGTCCTTCTGCTGCGTGATCGCAGCTTCTCCGCGAGCGACCTGCCGTCGCGCCTCGCCGCGCTCGCGGCCCGCGGCGTCGAGCTGATGTCCGGCGCCGATGCGGCGACGCTGGCGGCGCGCGGACATGCGCCCGTCACCTGGCGCGCCGTTCTTGCAATCGACGGTCTCGCGCTCGGCAGCGGTCATCCGGCCTTCGCCTCGGCGCCGCTTTCCGCCACCGTGTTCGCGCCTGCGGGCCCTGCGGGCCAGGCGCTGCGGGCGGAAGCGCGCAGCCGCGGCCTGCGTCTTGGTCTGCGCTGCGTGCCGGAGGAGGCGATCGCGCGCCAAACCGCGGCGGACGCCGTCGCCTGGTTCGCGCAAGCGCGCGCCGAGATCGACGACCCGGCGCCGGGCGTGCTGTTCGCGCCGGGCGACGTCGACGCGGTGACGCGCTGGGCCGCGCGCCGCGCCGGGTTCGCGTTCGGCGTCAATCCGGAGCCGGACGTCGCCGATTTCGCCCAGGATCCCTTGTCCTGGCGCCGGCTCGAGATGCGGGCCCAGGAAACAGCCGCCACGCTCGCGGCGCGTATCGGAGCCCTGTGATGACTGCGCCGCGAGTCAGCTTCGTCATGCCCGCCTACGACGCCGCCGCGACGTTGCCGAAGGCGATCGCGTCGATCCAGGCGCAGACCGTGCAGGACTGGGAGCTCCTGCTCGTGGATGACGGATCGCGCGACGACACGCTTGCGGTGGCGCGCGCGGCCGCGGCGCGCGATCCGCGCATCGTCGTCCACACCAAGCCGAACGGCGGCCCCGCCAGCGCCCGCAATCGCGCCATCCGCGAAGCGCGCGGGACGTGGCTGATGTTCCACGATTCCGACGATTGGCTCGCGCCGAACTTCCTCGACCGCATGCTCGCGGTCGCCGCATCCGAGCCGGGCGCGACGCTTGCGGCCTGCACCTTCCTCGGCGTCGACGATGATGGACGTCTCCTGCGCGTGCATGGCGTGCGCGATCTCGGTGAGCCGTTCCCGGAGCTGGCGCGCACGTGCCCGTTCTCGCCGATTGCCGTCCTCGTGCGGCGCGACGCCGTCGTCGCGCTGGGCGGTTTCGACGAGACGCTGATCACCTGCGAGGATTGGGATCTGTGGCTGCGCCTCGCCCGCCGCGGCGCCGTGTTCGCGCAGACGAGTGAGGCGCTCGCCTACTACCGGTCGCGTCCCGGATCCCTCACGCGCAAGACCTCGCGGCTTCTCGCCGACAGCCGGTTCGTCATCGCCCGCGGCCACGGGCGCGACGCGCGCGAGCGGGAAGATCTGCCCTATGCGGCCGGCGCCGATCCTGCCGGCGCAGTCGACGCCATGGCCCAGTCCGCGCTCTACATCGCCGCCACGGGGCTCGGCCTCGGCGTAGAGCCCGCCGCCTGCTTCGAAGGGCTTTATCTTTCTGGATGGTCGTTCGACGCGAAGGTGCTCGCCGGCGTCACCGTCGATGCGATGGCCTACGGCCTCGCGTGCGATCGCCGCGCGCTCGCCGAGTCCTGGCCCCAGACGCGCGCACGCTATGCGGCGCTGTGTGATGCGCTGCGCGAGGCGACCGGGCTCACCCGGCAGATCGACGCGTTCGCGGCGTATCTCGATCTCGAAACGCGCGCCGCCGCCGCGTTTGCGGAGCCGCAGCGCGCCGGTCTCGTGCAGACGCTGCGCCTCGACCCCGGCGGCAATCGACAGCGCCTCGACGCCGACGGCCGCGACATCGTGATCGCCGCGGTGATCGCGGGCGACACCGCCATCGGCGCCTGCGAATGGATTGCGCAGGACGACGCCGTCGACGCGCCCGCCATCCGTGCGGCGTTGCAGGAAACGCTCTCCGTCGCCTCGCCGAAGGCGCTTTTGCGCGCGACGCCGGCGCCGCGCCGCGCCGCGTTCTGGACCTCGGTGGCGCGTGACGCAGCGCCCGTGCTGGCCGCGCGCGCGCGGGGTGACGCGCTGCGTGGTCTCGTGCGGCGCGCGGCCGCCGCGGCGCTGACGCACAGCGCACCGCCGTCCGCCGTGCTCGGCAAGGGCGCGCCCGCCGTCGCCGCGCCGTTCGCGCTCGTGCGTTCGGGCGGCGCCGCTGCGTTGCGCGCCGCGCTTACCGCATTCGAGACGCACGGCGTCGAAATCGCCGGGCTGGCCGATTGGGGCAGGGCCGCGCGCGCCGGCCGCGTGTACGGCGCGTGCGCCCTCATCGGTCTCGATGCCGCCGGCCTCGCGCCCGACGCGCCGGAGCTTCGCCTGTGCGTCGAGGCGGGCGCCCCCGTCACGGTCTTCCTCGATGACGCCGAACTCGCGGGCGCGGGCGCGTGGCGCGCCGGACCGCGCGTGAAGATCGGCTGGCGCGCAGGCGCCACCGCACGCCTGTCCGCGCCGGAGCTTCTCGCCCGCGCGCGCGCCGCGCGCGCAGCGCTCGGCGACGACGCCTGGGCGCTGATGCTGGCCGGCGATCAGGATTCGACGCTGCGGGCGGCGTTGCGGCAGGCCGGTTTCCTCGGCGCCGCAAGCCCGATCCACGGCCGCGCGCATGTCGGCTCGACGCCGTTCGAGCGGTTGACGACGCCGTTGGATCGGTGGACGCCGCCGGACATGGCGGCGCGCCGTCTCGGCCTCGCGCGCAGCTCCGGCCTCACGCGTCGGTGACGATCCGCGCGAGGCGGTCGATGGGCGCGTCGAGGTCGATGGGCGTGCTGCGCAGATCGAAGACGGAATCGTCCAGATGCGCCGCGCCGACGAGCCGGCCGAAGACGCCCGCGAAGCCCGCCGCACGCAGGCGCTCCGTCGCGAAGCGTGAGCCGCCGCCGGCCGCCAGCGCAGCGATCGGGCGCGTCACGCCGGCGAGGGCGGAGAGGTCCTCCACGATATCCGCCGCGCGTTCCGCGAGTGCGCCAGCTTCCTCCTGATCGGCGATGTCGCGCGGCGCCGCCCAGCCGATCTGCGCCCCGCGCCCCGCGCAGGCGCGCATGCTGGCCCAGGTCCAGCCGCGCGCCGGCGACTCCGCGTCGAGCGGCGCCAGGATCAACGGCGCGACACCCCGCGCGACGAGCGCCAGCCAGGACGGATCGTCCTCGGCGCCCAGCTCCGCCGCGAGCGCCAGGGCGTAGCGTCGCCCGCGCGGCGCAAGCCCGCACGCGCTGGCTGCGACCCAGTCCGCCACACCGATCGGCGCATAGCCTTCGTTTGCAAGCGCATCGACGAGCGCGACCGCCTGCGCGAGCCGTCCGCGTTGCGCGACCACCAGCGGCGCCCGCACGGCCGGTGCGCCCGTCGCGCCAGTGGCGGCGCTCATCGCGCGCGTATCGCCGCACAGCCGCGCCGCCTTCACGCGCCCCGCGGCGGCGTGCGCCGCCTCGAGGAACGCGGCGCGGCTCGGTCGCTCCGGCTGGCGAGAGAGGATTTGCCTGGCCGACCACGTCGGGCGCGTTACGAGCGTCGCGGCGAGTTCGAGGGCGTCGCCGCACGTCCAGGCGCGCGCTTCCGCCGCCAGCGCGGGGCGCAGCGTCGCCGTATCCGGCGCCTCGACACTGCCGAGCGCGGCGCCCGCGCGATGCACGGCGCGCACGACGACCCGCGTCGCATCGGCGGGGCGGCGCACCTCGTCCTTCGCGACGTCGAGCGTTGCGGCGTCCACCACGGGTGAGGTCCATGCGGTCTCGAACGCGCCGGCGCCCAGAAGCCGCGCCTCCAGATGGGCGAGAAGCAGATCGCAGTCCCGGCGTGCGCCGATGCGCGCGGCCAGCGCGCCGATCTGCCGGTGCGCGTGATCACGCTTGCTTCGCCACTTCGCCGCCGGCGTCTCGTTTCCGGCCGCAAGCGCGTAGCGCATGCCGGCGGTGACGCCGTAGGCCGCCACCGAGGCGTCGAAGCGCCAGCCCGTCAGGTCCGGCGTCTCCGCCCATACGGGCGTCATGTCGTGACCGAGCACGATCGCGCCGCCCGCGACGTAGAACAGCGACGCCATCAGCGCGTCGATCATCTCCCAGCGCGCGTCGTCGTCGAACGCGCGCGGGATGACGGTGGCGAGCGCGCGCGCCATTCGCAGGCTGTCGCGCGTCAAAGAGCCAGCGCGCCGGCGATAGGTGACGAGCACGTCCGGAGTCGACACGAACGCGCCGCCCTGCCGGGCAAGCCGCAGCCACAGGTCCCAGTCTTCGCAGGCCGGTAACCGTTCGTCGAAGCCGCCGATGGCGCGCAGCGCGTCCGCGCGCGTGAGGGCGGCGTGAACCGGGAATACGCACGTGCGCGCGAAGGCGCCGACGGGATCGGGCATCGCAGGCGTGCGGAACGTCTCCAGGCGGCGTCCGCTTTCGTCGGCCGCCGCCGAGGACGCGGCCGCCAGCACCGCATCCGGATGCGCGGCGAGGCGCGACAGCAGGTGTGCGTAGCAGGACGGCTCGATCCAGTCATCGCTGTCGAGAAAATGCACCGTGTCGCCGCGGGCCTCCGCGAGGCCGAGATTGCGCGCGCGGCTCACGCCGCCATTGGCGACCGACATGACCCGCACGCGCCCGTCGCCCTGTGCGGCGGCGCGCGCGGCCTCCGCCGAGCCGTCGGACGAGCCGTCGTCGACGACGATCATCTCCCAGTCGGCGATGGTTTGCGCCCGCACCGAGCGGATCGCGTCGCCGACATGCGCCGCGTCATTGTAGACCGGCGTGATGACGCTGACGCGCGGCGTCGTCATGTGTCAGTCGCGGGCGGCGGGCGCGGCGCGCAGGAGCCAGCGCGATGGCGGCAGCGCCCGCATCCAGCTGCGCACGGGGCGCTCGAGGGCGTGATGCAGCGCCGCCGCGGCGGCGATCGAAATCACCGCGCTCAGCAGCATCGCCGTGACGCCGCTCGGGGCGAAGCCCGTCAACGGGCCGACGACGGTCACCAGCGCATACTCCACGAGACGATGCGTCAGATAAATCGCATAGGAGATTTCGCCCAGGTAAACGAGGGCGGGATGGGCGAGCGCCCGCGGCGCGGCGGCCGAACGCGCGCGCACCGCGGCGAACAGGATCAGCGCGGCCATCGCGGCGACGATCGCGAGATCGGGCGCGCGCACATGCATCAGGATGATCGTGGTGACGATCGCGCCGACCGTGGCGAGGCCTGCCATCGCGGCCGGCATCGTCAGGCGCTGCGCCAGGAGATAGAGCGCGCAGCCGAGCAGGAACTCCGGCGCGATCCGCAGCACGCCGAAATCGAACGATAGCTCCGTCACGCCCTTGCCGAGCGTCGCGCGGGCGAACAGGTCCGCGCCAGCGAGCAGCGCGAAGGACAGCGCAACGAACACGATCGGCCGGTTGCGGAACGCGAGCGTCACCGCCAGAAACGCGGGAAACGCGAGATACGCCGCCCATTCGGCGCTGATCGACCAGGACGGCGCGTTCAGGCCGAAATGGTCCACCGTGCCCCAGGCGTGCACCATCGCGAGCGTCTTGACGACGAAATCGAGATAGACGGGATCGTCCGCCAGCGCGCCGATCTTGTAGCCGATCGAGAGGATGACGACGGCGATCAGCGTCGTGACGAAATGCAGCGGGTAGATGCGCGCCAGCCGCGCCCACAGGAAATCGCCGTAACGGAACTGCCCGGCCTCGCGCGCGGCGAGATAGACGTGCGTCAGGATGAAGCCGGAGAGCACGAAGAAGAAGTCGACGCCGAGCGACCCTTTGCCGAGCAGGCCGGTGGCGTCGAGCGCCGACGGGGACCAGACGAGCGCATAGTGATAAGCCATCACCAGCGCGGCCGCGAAAAACCGCAGCGCAGTGAGTTCGGGAAGGTTCGACGGGAGCGGCGAGGACTTCATCGGTGTCTCCAGGCGCAGGGGCGATGGTCTCAGCGCGCCCACTCGGCGAGCTGGGCGATCGTGCCCGGCCAATGCAGCGAGTGCAGGATGGTCTTGCCGTCGACCCATGCCGCCTCGGCCTGCAGGAACGCGCAGGCGGCAAAGAGGCCCACGTGCAGGCGCGACAGCTTGGGGCCCTGGGTGACGATGCGTTCGATCAGGACGAGCATGAAGGGCAGCGTCACGAGCGCCGCTGGGCGCTCGGGCACGGTCGAGGTCAGGCAGATCAGCGCGCCGAGGATCAGCACGCCGATTTCCCAGCGGCGAAGGAGTCCGGACGCGGCGGCCATGCCCGCGATGATCCAGAACCATCCGTATTCGAGCCAGAGGCTCGACAGCGTCCACACCGCCGACCGCTGATCGTCCGGCGTCAGGAATCCTTTGGCGTGGAAGCTGAAATTCTCCAGATCGCCGAGCGCGACGAGATAGGCCGAATGCGCGCACACGCCGAGCATCGCGCCAAGCGCGAGCGCGACCGCCCGCATCGGCGCCGGCCGGTAGATCAGCAGCAGCATGAACGTGACCGCGAGCCCCTCGACCGGGAGGCTCAGCACCATGGCGGCGGCGCACAGGCCGGCCAGCGCCGCATGCGGCGCCCAG
Source organism: Alphaproteobacteria bacterium (assembly GCA_018969015.1). GTDB lineage: Bacteria > Pseudomonadota > Alphaproteobacteria > Caulobacterales > Aquidulcibacteraceae > REEB506. Next base: position 90,093 of record JAGWZE010000007.1, read on the forward strand.
ATCGCCCCGAGCATGGCGAGGATGAGCAGCGGATCGCCCTTGGCGCTCCAGCCGAGCAGGTGAAACACGGTCGGCGTCGCGGCGAGCAGCACGAGCCCGAGCGCGCGGTCGCGGTCCGTTTTGAAGGTCGCCAGCACGTGCGCGACGAGCGCGAGCAGCGCCGCCCCGGTGATCGCGGAGGACACCAGCGCCCAGGTCGCGAAGCCGCGCACGCCCAGGCCATGGGCGAGCCACAGCCACAAGGGGGAGTTGGCGAGGTGGCGGGCCTCGATGTCGTCGATCGGCGTCAGCGGATCGGCGATCATCTGTAGGCTGACGACCGGCGGCACGTTGAACCGCAGTCCATAAACGAGACACACCGCCGCGATCAGGCCGAGGGCGGCGAGCGTTGCGGGCGCGGCGGCCAGCGCGAACGGGCCCGAACGGGCCAAAGGCTGAGCGGTCGTCACTGGTCGGCTCCGACGTCCGGGTTGAGCTTCGTCCGGCCATGCAAAGCCGCGGCCAGTTCAAAAGTTCCCGCGCCGGCCGCGCGCCGCCTTGTCGGCCGCCGGCGGCTCTCTATATGCAAATGCGAATGACTCGCAATAAATATGGGCCGGAGCAGGAGCTTATGCGTACCGTCGTCAAAACAGGCACTTACGGCGTCATGCACTTCGTCGTCGCCGTGGCGGTGGCGTTCGCGCTGACGGGCGACTGGCGGGTGGCGCTCGCGGTCGGCCTGGTCGAGCCCGTGGTGCAGACCGTCGCCTACGCCCTCCACGACCGCGCCTTCGCCCGCTGGTGGCCGGAGCGTCCCGCAACCGTCGGCGCCGCGACGGGCGATCACCGCCAGGCGGCGCTTCCCAGCGGCGCGGCCCCCGTTTAAGAGCCGTCTGCGAGGCCGCCCGAAGGGCTGATCCCGGGCCTCGGCGAAAGGGCGGTGCGTGGGCTTTACTGCGGAGTTTCTGCCGATCGCCGCCGGTCTGCTCGTCGCCGGTGTGGTGACGGGCGTGCTGGCGGGGCTGTTCGGCGTCGGTGGCGGGCTCGTCGCCGTGCCGGTGCTCTACGAGCTCTTCCGCATCCTCGGCGTTGCCGACGACGTGCGCATGCATCTGTGCGTCGGCACCTCGCTCGCCGTGATCGCGCCGACAGCGATCCGCTCCTTTCGCGGCCACCTCAAGCGCAACGCCGTCGATGTCGGCGTGCTGCGGATCTGGACCGTTCCGGTCCTGATCGGCGTCGTCGGCGGCTCGGCGCTCGCCGCGATCGCGCCGGACGAGGCGTTGAAGATCGTTCTGATGGTGGGCTGCCTCGGCGTCGCGCTCAAGCTCCTGTTCCAGCGCGACAGCTGGCGCCTCGGCGACGATCTCCCCGGGCCCTGGGTGCTGCGCACGGTCGGGCTCGGCATCGGCGTGCTCTCGACTTTGATGGGCATCGGCGGCGGCCTGTTCGGCAATCTCGTGCTCACGCTCTATGGCCGCCCGATCCACCAGTCCGTCGCGACCTCCTCCGGACTCGGCGTGATGATCGCCGCGCCCGCCACGCTCGGCTACATGATCGCCGGCTGGTCGAAGATGGCGCAGCTGCCGCCGTTTTCGCTCGGCTACGTGTCCCTGATCGGGTTCGCGCTCCTGGCGCCCACGAGCGTTCTCGCCACGCCCTGGGGCGTCGCGCTCGCCCACCGCTTCTCCAAACGCACGCTCGAACTCGCCTTCGCCGCCTATCTCGGCGTCGTCGGCGTCCGGTTCGCCCTGACCTTGTAGGCGTGAGCGCCGTCGCGCCGCGCCGCTTGAAACCCACGCCCCGATCGGCCAGCTTGGCCGCTTCCCGAGAGGAGAAGAGATGAGACGCGCCGCGATCGTGACCCCTGTGCGTACGCCCGTCGGGAAATTCCTCGGCGCCATGAAGGACGTCCCGGCCGAGCGCCTGGCCGCGACGGTGATCGAGGCCGTCGTGGCGCGCTCCGGCGTCGACCCCGCGCGGATCGACGACGTCGTGTTCGCGCAGAGCTACGCCAACAGCGAGGCGCCCTGCATCGGGCGCTGGGCCGCGCTCGCCGCGGGCCTGCCGATCGAGGTCTCCGGCATGCAGCTCGACCGCCGCTGCGCCGGCGGCCTGCAGGCCGTCGTCACGGGCGCGATGATGGTGCAGTCCGGCGCCGCCGATATCGTCATTGCCGGCGGCGTCGAGAGCATGAGCAATATCGAGTACTACTCGACGACGATGCGCGGCGGCGCGCGCGCCGGCAACGTGCAGTTCTACGATCGCCTCGAGCGCGGCCGCGAACGCTCGCAGCCCGTCGAACGCTTCGGCGTCATCTCCGGCATGATCGAGACGGCCGAGAACGTCGCTCGCGAAATGCAGATCGCCCGCGACGACGCCGACGCCTACGCCGTCGAAAGCCACGCCCGCGCCGCGCGCGCCTGGGCCGAAGGCCGCTTCGCCGAAGAGATCGTCCCCGTCGAGATCGTGACGAAGAAGGGAACGACGACCGTCACGCAGGACGAGGGTGTGCGCCCCGACGCCTCGCTCGACAGCCTCGGCGCCATGAAGCCGATCATCAAGGGCGGGCAGGTGACGGCCGGCAACTCCAGCCAGCAGAACGACGCCGCCGCCGCGTGCCTGATCGTCGCCGAGGACAAGCTCGCCGCGCTCGGCCTTGCGCCCATGGGATTCCTCGTCGGCTGGGCCGCCGCCGGCTGCCATCCCGCGACGATGGGGCTTGGTCCCGTGCCCGCCGTCGAAAAGCTCTTCGCCCGCACCGGCCTCGGCTGGCGCGACATCGACCTCGTCGAACTCAACGAAGCCTTCGCCGCGCAGGTGCTCGGCGTGCTGAAAGGCTGGGGCTTCGAGGACCGCTCGATCCTCAACGTCAACGGGTCCGGCATCTCACTCGGCCACCCGATCGGCGCCACGGGCGCGCGCATCGTCGCCACGCTCCTGCACGAGATGAAGCGCCGCAAATCGCGCTACGGCCTGGAGACGATGTGCGTCGGCGGCGGGCAGGGCCTCGCCGCGATCTTCGAGGCGGCGTGATGTCCAGTCTTTCCCGCCGCGCCCTTCTGGCCGGCATCGCCGCGGCGGTCAGCGCGCCTGCGTTCGCCAAGTCGCGCCTCGGCGGCCGCACGATCGCCTATGACGGCGTGCAGGCCTTCCTCGACGGCTACGTCTCGAGCGCGCGCCTCCCTGGCGCCATGGTGGCGATCCAGCGTCCCGACGGCCCGCCGCTGATCCTGAAAAGCGGCCGCATCGATCCCGATCCCGCCGCGCCCGCGATGGACGAGCGCGCTGTCGTGCGGATCTATTCGATGACCAAGCCGATCACCGGCATCGCGGCCATGCAGCTGATCGATGACGGCCGTCTCGCGCTCGATCAGCCGATCGCGGATATTCTCCCCGAATACGCCGCGCCGAAGGTGCTCGTCGACGACGCGACCGGCGCCACGCGCCCCGCCGCCAGCCCGATCACGATCCGGCATCTCCTCACGCACACCGCCGGCCTCGGATATTCGGTGAACGCCGGCACGCCGCTCGCGCGCCGCTATGTCGAAGCGGGCCTGACGCCGGGCGCGCGCACGCGCGGGCCGGGCGAAGGCCCCACGCCCGAAAGCCTGCAGGCGTTCGCCGCGCGCCTCGCCACGCAGCCCCTCGGCGCCGATCCGGGAACGCGCTGGACCTACAGCGTCAGCCTCGACCTTCTCGGCGCGATCATCGAGCGCGTCGCCGGCGCACCGTTCCAGGACGTACTGCGCACCCGCATCTTCGAGCCTCTCGGCATGACGGACACCGCCTTCTTCGCGGGCCCCGCCCAGCAAGCGCGCCTGACGAGCGTGGTCGGCGTCGCGCCGACGGGCGTGCGCGTGCTCGATCCGCGCGCGGCGAGCCCGTTCAGCGCGCCGGCCGCGTATCCCTCGGGCGGCGGCGGCCTCGTCTCGACCGCGGCGGACTATGCCCGTTTCTGCCAGGCCATTCTCGGCGGCGGCGCGATCGGCCGCACGCGGATCCTGTCGCGCGAGGGCATGCGCCGCGCCACCTCGAACCTCGCGCCGCCCGGCGTCACTGCGGAGGGGCGCGGCCACGGCTTCGGGGCGGGCATGCGTGTCGTGCGCGTGCCGCAACCGCTCGAGGAGCCGGCCGGTTCGGTCGGCTGGGGCGGCGCCGCGGGAACGACGTTCTGGGTCGATCTCGACGCGCGCGTCGCCGTGATCTTCATGGCGCAATTCTATCCGTCGATGGCCTACGGGACCGCGGCCGAAGTCCGCCGCGCCTTCTACACGGACAGGGCCGGTCCCGCCGCGCGGCGCCCGGGATGACCCGCGTCCTGGTCCTCTATGCGCATCCCGCGCCGCACCGCTCGCTCGCCAACGCCGCGCTGATCGACGCCGTGCGCGATCTGCCGGGCGTCACCGTGCACGACCTCTACGAGACCTATCCCGATCTCCTGATCGACATCGAAGCCGAACAGGACCTGCTCGTGCGGCACGATGCGATCGTCTTCCAGCATCCGCTGTTCTGGTATTCCGCGCCCGCCATCGTGAAAGAGTGGCTCGACGTCGTGCTCGAGCACGGTTTCGCCTACGGGCAGGGCGGCGTCGCCCTTGCGGGCAAGGCGTGGCTGCAATCGGTGACGTCGGGCGGAGTCGCCGCCGCCTATGGGCCGGCCGGCCGCAATCGCTTCACCGTGCCCGAACTTCTGCGCCCCTTCGAAGCCACCGCCGCCTTGTGCGGCTTCCGCTGGCTCGATCCGTTCGTCGTGCATGCCGCGCATCTGCTCGACGCCGACGGCCTCGCCGCCGAATGCGCCCGCTACCGCGCCCGCATCGACACCCTCACGAAAGCCCCGGTCGCCGCCGCGACCTGATCATCCGGACACCCCGCATGGACCACGCCTCGCCGCTGCTGCAAGCTTTCGTCTATCTCGCGGCGGCGGTTGTGTCCGTGCCGATCGCCAAGCGCCTCGGCCTCGGGTCCGTGCTGGGCTACCTTATCGCCGGCGCCGTCATCGGCCCGTTCGGCCTCAAGCTCCTCGGTGAGCCCGAGAGCGTGATGCACGTCGCCGAGTTCGGCGTCGTCATCATGCTGTTCCTGATCGGCATGGAGCTGCAGCCAAGCCTCTTGTGGCGCATGCGCGGGGCGATCGTCGGTCTTGGCGGCGCGCAGGTGCTTTCCGCCGGCCTCGCGCTGGGCGCCATCGCCTGGGCCTTCGGGCTCGATTGGCGCGCGGCGGTGGCGATCGGCTTCATCCTGTCGCTGTCCTCCACCGCCATCGTGCTGCAAACGCTGCGCGAACGCGGGCTCGACGCCAGTCCGCCCGGCCGATCCGCGTTCGCGGTGCTTCTGTTTCAGGACATCGCCGTCATCCCGATGCTGGCGCTGTTCCCGCTGCTCGGCCACGTCGCCGTCACCGCCGCCGCCGGCCCAGCGCACGCGCCCGAAGGGCTCGCCGCCGCGCCGTCCTGGGTGCAGCCGCTCGCCGTCGTTGGCGCGGTGGCGCTCGTGATCGCCAGCGGGCGTCTCCTCGTGCGGCCCTTGTTCCGCTTCATCGCCAAATCCGGACAGCGCGAAATCTTCACCGCGATGGCGCTCGCGCTCGTCGTCGGCGTTGCCGTGCTGATGCAGAGCGTCGGCCTCTCGCCCGCGCTTGGCGCCTTCGTGGCCGGCGTCGTCCTCGCCGACAGCGAGTTCCGGCGCGAGATCGAAGCAGATATCGAGCCGTTCCGCGGGCTGCTGCTCGGCCTGTTCTTCATCTCCGTCGGCGCCGGGATCGATTTCGCGCTGATCCTGGCCTCGCCCGGCCTCGTGATCGGTCTCGCGCTCGGTCTGCTTGCCGTGAAGGCCGTGCTCATGACCGCGCTTGCGCGCATGGCCGGCCGCTCGAACCCGGACGCGCTGCTGATCGGCTTCGGCCTTGCGCAGGGCGGGGAGTTCGCGTTCGTGCTCGCGGCCTTTTCGGTGCAGGCCGGCGTGATCGCGCCGGCGACATCGTCGCTGCTCGTCTCCGTCGTCGCGCTGTCGATGGCGCTGACGCCGCTGATGTTCCTGATCGCCGACGTTCTGGGCCGTCGCCTCGCGCCGGCGCCCGCGCCCCGCGACATGGGCCCGATCGAGGCCGACGCGCCGGACGTCGTGATCGCCGGGTTCGGACGGTTCGGGCAGGTCGTCGGGCGCCTCTTGATCGCCAACGGCTACGAGACGAGCGTGCTCGACATCAGCGCCGATCAGGTCGAGACGCTGCGCAGCTTCGGCCACAAGACCAACTATGGCGACGCCTCGCGCATCGATCTCCTGCGCGCCGCCGGCGTGGAGAAGGCGAAGATCCTCGTCGTCGCCGTCGACGATCAGGAGAAGGCGATCGAAATCGCCGAGCACGCCAAGCGCCACTTCCCGCACCTCAAGGTGCTCGCCCGCGCCTTCGACCGCGGACACGCCTACGAGCTCCTGCGCCGCAACGTCGACGGCGTGGAGCGCGAGACCTTCGAAGGCGGCGTGCGCCTCGGCGTCGCCGCCCTCGAGCATCTGGGGCTGCCGGCCCACCACGCGCATCGCGCCGGGCGCCTGTTCCGCCGGCACGACGAACGCCTGCTGCTGGAAATGGCCAAGCACTGGGGCGACGAAGACGCCTACCGCTCCGCCATCGTCGGCCGGCAAGGCATGGTCGCGGATCTCATGCAGCGCGACCTCAAGGTGTTCACGGGCGAGTCCGTCGATCCCGCATGGGACACCTCGAGCCTCGACGCCGAAGCCCGTGAGGCCCGTGAGGCCCGCGAAACCGCCCGTTGATCTGCCGAAGGCGGCGTCGCGCCTAGCGCGACAGGCGCTTGGGCCAATGCGCGAGATAGCGCGCCCACACGCGCGCCTGCGCCAGCCGCCCGACGCCATGATCGCGCATCACTTCGGCGTAGAAATCCGTTCGCTTGAGCGCGCGCCAATAGAGCCATCCGTACGGATGGTAGCCGTCCACCAGCCACGGCTTGTTGCGGCCGGTAAAGTGGACGATCCCCGGCGTGGCGTCCGGCGCGGGCAGCATCGCGCGCGGTACGTCCGGCGCAGCGCCGCCCAGAAGCATCGTGTGCTGCACGTTCCAGATCGCGTCGAGCGGGCGCCAGCGGCCCCAGGCCACGATGTTGAGCGCGTCCTGATCCATGTATTGCAGGCGGCGTCCGCGCAGCACGTCGATCGCGCGGTCGAACGTGCCTTCGCGGCGGATGCGATCGAGATCGATCAGCAGCACGCCGGCGTTGAAGTAGGGGCCTTGCGCGACGGGCAGGTCGTTGGCGAGGGCGAACGGCTTCCAGTCCATCCCGGAATCGCACACCGCGCCGATCGGCGCGCCGTGGAGGTCGGTGCGCCACAACGACGAGACGTCACGCGCCACGATCAGGTCGCTGTCGAGATAGAGCGCCCGCGGCGCGTCGGCCGGAGCGATCCGCGGCAACGCGAGGCGGAAGAAGGTGGCCCGGCTGATATGGCCGTCGCCCGTCATGGCGAGAAGCTCGGGATCCTCGACGCGCGCCCAGGTGAAGCGATCCGTCGGCGCGATCCGCTCGACCCGCACGCGCGCGTCCGCCTCGATCCCTTCGTGGACGACGAGGAAATGGAACGCCGCGCCCGGGCTCGCCGCGCGCACGGAGGCGATCGTCGCCGCCAGATGCGGGACATAGGCGGCGTCGACGCCGAACGCCACGGTGATGGTCGCGGGCGGCGGCGCGGCCGGGGCGAACCCCTCCAGGTCCGGACGGGCCGCGATCATCGGCGACGGCTTGTCCTCGATCATTGACGTCATGACGCGTGTCCTGGATCGGCCTTGCCGATCACGAGCGGCCCCGCGCCAGCCGTCTCGCGCACCAGCGCGCTCGAGCCGTCTCGGTTCCGGGGGATCGGGTGATTTCCTTTTGGTGTCAGAGGTTCGCTCATGCCGCGCCCTCCGTGGCATAGTCCGAACGCCGCGGTTCGCGCGCGCGTTGCGTCGCCTCTGCGAAGGTCGGCAACAGGCGGACCGGAGGCTGCCGCTCCTGCGCTTCCGGCTTGCGGCCGCGCTGCAGGACGCCGGCGACGAACGCCTGCGCCCGGGGGTCCTTGCGCCAGTCCGGGTTGGCGAGGAACGCGGTCGCGCCGTAGCGCAGGATCGCGAGCCAGGCGCCCGCGCGCCGCAGCCGCGGCATGTTCCAGATCAGCCCGCGCGTGCGCGCCCGGCGATAGCTCGCCGCCGGCAAGGGCGGCCCCTTGCGGCGCATCTCGTCGATGATGCGCAACAGCGCCGCGCACATCGCTTCGGCCTTGCGGGCGGAGAAGGTCTCCGCGCCCTGCCGGTAGCCGATCAGGTAATCGTCAACGCAGACGAACGGCGCCCGCGCCGCGAGGCTCAGCGTCAGGAGCCAGTCCTCGCCGCCGCCGCCGTAGCGCTCGTCATACCCGCCCACGGCGTCCAGATGCGCGCGGCGGAAGACGCACGCGCTGCCGTTGCCGATGAAATTGTCTTCCAGAAGGCTCTGGAAGGAACACTCCGGCAGCGGCGCATTCGAAGCCGGCGCCAGAAGCCGATCGTCCTCGTCCAGCCAGTAGGAGCGGGCCAGGCAAAAGGCCGCGTCCGGACGCAGGATCAAGGCGGTAACCTGCCGCTCCAGATTGTCCGGAGCCCACAGATCGTCGGCGTCGATGGGCGCCACGAACACGCCGCGGCTCTCCCGGATGCCCCGATTTCGGGCGGCGGCCGGGCCGGCGTTCGCCTGCCGGACAAGGCGAATGCGTGAATCCGTCGCAGCGACGCGCAGGACGTGGTCCACGGTGTCGTCGGTCGATCCGTCGTCGACCACCAGGATTTCGATCTCGCGATGCGTCTGCGCCTGGATCGACGCGAGGGTGCGGTCGATCCAGCGGGCGGCGTTGAAGGCCGGCACGATCACGGAAATGAGGGGGTGCGACAAGGACATGACGGTTCCGGATGATGTGGCGTGCAACTTGTGCGCCACCAGAGCCGACCGCCCTGGCGCGCCGAAAGCCTTAACGCGGATTCACCCTTTGCGGTGCGCGCGCGACGCCGAAATTCCGCGCGCGGCGTGCGGCGCGACACCTGATTTAAACTTGCGCCCGCTACGGTCCGGCCCCGCGGTGGGGATGTCCGGGTCTTTCTGGGACCGGGATCGCGCGCCGTGCGTTCCCCCGTCGGATGCGTGAGGGGGCGCCTCCGGGAGGGGTTATGGGCGTCACAGTGATCATCGCCGCGTACCAGGCCGAGCGCACGATCGCGCGGGCGGTGCGCAGCGTGCTGGCCGAGCCCGAGGCGGTCGAGATCGTCGTCGTCGACGACGCGTCCGGCGACGCCACGGCCGAGGCCGCAGCGCAGGCCGTCGCCGGCGCCGAAGGCGCGGCCAAGCTGAAGATCATCCGGTTCGAGACGAACCGCGGCCCGTCTGCGGCGCGCAACGCCGCCCTTGCCGCCAGCATGGCGCCGTTCGTCACCGTGCTGGATTCGGACGATTTCATGCAGCCGGGCCGCCTGCGCGCGCTTCTGGACGCCGCCGCGGACGCCGATTTCGTGGCCGACGACCTGTTGCAGGTCGACGAGGGCCGGGAACACGAGCCGCCCCGCATCGTGTTCGGCCAGGCGGCGCCGCAATCACTCGACCTCGCCGCCTTCGTGCAGGCCAACGTGCCCGATCCGGCCCGCCCGCGCGGCGAACTCGGGTTCCTGAAGCCGCTGATGCGGCGCAGCTTTCTGGAGCGGCACGGCCTCGTTTACGACGAGCGTGTCCGGCTTGGCGAAGACTATGATCTCTATGCCCGCGCGCTTGCCGAAGGCGCGCGGTTTCTGCTCACGCCGGCGCTCGGCTATGTCAGCGTCGTGCGAGCCGGCTCGCTCAGCGGGCGGCATTCGACCGAGGATCTGCGGCGCCTGCGCGACGTCGATGATCGCCTTCTGTCGCGCACGGACCTGTCCGCCGCGGCGCGTGCGGCCCTCCGCCGCCACCGTGTCTCCACCGACAAGCGCCTCCAGTGGCGCATCGTCATCGACGCCTGGAAGGCGCGCGACCCCGTGCGCTTCGGCGGCGCCTTCCTCGCGGGGCCGGAGGTTGCGCTGCATCTCGGCGCGCAGTTGTGGCGCGACGTCGATGCGCGCGTGCTCAAACGGCGCGCCCACGCATGAGCCCGAAAGTCACCATCCTCACGGCGGCGTTCGAGGCCGCCCGGTTCGTCGAGCGCGCGGCGCGCGCCGTGCGTGACCAGACCATGTCGGACTGGGAATGGGTCGTCGTGGACGACGCCTCGAAGGACGACACGTTCGCCCGGCTCGAGGCGCTCGCCGCCGTCGATCCGCGCATCCGCCCGCTCCGCGCGCCGCGCAATGGCGGCCCGGCCGCCGCGCGTGCGCTCGGTCTTGCGGCCGCCCGCGGCGAGTGGGTCGCGGTCTTCGACATCGACGACGCCATGGAGCCCTGGCGCCTCGCGCGTCTCGTCGCGACGGCCGAGAGCGCCGGGGCCGACATCGTCGCCGACGACATGCGCATTGCGCCGGAGACGGAGCTGTTCGGCCCCGGCGAGCCGTTCCTCGGCCTTCGCGCGGACGAGGGGGCGAGCGCCGTCGATCTCGCGACGTTCCTCGACACCAACATCCTGTTCGGCCCCGAGCGCCAGACCGGCTATCTGAAACCGATGTTCCGGCGCGCGATGCTGGCCCGGTACGGCCTCACCTATGACGCGCGGCTGCGCATCGGCGAGGACTTCGCGATCGTCGCCGCCGCGCTGGCGCACGGCGCGCGCTACGTGATCGATCCGGCGATCGGCTATCGCTATGGCGTGCGCGCCGATTCGATCTCCCGCGTGATGCGGCCCGAGGACGTCGAGGCGCTGCTGACCTCCGACGACGATCTCGTCGCGGCGCATCCCGCACTCCTCCAGGGCGAAGCCGGCGCCGCCCTGCGCCGCCGTCGCACCGCCTTCGAGCGCGGCCTCGCCTATATGAAAGCGATCGAGGCTTTGAAGCGGCGCGACCTCTTGGGCGCGATGCGCGTGCTCGCGCGCCGCCCCGCCGCGGCCACGCTTCTGCGCCTGCCGCTGCTCGTACGGCTGGAGCGTCTCGTGTCCGGCCGCCGCCCGGCCCCGCCGCCGCCGCTCGCCAAACCCGACGCCGCGATCGATCCGCGCCGCGTCCTCGTCGTCATCCCCACGCTCGACGAGGAGCGCCACATCGAGGGCGTCCTTGCGCAGCTGATCGAGGGCGACCCCCGCATGCGTGACGTGCGCGTCGTCGTGGCCGATGGCGGCTCGCGCGATTCCACGCGCGCACGCGTCGCAGAGTTCGCCCGCCGCGCACCGAACGTCGTGCTGCTCGATAACCCCGAGCGCCTGCAGAGCGCCGCCGTCAATCGCGCGGTGGCGGCCCATGGCGCCGACATGGACGTGCTCGTCCGCTGCGACGCGCACGCGGCCTATCCCGCGTCCTACGTGCTCGACGTCGCTCAGGCGCTCGTGCAGCGCGACGTGGATTCCCTCGTGGTGCCGATGGATGCGCGCGGCGAGGGCTGTTTCCAGCGCGCCGTCGCGTGGATCGTCGACACCCCGCTCGGCGCCGGCGGCGCCGCCCATCGCGGCGGACGCCGCAGCGGCTATGTCGATCACGGCCACCATGCCGCGTTCAAGGTCGCGCGCTTCCGCGAGCTCGGCGGCTACGATCCGACCTTCTCCCACAACGAGGACGCCGAATACGACAAGCGCCTCGCCGCGAGCGGCGGCCGCATCTTCCTCGAAGCCGGCCTGCGCAAGATCTACTATCCGCGCACCACGTTCCGCGCGCTGTGGCGGCAGTACCGCAACTATGGCCGCGGCCGTGCGCGCACGATCCTCAAGCACGCCGCGCCGCCGGCGCCGCGCCAGATGGCGCCGGTCGCCAATCTCGTGCTGCAGGTGAGTGCGCTCGCGCTGGCGCCGCTGGCGCCCGTCACGCTCGTCGCGCCGGCGGCCTATCTTGGCGCGCTCGTCGCCGTGTCTGCGTTGACGGCGTCCGCGCGGGGATCGCTTTGCGGGCTCGGCGCCGGGCCGGCCCTGTTCGCGATCCACACGGCGTGGGCGATCGGGTTCGTGGAGACCGTCGCGCCGGCTTTGGTCAAGCCGCGGCGCGCGCGTCCGTCGCCGCAGGCCGCGTAGCCAGGGCCGCAAGGCGCAGCACCTCCGCGCGCGACTGCCGGAAGAGTTCCTCCGGCGCGGACAGGACATCCCGTCGCGCGGCCGCGAGCCGCTCCGGCGTCATCGCTGCGAGGAATGCCGGCAGCGTCGTTTCGAGCGGTTCGTCGAGCGCGAACCCGACGCCATGCGCCGCCAGCCAACGCCCCGTTTCGGAGGCGGCCGGCGCAATCGCGGGCGTGCCGAAATAGCCGCCCTCGTAGATGCGGTTCGGCAAGAGCCAGGCGGAGTTCGCGCCGGCGTCGTGGAAGTCGCCGGCCCAGACGAGGTCGACCTCGCCGTAAAGGGCGCCGAGATCGTCGGGGTAGCGATAGCGGCCGCCGAAGGTCATGCCGGGCTCGGCCGCAACCTGCGCCTCGAAGTCCGGAATCTCGGTCTCGGCGGCGTAGCCCCGCAGCACGACGCGCACGCCGTCGAGCCGCGAAACCGCGCGCATGAGCGCCAGCGAGCGGCGGCAGCGCAGATTGCCGAACCAGCCGATCGTCAACGGGCGATCAGGGCGGGAGGACGAAACGGCGGTCCGCGGCGGCAGATCAACGCCGAACGCCAGCTTGTTCTCGAGCAGCAGCATGGGCGTGCGCGCGCCGTGATGGCGGCTGAAATACGCGGTCTCGAAGGCGGGGGCGCTGATCAGCACCGCCGTGCTCGCTGCGAGCACGCGGCTCTCGAGCGCGCGCATCGCGGCGCCGGCGGCGTCCGTGCGCGTCATTAAGCGGTGGATGTCGAGGCACTCGTAGACGAGCGGCGTTTCCAGGCCCAGCGCGGCGCGCGCGCCGGCGGCCAGCAGCGCCATGTCCAGATTGCGCGCAACCCACAGATCGGCGCTGCGGAGCGTGTCGGCCTGCGCCATCAGTTTCGGGAATGCGGCCGCCGCGGCGGCGAAGCGCTGGAGGAAGCGCCCGTCATGCGTGCGGCCGAGATCGACGTTCTCCCACGGCGTCGCCGAAGGCGCGCCGCGGCGCATCGCGAAGGTCGTCACCGCGCAGCCGACGGCCTGGAGGCTGTGCGCGCGGCGACGGATCGCGGCGTCGTCGATGTTATGGGCGAAGTACGCGACGCGGGTCATCGCGTCTCAGTACCCGTCGCGGCACGCGAGAACAACGACCGTGCGGAGCAGGATCTTGATGTCGCCCCAGAAGCTCCACGTCTGCACGTAGTGCCGGTCGAGCGCGACGCGGCGCGCATAGCTCGTGCGGTTTCGGCCGCTCACCTGCCACAGGCCCGTCAGGCCCGGACGGACGAGCAGGTAGTACTTGCGGTCCTTGGCGTAGCGGTCGAGTTCGGCGCGCGTCACGGGGCGGGGGCCAACGAGGCTCATCTCGCCCATCAGCACGTTCCAGAGCTGCGGCAGCTCGTCGAGGCTCGTCACGCGCAGGAAGGCGCCGATCGGCGTCACGCGCGGGTCGCGGCGCAGCTTCTGCGTGGCGTGCCACTCGTCCGCGGCCTCGGGATTCTCGGCGAGGTGCTTGGCGAGCACGGCGTCGCCGTTCGGGATCATCGTGCGGAACTTCCAGCACTGAAACGGGCGGCCATGGCGGCCGACGCGCTTGTGCCCATAGAAGGCCGGGCCGCCGTCGGACAGCTTCACCAGGGCCATCATGAGCACCATGAACGGCGCGAGCACGATGAGGCCCGCGGCCGCGCAGGTGAAGTCGAATGCGCGCTTCAGAGGGCCGTTCGCCTGGCGGACGGTGCGGATGAGCGCGCGATCGGTGATGCGGTGCGCCGGCTTGCGCTCGCGGCGCGCGACCTCGCCTGCGGCGTCGCCCGCGGGGGCGCCGGCTTGGACGGCGATCGTTCCGGGTCCGGATCGTGAGCTCATAACGGCCTCAATCATGGATCAACCTTCGCCGCGATCAATCGTCCGTTTACGAATGATACCCGCGGACCTTCGCCGGACCGCTTTGCAACCTGGGCGCCAGTTCGCCCCACGGGACGTGGAAAGCCGCGATTTTCCCCCGGCGCGCTTCGGCCGAAGCTCGAAGACCGGTGACGTCGCGCGCTAGATCGTTGTCCCCTGGCGCGGCCCTTCCTCCGGGAACGCGATGGTCCCCAAGGCCCTCGAGGGGGGACGCGCCGGCGGTGTGAACGCGCAAATCCAGGGAAGGGTCCGGGTGCGCCGCAGGCGCGCGGCCCCTTTTGACGCCGCGCCGCGGGAGCGCCAAGGTAAACGCCGCCCGTTGTCTCGAATTGGCGCGGACGAGCCGCAAAGCGCGATCGGAAGCTGTCCGTAGGCGGACGACGCTCATGGCCCGCGGGGTGCAACGAGCCGCCGGCGTTCACATGAAGGAGCGAGCCGTCACGATGGGTTTGGCCAGGTTGTTCCGTTCCGATGCAGCGGCCGCGCGCGTCCCCGAGGGGCGTCGCGTCTACGCGATCGGCGACGTCCATGGCCGGGCGGACCTTCTGGACGATCTCCTGGCCCGGATCGAAGCCGACGTCGCCGACGGCGCCTTCGAGGGCCGGCCCGCGCTCGTCTTCCTCGGTGACTATATCGACCGTGGCCTGCAGTCCCGCGCGGTGATCGACCGCGTGCTGGCCCTCGATCCGGCGCGCTACGAGCTTCGTTTCCTGAAGGGCAATCACGAAGCGGCGCTTTTGGAGTTTCTCGAGGATCCGTCGTCCGGGCCGTTCTGGATGACGATCGGCGGCGCTGAAACCCTTTATTCCTATGGCGTTTCCGCGCCGGCCTTCGATGCGCCGCCGGAGGAGTACGCCGCCGCCGCGGCAGCGCTGCGCGCGGCCATGCCGGGCGAGCACCACGCGTTCCTTGCGGCGCTGGAGCTGACCGCGCGCTACGGCGATTACCTGTTCGTTCACGCTGGCGTGCGCCCCGGTCGCAGCCTCGACGCGCAGGACGAACGCGACCTCCTGCAGATCCGCGACCCGTTCCTGCGCCACAAGGGGCGGCTCGGCTACACCGTCGTTCACGGCCACACGCCGGCCGGTGAGGTCCATCAGGACGAGCGCCGCATCGGCCTCGATACCGGCGCCTACGCTACGGGGCGTTTGTCCGCGATCCGCTTGCAGGGCGCGGAGCGGACCGTTTTCTCTACCTGACCCAAAATAATCCGAAACCGTCGGAACTGACCGGTGAAGCTTGGCGTAGTCTCGGCTGTGTTCATTAAAGACGATCCGGACACGGCGTTTCGCATTTCATCCGGCCTGCTCCATTTTCCCTAGGGCGGTGAGAGTTGTTCACCTTGCTGTTCAAAAAGACGACATTTCGCGATCGAGCGCCCTCTGGCGCGAAAATCGCAACGGTTCCGTCAACCTAATCCCGTACACTCTCGGTCACCGCGGGGGAAAAGCCGAAGGCCGAGATCAGCAGAAGGCGTGTCGCTTATGAAGAAGCTGCTTTTGTCGACCACGATGCTCGTTCTGGCCGCCGCGGTTGCGCCCATCGCCGCTCAAGCCCAGGCTCCGGCTCCGCAGACGAACGTCGCGGTCCTCGATCGGGCCCGGCCGGACTATGACGCCCGCGGCATCCGCGCCGGCGGCTTCCTGATCCGTCCCCGGATCGATCTCGGCGTCGAAACCACCGATAACGTCTTCGCGACCGAGCGTAACGAAACGGACGACGTGATCTACGGCGCCCGGACCCAGGTCGACGTCGACAGCCAATGGTCCCGCCACGGCCTGCGCCTCTCGGCCGGGACGGACACGGTGAAGTACCAGGACGTCTCGTCCGAAGACCGCACGAACTACAACATCAGCGCCGACGGCCGCCTCGACGTGCGCCGCGACGCCTATGTCGGCGTTCGCGCCAGCTACGAAGACTACAAGGAAGCCCGCACGGCGATCGACGCGCGCGCCACGGCGCTCGAGCCGACGACCATCAAGGTCGGCCGCGCTGCGGTCTATGGCGCCGTCGCGCTGAACCGCGTCCGCTTCCTCGGCTCGGTCGAGCGCGTCGACCTAACGGCGAAAGACGTTCCGCTCCCGGGCGGCGGCGTCCTCGTCCAGTCGACCCGCGACCGCAAGGAAACCTACGGCACGCTGCGCGCCGAATACGCGCTGTCGCCCGACACCCGCCTGTTCGCCGAAGCGATCGCCAACGAGCGCAAGTATGACCGCCGCCCGGCGAGCCCGGCGGCCGATCGCGACAGCACCGGCCAGACCTACCTCGTCGGCGCGTCCACCTCGCTCACCCGCGTGCTCAGCGGCGAAGCGGCCGTCGGCTACTTCCGCCAGGACTACGACTCGCCGGTGGTCGGCGCCGTGGACGGCCTCGGCGTGCGCGGCCGCATCCAGTGGTTCCCGACGCAGCTGACGACCGTCACCTTGAACGCGTCGCGCCAGGCCCAGGAAACCGATCTCGGTCTCGTGGGTTCCGCTGTCTCCACGAATGCGGGTGTCCAGGTGGACCACGAGCTGCGCCGGAACGTGATCCTCACGGGTCGTCTTGCCTCGGGTAAGTACGATTTCCGCGGGTTCGATCGGGAGGACGAGCGCCTCGAAGCGGGCGTCGCCGCAACCTACCTCGTCAACCGCAACGCCAGCGTGTCGGCGACGTATTCCTATCTCGATGGCCAGTCGTCCGGCGCGCAGCGTGACCGCGACTTCACCATCAATCGGTTCGGGATCGTCCTGCAGCTGAAGATCTAAGTGGCGCCGGTCCTGCAAGGCCCGCGCGTCACCGAGGAGAATTCCCAAATGGCCGATACCGGCGGACACCGCCTTGAGCTGCCTGTCGGGCAGCCGAACGAGGCGCAGAACGATGAACTGGGGCTGGGGCGTCTGATCGACGTCTTCCGCCGCCGCATCTGGGTGTTCGCCGTTACGGCTGGCGTGGTGTTCCTCCTCGTGGCCGCGGCGACCTTGTCGGCCACGCGACTCTATACCGCCACCGCGCAGGTCCAGATCGACATGCGCGAGCGGCGCGTGCTGGGCGACGTGGAGAGCGTCATGTCGGGCATGTCGGGGGACACCTCGGCCGTCGAGACGGAAACGCAGATCCTGCAGTCGCGGACGCTCGCCGGCCGCGTCGTCGACCAGCTGAAGCTGTATGCGGACCCGGCCTTCGCACCGCCGGAAAAGCCCGGGCTCGCCCAGCAGATCGCGGGCGTGTTCGGCGCGGCGCCGAAGCTTACGCCGGCCGAGGCCGCCGCCGCCCGGACCCGCGCCCGTGAGGCCGCGATCACCTCGCTGCTGCGCTCGACGCGCATCACGCGCGTCGGCCTGACCTACATCATCGACATCGGCGTCACGCTGCCCGAGGCGGAGAAGGCGGCCGAGATCGCGAACACCTATGCCGAGCTGTACCTCACGCAGCAGCTCGAGACGAAATACGACACCATCGCGCGCGCCAACGAGTGGCTCTCCAAGCGCCTCGACGACCTGCGCGCCGAAGTGCAGACGAAAGAGCGCGAAGTCGAGATGTACCGCACGCAGAGCGGCCTGCTCTCGGCGGAAGGCTCGACCCTCACCGAACAATCCATCGCCCAGCTGAACCTCGAACTGGTGCAGAGCCGCGCCGCGCTCGCCGAGCGTACGGCCCGCCTGCGCGGCGTCGAGAACGCGGTCGCCGCCGGCGGCTCGCCGGAATCGGCGGCCGAAGCGCTGTCCTCTCCCGTGATCGCCCAGCTGCGCGAGCGCCAGGCCGATCTTGCCCGCGAACGCGCCGAGCTCTCCACCAAGCTCGGGCCGAAGCACCCCGACATGCAGCGGATCGCCAAGGAACAGGCCGATCTTGAGCAGCAGATCCAGAACCAGGTGCGCCTGATCGTCGAGAACCTGCGCAACGAGGTGTCGATCGCCCGCCAGCGCGTGGCCTCGATCGAGGAAAGCCTCGCCGGCCAGCGCACGAACCTGTCCGCCAACAATCTCGGCGCGGTGAAGCTCGGCGAGCTGGAGCGCGAAGCCGAAGCGTCGCGCACGCTCTACGAAGCCTTCCTCAACCGCTTCAAGCAGATTGCCGAGCAGTCCGGCATCGAGCAGCCCGATGCGCGTATCCAGTCGCGCGCCTCGACGCCGCTCGCGCCGTCCTCGCCCAACACGCAGCTGAACCTCGCGATCGGCCTCGTGCTTGGCCTCGCGCTCGGCGCGGTGGCGGTGTTCCTGATCGAGCTCCTGGAGCGCGGCCTGCGCACCAGCGAGGACGTCACGCGCCGCATCGGCGTGCCCTATCTCGGCGCCGTTCCGTATCTGGATAAGTCCGATCGTATGGTCGACGGCGAGTTCGTCTCGGCCGAGAACTACGTGCTCAAGCGCCCGGTGTCGGCGTTCGGCGAAGCGCTCCGCAGCATCCGCGCGGGTGTCTTCTTCGCCAACCCGGACCGCCGCGTGAAGGTGGTGGCCATCACCTCGTCGGTTCCGGACGAAGGCAAGACCACCACGTCGCTCGGGCTCGCGCGCATCTCCGCGCTGGCCGGCTCGCGCACGGTGCTCGTCGACTGCGACCTGCGTCGCCGCTCGGCCACGCACGCGCTCGGCATAGAGGTGGAGAAGGGCCTGACGGAAGTCCTCTTCAAGACCGCGACCCTGCAGGACGTGATCCGCAAGGATCCGGGCTCGGGCGCCGACGTCGTGCCGCTCGCGCAGGCCGAGTTCACGCCGCGCGACCTGTTCGGCTCGGATGCGATGCGTCAGCTCATCGACCAGCTGCGCGCCAAGTACGATGTGATCATCCTCGACACCGCGCCGGTCCTTCCGCTCGCCGACACCCGCGTCCTCGCGGCGCTCGCAGATACGGTTCTGCTCGTCGCGCGCTGGGGCCGCACGCCGGCGGCGCTGGTGAAGGAGGCCGTGGAGCAGCTGCGCTCGCACAATGCGCGCGTCGGCGGCGTGGTCCTCGAGGCCGTCGAGACCAACATGATCGCGCGCCTGCTGTACGACAAGTCCGACTATTACAGTGAACTCTACCAGACCTATTACATCCGCTGATCCGCGCGCGTCCCGCGTGCAGGCCCCGAGCGCCGCGATCGTCCTGATCGCGGCGTTTTCGGGTTTTGCGCTCGGCGTGAACGGCGCCTTCGTGTGGGCGGGCGCGGCGATCGAACGCGGCGCCGCGGCGCTGTCGGCTGCTGCGCCGATGGCGCGTGGCCTCGAGCGTGATCGCCTTCTCGACACCGCGCAGGCCGACCTGCGCCAGGGCCTTGTTCTGGCGCGTGGCGATGCGCGCGCCTGGGATCGCCTCGCCGAAGTGCGCTGGCTGCAGGCCACCGGCGCCGCCGTGCGGGAAGTCTCGCCGACGCTCTTGGCCGAAGCCGAGACCGCCACGCGTCGCGCGCAGACCCTCGCGCCGGCGTCCGCCGCGGCGCCCATCCGCCTCGCCGCGATCGCCGCGCTCGATCCGGCGCGCACCGATGTCGCGGTCGCGGCGCTGGCGGCGTCCTACGCCGCCGCGCCCGAAGCGTCGGAATGGAGCGTCCGCCGCGTCGCCGCGGCCGGTCGCGTGTGGAGCGCCCTCGATCCCGCGCTGCGCGCGCAGGTGACGTCCGAGGTCTGCGCCGCGATGCGCGGGGAGGCCGGCGCGGCCGATGCGTTCGCCCGCGCGGCGTCAGCTCCGGACGCGCCGGAGACTGCCGGTCTTGGTCAGGTGCTGGCCGCCGCGAGCTGCCCCGCGCGCTGAGCGCGAATCTCGAGATCGATCACGCCGGCCGCGAGGCCGATCTGCATGGCCGCCCAGGCCAGGATCGACGGCGCCGCCGTGTCCTTGGACAGCATCGCCGTGAGCGTCACGAGCGTCACCGCCGCCAGCGCGAGCGCAACGCCCCGCGCCGGCCGGCGTCCGCGATCTTCCGCTAGGCCGATCTGCACAAGCAGGATCACCACGGCCGCGGCCAGAAGCTCCGCGCCGAACGGGCCGATGCGGGCCATCCAGGCCATCAGCGCCGAGCCGTCCTGATCCGGCGCGCGCCCGAGCGCCCCGCCAAGCGCGCCGCCGAGCGCGCCGCCAAGTTCGCTGCCCTGCGGCGAAGCCCAGGCGAGCGTCAGGCCCGCCGCCAGGAACGCCAGCACGAGCGCGCCGAGCCGGAAGGCCAGCACGCCCGCGCGTTTTTCCCGCAGCGTCCACGCGCCCGCCGCCAGCGCCAGCGTCGCCACCGCCGCCACCACGCCGACGCGTGATCCGCCGGCGGAAATCATCAGCACGGCCGTAAGTCCCGCCAGCACCGGCACGAGCGTGCGCCGGCTCAGCGGCGCGAGCTTGTCGCGCCCGCCCATCGGCGCGCGCCGGCCGATCTCGTCGCCGAGCGTCACCAACGCCTGCGCCGCCACGAGCCCGAAGAACGCGACGCCCGAGTCCCGATCCGGAAACAGCGCAAAGGCGTCGGAATCGCCGCGCAGCGCGCCCAAAATCGCGGAGAGCGCCGCCGCGGCCGCGCCCATCGCAAGCAGCGCCGCGTTCAACGGCCGCCATCGCCCCGAAGCCGCCAGCGTCGCCACGCCGAACGCGCCGAGACCAAGGCCCGCGATCACGGCGATGTCGCGCAGCGCCGCCGCCGCGCGCCCCTCCGCCGCACCGGCGGCGAGGGCGGGGGCCAACAGCGCGAGGAGCGCGACGCAGAAGGCCACGAGCGTCACCCGATAGGGCGTCATCAGCGCCTGGGCTGTCGCGCGCCCCCGGGGCGTCCACAGCGCCGCCAGCGGCAGCGCGGCCAGCGCGGCGCCCGTGAGGGAGGCGGCGATCTCGACCGGCGTCGTCCAGGCCCACAACGCCGTCGCCGCCACCGCCGTCACGGCCAAAGGGCCGATCAGGAAGGCGCGATCGGCGGCGCGGTCTTGATGGCCGCGGCCGGAGCCGGGATAAGAGCGCATGAGCGACAGCCTGCCCTTCAACACCCGCACGGACCTCCCGCCGGGCTACCACGTGATGAACTGGACCCGCGGCTTTGGCCGTTCGATCGGTCCTTTGTACGAAAAATACGAGAACGGCTGGTATACGCGCGCGTTCCTGGTCGAGGAGCATCACACCAACGGCATGCAGAACGCCCATGGCGGCATGCTGATGTCCTTCGCCGACATGGCGTTCGGGCACGCGGTCTCGTTCGAGGCCTCGCACTGGTGGGTGACGGTGCGCCTCACGTGCGATTTCGTCTCGGGCGCGCACCTGGGCGATTGGGTCGAAGGGACCGGTGAGATCGTCGGCCGCGAGGACAATCTGTTCACCGTCCGTGGGCGGATCTGGGTCGGCGACCGCACCGTCATGACGGGCGGGGGCGTGTTCAAGGCCATCAAGCCGCGCGATCCGCGGCCCGGCGAACGCGCCTTCGTGGAGAAGGAGCCGGGCTGAGCCGTCCGGCGCTAGTAGAGCTCGAGGTCGTGCCGTCCCGCGAAGCGGGCCGCCACGCCGCAATGCAACGCCCCGCGCAGCAACCACCGCCGCCGCAGGACGGGCGAGGGGAGCATCATCCCGGCCATCGCGAAACACGCCGCCGCCTTCGCCGCCGCCTTCGCCATCTCGATCGGCGCCGTGGCGCCGTCCCTTGCGAGCAGCGCCGCGTGCGTCTGCCCGTAGCGGAAGCGCCGGCGCCACAGCCAATCGAACGTCAGCCGCGCCGGCGGCGCCTCCTCCTGCGCCACCGCGTCCGGCGCATAGGCCATCCGGGCGCCGCGCGCGCGCAGCGTGTCGAAGAACAGCGTGTCCTCGCCGCCCGAGCGCCCGAGCGCGAGATCGAAGCGCACGTCCGCCCACGGCGCGCCGCGCCAGCGCATCAGCACCGCGCCGGAATGGCCCTGGCCGCGCCGCTGCGGATCGCCCTCGATCCGCGTCGAATGAAAATCGCCGTCGCGGATCCATGCCGGCGCATCCGCCGGATAGCGCGCAACCACCGCGCCGAACACCACGTCCGCGCCTGTCCGTTCGGCCGTCGCCGCAAGCGTCGCGAGCCACGCGGGCGCCACCGTCTCGTCGTCGTCGAGAAAGGCGATCCAGTCGCCCTCCGCCGCATCGAGGATGGCGTTGCGCGCGATGGAGATGTTGCGCGCCGGCGCATGCAGATAGCGCGCGGGCGGCGCGCCTGGCGCGGCCTGCGCGATCGTGGCCTCCACCAGGGCCTGCGCACTCGGCGTTTCGTCATTGTCCGCGACGAGAACGTCCGCCGTCAGCGCCGCGCCGGACTGCGCCTGCGCCGCGCGCAGGGTCTCAGCGACGTGCGGTCGCCGGAACGTGCAGATGCCGATCGTGACGCGCATGCGCCGTCCCCTCCGCGAGCGCGACTCGTCGCGCGGCCGCGCGTTCGCTATCACGAACGCCCCTCGGCCATGCAGGCCTCATACCTTCGAGAGACATGACGTGACGTCAACCGTGCGGACCGACCAGACCGAAGACCGCCTCTCCGTCGACGCCGGGCAGGGCGGTCTGCTCGCCGCGTTCGGCGGCGCGCGTCCGCCCGCACCGGCCTGGTTCGACGCCGCCATCGCCGACGAGCCCGAGCGCGGCGCCGTCGAGGTCGACGGCGCGCGCATCGAGACGCTGACCTGGGGCCAGCGCGGCCGTCCGGGGCTCGTCTTCCTGCACGGCAACGGCGCCCATGCGGAGTGGTGGCGCTTCATCGCGCCGGCCTTCGCGGCCAACTGGCGCATCCTCGCGCTCACCTGGTCGGGCATGGGCGGCTCGGACTGGCGCCCCGCCTACAGCGGCGAGACGTTCGCGCGCGAGGTGTTCGCCGCCGCCGAGGCCGGCGGGCTGCACGACTCGCCCCTCAAGCCCACGCTCGTCGCCCATTCGTTCGGCGGCTTCGTCGCCATGCATTGCGCCGCCCGCTACGGCGATCGGCTGCGCGCCGCGGTGCTCGTCGATTCGGCGATCGATCCGCCGGGCCGGCGCCATGACGGCCCGCCGCGCCGCGAACGCCCGAACCGTATCTACCCCACGTTCGAGGCGACGCTCGCCCGGTTCCGCCTCGCCCCGCCGCAGGACTGCGAGAACCTCTTCGCCGTCGACTTCATCGGCCGGCACTCCATCAAAGAGGTCGAGGGCGGCTTCACCTGGAAGTTCGATCCCTTCCTGTGGCGCAATTTCGAACTCGGCGATCTCGCCGGGCTCCTGCAGGACGCCCGCTGCCCCGTCGCGCTGATGTGGGGCGCGCGCTCCGGCCTGGTGACGCCCGAAGTCGCCGCCTACATGGCCGGGATCGCCCCCCCGGGGACGCCGCTGGTCCCGATCCCGGACGCCGACCACCACGTGATGCTCGACCAACCCTTGGCCTTCACGGCCGCCCTGACGGGCCTTTTGGCCGTCTGGCCGGCCCAGCCGCCCCGCTAGGGCGCCCCGCTGGGCGGGCGCGGGGCCGATAACCCCGTTGCGCCATCGCCCCGGCGCGCGATACATGCGGCAGGATACAGTTCGGGAGAACGCGCACATGGCCGAGGCCGCACACACCGGGTCCGATGGACGTATGGACCTTTCGGAGCACCGGGCGACCTTCTCGATGTTCATCAAAGCCACCGAGTGGGGCACGATCCTGATCGTGGCCGGCGTGGCGCTGCTCACGGTGGCGTTCGCCATGGGCCTCGGCTGGTTCGCGGGCCTGCTCTCCTTCGCGGCCGTCACCATCGGCGCGGGCCTGTTGATGCGTATGAGCGTGGCCTGGTGGGCGACGATCGCCGCCACCCTCGTGCTGCTCGGCATCGGCGGCGCCGTCGTCGGTCTTCTCGTGCCGGCCGCGCCGAAGGCCGCGGCGCTCGCCCTCGCGGCGTTCGCCTGATGCGGATCGCGGTCCTCAAAGAGCGCGCCGCCGGGGAAACCCGGGTCGCGGTGAGCCCCGACAGCGCCAAGAAGATCATCGGTCTCGGCCACGAGGTCGTGATCGAGACGGGCGCAGGCTCGGCCTCCAGCTTCCCGGACGGGCAGTTCACCGCCGCCGGCGCCAAGATCGTCGGCAGCGCGGCTGAAGCCCTCGCCGGCGCCGATCTGCTCTTGAAGGTCCGCGCGCCGCAGCCGGACGAACTCGCCTCCCTCCGCAAGGGCGCCGGCGTCGCCGCGCTGCTCAATCCGTACACCGACAAGGCGCTCGTCGACGCGCTGGCCGGGCAGGGCGTCGCTGCGCTCGCGATGGAGTTCGTGCCGCGCATCACCCGCGCGCAGGCGATGGACGCGCTGTCGTCGCAGTCGAACCTCGCCGGCTATCGCGCCGTCATCGAAGCCGCCACGCTCTATGGCCGCGGCTTCCCGATGATGATGACCGCCGCCGGCACCGTCGCCGCCGCGAAGTGCTTCATCATGGGCGCCGGCGTCGCCGGTCTGCAGGCGATCGCAACCGCGCGCCGTCTCGGCGCCGTCGTCACGGCCACGGACGTGCGCCCCGCGGCGAAGGAACAGGTCGCCTCGCTCGGCGCGAAGTTCATCGCCGTCGAGGACGACGAGTTCAAGCAGGCCGAGACCGCCGCCGGCTACGCCAAGGCGATGTCGGCCGAGTACCAGGCCAAGCAGGCCGCGCTCGTCGCCGAGCACATCGCCAAGCAGGACGTCGTCATCACCACGGCGCTGATCCCGGGCCGTGCGGCGCCGGTGCTCGTCACCGCCGCGATGGTCGCCGCCATGAAGCCCGGCTCCGTCATCGTCGACCTCGCGGCGGCGCAGGGCGGCAACTGCCCGCTCACGAAGCCCGACGAACTCGTGCACACCGAAAACGGCGTCACGATCGCCGGCTTCACCAACCTGCCGGCGCGCCTGCCGGCGGACTCGTCCTCGCTCTACGCGAAGAACCTGCTCAATCTCCTGCCGCTTCTCACGGACAAGGAGACGAAAGCCTTCGCCCCGCATTGGGACGACGAGATCATCAAGGGCGCCATGCTCACGCGCGACGGCGCCGTGATCCATCCCACCTTCGCGCCGCCACCGCCCGCCGCCCCCGCGCCGACGGCCTGATCCGCCGCCGTCATCCTGGCCCGCGCAGCGGGCCGGGACCCGGGAGCCACCCACGCTCTCCGTCATCCTCGCCTCGCACCCCGTGCGAGGCGGGGATAACGTCATCCTGGCCCGCGAGCGGGCCGGGACCAGAGACCACCGCGCCAAACGCCTGGATCCCCGCCGCGCCTGCGGCGCGTCGAGGATGACGCCGCAGACGTGTGGGATAGAAAAAAACTAATCCGCCCCCGGACGATCCCGCCGCATACTCCTCCCGTCGCTGCGACAGGGCGGTCTAGAACGTCGAGAACGCGCAGCGGATCGGTGAACGGGCTCGGAGAGGGTGACGCCTCGAAGAGTTGCGGTCAGGACCTGAGAAATCCCACCTTGAAGTGGGGTCGCCCCCGTGTGGGTGTGCGCGCCTATCTCAAGCCGGGTGAGGGCGAGCTCCGGCCTCGGGTCTCAAGGAGGAATGCGAACG
>JAGWZE010000034.1 GCA_018969015.1 Alphaproteobacteria bacterium
CCTGCCGCTCGATCGCTACGAGGCGCCGCTGGCGACGCGCGCGCAGCTCGCGCGGGTCCATCCCGAGGTCTATCTCGACGCCATCGAGCAGGCCTTTCCGGCACCGGGCGAGGGGCTTGTGGCGATCGACGGCGACACCTTCCTCACCGAAGGCACGCAGGAAGCCGCGCTCCGCGCCGCCGGCGCCGTCACCGCCGCCATCGAGCATGTCCTGGCCGGTCGCGCCGAAACGGCGTTCTGCGCCGTGCGCCCGCCCGGCCACCATGCCGAGCCCGCGCAATCGATGGGCTTCTGCATCTTCAACAACATCGCCGTCGGCGCCCTGCACGCGCTGGACGGCCTTGGCCTGTCGCGCGTCGCGGTGGTCGATTTCGACGTCCACCACGGCAACGGCACGCAGGCCGTCGCCATGAAGGAGCCGCGCCTGTTCTTCGCCTCCACGCACCAAAGCCCGCTCTATCCGGGCACGGGCGCCGCCGAGGACCGCGGCCCGGCGGACAACGTCGTCAACGCGCCCCTGCCGCCGGGCGCCGACGGCGCGACATGGCGGCGCGCGATGGAGCGCACGGTTTTGCCCGCGCTCGACGCGTTCGCCCCCGAGCTGATCCTCGTCTCGGCCGGCTTCGACGCCCACCGCGCCGACCCGCTCGCCAACATGGCGCTGGAGGAGGCCGACTATGCCTGGGCCGCAACGGCCCTGCGGCGCGTGGCCCGGGCGCGGTGCAAGGGACATGTTGTCTCAGCCCTGGAGGGCGGGTACGACTTGGCGGCTTTGGGCCGGTCCTCCGCGGCGTTCGTGCGCGCGTTGGGCGAACCCTGAGGCGCGACGAGCGGGGACGCGACGGGTGGGACCGGCGGGACTCGCGGCCCGATCGTCGGCGGGGCGCCTGCTTCGGCGGGGCAAAGTCCGGCGCTGGGGCGCGCCGGAGAGGGGGCGGCGGCGTTCGATGGAGCGCGAAGTCACAGGACGTCAGCCCGGGTCGATCCACATCGCCCGGCACGGCCGCCCGGCTCTGGACCGGTCGGTCAAGATCGATTGGCGCGCCTTCCGTGACTGGTGGGCGCAATACGACGCGTCCGGACTGGCCGACGGCCAGGTCCCGCCGCCGGCCTTGTGCGAGGCCGCCCGCCGCTCCGACGTTCTCTTTTCCAGCACGTTGCGCCGCTCGATCGAGACGGCCGCGGCGGTCGCCGAAGGCCGCGAGGTCCTGCAGGATCCGGTGTTCGTCGAGGCGCCGCTGCCGCCGCCGCGCATCCCCGGGCGGCGCTCGCCCGATGCGTGGGGCGTCTGGTCCCGCGCGGCCTGGTGGATGGGCGACAGCAAAGAAATGGAGAGCCGCGAGGCCGCCGAGCTTCGCGCGGAAGCCGCCGTCGCCACGCTCACGGCGCGCGCCCTGCGCGGCGAAACCGTGATGCTGCTCGCGCATGGCTGGTTCAACCGCATGATGCGTCCGGTCTTGCGCGCGCAGGGCTGGCGGTGTGTCCGGGACGGCGGAGACGGCTACTGGTCGTTCCGCACGTACCAAAAAACCCTCTGAGCTGCCTTCACATGGCCATTTGACGGTTTCATGAGGGCGCCGTTAGGGTCCGCGCCGCTGGTGGACGCGCCGCGCGCGGCCCGAGGAGACACCCGGCCGTGGCCATGAGAGCCCCGGTCCGGACCAGGGAGGAGTACGCACCCATGTTGAGATCGATCGTCATCGCCGCTGCGCTGGCGGCCGCCGCCGTCACCGTCGCGCAGGCGCAAACGCCATGGACCGAAGCCGGCCAGGCCTTCTCCGTCACGTTGCCCAAAGGGTGGGGCAAGCTCGACAAGATGTCGGGCTCGCCGACGGTGCTCGAATACGCCGGCGGCAACGCCAACGAGGAATGCGTCTTCTACCGCTTCGAGCGCGTGGAGACGGTCACGGCCTCGCCGACGGCGCTGAAGAAGGCCTGGTCGACCCCGCTCGGCGGCCCGAAATGGCTCGAACTGACCGCCAAACTGTCCTGGGCCCAGCCCACCTCGGTCGTCACGGACGACAAGGTCGACACCGTCAATGGCTGGCCAGTGCAGACCGCGATGATCAGCGGCGCGAACGGCCCGGTCGTGGCCGCCATCCACCCGCGCCCGGGTGCGGAAATCTGGGTGTTCTGCCAGAGCTATGACGGCAAGGACCGCGTCGCCCAGTTCCGCACCACGGCGCTCTCCGTGACGACGCCGCGCGACGCCGATTACGCCGCCGCGGAAGCCGCGGAAGCCGCCAAGGCCGCCGAAGCCGCCAAGGCCGCAGAAGACGCCGCCGCCGCGGCGCAGCAAAAGGGCAAGAAGAAGAACAAATGACGCCAAGGCTGGCCCGCTCCGAGACCGCTTGCGCGCGGTCCTGGGGCGGGCCATGCACGGGCCAGCAGAACGCCCAGGAGAGCTCCATGAGTCGCGACGCCGCCGAAGCCCCGAAAGAGATCGCCACGCTGAGCTTCGAGCACGCGCTGGCCGAACTCGAGCGCATCGTCGCCGCCCTCGAGCGCGGGGATGTGGCGCTGGAAGACAGCATCCGCCTCTACGAGCGCGGCGCCGCCCTCAAGGCGCACTGCGAGACCAAGCTCAAGGACGCGCAGCTGAAAGTGGAGCAGATCGTGCTCGGGGCCGATGGTCCGCGCGCGGAGCCGGCAAAGCTCGGCTGAGCGGCCCCAGACCCGGCCTCAGACTCAGCCTCAGACCCGGGCCTCAGGCCAGAAACACCGCCACGGCCTCGGCCAACCGGCTCGCGTCGTTCGGGGCCATGGCGGTCAGCGCCGCGCTCGCCGCCGAGCCGAGCAGCGCGAGAGCGCCCGCCACCACCGCGATCCGCAGCAGCAGACGCGCCCGTTCGGACAGCCCCTGATGCGCCAGGCTCGGCCGCAGACGAAGCGGCCGCGCCGCGGCCGTGTGGGCCCGGCTGGCCGGCGGCGGCCCGGCGATGCGGTGGACGACGCTGTCGGTCAATTCGCTGGCCAGCAGCGGATCGGCCCGCGCAAACCGGATCATGGGGGGATGCACGTCCTCGATGCGGACGGTCGCTTCCTTCCGGCGACGGTAGTAGGTACTGGCGGAGATGCCCGCCGCGCGGCACGCTGCCGCGATGGACCGGCCATCGGCCCGAAGGGCCTCGACGACAGCGATAGGATCCGTGGACATCATGCACAGCCCGCCGTTTACGGAACCTTTACTATACCCCAAAACAAGCAAACGGCGAATCGCCTTGGCCGCTCGGCGGTTAGCAAGGGGATGTGACGGCCGAGGATCGGACGCCACGGCATGAGCGAGAAACCTTCCCTGGCGTCCCGGCTCGCCGACGAGGCGCGCGCCTTCCTGCGCGCCGGCCTCGTGTTTCTGCCGATCTGGATCGTGTTCAATACGGTCGGCTGGGCCCAGTACTCGATCCCCTCCGAGAGCATGTCCCCGACGCTCGAAGTCGGCGACCGCGTGCTCGTGACCAAATGGGCCTACGGCTACAGCCGCTTCTCGGCGCCGATCGTGTGGCGGTTCATGCCGCCGGGCGAGGGGCGGGTTTTCGCGTCCGAGCCGCGCCGCGGCGACGTCGTGGTCTTCGCCCACCCGCGCGACGGACGCACGATGATCAAGCGCCTGATCGGCCTGCCGGGCGACGTCATCGCCATGCAGGGCGGCAAACTCGTCGTCAACGGCGAGGCCGCCAGCTATGTCCGCGTGCGCGAAGTCGTTCGCCTGCCGCCCTCCGAGAAGAGCCTGTTCCGCGCCTACAACGCGGAAGAACAAGCCGAAACCATCGGCGGGCGCGAGCATCTCACGCTCGACATCGACCCTGCGTCCCCCGGCGACCAGTGGGGCCCGATGGTGGTGCCGGAAGGCCACTTCCTGTTCATGGGCGACAACCGCGACAATTCGGACGATAGCCGGTTCCCCGACATGGGGTTTGTCTCCTACGAGCGGCTCATCGGCCGGGCGGAGACGGTCATCTTCGCACCGAGGGGCTGCGCCGCGTCTCCGGAAGTCAGCTGCTTCCGATCGCGGTTCCTGAAACCCTTGGCCCGCGAGGTCGGGACCGTCGGAGCGCCTTCATGACAGATCGGATCACCTCGTCCTTCGGCGCGACCTCGACGGCCAGGGATGTCGCCGCGGGGCACGATCTGCGCGGGCGCCGCATCGTCGTCACCGGCGCGGCCAGCGGCATCGGCGTCGAGACGGCGATCGCGCTGGCCGAGGCCGGCGCCGACGTGGTGATGGCCGTGCGCGACGTCCCCAAGGCCGAGGCGCTGGCCGCGCCGGTCAACGCGCGCCTTGCCGCGCCGCGCCTGTCGGCCCGCGCGCTCGATCTCTCCGACGCACGCTCGATCGCCAATTTCGCCGCCGCCGAACTCGAGACGGGCGAGCCGATCCACGTCCTGATCAACAATGCCGGCGTCATGGCCTCGCCGCTGTCCCGCGTCGGTCCGGGCTGGGAGGAGCAGTTCGGCGTCAATCACCTTGGCCACTTCCTGCTCACGGTGATGCTGCTGCCCGCGCTGGAAGCCGGCGCGGAGGAAACGCATCGCCCCTCGCGCGTCGTGTCGCTCAGCTCCATCGGCCATCGCCGCAGCGACGTGAACTTCGACGACCTGCATTTCGAGCGCCGCCCCTACGACAAGTGGGAAGCCTACGGCCAGGCCAAGACCGCCAATTCGCTGTTCGCGGTGGGCCTCACGCGCAAGGCCGCCTCGCGCGGCGTCGTCGCCAACGCCGTGATGCCCGGCGGCATCATGACGGCGCTCCAGCGCCACCTGCCGAAAGCCGAGATGGTCGGCTATGGCTGGATCGACGAAGAGGGCCGTCCCAATCCGCGCATGAAGACGCCCGAGCAGGGCGCGGCGACGAGCGTGTGGGCCGCGATCGGCCCCGAACTCGAAGCGATCGGCGGCCTCTATCTGGAAGACTGTGCGCAGGCCGAACCCTGGTCGCAGGACAAGCCCTGGAGCGGCGTGCTTCCCTATGCGCTGGATCCGGACAAAGCCGATCGGCTCTGGGCGGTCTCCGAAGAGCTCGTCGGCTTCAGCGCCGACTGAACCAGCCTTTTCCTTTCGGCTTCACGACGCCTTCTGCCCGCGGCGGAAGACGCGACGCCAGCAGCGCGAACGCCCGCGCGACGCTGTCCGGGCTGCGCACGATGCACGCGGCCGACGGCGCGCCGGGGGAGCCGTCCGCATTCGGCGGCGGGGGCGGCGGCGTCATGTCGAACGCATCACGCTCGGCTGGCGTCAGATCGGTGCACCGGAACTGGTAGGCGTAGAGTTTCGTGCCGTCGGCGCGCACGAGGTCGTAGTAGTAGGTGACCTTCGTGGGATCGCTCTCGTCCGCGTAGGCGATCTGCTGCACGTACCAGCTTCCGCTCGCCGGTCCGCCGGACGCGGACGAACCCGCCGGCGGCAGACCGGGCGCGGGATGCAGGCTCTCGCGCCACTGCGCTTTGTCTTTGCCGCGCGCGACCATGAGGTATTCGCCGTCGGCGAACGTGGCGTCGAGGCGGAGCTTCTTCGGGTCGGCGTCGTCCTCCGTCATCGTCCAGCGGACCAGCGCGGGCGCCGCGCCATAGACGGGCGCGCCCGCCGACGGCGTGAACATCGGCCGATCGGATTCGAACATCGTGCAGGCCGAAGCCGCCAGCGCCGCGGCGGCGGCCAGCGCGGCTTTCGCCCAGCGCAGCCCGCGGGCTGGATCGATCGTGGGTGTGTGCATGAGACGCCTCCCGAACACGCAGCCTGCCGCCATTGCGCGGCGAAAGCGAGGCGGTTGCGGCGTCTTCGCGCGCAAGGCGAAACGCGCGTGCGCAAGAGTGCGCCATTTTGGCCAGGACGCCGCGGAAAGGCCCGGATGCGGCGATATCGCCCTTGTCCGTGGCCCGCTGACGCCGCAGATCGGTAGCGGAAAAAGGACGTCCATGACGATGAACTGGCGCGGAATGATGTTGGCGGCGGCGGCGATCCTGGGCGCCGGAACGGCAAGCGCCGCTTGCCCGAAGGCCATGGCGGCGTTCAACGCCCGCGACCTCGACGGCGCGACCGCGGCGGCCGACGTCTGCATCGAACAGAGCGACGACGTCGAGGCCTACTGGCTGCGCGCCCGCATCCGTTACGCCAAATCGCTCCTGTCTGACGCCGTGCGCGATTTCGAAGTCGTCACGAAACGCGCGCCGGGCTTCGCCGAGGGCTTCGTGATGTACGCGAACGCGCTCGACGATCTCGGTCAGCAGGAGAAGGCGCTCGCGGCCTATGACAGGGCCGTCGAACTCGCGCCGAAGGACGCCCGTCCGTACGCGGAGCGCAGCATCCTGCAGTATCGCATGAACGCCTTCGACAAGGCCAAGGACGACGCCGACAAGGCCATCGCCCTCGATCCCGGCATGGCGCAGGGCTGGCGCGCGCGCGCCGACGCGCTGGCGGGGCTCGGCCAGTACGAGGCCGCCGTCGCGGACTACACCCAGGCCGTGAAGATCGCGCCGGATCACGTGCGCACCTACACTCGCCGCGGCGAAGCGTTGCTGCTGCTCAACCGGCTCGACGAATCGATCGCCGATTCCACCAAGGCGCTGAGCCTCGATCCCCGCAATTTCGACGCCTTCACCAATCGCTGCGAAGCCCGCCGGGTCAAGCGCGACCTCGCCGCCGCGATCGCCGATTGCGACGCCGCGCTCGCGATCAATCCCAAGGCCGTGTTCGTCCTGAATGCGCGCGCCGCCGCCCTCAATGGCGCCGGCCGCACCGCCGATGCGCTCGCCGGGTTCGACGCCTCGATCGCGCTCGATCCCAACGATTCCTTCGCCCGCAAGATGCGCGGCACGATCCGCTTCAACGCGAGCGACTTCGCCGGCGCCGCGGCCGATTACGCCGTCGTCGTCCGCGCCGAGCCGGACTCCTCCCTCTATCAGGGCTATCTCGGCGACGCGTTGGTGAAGATCGGCCGCACCCAGGAAGCGCGGGCGGCGTATGAAGCCGCGTTGAAGCTCAACCCCAACAATGCCGGGGCCGCCTCCGGGCTCAAGATGCTGGACGCCACCGCCCGCAAGCCCTGAGCCGCGCCGTGCGCCGCTGTCCGGGCGGCTCGCCTCGCCGGCGTGCGGCTTTGCGACGCTCTCGTGATCGCCGCGCGCGGTTGGCCGGGAGCGGGCGGCCCGCTACATCCTCGGAAGCCACCCAAGGCGCGGCCGCGAACGCGCGGCCGGCCCGACGGCGTGTCGGATGGGGGGCGGAGGAGCCGCATGCGCGCTGGGGTAGTCGAACCGATCACGCGGCGCGCCGCACGGGCCTGGTCGGCGGCGCTCGCCGCCGTGGCGCTGGGCGTCGCGGCGTTCGCGGCCCCGGCCACGCCCGCGGCGGCCGAACCCTTCCGCACCAAGAACGTCGAGGCCGAACTCCAGTCCTCGCGCCTGACGGTCGCGCCCGGGGAAACCTTCCTCGTCGCCCTGCGCATGAAGGTCCGGCCCGAGTGGCACACCTACTGGCGCAACCCCGGCGATTCGGGCGCGGAGACGACGCTCGACTGGTCGCTGCCGGCCGGGTTCAAGGCCGGCGACATCGTCTGGCCGACGCCAAAGCGCATGCCCGTCGGCCCGCTCGTGAACTACGGCTACGACGGCGAAACGCTCTATCCCATCCGCATCACCGCGCCGAAAACGCTCGCGCCCGGCCAGCAGGCCAAGCTCGCCGCGGAAGGCGAATGGCTCGTCTGCAAGGACATCTGCATCTACGAGGGCGGCCTTCTCACGCTGACGATCACCGGCGCCGCGCCGGGCGCCGGCACGGATGATCCGGTATGGGCCGCGCGCATCGCCGCCGCCGAGGCCGCGGCCCCGAAGCCCGCCGACATCACCGCCCGCATCACCAAATCCGCCACGGGCGCGACGCTCACGGCGTCCGGCCCGGCGCTCGCGGGGCTCAAGCTCGGTTCGCCCTATTTCTTCCCGTATGACGGCGTCGCCATCGATCACGCGGCCAATCAGGCCCCGGTCGTGGGGCGCGACGGGCTGCGCCTCGATCTGAAATCCGGCACGTCCGGCGCGCTGGGAACGGCGCCGCTGCGGGGCGTTCTGGCCGCCGACGTCGCCACCGCGCAGGGCGTCGTGCGCGTGGGCTGGGAGATCGAAGCCAAGCCGGGCGACGCGCTCGCCACCGGCCCTGTGGTGGCGGGGCCGCCGCCCGCCGCCGCCAGCGGAACGGGCGCCGGCTCGGCCGCATCCGGCCCCGGCTCGGGCCTCACCTTCGGCGCGGCGCTCCTGTTCGCCTTCATCGGCGGCCTGATCCTCAACGTCATGCCCTGCGTGCTGCCGGTGCTTTCGATCAAGGCGCTCGGCCTCGCCGGCGGCGCCCACGCCAAGACCGCGCGGCGCGACGGCATGCTGTTCTTCGCCGGCGTGATGGTCACGTTCCTCGCGCTGGGGGGCGGCCTCGTCGCCCTGATGAGCGCGGGGATGGCCGCCGGCTGGGGTTTCCAGCTGCAGGAGCCGATGATCGTCGGCGCGCTGGCGATGCTGTTCTTCCTGATCGGTCTCAATCTGCTCGGCGCATTCGAGATCGGCGGCTCGGTGCAGAGCCTCGGCGGATCGCTCGTCGCGCGCGGGGGCGGCGTGGGCGCGTTCTTCACGGGCGCGCTGGCGGTCGTCGCCGCCGCGCCGTGCACCGCGCCGTTCATGGCCGGCGCGCTGGGCTTTGCGGTGACGCAGCCGCCCGCCGTCGCGCTGTCGGTATTCGCCGCCCTCGGGGCCGGGTTCGCGCTGCCGATGACGGCGCTGT
Organism: Alphaproteobacteria bacterium; assembly: GCA_018969015.1. Taxonomy (GTDB): domain Bacteria; phylum Pseudomonadota; class Alphaproteobacteria; order Caulobacterales; family Aquidulcibacteraceae; genus REEB506. The sequence continues at coordinate 8,761 of JAGWZE010000034.1, forward strand.
CCTTCGCGCCCGCCATCCAGCGCCGCATTCCGCGTCCGGGCCCGTGGATGGACACCTTCAAGCAGGCGCTGGCGTTCCCGATGTTCGGCGCGGCGGTTTGGATGGCGTGGGTGCTCACCGCGCAGGCCGGCGCCTCGGGCGCGCTCGTGCTGCTCACGATCGCGACCGCGACCGGCTTCCTGGTGTGGACCATGAAGGCGTCCGCGGGCTGGCAGGGGCGGATCGTCGCGATGGCGCTCGCTTTGGCCGTCGTGGGCGGCGTCGCCTACGTGGCGCGGCCGCAATCGGTGGCGCTCGTCGCCGAACCCTGGAGCCCGGCGCGCGTCGAGGAGCTCACGGGGCAGGGCCGCACCGTGTTCGTCAACTTCACCGCCGACTGGTGCGTGACCTGCAAGGTCAACGAGCGCACGTCGCTCTCGAGCCCACGCGTCGCCGAGGCGTTCGCGGCCGGAAACGTCGCCTATCTCAAGGCGGACTGGACCGCGCGCGATGATGTGATCGCCGCCGCGCTGAAGGCGTATGGACGTCCGGGCGTGCCGCTTTATCTCGTCTTCCCGGGGAGTGGCGGCGCGCCGAAGGTGCTGCCGCAGACACTCACCGAAGACATCGTGATCGACGCGGTGCGCCCGTCTGGAGCGGCGCCGCGTCCGGCAGCGTCGTGAGGACCTGATGACGGGACGTTCGGCGGGAGTTCGGGGCGCAACGCGGGGGGCGCTGGTCTCGCGCCGCGCCCTGGGGATCGCGGCCGGCGCGGCCGCCGCGCTCGCGCTCACGCTCGGCGCCTTGTCCTTCTCCGAGGACGCCGCCGCCGCCGTCGCCTCCGGCGGCAAGGCCCCCGCATTCAGCGTCGTCGACGCGTCCGGCAAGACGCGCAGCCTCGCCGAGTTCGCCGGCAAGACGGTCGTCCTGGAATGGACGAACCACGAATGCCCGTTCGTGAAGAAGCACTACGACACCGGCAATATGCAGAAGCTGCAGAAGGCCGCCGCGGCCGATGGCGTCGTGTGGCTGTCGGTCGTGTCGTCCGCGCCCGGCAAGCAGGGCGCCGTCTCCGGGGCCGAGGCCGTCTCGCTCACCACGTCCCGGGGCGCCGCGCCGACCGCCGTGCTCCTCGACGCCAGCGGCGTCGTCGGCAAGGCCTACGGCGCGAAGACCACGCCGCACATGTTCGTCATCACCCCGAAGGGCGACATCGCCTATCAGGGCGCGATCGACGACACTCCCGCGCGTGAGCCGGAAACGGTCAAGACGGCGAAGAACTACGTCACCGCCGCGCTCGCCGCGGTGAAGGCCGGCAAGGCGCCCGCCGTCACCGCGACGCAGCCGTACGGCTGCACGGTGAAGTACGCGAGCTGACGCCGCGCACATTGCCGCCGCGGGCCGGGCGGGGTACCACCCGCTCATGAGTTCGCCCGCTTCCTCCGCCGAGTTCCGCCCCAAGGCGCGCCGTCCGCGCGGCTTCATGGACCGCCGCGGCGCGACGCTCGCGCAGGAACGCGCGATCGTCGACAAGGTCCTCGCCGTTTACCAAAGCTGGGGCTTCGAGCGCCTCGAGACGAGCGCGTTCGAGTATGCCGACGCGCTCGGCAAATTTTTGCCCGACCAGGACCGCCCCAACGAGGGCGTGTTCGCCCTGCAGGACGACGACGAGCAGTGGATGGCGCTGCGCTACGACCTCACCGCGCCGCTCGCCCGCTTCGTCGCCGAAAACTACGACGCGCTCCCCAAGCCGTACCGTCGCTGCGCCGCCGGCCCGGTCTGGCGCAACGAAAAGCCGGGGCCGGGGCGCTTCCGCGAGTTCTGGCAGTGCGACGCCGACACCGTCGGCGCCGCCAGCCCCGCCGCCGACGCCGAGATGATCGCCATGGCCGGCGAAGCGCTCGAGGCGGCCGGTGTGCCGGCCGGCAAGTTCGCGCTGAAATACTCCAGCCGCCGCGCGCTCGATGGCGTGTTGCGTCTCGCCGGCGTTGCGGCCGACGACACCCGCACGCGCCTCACCGTGCTGCGCGCAATCGACAAGCTCGACCGCCTCGGCGCCGATGGCGTGCGCGCGCTGCTGGGCGCCGGCCGCAAGGACGAGTCCGGCGACTTCACCCCCGGCGCCGGCCTCTCCGCCGCGCAGGCCGAAACCGTGCTCGGGTTCTTCGCCGCCAAGGACGCGCTCGCCGCGATGCGCGCCAACGAAGCCGCCTTCGCCGCCACGGGCGCGCTCGCCGAACTCGAACAGATCGCCGCCACGCTCGATCGCCTCGGCGCCGCCGGGTTTGCGCGCCTCGATCCCTCCATCGTGCGCGGCCTCGAGTACTACACGGGCGCCGTATTCGAAGCCGAGCTGCTGATCGAGACCACCGACGAAGCCGGCCGCCCCGTGCGCTTCGGCTCCGTCGGCGGCGGCGGCCGCTATGACGATCTCGTCTCGCGCTTCAAGGGCCAGCCGATCCCCGCCACCGGCTTCTCGATCGGCGTCTCGCGCCTCGCCGCCGCGCTGGCGCACGCCGGCGCCGAAGCCGCGTTCGATGGCCCGATCGTCGTGCTGCCGTTCGACGCCGAGGCGATGGCCGAGTGCTTCGCCATCGCCCGCGAACTCCGCGTGCGCCTCGACCGTCCCGCCGAAGTTTATCTCGGCGGCTCCGGCCCCAAGGCGCAGCTCAAATACGCCGACAAGCGCGGCGCCCCCGTCGCCGTCATCATCGGAACCGACGAGCGCGCGGCCGGGCAGGCGACGGTGAAGGATCTCGTCCTCGGCGCCTCGCTCGCCGCCAAGGCCGGCGACGATCGCGAAGCCTACGCCGCCCTGCGCGAGAAGGTGCAGGTCACCGTGCCCCGCGCCGATCTCGTCGCGCAGGTCGCGCGCATGCTCGCCGCCCCGCACGCGGAGGGCGCCAGATGATCCGCTTCCGGACGATCAGCGCCGCGCTCGCCGGCCTCGGCCTCGCCCTTGCCGCCGCCGCGCCGGCCCATGCCGCAATCGCCAGCGTCGCGCCGTCTGGCTTCACGAGCCAGATCACTGTCACCACCAAGGCCGATCCGGTGCGCGCCTGGCGCGCCTTCTTCAAGCCGCAGGACTGGTGGTCCGGCTCGCACACCTATTCGGGCGACGCGCGCAATCTGCGTATGGATCCCCGGGCCGGCGGCTGCTTCTGCGAGCGCCTCCCGCGCGACGGCGCCGTCAAGCACGGCGAAGTCGTGCTCGTCATCCCAGATCGCACGATCCGTCTCTCCGCGCCGCTCGGCCCGCTGCAGGAAATGGCCGCGACGGCGGCGTGGACCGTGCAGATCGCCGGAGCGGAAGGCGGCGGCGCCACGATCACCTGGACCTACGTCGTCACCGGCGCCGATCCGGAAGGCTGGGCCACGCTCTCGAAGGCCGTCGATTCCGTCATGCAGGAGCAGGCGCAGCGCTTCGCCGCCTACGTGGACGCGCCGCGCAAATGACGAGCGCCGCCACCCCCCAACGCCAAGCGATCGACCGTGTCGACGCCGCCGCCGCCGCCGTGCGCGCCGCCATCGCGCGCCACGGCCCCGGCGCCGCAACGGCGGACATCCTCCAGCCCGCCGGCCTCTATCTCGAACTGCTCGGCGAGGACATCCGCGCGCGCGCCTTCACGCTGACCGGGCCCGACGGCGGCGAATGGTGCCTGCGTCCCGACATGACCGCGCCGATCGTGCGCGACGTGCTCGCCGCCGCGCCGGCGGGGCAGGCCGCGGCCGCTTATGACGGCCTCGTCTTCCGCCGCCAGGCCCGCGGCTCGACGCGCGAAACCGAGTTCCGCGTCGTCGGCATGGAGGTGCTCGCGCCCGCCGCCTTCACTCCGGAGGCCGAAGCCGATCTCGTCGCGACCGCGCTCGAGGCCGCGCGCAGCGCCGGCGTGACGCCGCGCCTGAAGCTCGGCGACATCGCGCTCGCCCGCGCGGTCATCGCCGCCGTCGGCCTCGCGCCGGCCTGGGAAGCCCGCATCCAGCGCGCCTTCGCCCGCACGGGCGCGCCCGGCGCCGTGCTCGGCGAGGCCGAAGCCGGCGCCCGCGACGGAGACGCCGTGGGCGAAGCCATCGCCGCGCTTCCGGCAGACCGCGCCGCCGCCGTCGTCGATGCGCTGCTCGTGCGCAGCGGCGCGCCGATGGTCGGCGGCCGCACCGCCGCGGACGTGGCCCGCCGCCTCACCGCGAAATCCGATCTCGCCCGCGCCGATCGTCCGCATCCGGATCAGATCGCACGCATCCGCGCCGCGCTTGCCGTCGAGGCCGCGCCGGCCGCCGCCTTCGAGCAGCTCGCCGGCGCGATGCCGTCGCTCGGCCCCGCGCTCGAAACCGCCGCGGCCCGCTGGCGCGCGCTCTCCGCCCATGTCGGCGCCGGCGTCGAGGTCGCGTTCTCCGCCGGCTTCGGCCGCGGCCCCGCCTACTACGACGGGTTCGTGTTCGAGCTCGAGGCGCCCGCGCTCGGCGAACGCGCCGCGCTCGGCGGCGGCGGCCGCTACGACGATCTCTTGCGCCGGCTCGCCGCGGGCGACGCCGTCCACGCCGACTGGCGCGCGATGGGCTTCTCGCTGCGCCCGCTGCGCCTCGCCGACGCCGCGGAGCCTGCCCGATGACCGCGCTCGTTCTCGCCATTCCCTCCAAAGGCCGTCTGCAGGAACAGACGAACGCCTTCTTCGCCGATTGCGGCCTCGCCCTCGCCACGCAGGGCGGGGCGCGCGGCTACACGGCCCGCATCGCCGCGGCGCCGGACGTGGAGGTGCGGCTTCTCTCCGCCTCCGATATCGCCCGCGCCATCGTCGAGGGCGACGTGCATGTGGGCGTCACTGGCGAGGACGTGCTGCGCGAAGCCGCCGGCGGTCTGGACACGCCGATCCTCGTCAAGCCGCTCGGCTTCGGCCGCGCCGATCTCGTCGTCGCCGCGCCGTCGTCCTGGCTGGACGTGACGACGATGGCCGATCTCGCCGACGTCTGCGCCGAGCATCGCGCCCGCACCGGCAAGCGCCTGCGCGTCGCCACCAAGTACCTCGTGCACACGCGCGCCTTCTTCGAGGCGCACGGCATCGACGACTACCGCATCGTCGAAAGCCTGGGCGCGACCGAAGGCGCGCCCGCGGCCGGCACGGCGGAAGTGATCGTCGACATCACCACCACCGGCGCCACGCTCGCGGCCAACCACCTCACGCCGCTCGCCGATGGTCTCATCCTGCGAAGCCAGGCCCATCTGGCCGCCAGCCGCGCAGCGTCCTGGGGCGCCGCGGCGCTGGCCACCTTCGAACGGGTTCTGGACGCCATCGAGGCCCGCGGCCGCGCCAAGCGCGTGCGCCTCGTGCGCGCCGCGCTCGACGCCAGCCGCCGCGGGGACGTCGACACGCGGCTCGCCGCGCTTGGCTGCACGCCTGCGGGAGACGCCGCGCCGATGAGTGCGTGGTACTGCCCTGCCGAGCAGGTTTTCACCGCCTGTCGGACGATCCAGGAGGCTGGCGGCGCCGCCGGCGTGTTCGAGCCCGACTATGTCTTCCAGCAGCCCAATCTGGCCTTCGAAGCATTCACAACAGCGCTGAACGGCGCTTGACAGACAGCGCGCCACACATTCACAGTGCGGGCGAGCGTTGTTTAACGACGCCACGGCGTTTCGGGGAGGAGACGCCCCTCAGCTTTCGCGGCGATCCGGCGCGATTGCACACCACACACCGAGACGGCCGCCGGGCAACCGGCGGCCGTTCTTGATTCCGCGATTGCCCATCCTTCCGGCAGATCGACCCCGGCGCAGGCGCCCGGCGCCGCTTCACGCGGCGTTGCGCAAGGCCCGTCGCGGGCGACGTGTGACGCTGCGTCAGGGGATGAAATCGCCGCGCGGTGGAGTAAACACACTGTGAGCGACGACCGCACGCAACGATGCGGCGCCGCCGGGGAGGAACATGATGACCGTCCGCGGACCCGCTCGCGCCGCTTTCCTGGCGCTCGCCGGCGCCCTAGCGCTCGCCGCCTGCCAACCCGCCGCCAAGGCGCCCAAACCTGGGAACGTCACCGCCGAGCGTCTTACCGCCGCCGAGCCCGGGCAGTGGATGAGCTACGGCCGCACCTATGACGAGCAGCGCTTCAGCCCGCTCGACAAGATCACCCCGGCGAACGTCGGCCAGCTCGGCCTCGCCTGGCACGCCGATTTCGACACCGATCGCGGCCAGCAGGCCACGCCGATCGTCGTCGACGGCACGCTCTACACCACGACCGCCTGGAGCAAGGTGTTCGCGTTCGACGCCAAGACCGGCGCGCCGAAATGGACCTACGATCCCAAGGTCGACGGGAACACCGGCTTCAAGGCCTGCTGCGACGTCGTCAATCGCGGCGTGGCGGTGTGGAACGGCAAGGTGTTCGTCGGCGCACTCGACGGCCGCCTGATCGCGCTCGACGCCGCGACCGGCAAGGAAGTCTGGTCGAAGGTCACCGTCGACCAGTCGAAGCCCTACACGATCACGGGCGCGCCGCGCGTCATCAAGGGCCGCGTGATCATCGGCAATGGCGGCGCCGAGTACGGCGTGCGCGGCTATGTGAGCGCCTACGACGCCGAGACGGGCGATCTCGTGTGGCGTTTCTACACGACGCCGAATCCGGACGGACAGCCCGACAACGCCGCGTCCGACAAGATCTTCGCCGAGAAGGCCGGCGCAACGTGGTTCGACGGCGCGTGGAAGAAGTCCGGCGGCGGCGGCACCGTGTGGGACGCGATGGCCTACGACCCCGCGCTCAACACGCTCTATGTCGGCGTCGGCAACGGCTCGCCCTGGAACCACCGCGTCCGCTCGGGCGGGAAGGGCGACAACCTCTTCCTGTCGTCGATCCTCGCGCTCGATCCCGACACCGGCGCCTACAAGTGGCACTACCAGACCACGCCCGGCGAAACCTGGGACTACACCGCCACGCAGCACATCATGCTCGCCGATCTCACGATCGACGGTCAGCCCCGCAAGGTGCTGATGCAGGCGCCGAAGAACGGCTTCTTCTACGTGATCGATCGCACGGACGGGAAACTCATCTCGGCCAAGCCCTACATCCCGATCAGCTGGGCCAAGGGCGTCGACATGGCGACGGGCCGCCCGATCGAAGTGCCGGAAGCGCGCTTCGCCAAGAAGCCGGCGCTCGTGATGCCCGCGCCCTTCGGAGGCCACAACTGGCACCCGATGGCGTTCAACGCCAAGGAAGGCCTCGTCTACATTCCGGCGATGGCGATCCCTTCCGCGTACGGAAACGTCGCCAAGTTCGGCTATCGCGACGGGACGTGGAACACGGGCACCGATTTCCTGCTCGCCGCGCTGCCGAACGACGAGGCGCAGCGCAACGCCATGAAGTCGATGCTGAAGGGCATGCTGATCGCCTGGGATCCGGTGAAGCAGGAAGCGCGCTGGACCGTGGAGCATCCGTACTTCTGGAACGCCGGCATCCTGTCGACGGCCGGCGGGCTCGTCTTCCAGGGCGCGGCCGAAGGCAAGTTCCGCGCGTATGACGCCGCCACCGGCAAGGAGCTCTGGAGCACCGAGACCACGAACGGCGTCATCGCGCCGCCCTCGACCTACGAGATCGACGGCGAGCAATACATCGCGCTGATGGTCGGCTATGGCGGCGCAGCGCCGCTCGCGGCTGCGGCGTTCCTGCCGGATCGTCCGCGTCTGCCGGGTCGTCTGCTCGTCTTCAAGCTCGGCGGCAAGGCGACGGCGCCGGCCTACGACATCCCGCCGAAGCAGCCGATCGACCTGGCGGGCGTGACGTCGAAAGGCGATGCGAAAGCGGGCTTCGCGGCCTACATGGACAACTGCCAAGTCTGCCACGGCGCCAACGCCAGCGGCGCCTATCTGCCGGACCTGCGGCGCTCGGCGATCGTGAAGGACGAGGCGTCCTTCAAGTCCGTCGTCCTCGAAGGCTCGCTCGCGCAGAACGGCATGGTGAGCTTCGCGAAGTACCTCTCGCCCAAACAGGTCGAAGACGTGCGCGCCTATCTCCTCACCGAAGCCAAGCGCCAGCAGGCCCTCGACCAGGCCGCCGCCGCCACACCCGGCGCCGCCAAAGCCGGCCGCTGACGTCCGCTCCCGTCATTCCGGGGCGCGCGAAACACGCGAACCCGGAACCCAGGGGACCGGCTCTCCGTCATCCCCGCCTCGCACGTTGTGCGAGGCGGGGATCCAGAATCCGCAGCGTCTCCAGCGCGTAGAGGACCGACCACCCAAATCCCTCCCCCAGCGGGCCAGGGTTGGGAAGGGGAGACGCACCCACCCACCTCGTCGTCATCCTCGCCTCGCACCCCGTGCGAGGCGGGGATCCAGAGACCGCCGCGCCAAACGCCTGGATCCCCGCCGCGCCTGCGGCGCGTCGAGGATGACGCCGTCGAGGTGTGGGATAGCCAAAAACTAATCCGCCCCCGGACGATCGCGTGCGATTCTCCTCCCGTCGCTGCGACAGGGCGGTCTAGAACGTCGAGAACGCGCAGCGGATCGGTGAACGGGCCGGGAGAGGGTGACGCCTCGAACGGTTGCGGTCAGGACCCGGGAAAACCTGCCTCGAGAGCAGGGTCGCCCCCGTGTGGGTGTGCGCGCCTATCTCAAGCCGGGTGAGGGCGAGCTCCGGCCTCGGGTCTCAAGGAGGAACGCGAACGTCGGGAAAAGCGCCGAAAATGTAGGCGACGATCCCGATCAATAGCCCCTCGCCGGGTTGACCAAACCGGCGCGCCGAACGCGGCGGAGAGGCCGAAAGCCACTCCTCCCCAAAGCCTGCAAACCAGGGTCGGCCGACCCAGGCTCACGCCTCTCCGCCGCGTCCCTTTTTTTCTCTCTGAACCCGCAGGCGCAGCCGCGCCGTGCGGCCAAATGTGTGTGGCCCATCCGTGCGGCCGATCGCGTGCGGATGTGCGCGCGCGCAAATCCGTCTATATGCGCCGCATGCGCGCTCTCGCCCTCTGCCTTGCCGCCGTGTCGCTCGCCGCGTCGGCCTTCGCTTCGGACGACATCGTCGTCACCGCCGAGCGCCGCGCCATCGCGGCCTCACGCGTGCCGAGCAACGCCGCCGCGCTCTCCGCCGCCGATCTCGAGGCCATCGGCGCGCAGGCCGGCAGCGAAGCGCTCAACCGCTTCCCGGGCGTCGCCATCCATCGCGGCTCGGGCATGGAGAGCCTGCCGGCCATCCGCTCGCCCGTGCTGACGGGCGGGCAGGGCGCCGGCTCCTTCCTCATTCTCGAAGACGGCGTGCCGATCCGCGCGCCCGGCTTCGCCAACATCAACCAGCTCTTCGAGACCTCGCTGGATTTCGCCGGGCGCGTCGAGGTCACGCGCGGGCCCGGGTCGGCGCTCTACGGCGCCAACGCCGTGCACGGGCTCGTGAACGTGCTCACGCCGAAAGCGGGCGACGGCGACCGGATCGAAGTCGAGCTGGGCCAATGGGGCCGCCGACGCGTCACCGGGCGCGCCGACCACGGCCCCTTCATCGCCGCGCTCGACGCCCGCAAGGAGGAAGGCTGGCGCGACCAGGCGGGCCTCGAAGAGCAGCACGCGCTTGTCGGCTTCGATCTCGAGCGCGCGTCCTGGACGCTCGCGGGCCGCATCGCCGCCGTCAATCTCGCCCAGGAAACCGCCGGTTTCGTCGAGGGGACGAACGCCTACCGCGACCGCGCGCGCGCCCGCGCCAACGCCAATCCGGAAGCCTATCGCGACTCGCGCGCGCTGCGCGCGCACCTCACCGCCAATCGCTATCTCGGAGAAGGATGGCGTCTGCAGGTCACGCCGTTTGCCCGCACGATCGACACCGATCTTCTGCTGCACTTCCTGCCGTCGCGCGCGCTTGAGGAAACCGCGCAGCGCGGCGGCGGCGTTCAGACGGCGCTCTACTACGATCCGAACCCGGACGTTTCGCTCGCCTTCGGCGTCGACGCCGACCGCACCCGCGCGACGCTGCGCGAAACCCAGTCGCGCGCAACCCAGCCCGCCGGCTATGTCCGCGGCCTGCACTACGATTACGCCGTCGAGGCCGAAGTTCTCGCACTCTACGCCCAGGCGAACTGGGCCTTCACGCCCGGCTGGCGCCTCGTGGCCGGGGCCCGCGGCGAGCGCACCACGTACGATTACGACAACCGCGCGCCAACGGGCGATGTCGGCCGGTTCCGGCGCGTCGCCGATCGCCGCGACCGCTTCGAAACAGTGACGCCGAAGCTCGGCCTGATCCGCGAGTTCGGCGACTGGGAAGAAGGCGGACAGCGCGGGTCGGCGTGGCTGAACTTCGCGCGCGGCGCCCGCGCGCCGCAAGCCGCCGATCTCTATTCGCTGCAAACGCTCCAGCAGCCCGGCGACCAGAAGGCCGAGACGATCGACAGCGTCGAACTCGGTTCGCGCTTCCTGCTGGGCGGCGCCCGCATCGAGGCCGCGGTCTATGCGATGGAGAAGGACAACGCGGCCTTCCGCAACGCCGACGGCTTCACCGTGCCGTTCGCGAAGGCGCGCCACCGCGGCGTCGAGCTTTCGGCGGAGGCGCCGCTCACCACGCAGCTATCGCTGTCCGGCTGGGTCTCGTACGCACGCCACACCTACGCCTTTTCCGATCCGTCCACGCGCGCCGGCGAAAGCATCCGCAGCGGCGACGACGTCGACACCGCGCCGCGCTGGACGTCGAACATCCGTGCGACGTGGCGCCCGACGATGACGACGTCCACCGAACTCGAGTGGGTCCACATGGGCCGGTACTTCACGAACGCCGCCAACACGCGCGTCTACCCGGGACATGACGTCCTCAATCTGCGTGCGCGCCTGGCGCTGTCGCCGCGGGTGGACCTCGCCGCGGCCGTGCGCAACGTGACCGACAAAGCCTATGCCGAACGCGCCGATTTCGCTTTCGGCGCCGATCGGTACTTCCCGGCAGAGCCGCGCACGTTCAGCGTCAGCCTCGCGCTGAAGCGTTGAGGGATCGCGCCTAGCGCGGCTCGATCACGCCGCCGCGCTCCGCGGCGTCCTCGACTTCCGCAAACTCCGAGGATGTCTGCGGGCCGGGCGGGCCCCGCGTCGCCAGGGCGAGCACGGCGAGCCCGCCGATCGCCGACAGCGCCGATCCGCCAAGCACGCCGAAGCGCACGGGCGCGGCGAGCGCGGGATCGGCGAAGGCCAGCGCGCCGACGAACAGGCTCATGGTGAAGCCGATCCCGGCGATCATCGTCACGCCCAGCATCTGCAGGAACGGTCCGGGCATCGCGCGCTTCAGAAGTGCAGCGCCCGCATAGGTCAAAGCGAGGATGCCGAGCGGCTTTCCGAGCGCGAGCCCCGCCGCGATGCCGACGGACACCGGATGCGTCAGCTCCGCAATCCCGACACCGACCAGCGACACGCCGCCGACCACCAGCGCGAACAGCGGCATGATCCCGAGCTGCACCCACGGCTTCAGCGCGTGCTCGGCCGCGATTAGCGGCGAGCGGCCGTCCGGGCGTCGCATCGGGATTGCGATGGCGGTGAGCACGCCTGCGAGCGTCGGCGAGACGCCCGTCTTGGTCATCGCGGCCCACAGCGCGAGCCCAAGCACCCAGTACGGCGCAAGCCGACGCACGCCCAGCCAGTTCATCGACATCAGCGCTAGGAAGATCGCGCCCGATACCGCCAGCGGAAGAACGGCGACGTCGGACGAATAGAAGATCGCGATGACGAGAATGGCGCCGAGATCATCGGCGATCGCGAGCGCGAGCAGGAACAACCGCAATCCGGGCGGCGTGCGCGGCCCGAGCAGCGAGATCACGCCGACGGCGAAGGCGATGTCGGTCGCGGTCGGGATGGCCCAGCCATGGGCGTAGGCGGGCGAGGCGTCCGGATGCAAGGCGCCCGTGACGGCGAGATAGATCAGCGCCGGCGCGGCCATGCCGCCGATCGCGCCGAGCGCCGGCAGCGCCGCCTCGCGCGGATTGCGGAACGGACCTTCGACGCACTCGCGCTTCAGCTCGAGCCCGACGAACAGGAAGAACACCGCCATCAGCGCGTCCTTCACGAATTTCGCGCCGGTGGTCTCGTAGAGCGTGACGCCGCCGATCGTCAGATCGAGGTGCTGCTTCAGCACGGCGCCGAACGCGGCTGCGGTCGGGCCGTTCTGCAGCACGAAGGACAGCACGGTCGCGCCCAGCAGCAGCCAGCCGGGCGTCGCGTCTTTGGCCCACCAGGGCGTACGGGTCGAGGACGTGGCCATGCCCATCGCCTTGCGGGACAAGCCGGGCCCGTTCAACCGAAATCGGATCGTGGCGCGATCAAATCGCCGGATCGACAGGGCCTTGTGGCCCGCCCGAGGAGCGCTGCGCATCGTTCCTGGAAGCGCCGTTCGGTGCGTCCGCGCCACCGCTTATCGGGATGCGAACGCTGCGCGCCGAGGGCTCGCGCGTTTTCTGCACGACGATGTGCAAAACGCCGTGCGCGAGCTGCGCCGACACCGCCTGCGGGTCAGGCGCGAACGGCAGCGTGATCGTCCGTGTGACGCCCGCGCTCGCGCGCTCGCGCACGTGCCAGTTCCGCTCGTGGTCGTCGCGCGCCACGTCCCGCACCGCGCGGATCGTGAGCAGATCTCCGCGCAGGCTGACGTCGAGGCCGCGGTCGTCGACGCCGGGGGCCTCGATGTCGATCTCCAGCGCGTCCTCGGTCTCGCTCATGTCGACCCGTGCGAGCGCCATCCGGGCGCCGCCGGGCGTTTCGGGCGGGGCGGCGAAGCGGCTGAACTCCTCGGCCATGCGCGTGAGCTCCTGGCGCATGACGGACAGCGGATCGCCGAAGCGTCCGCGGGGAGAGAAAGGGCCATAGCGGCTCATGGGTGCGCCTCCTGATCCGGGAGGAACGCGAACGGGCGCGCGCGGTTCAGGGCCGCAGCAGGCGTTCGTAAAATCCGCCGAAGCTGCGATCGGGCGCGAGGAGGTGCGTCTCCACGATCCAGAAGCGCGTGCGCCCCAGATGATCGGGATCGCTCAGGCGCGTGGGATTATCCGGCCAGATGCGCGTGTGCGCGCGCTCGCCGGGCCAGGTGAGGTGGGAGAACTCGCCGATCGTGTGGCCGGCGATCTTGCCGCCGAACACGAAGCCGCGCGCCGCCGCGGCCTCGTGCGCGAATTCGTACAACTCCGCGCCGGTGATGTCGGGGTGCGCGCGGGCGTGGGCGCAAATCGCCGCGAACACCTCGGGCAGTGCAGAGACCAGCGCGCGACGGGCAGGATCGTCCCCCACGACATAGGTGGCGCCGACATCGGCTTCCCATTCGCCGAACACCGGGCCGAGATCGAGATAGACGGTGTCGTTCGGCGCGATCACGCGATCGGGCGGGTCGTCGGAGAACAGGCAGACGGAATTCGGCCCGGCGCGCACGAGGCGTTTGTGCCAGTTGCGCGTCACGCCGAAATCGCGCGCCGCAATCGCGGCGATGTCGGCTTCGACCGCGCTTTCGAGACGTCCCGGCGCGACGATCGCGGCGGTTTCGATCTCGTGCAGAAGGTTGAGCGCGCACGCTTCGGCGGCGATCAGGTGGGCGAGGCGCTGGGCGTCGGAAACGGTCACGCCGGGATCATACGCGCCGCGCGCCGCCGTCCAAGCCTGCAACGAAAAAGGGCGGAGCTTTCGCTCCGCCCTTCATTCAGTGCGATGGGATCGAACTTCTTAGAAGTCCATGTCGCCCGCTGGATCGGCCTTGGCCGATCCAGCCACTTTCGTGATGGGCGACATTCAGGACTTCTGACTTCGTCAGAAGTCCATGTCGCCCATGCCGCCCATGCCGCCGCCCGGCATGCCGCCGCCGGCGCCGCCTTTGTCCTTCTTCGGAGCTTCGGCGATCGAGGCTTCCGTCGTGATGATCAGCGCCGAGACCGACGCCGCGTCTTGCAGCGCGGTGCGGACGACCTTCACCGGGTCGATGATGCCGGCCTTGATCATGTCGACGTACTGTTCGGTCTGGGCGTTGAAGCCTTCCGTCTCGGACTTCGACTCACGCAGCTTGCCGACGACGATCGAGCCTTCGACGCCCGCGTTTTCCGCGATCTGACGGATCGGCGCTTCGAGCGCCTTCTTCACGATCGCGACGCCGACGTTCTGGTCTTCGTTTTCGCCCTTCACGTCGAGCTTCTGGGCCGCGCGGAACAGCGCGACGCCGCCGCCCGGGACGATGCCTTCTTCCACCGCCGCGCGGGTGGCGTTCAGCGCGTCATCAACGCGGTCCTTGCGCTCTTTCACTTCGACTTCCGTCGCGCCGCCGACCTTGATCACCGCAACGCCGCCGGCGAGCTTCGCCAGACGCTCTTGCAGCTTTTCGCGGTCGTAGTCGGACGTGGTGTCTTCGATCTGCTTGCGGATCTGGCCGGTGCGGGCCTCGATGTCCTTCTTGTCGCCGTAGCCGTCGACGATCGTCGTGTCGTCCTTCTTGACGACGACCTTCTTGGCGCGGCCGAGCATCGACAGGTCGACGTTCTCGAGCTTGATGCCGAGGTCTTCGGAGATGACCTGGCCGCCCGTGAGGATGGCGATGTCTTCCAGCATGGCCTTGCGGCGATCGCCGAAGCCAGGCGCCTTCACCGCCGCGACCTTCAGGCCGCCGCGCAGCTTGTTGACGACGAGCGTGGCGAGGGCTTCGCCTTCGACGTCTTCCGCGATGATGAGCAGCGGCTTGCCGTTCTGCACGACCGACTCGAGGATCGGCAGCATCGGCTGCAGCGACGAGATCTTCTTTTCGAAGAGCAGGATCACGGGCTCTTCGAGCGTCGCTTCCATCTTGTCGGCGTTGGTGATGAAGTACGGCGACAGGTAGCCGCGGTCGAACTGCATCCCTTCGACGACGTCGAGTTCGGTCTCGAGCGACTTGGCTTCTTCGACCGTGATGACGCCTTCGTTGCCGACCTTCGCCATCGCGTCGGCGAGGAACTTGCCGATGTCCTTGTCGCCGTTGGCCGAGATCGTGCCGACCTGGGCGATCTCTTCCGAGCCCTTCACTTTCTGGGCGCGCTTCTTGAGGTCTTCGACGATGGCGGCGACGGCCTTGTCGATGCCGCGCTTGAGATCCATCGGGTTGCGGCCGGCCTGAACGGCCTTCATGCCTTCGCGGACGATCGCTTGCGCGAGGACCGTGGCGGTCGTCGTGCCGTCGCCGGCTTCGTCGTTCGTCTTGGAGGCAACTTCACGAATGAGCTGCGCGCCCATGTTCATGAACTTGTCTTCGAGCTCGATTTCCTTCGCGACCGTCACGCCGTCCTTCGTGGTGCGCGGGGCGCCGAAGGACTTTTCGATCACGACGTTGCGGCCTTTCGGGCCGAGCGTGACCTTCACCGCGTTGGCCAGGATGTCGACGCCGGCGAGCATCCGCTCGCGCGCGTCCGCGCCAAATTGCACGACTTTAGCAGCCATGTGAGTCTACCTCTTCTCGATTGGAATTGTTCAGGAACGGAAGGCGAGGCGCCGTGTCAGGCGGCCTTCTTGCCCTTCGTCGTCGTCTCGATGACGCCCATCACGTCGGATTCCTTCATGATGAGCAGGTCGTCGCCGTCGATCTTCACTTCCGTGCCCGACCACTTGCCGAACAGGATGCGGTCGCCGACCTTCAGGTCCATCGCGATGCGCTCGCCGTCTTCGTCGCGGGCGCCCGGGCCCACGGCGATGACTTCGCCTTCCTGCGGCTTCTCTTGGGCCGTGTCGGGGATGATGATCCCGCCCTTCGTCTTTTCTTCTTCCTTCACGCGCTTCACGAGCACGCGGTCACCCAGAGGACGAAAGTTCGCCACGTCTGACTCCTTGGTCAAAAGTCGGTTCAGAATTTGATGCGGCCGCCATTAGCACTCGACGCGCCCGGCTGCCAGCGCCGTCGAGATAGGGAGAAGCGGAAGCGGCGTCAATGGGGGGCGGCGCGCCGCGGCGCGCGTTCCCCATTCCCCGGACGCCCGAATGAGGGGGGCAGTAGCTCCCGCCTGGGTTCCGGGTTCGCGCTGCGCGCGCCCCGGAATGACGGAGCGCACACGCCTATCCCCGGCCCGTCATTCCGGGGCGGCCGAAGGCCGAACCCGGAACCCAGGGGAGCTGTTCGAAGGCAACCGGCCTACGAAAACCCGGCCAACCGGCTGATTTTTATGGTGTTCGTCTTGCCCGGTTCGCCGAATGGCGCGCCGGCGATGATGACGATCCGGGCGTCGATGGGCAGGCCCTGGGATAGGGCGTGCCCTTCGGCGTGGCCGACCATTTCGTCGAAGGTGGTGATGTCGGGGGCGACGGCGGCTTCCACGCCCCACACGAGGGCGAGGCGGCGGGCGGCGCGGATGTCGGGGGTGAGCACCAGGATCGGGCAAGGCGGGCGTTCGCGGGAGACGCGCTGGGCCGTGGCGCCCGTGCGGGTGTAGGCGACGACGCCCTCGCAGCCGAGCACCTGGGCGATCTCGCGGGCGGCGAGGCTGACGGCGTCCGCCGTCTGCGGCGGGTCGGCGATGGCGGGGCGCCACAGCGCCGACCAGTGCTCCGGGTCGGCCTCCACCGCGCCGATGATGCGATCCATGATGGCGGCGGCGGATTCGGGGTGGCGGCCGACGGCGCTCTCCGCCGACAGCATCACCGCGTCGGCGCCCTGATAGATGGCGCTCGCCACGTCGGAGGCCTCGGCGCGCGTCGGGGCGGCGGCTTCGACCATGGATTCGAGCATGTGGGTGGCGACGATCACCGGCTTGCCGAGCGTGCGCGCGACCCGGATCAGGCGGCGCTGCTCGATCGGCACGCGCTCGGCCGGCAGTTCGACGCCGAGATCGCCGCGCGCCACCATGATCGCGTCCGAGGCCGCCACGATGGCCTCCATGTCGGCGATCGCCGAGGGCTTCTCGATCTTGGCCACCAAGCCGGCGCGCCCGTCGATGCGCGCGCGGACTTCGGTGAGGTCCTCGACGCGCTGCACGAACGACAGGGCGACCCAGTCGACGCCGACCTCCAGCGCAAAAGCGAGGTCGATGGCGTCCTTTTCCGTCAGCGCCGAGATGGGCAGCGCCGCGCCGATCAAGGTGGCGCCCTTGCGCGGTTTCAGGGCGCCGCCGACGTCCACGCGGACGACGAGGTGGTCGCCATGCGTCTCCGTCACCGTGAGCCGCAGCTTGCCGTCATCGATCAGGATCGCGTCGCCGGCGCGGGCCGCGGCGACGATTTCCGGGTGCGGCAGACGCAGGACGCCGGGGGTGGTGGCGCCGTCGCTCGCTTCGAGGCGCAGCACGTCGCCGAAGCGCACGACCAGTTCGCCGCCCTCGATGTCGCCGAGGCGGATTTTCGGGCCCTGGAGGTCGGCCAGGATGGCGATCGGCCGGCCGAGTTCGGCCTCGACGGCGCGCACGCGTTCGACGACTTCGCCATGCCGCTCGTGGGCGCCGTGGCTGAAGTTCAGGCGAAAGCAGTCGACCCCGGCTTCGGCGAGCCGGCGCAGCATGGCCGACGAGGCGCTCGCGGGGCCGACGGTGGCGACGATCTTGGCCAGGCGGCGGCGATGCATGCGCGACTCGTTCGGTTGCCAATCACTACAGGGTGGCCGTCACTTCGCCTTATGCGCTTTCGACTCGATGAAATCCATGAGCGCGAACGCGACGCCCGAGGCCACGAAGGTGAGGTGGATGATCGTGAACCACATCAGCTGGGCCTGGGTGTACTTGTCGACGTCCATGAAGACCTTGAGCAGATGGATGCCCGAGATCGCGACGATCGAGGCGATCAGCTTGATCTTCAGCCCGGAGAAATCGAGCGTGCCCATCCATTCCGGGCGATCCTTCGCGCCCTGGGCGGCGTCGATCTTCGAAACGAAGTTCTCGTAGCCCGAGAACAGGATGATCAGGACGAGATTGCCGGCGAGCGACAGGTCCACCAGCGTCAGGATCAGCAGGATCACGTCGGTTTCGTCGAGCGTCATCACCGAGGGCAGGGCCGTGACCAGCTCCCGGAAGAAGGTGACGATCAGGATGCCCAGGCAGACGATCAGCCCGATATAGATGGGCGCCATAAGCCAGCGGCTGGCGAAGATCGCCTGTTCGATCGAGCGCTCGATCAGCGGCTGCTTGTCTTCGGGGTCGGCGATCGGCGTGGGTTCGACCTTCTGGTCCATTTCAGGCTTCCATATTCCGGAACCGGTTGGCGGGTCGCCCCCCGCCAGCCATGGCTTAAGCAGATAAATGTAAATTTGACGCTGCGCGACCACGCCTTCTATCGTCCCGCGGCGTGAAAACCTTGGCTCCAGGGGACGACCGGGATGGCGAAGCTACGTGATTTCTGGGTGCGGGCGGCGCTGGCGCTGGCCCTGGCCTTGCCGGTCTATTTCGCCGCCGTGGCGCTCGGGGTGAAGTTCGGGGCGCTCGATTGGCGGCTCGGGTTCGGGCAGCTCACGATCCAGATCGGGCCTCTGGCCATTCTGGGGACGCTGGTGATCGCGGTCCTGGGCCTGCTGCTGGCCCTGATCGTGCCGCCCCGGCGCGGCCGGCGGATTGCGCTCGCTGCGCTCGCGGTCCCGGCGGCCGCGGCCCTCGCCGTGGCGGGCTTCATCCAGACGGCGCAGTCGGCGCCGCCCATCCACGACATCTCGACGGATCTCCTGGATCCGCCGGCCTTCTCGGCCGCCGTGCTCGAGGCGCGCGCGAAGGTGCCCGGGAGCAATGGCGTGGACCTCGCCACCGCACGCGTTCCGACGACGCCGCAGAAGCGGTTCGGCGCTGCCGAGGGGCGGCTGTCCCGCGAACTGCAGGTCGAGGCTTATCCTGACGTACAGCCCGTCCGCCTTTCGGCCGCACCGGCGGATGCGCTCAAGGCCGCCGAGGCGGCGGCCACGAAGGTCGGCTTGACGGTCGGCGCCGTCGATCCCGCCGGCGGGCGGATCGAGGCGACCGCGACGAGCTTCTGGTACGGCTTCACCGACGACGTCGTGATCCGCGTGCGGCCGGCGCCCGGCGCGGCCGGGTCGGTGGTCGATATCCGCTCCACGTCGCGGGTCGGCGTCAGCGATCTCGGGGCCAATGCAAAGCGCATCCGGGCGCTGCGCGACGCCCTCCAGGCAGGCTGAACGGATTTATTGTCCGCCCTGCGCGCGAACGCCGCAGGGCAGATGATTCGGATGTGTGTTTTAGTATCCACACGTCGGCGACGAAAAGAGTCTGCAGCCCCTGACCCCCCTCCGTCGTCAGACATAAGCCCGCTGGCTCGCCGCGGGCTTTTTTCTGTTTCGGGCCTGGCTGTAGGCGCGATCGGGCAGGCGCCCCGCGGACCCGCTCTGCCTCTCTTGTCAGCTCAGGGTGTAAACCGCGTCGATCGTGACGGGCCCCGGCGTGCGCAGCCGGCCTTCCTGGGTCAGCTGGATGACGTGCGCCAGCATCGAGTGGCACGCGGCCGGGTGCAGGCGCGGATCGACATCGGCATAAAGCTTCGGCACCAGCGCGCGTATGCTGGCGGGCCCCTCCCGCAAGGCCGCGAGGATCTGCGCCTCTCGACCGCGGCGGTGGTCGATATAGGCCTGGATGAAGCCGCGCACGTTCGTGTCGATCGGTGGGCCGTGCGTCGGCCAGAGCGTCGCGTAGTCGGCGTCCCGCACCTTTTCGAGGCTCGCGAAATAGGCGGCCATGTCGCCATCTGGCGGGCTGATGACGGTCGTCGACCAGCCCATGATGTGATCGCCGCTGAAGAGCGCGTTCTCCTCCTTTAGCGCGTAGGCGACGTGGTGCGAGGTGTGGCCGGGCGTGAAGACGGCCTGGATCGTCCAGCCGGCGCCGGCCACCACTTCGCCGTCCGCGATCGGGCGATCCGGGCGGAACGCCAGATCGTCGCCGGCCTCCATGCGCACCTCGGATTCGGTGGGGATCGGCTCGCCTTCGGCGCCGTAGATCACCGCGCCCGTCGCCTCGGCGAGCGGGCGAGCCGCGGGGCTGTGGTCCATGTGGCCGTGCGTGACGAAGATGTGGGTCACGCGCTCGCCCTCGACGGCCTTCAAGAGCACGTCGAGATGGCCGGGCTGGTCGGGGCCGGGGTCGATCACCGCCACGTTCCCATGGCCGATGATGTAGACGCCGGTGCCGAGAAACGTGAACGGGCCGGGATTGTGCGCGACGACGCGCCGGATCAGCGGGCTCACCTGCTGCGGCACGCCGTATTCGAAGGTCATGTCGCGCACGAACGGAATTTTCGAAGCCATTATGCGTCCCCGGCAGGCACGAGCCGGCGCAGCGCTGCGGCGAGCAGGCGCGTTGCGGCCATCTTGTCTTTGAGGGGCAAGGCGATTGGCGGCCCCATGTCGGTCTTGTTCACGTCGACGACGTAGAGGCGGCCATCCCGCGAGTCGCGCAGGACGTCGAGGCCGCCCCAGTCCAACCCCATCGCGCGGCAGAAGGCGCCAAGTCGCGCGATCTCGTCTTCGGTGTAGATGTCGGCCACGCGGGCGAGCAGGACTTCGCTGTTGTGATTGGCGAAGCGCTCGGCGGCCTTGCGGCGCTTCCGGAAGACGCAGATCGGCCGCCCGCCGACCATCGGCGTGCGCAGATCCTCGACGAGGCCGTCGCGGCCCACGGCGTCGATCAGGCGCTGGTAGACGCGCCCGGGGCGCGGCTCCATCGGGCACTGGACGATGCGCCCGTCATGGGCCCCGTTGCGCTCGGACTTCTCGACGGCCGCGCCGACATGGGTGCGCGGATCGAGCGCGAGCGGGTAGCCGAACACCTGCTCGAAAACCGTCGCGACGGCGGATTTGGCGACGGTCTTGCAGCCGAAGTTCATGAGCCGCGCGTCGGGCCGGCGGCGCGCCGGCGGCGGGTTGTCGCTATCGGTGGAGTCGTCGAAATGGAAGACGATGTCGGCGGCTGCGGGATCGTCGACGATGCGGCCGCCGGCGAGGCGCACGGCCGGCCAGATCAGATACCAGGGGCGCGCGCGATCCGGGGAGAAGGCGATCGTGAACCGGCCCGGCGTCGGCGCAGCGGCGCGCACGGCGAAGAAGTAGCCGAACCAGGCCGCCACCTCCTGCAGCACGCCGCCTTCGATCGGCACGACCGCGCCGGTCTTGCGGACGCGCACGACGCCGCCGCCGAACTCGAAATCATTGAACCAGTTGCGGCTCGTCATGCGCCCCTCGCACCCGCGTCCGCGGGGCCTCGATCGATCGATCGCGCCGTCAGTCCCGAGTCGGGGCCGGCAGTGCGGTCAACCATAGCCTGGATACGTGGCCCGTCCTTTGCTGGTTGCAGCCCATGCGCGGACATGTGATCGACGCCGTTCTTTTCGCAACCGATCGGCTGCGCGTCGCCGTGTTGACCATCGCGCTGCTCGGACTGATGCAGACGTCGCTCGCGGTTTGGGCAGCCCAGGATCAGGCGTCGCGCATTCCGGCCAAGACGGCGCGCATCGGGCTCAAATCGTAACCGGCCGCCGCGGCGGTGCGGATCAACTCGACCGGATCGGCGCCGCCTTTGGCCTGCGCCATGGCCCACAAGGTGATCGAGCGCGTGCCGGACCGGCAATACGCCAAATGCGGGCCGGGCGTTTCCTTCAGCGCGGCGGCGAAGGCGGCGACGGCGGTGAGCGGGATCGGCATCGTCACCGGAATGGAACGATAGACGAGGCCGGCCGCTTCGGCGGCGGCGCGGGCCTGGGCGTCTGACAGTTGGTCCGGCGCTTCGCCGTCGGGCCGATTGTTGATGACGGTCCGCACGCCACGGGCGGCGGCGGCCGCGAAGTCTTCTGCCGTGATCTGCGGCGCCACGCTGAAATCGCGGGCGACACTGATGACGTTCGTCATTGGGCAACCTCCCTGCGGTCGTGGCGCTCACGAAACGCGGCGTCGAGTTGACTTGCAGGCGCCGGATGGAAAAGGTCAATCCGCGTCGGCCGGGGTCTCAAGCCCCGGCCGCGCCGTGTCTGGCCGGCGTCCGTGCGCCGGCCGCGCCAAACAGGGACGACGGGACCTCGAACGCCATGCTGGCCCAAATCGCGCGTCGCCTTCTGGTTGCGATCCCAACCCTGTTCGTCATCATCGCCGCGGCGTTTTTCCTGATGCGGGCGGCGCCCGGCGGGCCGTTCGACGGCGAGCGCCAATTGCCGCCGGAAATCGAGAAGCGCCTTCTGGCGGAATTCAATCTCGATCAGCCGCCGCTGGTTCAGTTCCAGCGCTATGTGGGCGGCCTGCTCCAGGGCGATCTCGGCCCGTCCATGAAGTACAAGGACAAGACCGTTCAGCAGATCATCGCGGAGGGGTTCCCCACCAGCGCGATCATCGGCGCCTCGGCGATCACGCTGGCGCTTCTGGTGGGCTCCGCGCTCGGCATCTGGGCGGCGTTGAACCAGAACAAGCTCCAGGACGCGGGGGCGATGGCGTTCGCCGTCATCGGGGTCTGTCTGCCGCCCCTTGTGATCGCGCCGATCTTTTCGCTCGTGTTCGGGGTGCAGCTGCACTGGCTGCCGACGGCCGGGCTCTACAGGGACCAGTTCACGCTCTCGCACCTGACGCTGCCGATCATCACGCTGGCGCTGCCACAGGTGGCTGTGATCTCGCGCCTGATGCGCGCGAGCATGATCGAGGCGATGCGCTCCAACGCGATCCGCACGGCGCGCGCCAAGGGCCTGCCGGAGGCGCAGATCGTGTGGCGCCACGCGCTGCCGGTCGCGATGATCCCGATCGTCTCCTATCTCGGGCCGGCGATCTCGACCGTGCTGACGGGCGGCTTCGTGATCGAGACCGTGTTCCAGCTGCCGGGCATCGGCCGCCAGTTCACCACCGCGGCGCTGCAGCGCGACTACACGCTGGTGATGGGCGTGGTGATCGTCTACGCGGCGCTGATAATCTTCTTCAACATGCTCGCCGACGTCCTCTACGGCGTCCTCGACCCGCGCGCCCGCAAAGCGGCCTGAAGAGGATCTCCTCATGACCAACGCCGCGCTCGCCGACGCTCCGCTCGCCAAAGGCCGCTCCCTCTGGGACGACGCCCGCCGCCGCATGGCGCGCAACTCCGCCGCGATGACGAGCCTCGTCATCCTTGGCCTTCTCGTGCTGGTGGCGATCTTCGGCCCCTTCATCTGGAAGGCGCTGAGCGGCCACGGCTTCGAAACGATCTACCGCGACCGCGTCGGCATCGGCCCGACGCTGAACGGCCTGCATCTGCTTGGCACCGACACCGAGGGGCGCGACGTGATGGCGCGCACGCTGGTGGGGCTGCGCATCTCGCTGATGGTGGGCGTGGTGGCGACCCTCGTGGCGCTCGCGATCGGCGTGTTGTGGGGCGCGACGGCCGGCTATGTGGGCGGCGCCGTCGACCAGGTGATGATGCGCATCGTCGACGTGCTCTACGCGGTGCCGTTCATTTTCTTCGTCATCCTCTTGATGGTGGTGTTCGGGCGCGAGCTGATCCTGATCTTCGTGGCGATCGGCGCCGTCGAATGGCTGACGATGGCGCGCATCGTCCGCGGCCAGACGATCGCGTTGCGCAACAAGGAATTCATCGAGGCGGCGCGCGCCGGCGGCGTCGGCGGCGGGGCGATCATCGCCCGCCACATCGTGCCGAACGTGCTGGGACCGGTGGTGATCTATGCGACGATCAACGTCGCGCGCGTGATCCTGCTGGAAAGCTTCCTGTCGTTCCTCGGGCTCGGCGTGCAGGAGCCGCTGACGTCGCTCGGCGCGCTGATCTCGGCGGGCGCGCGGCAGATGGAGACGGCGCCGTGGATGCTGATGGCGCCGGCGGTGACGATGTTCGTAACGCTCTTGTGCCTCAACTTCCTGGGCGACGGCCTGCGTGACGCGCTCGATCCGAAGGACCGGTGACGTCAGTGCTCGCGGCGCACGCGCACCCCGATCCCGCCGGCCTTGGGCGTGAGCAGGTAGGAGCCGAGCGCCGCGCGCTCGATCACCACCTCCGCGCCGGCGACGATCCTGCGGTTCGTGTCGGTGTCGATCTGACGCCAGACCTGGCCATTGGTCATCGTGACACGCAGCGCCCCGTCCGCGCCGATGGTTCGCACGTCCGCGATCGTCATCACCTGGGCGCGCGGCGGCGCTTCGGCGGCGGGCAGCGGATCGGGCGGCGTGGCGAGGCCGAAGGCGGCGCGCGCGCGTACGGCGGCGCCCGCGGCGTCGACGGCGGCGAACGTGCCGGCGTCCTGGCGGGCCTTCAAGGCGGCGGCCTCGCGGTCGTAGCAGGCGAGGCGTTCGGGCGCGGCGGTCACGCCGGCGCAGGCGTAGAGCGCGGCCATCGGGTCGCGGTCGGTGACTTTGGCGGCGGCGTCGTTAGCGGCGGCCGGGACGGGCGCCAGCGCGGCGGTGAGAAGCGCGGTGGCCGACGCAACACGGAATTTTGGCATCGCGGGAGTCCTGTGCGGGACGCACGCCCGCGGGACTTCGATACGGGACGGCGCGGCGCCCCGTCCAAATCCGGGCGCCCCATTTCGGGGGCAGGGCCGTCGGGTCCGCGTCCTCCGTTCTTCGTGGCAAGGTGAGGTTATGATCGGTCGTCTTTCCCGTCCGTCTCGACGCACGCTTCTCGCCGGCTCGACGGCCGTTGCGGCGGGCGCTCTCACCGCGGGATGCGGCGGCGCGGTCGTCGGGCTCGATCCGATCAAGAAGAGCCTCGACATCGGCAACGGCTCCGAGCCGCTGTCACTCGATCCCCACAAGGCCTCGGGCCAGTGGGAGAACAACATCATCGGCAATCTCTTCATGGGCCTGACGACCGATGACGAAGAGGCCCAGCCGATCCCCGGCATGGCCGAGCGCTGGGAGACGAGCGAAGACGGCCTGACCTGGACGTTCTACCTGCGCGACGCGACGTGGTCGGACGGGACGCCCTGCACGGCGCACGATTTCGAGTTCGCGCTGCGCCGCATTCTCGATTCCGCGACGATCGCGGAATACGCCTCGATCCTCTATCCGATCCTCAACGCCGAGGCCTGCAAGAAGGGCGATCTGCCCATCGATGCGCTCGGTGTGCGCGCGATCGACGCCAAGACGTTCGAGATCCGCCTCGAGCATCCCGCGCCGTATCTGCCCGGCCTTCTCAAGCACTACACCGCATTCCCCGTGCCGCGGCACGTCGTCGAGAAGCACGGCGACGCCTGGATCACGCCGGAGAACGTCGTCACCAACGGGCCGTTCACGCTCGTCAAATGGTGGTCGAACTACATGATCCAGTTGAAGCGCAATCCGCGCTTCTTCGACGCCGGGAACGTCAAGCTCGAGGAGCTGTTCTTTTATCCGACCACGGACGATGACGCCGCCGCGCGCCGTGTCATGCGCGGCGAACTGGCCTGGAGCACGAGCTTCCCCGGCAAGAAGGCCGACTATTACGAGAAGGAGCTGCCAGGCTACGTGCAGATCCATCCCTGGATGCTGCTCAACTACATCTCGCTCAACACGCGCCGCCCGCCCTTCAACGATCCGCGCGTGCGCAAGGCGCTGGCGCTCGCGGTCGACCGCGACTTCCTCTGCAGCCAGATCTGGAAGGCGGGCTATTCGCCGGCCTACTCGATCGTGCCGCCCGGCATGTACAACTGGCCGTCGGGCTCGAAGGTGTTCTTTGCCGACTGGCCGCTGGAGCAGCGCCGCGCCGAGGCGGTGAAGCTTCTGGAGGAGGCCGGCTATGGCCCCGGCAAGCCGCTGAAATTCGCCTTCCGGCACCGCAACTCGCGTGACAATCCGCGCATCGCCGTCGTCGTGCAGAACGATTGGCGCTCGCTGGCGCCGTGGGTGGACGTGGAGCTCGTCGGCACCGAGACGGCGATCCACTACGCCGCGATGCGCGCGGCCGATTTCGACGCCGCCGACGGCGGCTGGATCGCCGACTACAACGACCCGCGCAACTATCTCTATCTGTTCGAGACGCGCACCGGCCCGCAGAACTATCCGGCGTTCTCCGACGCGCGCTACGACGAGCTGATGCACGCCGCCGACAACGAGCGCGACGCGACCGTCCGCGCCGGCCTGATGCGCGAAGCCGAGAAGATCGCGCTCGATGCCTGCCCGATCGTGTGCCTCGCGTTCGGCGGCTCGACCAACCTCGTGCATCCGCGCATCGAGGGCTGGAAGGGCAATCTGGAAGACACGCACCGCGCGCGCTGGATGTCGATCAAGGGCGCGTGAGGGGGGGAGCGCGGGGCCGCCGTCTACGAAAGCGTGGCCGCATCTCTGGATGCGGCGCAAAAAAATGCGGCGGGCCGTGGCCCGCCGCTTCAGTTTTCTCGTTGGTGACGCCGACTAGAACTTCCACTCGAAGCCGACGCGCACGAAGCGCGGCTGCTGATAGGACGTCGGTTTGCCGTAGGTGGAGCGCGGAGCGCCGCTGTTGAGCTCGCCGCGTTCCTCGGTCGACAGCACGTTTTGCTGGTTGAAGATGTTGAACACATCCAGACGCAGCTGCAGATCGCCCGGGCGCTTGCCCATGTCCGGAACCGTCCAGCGCAGCGACATGTCGAGCTGCGACAGCCAATCCGATTCCGAGACCGAGCCGCGGGGCGTCAGCTTGCCGCCGCAGTACCAGGACGCAGCGCCATAGAGCTGGGCCGGGTCGAACTGGCCGATGCTGGGATCGTAGTCGAAGGCCGACACGCCAATGCAGCCGAACTTGCGCGGCGACGTCACGACCGCGTTCGCGCCGAGCAGCAGGCTGTCGTTCACCGCGTAGGTGCCGAACAGCTTGAACTGGTGCTCGCGGTGGTTCGGCAGATAGCCGGTCGATCCGTCGACGAGACGCGGCGTGTCGAAGTCGGTCGTGATGCCGACGTCGTCCTGGCCGTTGTCGGACTTCGCAAAGCCTTCGTAGTTGCCGCGGTTTTGCGACCAGACATACGAGCCTTGCAGGCCCCACTTGCCGTCGAACTTGCGCTCGAAGTCGAAGGTGAGGGCGTAGTAGTAGCGCTTCGCCTTCGGGTAGCCGAGGTCCTTGGAGCTGAAGTTGATCGTCCGCAGGGTCGTTTCACCCGGCAGCGGATCCGACAGCACGACCTTGGCGCTCGAGCCCGGGTTGATGATCACGTACTGGTGGAAGCCCGTCCACGTGTCCTCGCAACCGACGATGTTGTTGCGCTGACAGTAGACGAGCACCGCGGGGTCGACGGACGAATCCTCGGCGGCGCGGCCAAGGTTGCGGTACGTGAAGGCCGCGCCGACGCGCCAATCGTCATTGAGCTCGCGCTTGTAGCCCGCGATGAACTCGTCCTCGTAGGTCGACTTGAGGTCCTGGTCGACGAACGAGGTCGGGATCGCGGCGATGCCGTCGCCCGTGACTTCGCATCCGCGCGTGCCCGCGGCGGGGAAGCCGCCGGCCGGGCACGGCGCCGCGCCCGTAAAGTTCAGGATCTGCGGGCCGAGGCCGCCCGAGGGGAGGCCCGTCACCGGATCCGGCGTTCCGTTGAAGCGGTAGAACGACGAGAAGAACAATTCCGCAGCGCCGTTGCGGTACGCGGTGTTGGCCGCGACCGGCAGATAGGTGCGGCCATAGAAGCCGTAGAACTTGCTGCGGCCGTCATTGTTCGGGTCCCAGCTGATGCTGACGCGCGGCCCGATTTCCTTGTCGAAGCTGATGAACTCGATGCCGTCCGCGTTCGCCGCATTGAACTTGTCGAGGCGGACGCCGACCGAAAGGTTCAGGTTCGGTTTGATGTCCCACGAGTCCTGCACGTAGTACGACTCGTTCTTCTGGCTGAACGTCCCGCCGGAATTGAACGTCGTGATCTGCAGGTATTCGGTGCCTGCCGGCTGGTCGCGCGTGTCGGTCGCGCCGGCGCGGAGGTACGAATAGCGGCTGCCGCTGATCGTGTTGCTGGTGTGAAGCAGCGTCAGATCTTCGTTGTCCCAGCCGATCCGCACATGGTGCTTGCCGAACAGGTTGAAGAAGAAGTCCGCGTCCATGCGGACGAACTCGCGTTCGCGCTCGACGGGCTCGATCTGGATGTCGGTCTGCCGGCTGATGCGCACCGGCGTGCCGCTGCGCTCATCCTGGACGAACGGATCGGTCTGGTTCGACGGCACCGTCGTTTCGTTGTCCTGGTTCTTGCCGTAGGCGGCCGAGAACGTGAACCAATCGGTGAACGAACCGGTGTAGCGGCCAACGTAGTTCTCGCCGCCATCGTCGAAGCGCGTGCGCCCTTGCACGGCGCCGATCTGGTTGGTGGTCGCCGAGAACGCACGCGTGATCCGGTCGGTCGTGCGCGTGGTGTCGAAATACGTGAACTCGAGGTGCTGGCTGTCCCAGGGGAGGAAGTCGAGTTTGATGCCGTAGAACGGATCGTTCGACACGTCGGTGATGGCGCTGTTGCCGGTGATCGACGCGGACTTGATCTTGTTGTTCCGGAACTGGCTCAGGCCGTAGAAGAACAGCTTGTCCTTGATGATCGGCCCGCCGACTTCGACCGAAGTCGTGTAGCGCTGGTTGCGATCGAAGTCGTTCGCGTCGTTGACCGTGCGCGGCTGCGTCTGAGGCGCCCCCCGTTTGGTCCCTCGTTTGAAAGGAGAGTCCTCCAGTAGCGGGAAGGCTCTCAGATGCGCAAAAGCCGTTTCACCGAAGAACAGATCATCGCGATCCTTGCGGAGCAGGAGCGCGGATTAACCACGGCGGA
>JAGWZE010000035.1 GCA_018969015.1 Alphaproteobacteria bacterium
GCCTTCGGCGCCGCCGTCGCGCCCGCGGCGCCGAGACGGCCGAGCAGCGCGCCGATCTCCACCGTCGCGCCTTCGGCCGCGACGATGTCGGCGAGCGTGCCCGCCTCCGGCGCCGAAACTTCCACCGAAACCTTGTCGGTTTCGAGCTCGACCAGCGCTTCGTCCTTCTTCACGGCGTCGCCCGGCTTCTTCAGCCATTTCGCGACCGTCGCTTCGGAGACGGATTCGCCGAGCGTCGGCACAACGATGTCGGTCATTTCGTACTCACCCTCGTTCGGTCTTGTTCTTGATCGGCGCCGCCCCCGCTCAGGGCGCGAACGCCTCGTTGAGGAAGGCTTCCAGTTCTTTCACGTGCTTGGACATCAGGCCCGCCGCCGTCGAGGCGCTCGCCGGACGACCGACATAGCGCGCGCGCTTGGCCTTCACCGGCAGCTTTTCGAGCGTCAGCTCCATCCATGCGTCCACGAAGGTCCAGCCGCCCATGTTCTTCGGCTCTTCCTGGCACCAGACCACGTCGGCGTTCGGGAAGCGCGAGAGCTCCGTCGAGAGCGACTTGATCGGCCACGGATAGAACTGTTCGAGCCGCAGGATGTAGACGTCGTCGACGCCGCGGCGCTCGCGGTCTTCGAGCAGATCGAAATAGACCTTGCCCGAGCACACAACGACGCGACGGATCTTGTCGTCCGGCTTGAGCTTCGTCGTCGTCAGCCCGGTGTCGAGCTGCGCGTCGTCCCACAGCACGCGGTGGAAGGACGTCGCCGGGCCCATTTCCGAAAGCCGCGAGATGCACTTCTTGTGACGCAGCAGAGATTTCGGCGTCATCACGATCAGCGGCTTGCGGAACGAGCGATGGATCTGCCGCCGCAGCACGTGGAAATAGTTCGCCGGCGTCGTGCAGTTCACGACCTGCATGTTGTCTTCCGCGCAGAGCTGCAGATACCGCTCGAGGCGCGCGGAGGAGTGCTCCGGACCCTGCCCTTCATAGCCGTGCGGCAGCAGCATCACGAGGCCGCTCATGCGCAGCCACTTGCGCTCGCCCGAGCAGATGAACTGGTCGACGACGACCTGCGCGCCGTTCGCGAAGTCGCCGAACTGCGCTTCCCACAGCGTCAGCGTGTTCGGCTCGGCGAGCGAATAGCCATACTCGTAGCCCAGTACCGCCTCTTCCGAGAGCGCGCTGTCGATCACTTCGTAATGCGCCTGGCCCGGCCGCAGATTGTTGAGGAACGTGTAGCGCTCCTCCGTGGTCTGATCGACGATGTGCGAATGGCGCTGGCTGAACGTGCCGCGACCGCTGTCCTGGCCGGACAGGCGCACCGGGAAGCCCTCGTCGAGCAGCGTGGCGAACGCGAGATGCTCGGCCGTCGCCCAATCGACGCCCTCGCCCGTCTCGATCGACTTGCGGCGCGCCTCGATCACGCGGGCGAGCGTCTTGTGCACGTCCACCGATTTCGGGATCTCGGTCATTTTCAGGCCGAGGCTTTTCAGCTTGTTGGCCTCCACGGCCGTCTGGCCGCGGCGATCGTCGTCGCTCGGCAGGCCCAGGCCTGTCCACGCGCCGTCGAGCCAATCGGCCTTGTTCGGCTTGTAGCCCTTGCCGGTGTCGAACTCCTTGTCGAGGAAGTCCTCGAACTCCTTCACCCAGGCGTCGACTTCCGCGCGCGTGATGACGCCCTCGTTGACGAGGCGCGTCGCGTACAGCGACAGCGTCGAGGGCTGCTCCTTGATCTTCTTGTACATCAAGGGCTGCGTGAAGGACGGATCGTCGCCTTCGTTGTGGCCGAAGCGGCGGTAGCAGAACATGTCGACGACGACGTCCTTGCCGAACTTCTGCCGGTACTCCGTCGCCACCTTCGCCGCGAACACCACCGCTTCCGGATCATCGCCGTTGGCGTGGAAGATCGGCGCCTGCACCATCAGCGCGACGTCCGACGGATACGGCGACGAGCGCGAGAAGCGCGGGCTCGTCGTGAAGCCGATCTGGTTGTTGATGATGAAATGGATCGTGCCGCCGGTGCGGTAGCCGCGCAGGCCCGAGAGCGCGAAGCACTCCGCCACGACACCCTGCCCTGCGAACGCCGCATCGCCGTGGATCAGCAGCGGCAGCACGCGCCCGCGCACGCGCTTCATCTCCTCGTCGCTTTCCTTCCACGTCATCACGCTCGCCTGCTTGGCGCGGGCTTTGCCGATGACGACGGGGTTGACGATCTCGAGGTGCGACGGGTTCGCCGTCAGCGACAGGTGCACCTTGTTGTGGTCGAACATGCGGTCCGACGAGGCGCCCATGTGGTACTTCACGTCGCCCGAGCCCATGACCTCTTCCGGCGTCGCCGAACCGCCCTGGAACTCGTGGAAGATCACGCGATAGGGTTTGCCCATCACCGCTGCGAGTACGTTGAGGCGGCCGCGGTGCGCCATGCCGAGCACGATCTCCTCGACGCCCAGCGCGCCGCCGCGCTTGATGATCTGTTCGAGCGCCGGGACCGTCGCTTCGCCGCCGTCGAGCCCGAAGCGCTTCGTGCCCGGATACCGCTTGGCGAGGAACTTCTCGAATGTCTCGGCCTCGACGATCTTGCGCAGGATCGCGCGCTTTCCCTCGTTCGTGAACGAGATCTCCTTGTCCGGCCCTTCGATGCGGCGCTGGATCCAGTCCTTCTCCTCGGGATCGAGGATGTGCATGAACTCGACGCCGACGGTGCCGCAATAGGTGCGCTTCAGGATGTCGAGCATCTGGCGCACGGTGGCCGTTTCCAGGCCAAGCACGTGGTCGATGAAGATCGGCCGGTCCATGTCGTTCGGGCCGAACCCGTACGAGGCCGGATCGAGCTCCGGCTGCGGCCCGTGCTGTTCGATGCCGAGAGGATCGAGATTGGCGGCGAGGTGGCCACGCGTGCGGTACGCGCGGATCATCATCAGCGCCTTCACGCTGTCGCGCGCGGCGGTCTGGATGTCGGCCACGGAGGCGCCCGGCTTGGCGTCCGCGATCTTCTTGGTGAGCCGGGTTTCGAGCGCCCCCCAATTCCCATCCAGAAGCGCGGTGATTTCGTTCGCCGGCGCCTGCCCGGCGCGGGGATCTTTCCAGCTCGGGCCGGCGACGGCCTTGGTCGCCGCTTCGGAGCCCTCGCCGAGCCCCGCGAAGAAGGCGCGCCACGACGGATCGACGGAGCCCGGATCCTTCAGATAGCGGGCCTGCATCTCCTCCACGAACAAGGCGTTGGCGCCATAGAGGAAACTGGTCTCAAGCAACGCGGCATTGGGGACGCTGCGGCCGTCATCCGCCATCGGGAAGGTCCTTCAGTCGACTTCGCGGGAAATATGGGTGCTGTTCTCGCACGGCGCACCTTTTAGGCCGCGTTGCGGCGATGCGGAAGAGGCCGCAGGGAAGACGTTTGGCGAGGGTGCGCCCTTGCGGCTAGACACCGCCGATGCCTGCCGCTCCCGCCGATCTCCGCGCGCTCGCCGAAGCCCTCCTGGCCCGGACGCTGCCGAAAGCCGAATGGACCCACGAAGCCCATCTCGGCGCGACGCTGTATCTGCTCGCCGCGCGGCCCGACCTCGATCTCGACCGCGACATGCCGGGCATCATCCGCAGCTACAACGAGGCCGTCGGCACGGCGAACACGGACGCGGGCGGCTACCACGAAACGTTGACGCGCTTTTACCTTCTGCTTCTGCGCGCGGTCCTCGCAGACGCCCCGCCCGAAAGCTCGGTCGACACCGTCTTCAAGGACCTGTTGGCCTCGCCCGCCGCCGATCGCGCGTTTCCGCTGCGCTACTATTCGCGGGAGCTTCTGTTCAGCGTGGCCGCCCGCCGCGCCTTCGTCGCGCCGGACCTGCAGGCGTTCGACTTCACGCCCGCGCGACGGTGAGCGCGAGGTAACGCACCAGCTTCTTGCCGCCGTCCGGCGACCCGCGCCCCACCTCCTCGAAGCCGAGCGCGGCATGGAACGCGTCCGAGCCGGGATTGGGCGGTTCGAGGTTCACTTCGCACGTCACCACCGGTCGCCCGGTCCGGCGCGTCTTCGCGATCAGGCCGTCATAGAGCGCCCGCGCCAGACCTCGTCCGCGCGCGTGCGGCGCGACGACGATGCGGTCGACATAGGTGAAGCGCGGATACCGCGCCGCGAGCCAGCGATAGTTCGGGCTGTCGTAGGCGGAGCCCTCGGCGAACGCGAGCAGGACTGCGTCGCGCCCCTCCCCGACCTGCACCGCCTGAAACGCCTCGCTGATCATCCATGCCAGCCGCGCCGCATCGAGCGGCCCGGTCTTCTCGACGACGGACTCGTTGAGCGCGAGGACGGCCGGATAATGGGCCGCAAGAATGGCCGAAATGGTCATGTGGGCTTCAATCGCAGGCTCAACGGTCTGGCCTCGCCGGCGAAGGCGCGGGCGGCGCATTGGGGTCGATCGAGGTCGCCCATAGGCTGACCTTGAAACACCGCGTTTCGCCCGTCGCGCACCGCCAGGCCGGCGGCGCGAGAATGACGGTGAGCGCCACGAGGACAGCCAGCCAAAGGGCGGCGTTGAGCCAATCCATCGGGGGGCGGCGCATCAGCGCGCCCGCCTCAGCCCTTCAGCACCTCGACCATCGTCCGGCCCAGCGCTGCCGGGTGCGGGGCGACCTTGATGCCGGCCGCTTCCATGGCCGCGATCTTGGATTCCGCGTCGCCCTTGCCGCCCGAGATGATCGCGCCGGCGTGGCCCATGCGGCGGCCCGGAGGCGCCGTACGGCCGGCGATGAAGCCCACCATCGGCTTCTTGCGGCCCTTCTTGGCCTCGTCGGCCAGGAACTGGGCGGCGTCTTCCTCGGCGGAGCCGCCGATCTCGCCGATCATGATGATCGCCTGCGTGGCGTCGTCGGCGAGGAACATCTCCAGCATGTCGATGAACTCGGTGCCCTTCACGGGATCGCCGCCGATGCCCACCGCCGTCGTCTGGCCCAGGCCTTCGTTGGAGGTCTGGAAAACGGCCTCATAGGTCAGCGTGCCGGAGCGCGACACGATACCGATATTGCCCTTCTTGAAGATCGAGCCGGGCATGATGCCGATCTTGCACTCGTTGGGGGTCAGCACGCCCGGGCAGTTCGGCCCGATCAGGCGGGACTTGGACTTTTCGAGCTTCGCCTTCACCCGCACCATGTCGAGCACCGGGATGCCCTCCGTGATGCAGACGATCAGCGGGATCTCGGCGTCGATCGCCTCTTCGATGGCGGCGGCGGCGCCCGGCGGCGGAACGTAGATCACGGTCGCGTCGGCGCCGGCCTTTTCCTTGGCTTCCGCCACGGAATTGAAGATCGGCAGGCCCAGATGCGTGCCGCCGCCTTTGCCGGGGCTGACGCCCCCCGTCATTTTCGTGCCGTAGGCGATCGCCTGCTCGGAGTGGAACGTCCCGTTCTTGCCGGTGAAGCCCTGGCAGATGACGCGGGTGGCGGCGTTGACGAGAATCGACATGCAAACCCCGAAACTGGTGGCGGCGCCTGGGAGCGCGCGGCGCGCCTGTCTTAGCCGCGTCGGCGCTCATTGCAACCTCGCTGCGGCCAGACGCCCGCCCAAAAGGGACTGACGTATCGGCAGCCTGCGGGGCGCGCCGCCCCCTCCGGGCAGCTGGCCGCTAGGACGCGGGCGGCATCGGCGGCGGCGGCGGGAAGGCAAGCCCGTCCCGCCCGGCCGCCGGCGTGCCCGCGATGACGGCCTGGTAGATCTCCGCGCCGAGCGGCGACACGCCGATCATCCGGGCGCCGCCCACCATCACGAGCATCACGACGAACGGCGCCACCCACGCCGGGTGGATGCGCCCGCGCACGCGCGCATCCCGGATCATGCCGACGATCGGAAAGATCAGCGCCGGCAGCGTCGCGATCTCGAACGCGTACGGGGTCAACAGCGGCAAGGGCAGCATGCGCCCGAAACTCGGCCCCATGATCAGGACGAACGCGGCGACCTGCAGACGCGGGTGCCAGTCCGTGCCGCGCGTCGCGACCGCCGCCAGGAACAGGCCGAGGAACCCGAACGCGGTGGCGGGATCGAACAGCACGAACAGCTGCGGCTGGAAGAAGAACGGCACGCGGCCCGTACGCGCCGCCTGCACCGTCACCACGATCGCCAGGACGACGAACACGAGCGCCAAGACGACAGCGGCGACACCCAGCCGTCGGTGCGTGGACCGCGCGCCGCCCGCAGCCAGCCAGGCCTGCGCCGCGAACACCGCCACCCAGGCCATCGCCACGATCGCATGCGCATGCACCACCAGCGGCGCGCTGAAACTCGAGCGCCCGGCCGCCAATTGCACCACGAACCCGGCGACCTGCACGATCGCCATGACCGTCACGAGTACCCGGAAGAAGCCGGCGTCGCGGCTCCCTGCTTTCGCGCCTTCGACGCTGTCGGTCATGGTTCAGCTCCCCCGCGCGCCGGGTCGGCGCGACGTCGAGCAGATCCTTACCACGTCCCCACATTGGGCATCGATGCCCATGGCTCGGCCGGCGGCTTCGCCCCGCCTTTTTGCAGCAGCTCGATCGAAATGCCCTCGGGCGAGCGCACGAACGCCATACGGCCGTCGCGCGGCGGGCGGTTGATCGTCACGCCGCCCTCGTGCAGGCGCGCGCACGCCGCGTAGATGTCGTCGACCTCGTAGGCCAGGTGCCCGAAGTTCCGGCCGCCCTGATAGTCCTCGGGATCGTAGTTATAGGTGAGCTCCACCATCGGCGCGGCGCCGGCGCGCGCGGCGTCGAGATCGTCCGGCGCGCAGAGGAAAACCAGCGTGAAGCGGCCCGCGGGATTGTCGACGCGACGCACCTCCATGAGGCCAAGCTTGGCGCAATAGAAATCGAGGGCGGCGTCGAGGTCCTTTACCCGGACCATGGTGTGCAGATAGCGCATGCCCACGACGTGGCCCGCAGGGGCGCGGGCGTCAAGCCGCCTCAGCCGGCGAGGCAGAGCGCGCGCGCGACGCCGTCCGTTACGAGCCGCCCCGCGCGCGTCACGCGGAGGCGCCCGTCCGCCATCGTCACCAGACCTTCGCCTTCCAGCCGGGCGATCAGCGCCGCATCGAACGCGCAGCCGCGAAGCTGCTCCAGCGGCGCAAGCGCCACGCCCTCGACGAGGCGCACGCCCATCATCAGGCGTTCGTCCGCCTCGTCCTCCGGGGAGAGGGATTCCGTCTCGACCCAGCCGACGCCCTGCGCCGCCACCGCCGCCGCATAGTCCCGCGGGGCGCGCGCCGCCACCGTCGCCGTCCGCACGCCCGCGAGCGCGACACGCCCATGCGCGCCGGGCCCGAGCCCAAGCCACTCCGCCCCTTCCCAGTACGCGCGGTTGTGGCGCGACTGCGCCGCCGCCCCGCGCGCATGGTTCGACACCTCGTAGGCCGGCGCGCCCGCCGCTTCGCAAATCTCCTGCGTGAGATCGTACAGCGCCGCGGCCGCCTCGCTCGGCGGCGGACTGATCCGGCCGCGCCGCACCGCGCGCTCGAACGCCGTGCCCGCCTCGATCGTCAGTTGATAGAGCGACAAGTGCTCCGCGGGCAGCGCCAACGCCTCGCGCAGTTCCGCCGCCCACGCCGCCGCCGTCTGATCCGGGCGCGCGTAGATGAGATCGATCGACGTGCGCAGCCCCGCCGCCGCGGCGGCCTCGACCGCCGCGCGCGCCGCCGCCGCATCATGTGTCCGGCCGAGCGCGGCCAGCGCCTCGTCCCGCAACGATTGCACGCCGACGGAGAGCCGCGTGACGCCCGCGTCGCCATACCCGGCAAACTGCGCCGCGTCGTCCGGATTGGCCTCGAGCGTCACTTCCGCATCGTCCGAGCGCGGAAACACCGCATCGAGCCCGGACAAAAGCCGCGCGATCTGCGCCGGCGTCAGCAGCGACGGCGTCCCGCCGCCGAGAAACACCGTCGCGGCAGCCCGCGCGCCGAGCCGGTCCCGATGCGCCTGCGCGTCCGCAAGGATCGCCGCGATCAGCGCGTCGGCGTCCGCCCCGCGCGGCCGGTACACGTTGAAGTCGCAGTACGGGCAGATGCGCGCGCAATAAGGCCAATGGACGTAGATCGAGAGCGGCGCCGGCGCGCTCATCGCAAGGCGTCGAGAAGCTTGGCGAACGCCTGCGCGCGATGGCTGATGGCGTGCTTCCTGGCCGGCTCCATCTCGCCGAACGTGATGTCGTGGCCCTCGGCGATGAAGATCGGATCGTAGCCGAAGCCGCGATTGCCGCGCGGCGCGTCGGCGATGCGCCCCCGCACCTCGCCTTCGACCACAAGCTCGGCGCCGTCCGGCGCCGCGAGCGCCAGCGCGCACACGAAGCGGGCGCTGCGATCCGGCTTCTCGGCGAGCAGCGTCGTCACGCGGGTCATCGCGATCATGAAGTTCCGCGTCGGCCCGCCCCAGCGCGCGGAATAGACCCCCGGCGCGCCATCCAGCGCCGCCACCTCGAGCCCGGAATCATCGGCGAGCGCCGGCAGCCCCGCGGCCTGCGCCGCCGCCCGCGCCTTCAGCAGCGCATTGCCCTCGAACGTCGTCTCGGTTTCCTCGGGCTCGGGCAGGTCGAGCGCCGCCGCCGAGACCGCCTCGATCCCCAGCGGCGCCAGCAGATCCCCGATCTCGCGCACCTTGCCCGCATTGTGGCTGGCGACGACGAGGCGGCCGGAAAGGCTCAGCGGGCGGGTCGAGGGGCGTACGGACATGGCCAGGACTTAATCCGCAGACGCTTTTCTGCATAGACCTGTGGACTATATCGTTTATCAATAAAGACGCGCTAGAGAAGCACGGCATTCCCACCGGCAGCACGGGAGCGCGCCATGAAGGCCCTCGGGCGCGACTCCGTCGCGTCGTACATCAAGGTCGGTTTGGACGTGGCCGCAGTCCTCTTCTGGATTGCGGCTATCGCGGTCAGCATTGGCCTGATCGCGTTCTTCGGCTTCATGATCGCCGTCCATGCCGGGCTCGTCTCGCTGTCGATCTTCAGCATCGGCGACGGCGGCGACGGGATCCGCCTGGGATCGTCGACCGACCCCTGGCAGGTGGTTCTGCCGGGCCTGCTCGGCACGGCGGTGATCGTCAGCGGCGGCCTGGTCGTGGTGCGTCGCCTGAAGGCGTTGTTCCAGAGCTTCACCACGGGCGACCCCTTCAACCGCCAGAACGCCAGCCACCTGCGGGCCATCTGGATCGCGCTGGTGGCGATCGAACTCGGCCGCTACGCCGTGGCCGCCCTGACCAGCGTGCTGGTCCTGGCGCTCGGGCAGCCCGAAACCGCCAACGTCAAGGTCGGGATCAAGGTCGACCTCATGGCCTGGTTCATGATCGCGATCGTTGTCGTGCTGGCGGAAGTGTTTCGTGAAGGCGCACGCCTCAAAGAAGAGCAGGAACTGACGATCTGACCATGGCCATCCGCGTGACCCTCGACCGAATGCTTCTGGAGCGGCGCATGTCGCTCACGGAGCTGTGCGAGCGCGTCGGCATCACGCTGGCCAATCTGTCGATCCTGAAGACCGGCAAGGCCAAGGCGATCCGCTTCTCCACCCTGTCGGCCCTGTGCCGGGAGCTGAACTGCCAGCCGGCCGATATCCTGGTCTACGAGCCGGGCGAGGAAGACGCCCTCGACGAGGCGGCGGAGTAACCAGCGCCTGCCCGGCAAGCCGAGGCCGGCGCCGCCGCGGCGCTGGCCTCGTTTCCTAGCCCTCAGCGACGGTCCTGATCGCCCTGCTGGCCACCGTGTTCCGGCGTGGATTTTTTCGTGGGGTGATGGAGGTCGCCCTCCGGCCCCGCGTGCTCGCGGCGCTTGGGATCGGCCGCTTCTGCGCCCCGCGCCGGCTGGGCTCCTTGCCCGGCGCCCTGTTGACCGCGGCCTTGCTGCTGTTGCCCCTCTTTATGCGGGGCGCCCGACTGCCCGGCGCCCGTCTTCATGGGCTGGGAAGGCGCCGCCTCCTTCTTGTCGGCCGGCTTGTTGCCATCGATCCGACCCGAGCCCTGGTTCGGGCCGCCGTGGTCACCGGTGTTTTGCGGTGTCATGAGGTGTCTCCTTGCTGAGACAGAGCCAACGGCCCGGCCGCGCAAAGGTTCGCGTCGGCGAACAGTAGGCATTGTTTTTAATATGCTTTCTGAACGCGCTTAAGGTCCGCTTCCTCCCGCCGCGCTGCGCCCGTCGCGGCGCCCGCCGCCGCCCGCGCGCGTTGACCCGCATCGAGGAGGCCGTGATGACCGCAACACCCCCACCCGAGCCGATCCCGCCCGTCGACCCCACCCGGAAGCCCCGCAAGGCGTGGAGCGGCGCCTCCAACGCCGACAAGGCGGCCGACGCCGCGCCCGGCGATCGGGAGGACGGCGAGGACCTCGACGAACGCCAGGACAAGCTGCTCGACCAGGCCGTCGAAGAGACCTTCCCGGCCAGCGACCCGATCTCCCCCAAACGCATCACCTGACGGCGGGAGGCCCCTGCGCGCTCCCGTCGCGGTCTCCGCCGACCGCCGCCCGCTGGCTTCGATTGACAACCCTCGACCGCGGCGCGAGCGTCAAAATGCGGGTCCGGAGAGGGCCGAGCGTCGCGGAAGGAGAAGCGCATGCGTGTCCAGGTCGCGGGTCGTCAGGTCGATGTCGGAGACGCCTTGAAGAGCCGGATCGAAGAGGAGGTCACGCGCAGCGTTTCGAAGTACTTCGCCAGTCGCCCGGCCGACGCCGTCGTCACCGTCTCGCGCAACGGTCCCTTTTTCGAAGTGGACTGCGTGGTGCACCTGGATTCCGGCATGACGCTCCAGGCCGAGGCCCAGGAGGGCGACGCCCACTCCGCGTTCACGGCCACGCTCGAAAAGATGGAAGGCCGCATCCGCCGCTATAAGCGGAAGCTGAAAAACCATCATAACGGTCATAAAACGCCGCTAGCAGCCGAGACCGCGGCGGCGTATGTGCTAGCCCCGACAGGCGAAGATGCAGAGGCCGAAGGGGCCGAACCTGCCGCTTCGGTGGACGCCGGACCCCTCGTCATTGCCGAAACTCAAGTCAAAGTGCCAACTTTGACCACGTCCATGGCAGTGCTGCAGTTGGATCTTGCGTCTGAACCTGCGTTGTTGTTCCGCAATGCGGCCCACGGGGGCCTTAACCTCGTGTACCGCCGTGCGGATGGAAATATCGGATGGGTCGATCCCCAGCGACTGAACGGCGCCGCCTGAGGCGCCTCAAGTCGCCGGCTGCGAGGTTCGGACGACGATGGGCGCTCTCGACGACTTGATCCTTCCCGGTGCGATCGTGCCGCGGCTCGCCGCGACCTCGAAACGCCAAGCCATTCAAGCGCTGACCGACATTCTGGCCCCGCTCGCCGGGGTCGACGCGCGCGGCGCCTTCGATGCGGTGCTGATGCGCGAGCGCCTCTCCGGCACCGGCGTCGGGGACGGCGTGGCCATGCCCCACGCCCGCGTGCCGGGCCTCACCACCCCAGCCGCCGCCTTCGCCCGGCTGGACCCCGCGATCGACTTCGAAGCGATCGACGGCCGCCCGGCCGACCTGATGGTGCTCCTGCTCGCCCCGGCCGACCGCGGCGGCGACCACCTCAAAGCCCTGGCCCGCCTCTCCCGCTTCTTCCGCCGCCCCGACATCCGCGAAAAGCTCCGGGATGCCCGCGGCCAAGACGACATCCTGGCCGTTCTCGGCGGCAAGCTCGAAAGCAGCGACGCGGCGTAGGCAGGCTCGGCGGCCCGTCATCCTCGGCGCGCGGGCGCGCCGAGGATCCAGGGGCCGTGCTTGCGATGCTGGATCCCCGACGCGCCTACGGCGCGCCGAGGATGACGGGGCCCACGGTGGCGAGGCCTGACGGCTTCACCCCACCACCCCCCGCGTATGCCGCGCGATCATCGCCTCCTCGTCCGTGGGAATGACCAGCGCGGCCACCCGCGAGGCGTCCGCCGTGATCCGCGGCCCGTGACCGGCGTTGCGCGCCGGATCGAGCACCAGGCCGAGCCAGCCGAGCCCGTCGCAGATGGCCGCGCGCACCCGCACGGCGTTCTCCCCGATCCCGCCGGTGAAGACGATCGCGTCCAGCCCGCCGAGCAGGGCCGCCAGCCCGCCGATCTCGCGCTGCGCCCGCGTGACGAAATAGGCGATCGCCTCCTCCGCCTCGGGTGTCCCCGCCGCCTCCACCGCCCGCAGGTCGCCGGACACGCCGGAAAGCCCTTTGAGCCCGCTTTCGGTGTAGAGCACCTTCTCGATCGCGGCGGCGTCCATGCCCTTTTCGCGCATCATCCAGAGCAGCACGCCCGGATCGATGCGCCCGCAGCGCGTGCCCATCGGCAGGCCGTCCAGCGCGGAAAACCCCATCGTGGAGCCCACCGACCGCCCCGCCGAAAGCGCACACATCGAGGCCCCCGAACCGAGATGCGCGATGATCACCCGCCCGGCCGCCTCCGCCGGCCACCCCGCCGCCAGCGCGCCGGAGACGTATTCGTAGCTCAGCCCGTGGAAGCCGTAGCGCCGCACGCCCTCGTCGAAAAACCGGCGCGGCAGCGCGAACAGATCCTGCAATCGCGGCTGGCCGCGATGGAACGCCGTATCGAAACAGCCGACCTGCGCCGCCCCGGGAAAGGCCGCCTGCGCCGCCCGCACGCCCGCCAGATTGTGCGGCTGATGCAGCGGCGCGAGCGGCACGAGCCGCGCGAGCGCCGTCATCACGCCCTCGTCCAGAAGCACCGGCGCGGCGAAGTCCGGGCCGCCATGGACGATCCGATGCCCGACCGCCTCGACCCGAACGCCCGGCGTCGCCGCGCTCAGGCGATCCAGCACGTCCCGGATCAGGCCGGCATGGTCCCCGGCCGGGAGCGCGGTCGTCTCTTTGGCCCCGTCCCTGGTCACCACGAGCCGCGGCGTCGCCTGCCCGACGCCGTCCACCGCCCCGCGCAGGACGGCCCCTTCCGCACCGAACAAAGCGAACTTGATCGACGACGAACCGACATTGAGGGTCAAAATCATGCGTCGCACTATATGACCGGCCGTGACCGATGCGATCACTTCCAGACGACCGGCTCGGCTCCTTCGCCGCTTCCGGAGGCCCTTCACGGTGTTTCGAGACCTGCCGTCATTCCGGGGCGGCCGAAAGGCCGAACCCGGAACCCAGGAGACCGGGTATGCGCGTGGTCGCGGCAGGGACCTCGCGTCGCCGGTGTGGCGCGCGTGGCCCCTGGGTTCCGGGTTCGCGCGTTGCGCGCCCCGGAATGACGCACGTCGTTCGAGGGTCCAGCTGTGACCCCGCCCCGCGTCACCGTGTGGTTCGACGGCGGTTGCCCGCTCTGCCGGCGCGAGATCGGCCTCATGCGCCGGCTCGACCGCCGCGGCGCGATCGCCTTCCTCGATCTGACCTCGGAAGAGACCGCCTGTCCGCTCGATCGCGCCGATCTGCTCGCCCGCTTCCACGCCCAGGAGCCCGGCCGCCCGATCGTCTCCGGCGCCGCCGCCTTTGCGGCCATGTGGCGGGCGATCCCGGCGCTCGCCTGGGTCGGCCACGCCGCGCGCCTGCCCCCTCTGGCGTGGCTCCTCGAACGCGGGTACCGGCTGTGGCTGCGGGTTCGCCCCGCCCTCCAGCGCGCGCTGGCGTCCGAGCGCAGATTCGGTTGACGCCTCCCCCCCGCCGCGCTTATAGACCCGCTCCCCCGCACGCAGCCTTGGCCGCGCGCGGCTCATATTTCGTTTGCGGGTAAATCCATGTTCGCGGTGATCAAGACCGGCGGGAAGCAGTATCGCGTGGCGCAGGATGACGTGATCGTCATCGAGAAGCTGCCCGCGGAAGCCGGCTCGACGGTGACGTTCGAGGACGTCCTCATGGTCGGCACGGGCGCGGACGTGAAGGTCGGCGCGCCGGTCGTCGCGGGCGCCAAGGTCACGGGCGAACTCGTCGCCCAGCAAAAAGGCGAGAAGGTGAAGGTCTTCAAGAAGCGCCGCCGTTCGACGTACCGCCGCAAGCGCGGCCACCGTCAGAACGAGAGCGTCGTGAAGATCACGGCGATCGTCGCCTAAGCCTCTCGCAGCACACCAGATTTCGCGGAACTCAGAGCAAGGTTCGGGGATACTCCCATGGCTCACAAGAAAGCAGGCGGCAGCTCTCGCAACGGTCGCGACTCGCCGGGTCAGCGCCTCGGCGTGAAGCGCTTCGGCGGCGAGCACGTGCTTGCCGGCAACATCCTCGTGCGCCAGCGCGGGACGAAATTCCATGCCGGCACCAATGTCGGCATCGGCAAGGATCATACGCTCTTCGCGACGGCGACGGGCACGGTGGCGTTCCGCACCAAGCGCGACGGCAAGTGCTTCGTATCCATCGTGCCGGCCCCGATGGCGGCCGAATAGGCGATCCGGACATTTTCCGGGTCGCCTGAACATCAAGGCGATCCGGGATCCAAAACCAACGCGGGGGGAGCCGGAACGCCGGCTCCCCCTGTTCGTTTATGCCCCAGGTGTCGTCCTGGGCATACGGCCAGGGCGCTTCGTCCTCTCCCACCGCGACGGACCGACGGGAGGCTTGCATGGCCGCCGAATTGAGAACCGACCGCCTGACCCTGCGCCCACTGGCGCTTGCTGATGCGCCGCGTCTTTCGGCCATCACGAGCGATCCGGCCGTGGCCCGCATGGTGGCCCGCGTTCCCTGCCCGAATCCGTTGGTCGCCGTCGAAGGCTTCATCCTGATCATGCAGGCCCGCGCCCCCCTGGGGACCGACCACATCTTCGCGCTCGAACTCCCGGGCGAAGGCGCGATCGGCTGCATCGGCGCGCATGGCGCCTCGCCCGACGGGCCCTTCGAGCTCGGCTACTATGTCGGGCGCGACTGGTGGGGCCACGGCTACGCGACCGAAGCGGCCGCCGCCGTCACCCGGTACATGGAGGCGAACGGCGCCACGCATCTCGAGGCCGGCCACTTCCTCGACAACCCGGCCTCCGGCCGCGTGCTCGAAAAGGCGGGCTTCGTCGCCACCGGCGAGATCGTGCCGCGCTACAGCCTCGGCCGGGGCGCGACCGTCCCCCTCCGGCGCATGACGCGCACGCTGCAATGACGCGCCGCGCCGCCGCCTCAGCCCAGCTTCGCGCGGAAGAAGCCGATCACCTCGTCGACGGCGCGCCGGGTCGGCTCGCCGGCGGCGTCGATCAGGTCGTGCGTGAAGACGCTGTGCGGCGGCGTTCGGCCCTTCGGGTTGCCCGCGCTGTCGGGCAAGACCGCGCCGGTGAAGCCGGGGGCCAGTGCGCGCTCATAGGCCGCGAACCGCGCCGCGCGGCAGAGATCATCGCCCTCGAAGCGGTAGCCGCGGACCTCCAGGCCCTCGGTGCGCACGCGCGCCTGCACCACGGCGAGATCGTCCGGCGATATCCCCATCCCGCCCGGCTTGGACGCGGGCAGGCCCGGCTGCGCCATGACCGGCGCGAGCACCGCGGGCTCCACCGCCATCGACAGGGCGAAATTGCCCGTCAGGCACATGCCGATCACGCCGACGCCTTTGCCGCCGCACTCCTGACGCGCCACGCGCGCCACCGCCCGCAGCCAATCGACGATCGGGCTCGTCTTGCCGTCCGCGAACAGCATGAACTCGCGCGAGACGCACAGGCCCAGAATGCGCCCGAGATTCGGCTTGCTCTCCGCCGTGCCGTCATCCGGCCCGAACAACACCGGCGCATAGACGCGAAACCCCGCATCCCGCACCCAGCGCGCGAACCGCAGCAGCTCCGGCGTGACGCCGAAAATCTCGTGGATGACGACCACCGCCGGCCCGGTTTCCCCCGAGACCAGAACCGCGCGCCGTTTTCCCTCCGCTTCGATGACACGACGCGAGAAATCCGCGACCGCTTCGGGCATGATCGGCTCCAGGTTTCCATCCCCCGGCCGACGCTGATGAAGTTCCCTGTCGTACGCAAGCCGAACCCAATCCCGTTTGGGATGGCCGGTCCGCGCGCGCCTGCGCCTTCCCCTCCCCAGCGGGGAGGGGCCAGGGGTGGGGAGCGTGCGCTGCGAGGCCATGACGTTCAGCAGCAGCAGCGTCCATCTCCCCCTCCCAACCCTCCCCCGCTGGGGGAGGGTTGCATCCCTCTCCTTCGCAGCGGAACGACCATCACCCGCGCCGACGTCTGGACCCCGCTCCCATGAAATTCCTCGACC
Source organism: Alphaproteobacteria bacterium (assembly GCA_018969015.1). GTDB lineage: Bacteria > Pseudomonadota > Alphaproteobacteria > Caulobacterales > Aquidulcibacteraceae > REEB506. The sequence goes on from JAGWZE010000035.1 coordinate 16,107, forward strand.
AGACCAAGATCTTCGTCCGCTCGGGCGATGGCGGCGGCGGCTCCGTGTCGTTCCGGCGCGAGAAGTTCATCGAGTATGGCGGCCCTGACGGCGGCGACGGCGGCCGCGGCGGCGACGTGTGGGTGGAGGCGGTCGACGGCCTCAACACCCTGATCGACTACCGCTACCAGCAGCACTTCAAGGCCAAGACGGGCGGTCACGGCATGGGCCAGAACCGCCACGGCGCCGACGGGGACGACGTCGTGCTGCGCGTCCCCGTCGGCACCCAGATCCTCGACGAGGACAAGGAAACCCTGCTCGCCGATCTCACGCAGGTCGGCCAGCGCGTGCTGATCTGCAAAGGCGGCAATGGCGGCTTCGGCAACGCGCACTTCAAGGGCCCGGTGAACCGCGCGCCGCGCCACGCCAATCCCGGCCTGCCCGGCATCGAGCGCTGGATCTGGCTGCGCCTCAAGCTGATCGCCGACGCCGGGCTCATCGGCCTGCCCAACGCCGGCAAAAGCACGTTCCTGCGCGCGGTCAGCGCCGCGACGCCGAAGGTCGCGGCCTATCCCTTCACCACGCTGCACCCGCATCTCGGCGTCGTCACCGTCTCCGACACCGAACGCTATGTCCTCGCCGACATCCCCGGCCTGATCGAAGGCGCCGCCGATGGCGCTGGCCTCGGCACGCGCTTCCTCGGCCATGTCGAGCGCTGCGCCGTGCTGCTGCATCTGATCGACGCCACGCAGGAGGGCGCGACCGCCGCCTACCGCACCGTGCGCCGCGAGATCGAGGAATATGGCGAAGGGCTCGCCGAAAAGCCGGAGATCGTCGCCCTCAACAAGATCGACGCGATGACGCCCGCCGAAGCCAATCGCAAGCGCTCGGCCCTCGCCCGCGCCATCGGCAAGGACGTGCTGCTCGTCTCCGGCGTCGCGGGCGACGGCGTGCGCGACGCCGTCTACGCCCTCGCCGGCCAGATCCGCGCGAGCCGCACACAGGCGCAGGAAGCCGCGCGCGCCGGCCAGGAGGAGGACTGGGCGCCGTGACCTCGCCATCGGCCACGTCCCCGCTCGGCGCTGCACGACGCGTCGTCGTGAAGGTCGGCTCGGCGCTGATCGCCGACGCCACGACCGGGCGCGCGAAAAGCGCCTGGCTGGAAGATCTCGCCGCCGACCTCGCCGATTTGCGCGCGCGCGGCGTGCAGGTGCTCGTCGTATCGTCCGGCGCCGTCGCGCTCGGCCGCGGCGCGCTCGGCCTCAAGGGCAAACTCCGCCTCGAGGAAAAGCAGGCCGCCGCCGCTGCCGGTCAATCGCGCCTGATGCGCGCGTGGGAGGAAGCGCTCGCGCCCTATGGCGCGCCCGTCGCGCAGGCGCTGCTCACGCCGGACGACACCGAGAACCGCCGCCGCTGGCTCAACGGCCGCGCCACGCTCGAAACGCTGCTCACGCTCGGCGCCGTCCCCGTCATCAACGAGAACGACACGGTCGCCACCATCGAGATCCGCTACGGCGACAACGACCGCCTTGCCGCGCGCGTGGCGCAGATGGCCAGCGCGGACGCGCTCGTGCTGCTCTCCGACGTCGACGGCCTCTACACCGCCGACCCGCGCAACGATCCGAACGCGGAGCATCTCCCGGAGATCCGCGCCATCACGCCGGCGATCGAGGCCATGGCCGGCGGCGCCAACGCCCAGGCCGGCGTCGGATCGGGCGGCATGCGCACGAAAGTCGAGGCCGCCAAGATCGCCACCGCCGCGGGCTGCGCCGTCGCCGTCACGCGCGGCGATGTGGAGCGCCCCCTGGCCCGCCTTGCCGGCGGCGGCCGCGCCACCTGGTTCCTGCCCGCCGACGACGCGCCCGCCGCCTACAAGGCGTGGATCGCCGGCGCGCTCGCGCCCGCCGGCGCCGTCACCGTCGACACCGGCGCCCTCGCCGCCCTGCGTCGCGGCGCGAGCCTGCTGCCCGCTGGCGTGCGCGCGGTTGCGGGCGCCTTCGAAAAGGGCGACGCCGTGCGCATCCTCGGGCCCGATGGCGCCGAGATCGGCCGCGGCCTCGCGCGCTACGATTCCACCGACGCCGCCAAGATCGCCGGCCTGCGCTCCGTCGAGATCGAGGCGGTCTTGGGCTATATGGACGGCGCAACCCTGATCCACGCCGACGATCTCGCCCTCACCGCACGTTTCGAGGACCGCCCATGAACGCGCCCGCACTCACGCCGCTTCAGGCCACCATGCTGGAGATGGGCCACAGCGCCCGCGCCGCCGCGACGGCCATGCGCCTGACGACGCCGGCGCAGCGCTCGGCCGCGCTCACCGCGATGGCCGCCGCGATCCGCGCCGCCGCGCCGCAGATCCTCGCCGCCAACGCCGAGGACGTCGCCGCCGCCAAAGCCGAAGGCATGGCGCCGGCCATGGTCGATCGTCTCGCGCTCGACGCCGCGCGTCTCGAAGGCGTCGCCCGCGCCGTCGACGAAACCGCCGCCTTTCCCGATCCTGTCGGCGCCGTCATGGCCGAATGGACGCGCCCCAACGGCCTTGCCTTCCAGCGCGTGCGCACACCGCTCGGCGTCATCGGCGTGATCTTCGAGAGCCGCCCCAATGTCGCGGCCGACGCGGGCGCCTTGTGCCTGCGCGCCGGCAACGCCGTCATCCTTCGCGGCGGTTCGGATTCGGCGCGCTCCGTGGCCGCGATCGGCGCGGCGATCCGCGCCGCCCTCAAGGCGAGCGGGATGCCGGAAGACGCCATCCAGATCGTTCCGACCACGGACCGCGCCGCCGTCGGCATGATGCTCGCCGGGCTCGGCGGCAATCTCGACGTGATCGTCCCGCGCGGCGGCAAGAGCCTCGTCGCCCGCGTGCAGGACGAAGCGCGCGTGCCGGTGTTCGCGCACCTCGAAGGTCTCTGCCACACCTACGTGCACGCCGCCGCCGACCCCGACAAAGCCGTCGCCATCACGCTCAACGCCAAGATGCGGCGCGTCTCGGTGTGCGGCGCGACCGAAACGCTGCTGATCGACCGCGCCGTCGCGCCCGCGCTGCTGCCGAAGATCGCCGAGGCGCTCGTCGCCAAAGGCTGCGAACTGCGCGGCGACGAGGCGGCGCGCGCGATCGTCCCGATGACCGCCGCCATCGAAGACGATTGGCGCACGGAGTATCTCGCGCCGATCCTGGCCGTGCGCGTCGTCGACGGGCTCCACGCCGCCATCGCCCACATCGCCGGGTACGGCTCCGGCCACACCGACGCGATCATCACCGAAGACGCAGCCGCCGCCGAAACTTTCCTTGCCGAAGTCGACAGCGCGATCGTGCTCGTCAACGCCTCCACGCAGTTCGCGGACGGCGGCGAGTTCGGCTTCGGCGGCGAGATCGGCATCGCCACCGGCCGCATGCACGCGCGCGGTCCTGTCGGCGCCGAACAGCTCACGACGTTCAAATACGTCGTGCGCGGAACCGGGCAGACACGGCCCTGACGCCGGAGGCAACCCCATGATCGGCCGCGGCCTGCCCCGCGCCTATCCGGGCATGCGCATCGGCCTGTTCGGCGGCAGCTTCGATCCCGCCCATGGCGGCCACGCGCACGTCGCGCGCACGGCGGCGAAGCGCCTCGGCCTCGCCCGCGTGTGGTGGCTCGTTTCGCCGCAGAATCCGCTGAAGCCGCGCTCGGGCCCGCTCGCCGCGCGTCTCGCCAGCGCCCGCGCCCAGGCGAAGGGGCCGCGTATGGTCGTCACCGATCTCGAAACGCGGCTTGGCCTGCGCTTCACCGCCGACACGCTCGCGGCCCTGCGCCGCCGCAATCCCGGCGTGCGCTTCGTCTTCGTGATGGGCGAAGACAACATGGCGAGCTTCCACCGCTGGCGCCGCTGGCCTGCAATCTTCGCACAGGCGCCGATAGCGATCGTGCCCCGCCCGAAAGCCGGCGCCCGCGCGCGCATGGCCAAAGCCTTCCAGCGCTACGCCGCCGCGCGCACCACCCCCGGCGCCTTGCGCGACGCCCCCGCCTGGACGCTGCTCTCCGCGCGGCACGACCCATCGAACTCGACGGCGTTGCGCGCAAGACGATCGCAGTAGGCGCGCCAGCCCGCCGCCTCCGTCATTCCGGGGCGCGCGCAGCGCGAACCCGGAACCCAGGGGCCTCGTGGCGGCTGTGCGCAGTGTCGACCCCATTGCCCAGTCACCTGGCTTCCGGGGTCGGCCTTCGGCCGCCCCGGAATGACGGCGGCCCTACGCGGTCGTGCGCGACATGATCATGCTGTCGTCCGAGCGACCGTCGACGCGCCGCCAGTCGCGGACCACGCCGACCTCGACGAACCCGCGGCTGCGATACAGCGCGATCGCCGCGGTGTTGGTCGTGTAGACGTTCAGCTCAACGGTTTCGATCCCGGCGCGTGGCGCATGCGAAAGACACGCGTCGAGCAGCGCTGCGCCCAGGCCCTGGCCGCGATGCCTCGCGAGCACGCCCATGCCCAATGTCCCGCGATGGCGGCACTCGGGGATGTCGGAGGGCGTGATGTCGGCCCAGCCCACAACCTCACCATCCGCCACGGCGCAGTACATCGGCCAGCCGTTCGCGAGATGCAGCAGAGGGAACGCGTGTTCGGGATCGAACGGCGGCAGCGTAATCCGGCCCAGATAAACCCGCTCCGCCGCGACGGCCTCCACGGCCGCGCGCCATCCCGGAATCAGGTCCCTGCGGATGAATTCGATCTGCGCCATCGCCTCCCTTTCACGCGCCAGCCTACCGCTTGTGGCGAAGCGCAAGCCAGCCTTGGCGCCCACAAAAGCCCCCCCGCACCCGCGCATGGCGCCCCGCCCCCACCCGTGTTAACGTCCCGAGTCTGGAGCCACTGCGGAAGGACCGCCCGCCCTGTCACCTTCGTCCGAGCGCCGACCGGGCCCGCGCACACGCGCGGCGGCGCGACCAAGCCCCGGGTTCGCCGTTACGCCTCCGCTGGAGGCCGAAACCGCACCTCGGCCGTCCCTGGACGCCGACACTCTGGCCGCCCTCGTCCGCACCTCGCTGGAGGACGACAAGGCCGAGGACATCCTCAGCCTCGACATCCGCGGCAAATCCTCCGTCGCCGACATGCTCATCGTCGCCAGCGGCCGCTCGCAGCGGCACGTGGGCGCCTTGGCCGACCATGTGGTGCGCAAGCTGAAAGAGGCCGGCGCGTCGAACGTCCGCGTCGAAGGCCTGCCGCACTGCGACTGGGTGCTGGTCGATGCGGGCGATCTCGTCGTCCATCTCTTCCGCCCGGAAGTGCGCAGCTTCTACGCCATCGAGAAGATCTGGTCGCCCACGAAGGCCGCAGCCGCGAACGCCTGAGCGATGCGCGTTCTCATCGCCGCCGTTGGGCGGCTGCGCGGCGGCCCCGAGGCCGAACTCACCGCCGACTACCTGCAGCGCGCCACCTCGGCCGGCAAACCGGCCGCGCTCGGGCCCTTCGAACTCGCCGAGGTCGAAGCCGGCACGTCAGGCGACGCCGCCCGCGAGGCCGACCTCCTCCTCAAGGCCGTGCCGAAAGGCGCGGTTCGCGTCGTGCTCGACGAGCGCGGCGCCCCCTGGACGTCCCGCGCCTTCGCCGAACGACTCGCCCGCTGGCGCGATCAGGGCGTCCCCGCCGTCGCCTTTCTCATCGGCGGGCCCAACGGCCTGGCCGAACGCGTGCGCGCCGAGGCCGACGCCACGCTCGCCTTCGGCCCGCAGACCTGGCCGCACCGCCTCGTGCGCGTGATGCTCGCCGAACAGCTCTACCGGGCCGTCACCATCGAAACGGGCTCGCCCTATCACCGCGACTGAAGCCTGCCCGCGATTAACCTTAACCCCTTGAGCGTAAAGCTTAACCATACGGGTTAACGGCGTTTCGACTGGCCGTATGGCACTGTCGACCGGTCGTGACCCTGCCCCTCGTCCTCCGCATCGCGGCGTTTGCCCTGGCGACCCTTTTGGCCGCGGCGCCGGCCTTTGCAGGCGAATCCTCCCCCCGCGCCCTCCGCCGCGAGGCCGAAGCCCAGGCCCGCGCCGCCGCAGCGGCCGCCAAGTCCCTCGCCCGGACAGAGGCCGAAGCCCAGGCCCTCGAGGCCGAGCGCGCCGACCTCGCCGCCCGCCGCGCCGCGCTGTCCGAACAGGCCGCCGCCGCCACATCCTTGTGGTCCTCCGATCGCGCCGCGCTCGAGCGCGCCCTTGCCGGTCTTGCGCTGACCGAGCGCCACGCCGCATCGCCGACCGCCGCCGCCGCCGCGCCCGCCATTGCCGGTCTTGCCGGCCACTGGGCGAGCCGCGCCGCGAGCGCCGCCGCCGACGCGCAAGGCGCCGCGCAGGCCGGCGCCGATCTCGCGGCGCGCGACGCCGCCCTCGAAGCCAGCCGCCTGGCGCTCGACGCCGCCCGCACCGCGCTCGCCGAAGCCGCGGACTCCGCCCGGCGCACCCGCGCCACGCTCCTTGCCCAGGCCGAGACCGCCGAGCGCGAAGCCCGACGCATCGCCGAACGCCGCGCGGCGGAAAAGCGCGCGGCCGAACGCCTCGCCGCGGCGCGCCGTTCGACCGTCGCCCGCGCCTCAGCCACCGTCCCGGCCGCCCCCGCTGGCCAGCCCTGGCTGAGCCCCATCGACGGCGCGCGCGTCGCCCCCGGCGACCACCCTTCAGCCGTTCGCTTTGTTGGCGCCCCCGGCGCGATCGTCCGCGCGCCGGTCGATGGAAAAATCTCTTACGCCGGACTGTTCAGAACCTATGGCCAGGTCTTGATCCTCGACGGTCCCGGTGGTTACGCTTTCGTTCTTTCTGGACTCGATCGAATCCGGGCAACGGCTGGGCAGGTCGTGCGAGCTGGAGATCCGTTGGGCGCCTTGGCGCCGAACGCCGACTCGGCAGACCTGAACCTGGAGGTTCGAAAAAACGGGAAACCGCTTTCCTCGGACCGCTGGTTGAAGGACGAAATTAAGCCCCGAAGGGGTGTGACTATCGCAGAACGTCGAAAGGCATAGCGTCTGTCGACGGGCCCGCTCCAGCACGGAGCGCGGCGGGAGTGACGAAGATGCGGATGGGTTGGATCGTTGCGCCGGTCGTGGGTGTCGCCGCCTGTGTTGGCGCGCTCGCTTGGTCCGCCCAGGAAAGCGCCACCCCGCGATCCGACACCTACCGTCAGCTCGAGCTGTTCGCCGACGTGCTCGTGCGCGTGAAAAGCGAATACGTCACCGAAGTCGACGACTCGAAAGTCATGCAGGCGGCCATCCAGGGGATGCTGTCCTCGCTCGACCCGCACTCGAGCTACCTCGCCCCCGAAGATTTCAAGGACATGCAGGTCCAGACGCGGGGCGAGTATGGCGGCCTCGGCATCGAAGTGACGATGGACGACAGCGTCGTGAAGGTCGTCTCGCCGATCGACGACACGCCCGCGAGCCGCGCCGGCATCCAGGCCGGGGACTACCTGACCGCCATTAACGGCGAGAGCATCATCGGCCTCAACATCAACGAAGCCGTCTCGAAGATGCGCGGCCCGGTCGGCACGGCGCTGACGGTTACCGTCGCCCGCGAAGGCAAAGAGCCGTTCGACGTCAATCTCACCCGCGAAATCATCTCGGTCCGCTCCGTCAGCGCCCGCATGGACGGCGATGTCGGCGTGATCCGCATCTCGGCCTTCAACGAAAAGACCGGGGACGCCCTGAACGACGCCATCGCCCAGCTCCGCGCCAAGGCCGGCGCCGGCCTCCGCGGCGTGGTGATCGATCTCCGGAACAACCCGGGCGGCCTGCTCGATCAGGCGATCGCCGTGTCCGACGCCTTCCTCGACGGCGGTGAAGTCGTCTCGACCCGCGGCCGCCGCCCCGAAGACATCGAGCGTTACAACGCCCGCCGCGGCGAACTGATGGCCGGCGTGCCGGTCGTCGTGCTCATCAATGGCGGCTCCGCCTCGGCTTCCGAGATCGTGGCCGGCGCCCTGCAGGACCGCGGCCGGGCCCTCGTCGTGGGCACCACGTCGTTCGGCAAGGGCTCGGTGCAGACGGTCATCCCGCTCAAGGGCGGCCGCGACGGCGCCCTGCGCCTGACGACGGCGCGCTACTACACGCCGGCCGGCCGCTCGATCCAGGGCTCGGGCATCGAGCCGGACGTCGAGATCGCGCAGGTTCGCGTCGAAGCCGACAAGCTGAAGAAGCTCGGCATTTCCGAAGCCGATCTGCCGAAGGCGCTCTCGAACGAGAGCGGCGCCAAGCGTCGTGGTCCGCACGTCCCGGAAGACCAGCCGCCCGCCGGCTGGGACCAGAAGCAGGACTACCAGATGAAGCGCGCCATGGAGCTGCTCCGTCAGGGCGTCGTCGCCGAGCGTCTGCGCGCCAAGAACGGCTGATCGGCTCTCGGTCAGGACCGCTCAAACGGGCGTCATTCCGGGGCGCGCGGAACGCGCGAACCCGGAACCCAGTCTCCTGGGTTGACTGCGGCCGCTAAAGCCCACCGCCTTTTCGCGGGATGAGTTCGCCCCTGGGTTCCGGGTTCGGCCTGCGGCCGCCCCGGAATGACGGCGCCATTTCAGTCCGTACGGCCTGTGCAGGCGCATCCCCCGGCCCGCATTCCCTACCCAAAGGGACTCACAGCTTCCGCGCCCGCGCCGCTGCGCAATCGTTACGAATCTCTTTACCGATTCGGTCCTAGCCCAAGGGCGCGTTGCGGCGCGTCGCCCGATCTGGGCCGCGCGCGCCATCGGTGAGAGGTCAAGATGCCCACCAAAGGGCGGCAACCCGGCAGCCCCGTGCGCTCTCTCCTGCTGCACCCTGTCCTGAGCGTGGTCACGCTCGTGCTCGTCGCGGGCGCCGCCTATGGCTCCGTCGCGCTTTTCGGCGACCCGAACGCCGCCGGCCCCCGCGCCATCGTGAAGATCTCCAGCGCCGCACAGGGCCCGTTGCGCGCGCCGCTCGCGGACGTGGTCGTCGATCCCAGCCTCGACGCGCCGGCCGAAGCGCCGCTCGAGGCCACCGCGCACGTGGAATCCGCCTCCGACACGCCCGCCGTCGCGCCGCTGCCGCCTGCGCCCTATCCCGGCCTGTTCCAGCCCGGCCCGAATGGCCAGCTCCCCATTATAGCCCCCGGCGGGCAGACGAGCTTCAAGGCCTATCGCCGCCCGTTCACGGCCGATCCGAAGAAGGCGAAGATTGCCGTCATCGTCGGCGGTCTCGGCTTCAACGCCGCCGCCACCGAACAGGCCATCACCGATCTCCCGCCCGAGGTGACGCTCTCTTTCGTCCCCTACGCCCAGAACCTGCAGTCCTGGGTCGACAAGGCGCGCGCCGCCGGCCACGAGGTCATGATCGAGCTGCCGATGGAGCCGTTCGACATGGACGAGGACACCGGCCCGCAAACGCTGCTCGCCGGCCTCGACGCCAAGTCCAACGTCGCGCGGCTCGAATACCTGCTCGGTCGATCGGTCGGCTATTTCGCCGTGATGAACTACCAGGGCGCCAAGTTCGCGGCCTCGCCCACGGCCACGCCGCCGATCGTCAAATCCCTCAAGGACCGTGGCCTCGCGCTGGTCGGCAATGGCGTCGGCCTGCGCAGCGCGCTGGGCGGCGAGGCGCTCAAGCAGGGCCTGCCTTTCGCCTCTGCGGACCGTGTACTGGACATCCGCCGCGATGCGGAGGCGATCGACGATCAGCTCCTCAATTTGGAGGCGCTGGCCCTGCAGAATGGAAGTGCGCTCGGCGCGGGCTTCGCCTACCCTGTCACGATCGAACAGATCAAGTTCTGGGCGGATGGCCTCGGTGAGCGCGGGTACCAGCTTGCGCCGGCCTCGGCCGTCATGGACCTTCGCTCTAGGACGAAGTGAGTCGCCCACGTGGGCGCGCAGGAGGCGCAATGGCCGTGAGTACGGCGACCGTGGACCTCGACCGCTATCGCCCGAATGTCGGCCTCGCCTTGTTCCACAAGACCGGGCTCGTCTTCCTCGGGCGCCGCCTCGGCGCGCCCTCCGCCCACATGTGGCAGATGCCGCAAGGCGGCGTCGATCCCGGCGAAACCCCGCGTGACGCCGCGCTCCGTGAACTCGAAGAGGAAGTCGGCCTCGCCCCCGCGATGGTCGAGATCGTCGATGAAACCGTCGATTGGCTGACCTACGACTTCCCCCCCGAAATCCGCGCCCGCGGCGGCCTCGGCCGCTATGTCGGCCAAAAGCAGAAGTGGTTCGCGCTGCGCTTCCTGGGCCGGGACTCGGACGTTCGCCTCGATCTGCACAAGCCCGAGTTCGCGCAATGGCGCTGGGCTCGGCTCGACGAGGCGCCCGCGCTCGTCATTCCCTTCAAGCGCCCGGTCTACGAAGAGGTGGTCCGCCGCTTCCGCCGCCACGCCGACGGCGTGCGCCCTTGATGGCCCGCACCGCCTCGTGACGCGGCCGATCGTCTTCATCCACGGCGCCTTCTGCGGCGGCTGGGCGTTCGACGCGTTCCGCAAACCGTTCGAGGCGGCCGGCTACGAGACGCATGCGCCGAACCTCCCGCATCATGAGCGCGGCGCCGATCTGGACGGGCTCGCCCAGGCCGGCGTCCGCGCCTATGCCGATGCGATCGCCCACTACGCCCGCCAGCTCGGCGCGCCGCCCGTTCTGATCGGCCATTCGCTCGGCGGTCTCGTCGCGCAGGTCGTGGCCACGCGCCTCGACGTCGCCGGCCTCGTCCTGATCGGCTCGTCGCCGCCCTGGGGCGTGACGCCCACCACACTGGACGAAGCGGCCAACGCCTTCGGCGTCGCCATGCTCGGCGATTTCTGGCGCCGCCCGATTGCGCCGGACTACAGCATCGCCCGCCGCACCACGCTCGACCGCCTCCCGCGCGACGAGGCGCGGCGCATCTTCGCGAAGTTCGTGCCCGAGAGCGGCCGCGCCGTCGCCGAAACGGTGCACTGGTGGCTCGATCACACGATGGCGAGCGCGGCGCCGGTCTATCGCATCACTGCGCCCGTGCTCGCCCTCGCCGGCGGCCAGGATCGCGTCAATCCGGCCACCACGCTCCGCCGCCTCGTCAACCGATTCCCCACGGGCCAGGCGAGCCTCATCGAATTCCCCGACATGAGCCACTGGCTCATCGGCGAGCCCGAGAACGCCGACGTCGCCGCCGCCGCTCTCGGATGGCTCGCCGCACGCAATCTCGGCCCTGACGCAACCGCCGCGCCCAAGCGCCGCCGCTCCAGTCTCTTTCCGTGGACCGCGCCGCCCGGCGCGTGAGGCTTGCTCAAAGCGCCAGCGCCGCGCGCCACCCATGCGTTGTCAGATCCGGCTGTAGTCCCACGAACTCCGGCGTGAATTCGGGCTCCCAGGGAAACACGCCCGCCGCGTCAGGCCACACGAGCTGCAGGCACGGAAACGCGTCGCCGGCATAGAACCACCGGCTCCATCCCAGGTGGTCCTCGTAGTGCCGCACGTCGACCGGAAAAACGTAGATCGGCAAATCCGCGAGCACGCCGTCCAAACGCACACCCGCACGCAGCGGCCGCCCGTCCCGAACATCGCGGAAGACGTCCCACAACACGTCGTGGGCGATTTCACCGTCCAGCCCGAAGACGATGACCTCGGGATGGTTCAGCGTGACGCAGAAGCCTGTCGTGAACGAGAAGCCCGACGCGTCGCCCTCGGCGTAGATATGCGTGCCGAACCAGCCATGCGTCCGGATCTGCGCGACGAATTCGCGCTCGTCCTCGTCGAGAACCTCTTCCGGAGCATCAAGGGCCGTCAACATGACCCGACGATACGCCGCCGGCGTCGCGCCCCACAACGCGGCGCAACGCCACCAGCGCCCCCTTGCTCAGCCCGCCGGCTCGAGACGCAGCAGCCGCCCGCGCTCGCCGTCCGTCAGCACGTAGACGAACCCGTCCGGGCCGACGCGCACGTCGCGCACGCGCTCGCCGACCGGGATCCGCGTCTCCCGCGCCCGCTGCCCCTCCTGGGGCCGCACGACGCGGATGTCCTGCGTGATCAGCCCGCCCGAGAGCACGGCGCCCTGCAGGCCCGGCAAGCGATCGCCGCGATAAACCGCAAGCCCCGAGGGCGCATGCGTATCGAGCCATACGACGACCGGATCGCGCACGTCCGGCGTGCGCGTCTTTTCCGAGATCACCGCGCCGTCCGCGTACTCTCGCGCATAGGTCACGGCGGGCCAGCCATAATTGGCGCCGGCCTCCAGCACGTTGAGCTCGTCGCCGCCCGCGGCGCCATGCTCGCTCGCCCAGATCCGCCCCGTCGCCGCGTCGAACGCGAGGCCCTGCACGTTGCGGTGGCCATAGGTCCAAACGCTTGCGCGCGCGCCGCCCGCCGCGCCGGCGTCCGACGCGAACGGATTGCCCGCCCGCGGCTTCCCGTCAGGCGTGAGGCGGAACACCTTGCCGAAAGACGTGCCGAGATTTTGCGCCTGCGTGCGAATGAACGCGCCCTGGAACTGCACCGGCGGATTGCCGCCGTCGCCGATGCTGACGAGCAGCGCGCCGTCCGGCGTGAACAAAAGCCGCGATCCGAAATGCTGGCCGCGCTCTTTGGCGTCCGGGTTGCGATAGACGGTCGTCATCCCCTTCAGGGCGCCGCCGTCCAGCTTCGCGCGCGCCACCACCGTGCGATTGGCCGCCGCGTCGCCTTCGGCATAGGTGAAGTACAGCGTGCGATCGCGCGCGAAATTCGGGCTCGCGGCCACGTCCATCAGGCCGCCCTGGCCGCGCGTGATGCCGCCGTCGCCGCCGGACGTCACGGGCGCGGGGAACGGGATCGCCGCGCCGTCCAGCGCGCCGTTGCGGATGATGCGCACGCGCCCTTCGCGCTCGGTGACGACGATCGCGCCATCCGGCAGCCACGCCATCCCCCAAGGATACGTGAGACCGTCCACGACGGGCGTGAGCTTCACGCCCTCTTCCACCGCCACGCGTCCGCGTGAAATGCGCGGATCGGCGAACGCATCGACGGCGACGAACGCAAACAAGGCGGCGAGCAACGCGCAACGCATGGGCAATTCCTCCGGGAGCGCCGCCGGCATAGCCGGGCGCGCCCGCGAGGCAGACTCAGAAGGTCGTGAGCCGCACAGAGAACAGCGCGCGCCGGAGGGGCCGCGCTCGGCGCATCAGGCTCGAGGCGTCAGCCCTTCGCCGCGCGCAACGCCGTCAGACGCGTCACCGCCGCCTGCGCGCGCGCCTTGCGCGCGTCGTCCTTGGCGTCCGCGAGATCTTCGTTCGCGGCTTTCAGATCGGCCTCGATCTGCTCGACCGTCACCTGCGCGAGGTCGACGGCGTCGCTCGCCAGCACCGTCAGGCCGGCCGGCGTCACGTCCGCGAAGCCGCCATTGACGAAGATGCGCCGCTCGGAGCCGCCATCGAGAATGCGCAGCGCGCCGGCCTTCACCGTCGCCATCAGCGGCGCATGACGCGGCAGCACGCCGAACTCGCCTTCCGTGCCCGGCACGACGACCTGATCCACGTCCCCGTGGAACAGCTCCCGCTCGGGAGACACCAGCGCGAAGGTCAGTTTCTCAGCCATCGTTCATTCCCCGGCCTTGGCCCCGGCTTGCGCCACAAGGACCGTCGCCTCGTCTTTCGTTTCCGCGCGCACCGCAACGCGGCTCTGCGGTTCGACCTGCTCAGCCGCGACGCCTTTCGGCAAGATCACGCGGCACACATTCGTGGCGAGCGCGTCGATCACCAGCGTGCCGCCGCCCGGCGTGCGCCACGCCATGACGCCCTTGCCCGACCCCGCAGGCGGGGCCACGCGCGTCAGGCCCGCCATCTCCGCCGCCATCACAGGGCACGCATCGGCCGCGAGCGGCGCGACGCAATGCGTCTGAAAATCGGCGACGGCGGCGTCCACGGTGACCTCGCTCAGACGCGCCCGATCAGGCCGCTTCCGCCGCCATTTTCTGCGCCTTCTTGATGGCGTCCTCGATCGTGCCGACCATGTAGAACGCCTGCTCGGGCAGGTGGTCGTACTCGCCTTCGACGAGGCCCTTGAAGCCGCGCACCGTGTCCTTCACGTCGACGAGCACGCCCGGCGAGCCGGTGAACACTTCAGCGACGTGGAACGGCTGCGACAGGAAGCGCTCGATCTTGCGCGCGCGGGCGACGACGAGTTTGTCCTCTTCCGAGAGCTCGTCCATGCCGAGAATCGCGATGATGTCCTGCAGCGCCTTGTAGCGTTGCAGCACCTCCTGGACCTTCCGGGCCACCGCGTAGTGCTCTTCGCCGACAACGCGCGGCTCGAGAATGCGCGACGTGGAGTCGAGCGGATCGACGGCCGGATAGATGCCCTTTTCCGCGATCGAGCGGTTGAGAACGGTGGTGGCGTCGAGGTGGGCGAACGACGTCGCCGGCGCCGGGTCGGTCAGGTCGTCGGCCGGAACGTAGATGGCCTGCACCGAGGTGATCGAGCCCTTCACCGTCGAGGTGATGCGCTCCTGCATGGCGCCCATCTCGGTCGCGAGCGTCGGCTGATAACCCACGGCCGAAGGAATACGGCCGAGCAGCGCCGACACTTCCGAACCCGCCTGCGTGAAGCGGAAGATGTTGTCGACGAAGAACAGGATGTCCTTGCCCTGGTCGCGGAAGTGCTCGGCGATCGTGAGGCCCGTGAGCGCGACGCGCGCGCGCGCGCCCGGCGGCTCGTTCATCTGGCCGTACACCAGCGCGCAGCGCGAGCCCTGACCGCCGCCGTGCTTGTTCACGCCGGACTCGATCATCTCGTGATAGAGGTCGTTGCCTTCGCGCGTGCGCTCACCGACGCCGGCGAACACGGAGTAGCCGCCATACGCCTTGGCGATGTTGTTGATCAGTTCCTGGATCAGCACGGTCTTGCCGACGCCCGCGCCGCCGAACAGGCCGATCTTGCCGCCGCGCGCATAGGGGCAGAGCAGGTCGACGACCTTGATGCCCGTGGGCAGCATTTCCGGGACCGGCTTCTGGTCCACGAAGGCCGGCGCGGGCTGGTGGATGCCGCGGAGCGCCTCACCCGTGATCGGGCCCGCTTCGTCCACCGGCTCACCGACGACGTTCATGATCCGGCCGAGCGTGCCTTCGCCCACCGGCACCGCGATCGGTCCGCCCGTGTTGATCACTTCCTGGCCGCGGACGAGGCCGTCCGTGGAGTCCATCGCGATCGTGCGGACCGTGCTTTCGCCGAGGTGCGTCGCCACTTCGAGCACGAGGCGCGAGCCGCGGTTCGTCGTTTCGAGCGCGTTGTAGATGTCCGGCAGGGCGCCATCGAACTCGACGTCGACGACGGCGCCGATGACTTGGGCGATGCGGCCTTTGGCGGGAGCGGTCATGGTGGTTTCACTCTTTGGAGTAGACAAAACTACGCGTGGGAACTTCGAGAAAACTCTGATTATTCTCCGGGCTTGGCTGATGCCCACCCGTCTAAAGACTTGCAGAAGCGCTCGGAACTTTTGCTACTGTCGAACGGGATAGGTCTCCCGCCCTCGGACATCGCCAGCATCGATGAATCGATGCTGCAGTCGAAGCACCGCGGGCCAGCAGGTTTGCAGTCTAGTGCATTGACGGTCGCTACCATTACAAGTCCGTCGATTGTCTTTGTATTCTCGCGCAAACGATCGTTTATGATCTTCGTCACGTCCTGAGCCGATGGCGGAGCAGGCGGTGCACATGCGACCAGTGGTACTAAAGCGAGAACGCCGACAAACCAGCTTGGCCTGATCATCAGAGAGCCTCCGCCCCCGAAATGATCTCGATGAGTTCTTTGGTGATGTTGGCCTGGCGCTGGCGGTTGTAGCGCAGCGTCAGTTTCTTGATCAGGTCGCCGGCGTTGCGCGTGGCGTTGTCCATCGCGCTCATCTGGGCGCCGTAGAACCCGGCCTGGTTCTCGAGCAGCGCGCGCAGGATCTGCCCGCGCAGATAGCGCGGCAGCAGCGCCTCGAGGATCGCGGCCTCGTTCGGCTCGTAGGTGTAGAGCGCACCGCCGAGATCGGGAGCCGCAACGCCTTCCGGCGGAACCGCCGGAATGAATTGCTGCACCGTTGGCACCTGCGAGATCACCGAGCGGAACTTCGAGAACACGATCGTCGCGACGTCGAACTCGCCGGCGTCGAACATCGAGAGCACCTTGTCGCCGATCAGGTCGGCGGCGCTGGCGTCAATCGTGCGGTAGGACGCGAGATCGATGAAGTCCACGATCAGCGCGCCATAGAGCCGGCGCAGCTGGTCCCGGCCCTTCTTGCCGACGCACAGGATCTTGACGGTCTTGCCCTCGTTCTGCAGCTGCGCGATGCGCTCGCGCGCGGCGCGCACGATCTGCGTGTTGAAGCCGCCGCACAGGCCGCGCTCGGACGTCATGACGACGACGAGATGCACCTGATCGGCGCCCGTGCCGGCGAGAAGCTTCGGCGCGCCGCCGCCTTTCACCGCGGCGGTGAGGTTGGCGATCACGGCCGCCAAGCGCTCCGCATACGGACGCGCCGCCTCGGCCGCGCCCTGCGCGCGCTTCAGCTTCGCCGCCGCCACCATCTGCATCGCCTTCGTGATCTTCTGCGTGGATTTCACGCTGGCGATGCGATTGCGGAATTCCTTCAAGCTCGGCATGGGCCGCTATCCTCAGCTCAAGCCGCGAACACGCCGGCGAATTCGTCCAGCGCAGCCTTGATCTTGTCCTCGATGCCGTCGGCCTTGATGTCCTTCTTCTCGCGCAGCGAGGTGAGGAGATCGGACTTCTTGGCGCGCATCCAGGCGACCAGATCGGCTTCGTACTTGCGCACGTCGCCCACGGCGATCTTGTCCGCGTAGCCCTTCGTGCCGGCATAGATCAGCACGACCTGCTCTTCGACCGGCACCGGCGAGAACTGGTCCTGCTTCAGGAGTTCGGTCAGGCGGGCGCCGCGGTTCAGCAGGCGCTGCGTCGCGGCGTCGAGGTCGGAGCCGAACTTCGCGAAGGCCGCCATTTCGCGGTACTGCGCGAGCTCGCCTTTGATGGCGCCGGCGACCTGCTTCATCGCCTTGATCTGCGCCGACGAACCGACACGCGAAACCGAGATGCCGACGTTCACGGCCGGACGGATGCCCGAGAAGAACAGGTCGGTTTCGAGGAAGATCTGGCCGTCGGTGATCGAGATCACGTTCGTCGGGATGTAGGCCGAAACGTCGTTCGCCTGCGTTTCGATGATCGGCAGCGCCGTCAGCGAGCCCGCGCCGTTCTCGTCGTTGAGCTTCGCGGCGCGCTCGAGCAGGCGGGAGTGCAGGTAGAACACGTCGCCCGGATAGGCTTCGCGGCCCGGCGGGCGGCGCAGCAGCAGCGACATCTGGCGATACGCGACGGCCTGCTTGGACAGGTCATCATAGATGATCAGCGCGTGCATGCCGTTGTCGCGGAAGTACTCGCCCATGGCGCAGCCGGCGAACGGCGCGATGAACTGCAGCGGCGCCGGCTCCGACGCGGTGGCCGCGACGATGATCGAGTACGCCAGCGCGCCGCGCTCTTCGAGCGTCTTGGCGAGCTGCGCGACCGTCGAGCGCTTTTGGCCGACGACGACGTAGATGCAGTAAAGCTTTTCCTTTTCCGGCGCGTTCTTCTCGTGCGCTTCGCGCTGATAGAGGATCGCGTCGACGGCGACGGCGGTCTTGCCGGTCTGGCGGTCGCCGATGATCAGCTCGCGCTGGCCGCGGCCGATCGGGATCAGCGCGTCGATCGCCTTGATGCCCGTCTGCATCGGCTCGTGCACGGATTTGCGCGGGATGATGCCCGGCGCCTTCACGTCGACGAGGCGGCGCTCGGTCGCGGCGATCGGGCCCTTGCCGTCGATCGGCTCGCCGAGCGGGTTGACGACGCGGCCGAGCAGGCCCTTGCCGACCGGCACCGACACGATCTCATTCAGGCGCTTTACGGTGTCGCCTTCCTTCAGACCGCGGTCTTCGCCGAAGATGACGACGCCGACATTGTCCTTTTCGAGGTTGAGGGCCATGCCCTTCACCCCGCCCGGGAACTCGACCATCTCGCCCGCCTGGACGCTGTCGAGGCCGTAGACGCGCGCGATGCCGTCGCCGACCGACAGCACCGTGCCGACGTCCGACACCTGTGCTTCGGCGCCGAAGCCTTTGATCTGTTCTTTGAGGATGGCCGAAATTTCAGCGGCGCGGACGTCCATGGGACGGGCTCCCTTCGATTGAGCGTGCGGGTCTTAGGCGGATTTCAGGGCGAGCTTGAGCTGCTCGAGCTTGGTCTTCACAGAAGCGTCGAACTGACGCGAACCGGCCCGGGCGACGAAGCCGCCGATCAGGCTCGGATCCACTTTCGTCACCGGCTCGACGTCGGCGCCCAGAGCGCGTGACAGGCCGGTCACGATCGTTTGAAGTTGGTCGGCCGAAAGCGGCGCGGCGGAGGTGATCTCCACCTGGCGCGAGCCCCGGTGCGCGGCGAGGCGGGCCTTCACCGCTTTCACGAACGCCGGCAGCACCACGGCGCGGCCGTTCTTGGCGATCACGCCCAGCGTATTGCGCCCCATCTGCGACAGGCCGAGCTTGGCGGCGACGGCGAGCAGCGCTTTCGCCTTGACGTCGGCGTCGATCAGAGGCGAGGCCGCGACCGCCCGCAGATCGGCGCTTTCCTTCAGCGCGGCGCCGAGCAGATCGACGTCTTTTTCGAGCGCGGCCAAGGTGTTGCTCTCAAGCGCGAGGTCGAACGCCGCGGCGGCGTACCGGTTCGCCGCTTCGGAGAATTGGCCGTCGGAGTGGTCTGCCACGAGGCGCGGATCCCGGGTTGCGGAAGCCTCAAAGCGGGCCGCGGCGGGGTGGGCCAAAGGGCCCCCGTCGCAGCGTCGACCGCCAATGGGCTTCGCGTGAAAAACAGCGTGTGCGTCAAAAGCCGGAGGGCAGCCCCTGCCCCCGGTTCCGATGCGCGCGCCTCCTAGCACGCGCCGTTCCGCCTTGACAACACCGCGAGAGCGCCGATCCGCCCCTTGGACACCATAGCGCAGCGGCCGGAAACCAGTGCATAGAACCGGAAAATCAGAGGGGAGCGACATGAGCGAGCCGAGCGCCGCCAGCGTGCCACAGGGCCGTCAGGACGACGTTTCACCGCAGAAGATGCGTCAGGTCATTGCGGCGTCCGCCGCCGGCACCGTCTTCGAGTGGTACGACTTCTTCATTTTCGCCATCCTGACCTCGATCATCTCGAAGCACTTCTACGCCGGCCTGCCGGACGCCCAGGCGTTCGTGTTCACCCTGCTGACGTTCGCGGTCGGGTTCATCGTGCGGCCGCTTGGCGCGTTGGTGTTCGGCAAGATGGGCGACACCAAGGGCCGCAAAGGCACCTTCCTCGTCACCATCACCTTGATGGGCGTCTCGACCGTCGCGATCGGTCTCCTGCCCGACTACCAGTGGTTCGAGAGCCATATCGGCGCCGGCGCCGGTCTGATCGCGCCCTGCCTGCTCATCCTGTGCCGTGTGCTGCAGGGCTTCGCGCTCGGCGGCGAGTATGGCGGCGCGGCGATCTATGTCGCCGAGCACGCCCCGCCTGAGAAGCGCGGCTACCACACGGGCTGGATCCAGACGTCCGCCGCGCTCGGCCTGCTCGGCGCGCTCGGCGTCGTGCTCCTCACCCGCTCGCTGATGGGCGAAGACGCGTTCCGCGAATGGGGCTGGCGCATCCCCTTCCTGGTCTCGATCGGCCTGCTCGTGCTGTCGCTCTGGATCCGCCTCTCGCTCGAGGAGAGCCCCGCCTTCCAGCGGATGAAGGAGGAAGGCAAAGAAGCGCGCGCGATCTATTCCGAGAGCTTCTTCAAGTGGGACAATCTGAAGATCGTCCTGATCTCGCTGTTCACGATCATGATGGCGCAGGGCGTCGTCTGGTACACGGGCAACTTCTACACGCAGTTCTTCCTCGAACGTCTGCTGAAGCTGCCGTCCGTCGACGTGAACTATCTCATGCTCGTCGTGACGTTCGTCTCGGCGTTCCTCTATGTCTTTTTCGGCTGGCTGTCGGACAAGGTCGGGCGAAAGCCCGTCATGCTGTTCGGCATGATCCTGATGCTCGCGATGTACTTCCCGGGCTTCAAGCTGCTCACGCAGGCGGCCAACCCGCAGCTGGCGCAGGCGCAGGTCGCAGCGCCCGTCACCGTGTCCGCTCCGCTCGGCGCTTGCACGTTCCAGCTCGATCTCACGGGCGGCGCCCAGCAGTTCGGCCGCGCGTGCGACATCGCCAAGGGCGTGCTCGCCAACAACGGCGTCAACTACGCCAACGAGGTCGCGCCCGTCGGCGCGCCCGTCACCGTCCGCGTGGGCGATGTGGTCGTGACGCCGCCCGAAGCCGGCGGCCTTCCGCCGAGCGAGGTGAAGGCCAAGCGCACCGCCTTCGAGAAGGAGCTGAAAGCCGTCCTCGCCGCGAAGTCCTATCCCACCGCCGCCGCGGAGGACGGCGTGAACTGGCCGCTTCTGGTGGGCGTGATGCTCGTGTTCATCGTCGCCTGCACGGCGCTCTATGGGCCGCTCGCCGCGGCGATGGTCGAGCTCTTCCCGACGCGGATCCGCTACACCGCGATGAGCGTGCCCTACCACGTCGGCACGGGATGGTTCGGCGGCCTGCAGCCGGCGATCTCCTTCGCGATCGTCACCGCCACCGGCGACATCTATGCCGGCCTGTGGTTCCCCGCGATCATCACCGGCGTCGCCGTACTCTGCACCCTCATCCTCCTCCCCGAAACCCGCACCCGCGACATCCACAGCTGAAGCGCGGGCACGCGCGCCGCCCGCCACAAAGCCCTCCCCCAGCGGGGGAGGGTTGGGAGGGGGAGATGTGCGCTTCCCACCTCTCCGTCATCCTCACCTCGCACCCCGTGCGAGGCGGGGATAACGTCATCCTGGCCCGCGAGCGGGCCGGGACCAGAGACCACAGCCCCGCCGTCTGGATCCCCGCCGCGCCTGCGGCGCGTCGAGGATGACGCCGCGCGGATGTGGGATAGACAAAAACTAATCCGCCCCCGGACGATCCCGCCGCATACTCCTCCCGTCGCTGCGAAAGGGCGGTCGCGAACGTCACGAACGCGCAGCGGATCGGTGAACGGACTTGGACGGGGTGACGCCCGAAAGAGTTGCGGTCAGGACCCGGGAAAACCTGCCTCGAGAGCAGGGTCGCCCC